>JAJXWV010000063.1 GCA_021781455.1 Acidobacteriota bacterium | reverse complement strand
CGCACTTCCTCAAGCGGAAACGCCACATCCAACACACCCAACCCTTCCAGGTCTCGTTCTTTCCTCTGGCCGCCCATCACACCCTCCCACTTCGGCCATAGTGTCGCTTAACTTAAGGCCATTGGGGTGACATCTACACGATGATGGTGCGCTGGCCAAAGATTAGCGATCCCACATGAGTCAGCTGAATTGTCCGAGACGCAGCTAAGGTATCGGCTCGCTTGTTTTTTCACCACAGAGCACACAGAGAGCACAGCACAGGCTCGCTCCAATCGCCCGCAACTGAAGCTAGCCTCATAGGTCCCCTCGCCCCGTGCGGGTCAATTCTGCGAGGTTGTTCGTCGGGGAGCACGGAGGCGAGGGGACCGGTCGCCCTGCCGTTTCTTCAAGGAAATCTTCGCCCGGCGCGCAGAACCTTCGAGTTAGTGGTACAGAGAGTTCATCGCGCAAGCGTCTCTGTGCTCTCTGTGGTCAAGAAAACCCGTCGCGGGCGGCGACAGTCGAACCGCCTACGCACTGCAGTTCACGAAGAGCCTAAATCATCAATCTCAAATCCTAAATCGCAATATTCATGACCAATCAGACGCTCCTGCGCATCGTCAATGGAACCCGCAAGGTTCTGGCGGGCCTGCGCCCGTTCAGCGAGTCCGTGTGGCCGGGTGTGGCCAACGACCTGTTCGTCGCGCATCAGTCGCTCTACGGGTTCGCGGCGGCATTCTGCGAGGGCCGGCGCGTTCTCGACGCCGGATGTGGAACCGGCTACGGCACATCGGAGCTCGCGCGTCGCGGCGCGGTCTCGGTCCTGGGAGTCGATCTCGACCGCGCCAGCATCCGCTACGCGCGGCGGCATTACGCTTCACCCGGCGTTCGCTTCGAGGTGGCCGGCCTCGAGCAGCTCGACCTTCCCGCCGGATCGGTGGACGTGATCGTGGCCTCGAACTCGATCGAGCACCTTCATCATCCCGAGCGCTTTCTCGGCGGGGCGCGAAAGGTGTTATCCATGGATGGGACGGTCATCGTCGCCGTGCCGCCGGTGCGAGACGAGAACGAGCGGAACCTGCACAGCGGAATTCACTACCACCGCTCGATCCTCTCCGTCGACGATTGGCTGCAGCTATTTGGCAGCGCCGGATTCCGTTCCCGAACTTTTCTCCATCAGCCCCGGCCCGGCGCAGTTCCCGATTTCTCGTCGCGCCGCCGCAGCTCGTTGACGATCGACGACTTCACGTTCGAGGAGACCGACGAGGCCGGTCTGCGCACCCGGCCGACCATCACAGCGCTGTTCGTGCTCGCCCGAGTATCGTGACGCCGAGCTCACAGCTCGGAGGTCATCGATGAATCGCTTCCGCCGCGTCGCTTCGGTCGCTTTCTTCGCCATGCTCACCTCCGCCGGCGTGGCGCTCCCGGACGTCATCAGCGACGCTCCCTCCCACTGGGCCGGCGGACCGACCGGCCGCATTCATTACAAGTCGTGGGGCAGCGGGAAGGACGCTCTCGTCTTCGTGCACGGCTGGACGTGCGACATGAGCTACTTCGCCGGGCAGGTCCCGCATTTCGCGAACCGCATGCACGTGATCGCCATCGACCTGCCGGGCCACGGCGCCAGCGACAAGCCGGAGATCGAGTACACGCAGAGCGTCTTCGCCGACGCGATCCGCCGCGTTCTCGACGACGCCCACGTCAGGCGCGCGGTGCTCGTCGGCCACAGCATGGGCATGCCGGTGTCGCGGCAGTTCTACCGCCTCTACCCGAAACGGACGGCGGGCATCGTCTCGCTCGACGGCTCGGTCAAGGCCATGATCACCAGCCAGAAGACCATCGACATGGTCATGGCCAATCTGCACGGCCCCGCCTATCAGGCCACTGCAGCACAGATGATCGACGGCATGCTGGCCGCCGCGCCGGACACGCCGTACAAGACGCACATCCGCGAGGTCATGCTGGCCACGCCGCAGCACGTGGTGGCCAGCACCGCCGCCGGCATGTTCGATCTCAGCCTCTGGAACGACGACCCGATCCGCGTCCCGATGCTGCTGATCCACGCCAGGACCCCGATGTGGACTCCGGAGTACGAGGCCTACGCACACAAGCTCGCCCCGAACCTCGATTACGTCGTGCTCGACGGCGTGAGCCACTTCCTGCACACGGAGAAGCCGGCCGAGGTCAATGCTCTGATCGACGCCTTCCTGGCAAAGAACAAGCTCCTCGTTCAGCAGTAGGACCCGGTGCAGGGTTACGCGGTTGCGCGGTTGCGCGGTTCCGCGGTGGATATCAACACGCGCCTGTCGCCCGCCGCGTAACCGCGGAACCGCAGAACCGCGCAACCGCGGCCTGTTTTGCGCCAGCCCTCCCTGGCGGGGAATGGTAGTCTCGCCCGGCGACACGGCACGCGCACGGTTTCCGCATCGCGTTCGCCCCAAGAGGAGCCCGGAATGACCAGCAACCGTTACGGCCATTTCTCGGAGGATGGCCGCGAGTACGTCATCACCGATCCACGCCCGCCGCGGCCGTGGGCCAATGTCATCGCCAACCCGCGCTTCGGCCTCGCCGTCGCCCAGAGCGGCAGCGGCTTCACCTGGATCGACAACTCGCAGCTGGCCGTCGTCAACTGGTGGCAACAGGATTTCGCGGTCGACACGAGCGGCAAGTTCCTCTACCTGCGCGACGCGGAATCGGGTGCGCTGTGGTCTCTTTCCCCGGCGCCCGTCTGGAACGATGGCGATTCGTTCGCCTGCCGTCACGGCATCGGGTACACGACCTTCGAAATCGAGAACAGCGGGATCGCCAGCAGCTGGACGCTCTTCGCTCACGCCCACAAAACCGTCGAGCTCTGGATCGTGAAGCTCCGGAATCGGAGCGCGAAGAGCCGCAGGCTCGAGCTCACCGGGTATCTCGAATGGTGCTGCGGGGTCACGCCCGCGCCGCGGCGCGAGTTCCACAAGCTCTTCATCGAGACCGCTCGCCGGGAGAATGCCGTCTTCGGCTGGAATCACATGTGGGACGTCGGCTCGAAGCGCTGGGGCCACTGGAACCGCGACTTCCCTTACGTGGCCGGCTTCGGGACGACCGGCGCCGTCGTCACTGCGGAAGGCGACAAGGCCGCATTCACCGGCCGCAACGGAACCCTGCGCGCGCCGGCGGCTCTCGCGGAACCGGAGTGGCCGTCGTTTTTCGGGCGTCATCACGATCCGGTCGGGGCCATGCGCATGGCCGTCGAGCTCGCGGCGGGCGAGGAGAAGTCGATCGGCTTCGCGATCGCCGTCGATCGCGACCATGATGCGGCCGCGTCACTGCTGGCGAAATCGCTGGACGTCGCGACCATGGAGCGCGCTCTCGAGGAGGTGAATGCATCGTGGAGCGAACGGCTGGCGGAACATCGGATGGAGACGCCCGACCGCCGTTTCGACTCGTTCATCAACGACTGGGTCCGATACCAGGCCATCTCCGCGCGGCTGTGGGGCCGTGCCGGCTATTACCAGCAGAGCGGCGCCTTCGGCTTCCGCGACCAGCTGCAGGACTCGCAGGTGTGGCTGACGATCGACCCGGCGCACTGCCGCGATCAGATCGCCCTTCACGCTGCGCATCAGTTCGCCGATGGCTCGGTGTACCACTGGTGGCACCCGCTGTCCGAGCAGGGACACGTCACGAAAATGACCGACGACCTGCTCTGGCTTTCGTTCGTGACCGCGAGCTACATCCGCGAGGCCGGCGACGCCAGCGTGCTCGCGGATCAGGCGCCGTTTCTCGACGAGGAGACGCCGGCGCCGCTCGAGGAGCACGTGCGGCGCGCGTTCGAGCGCGTCTTTGGCCGCACCAGTCCTCGGGGCCTGCCGCTGATCGGCGCGGGCGACTGGAACGACGGACTCTCCGCGGTCGGCCTCGAGGAGAAGGGCGAGTCGGTGTGGCTCGGGCACTTCCTGGCCGGGCTGCTGCGCGACTGGTCGGAGATCCATCGGCGCACCGGACGTGCGGCGTTCGCCGCCGACTACGACGAGCGCCGCAAGCGGCTGGTCGGCGTCATCAACGACGTGGCCTGGGACGGCCGCTGGTACTGGCGTGCCACCCTCGACTCGGGGGAGAAGATCGGGAGCGCCTCGAACCAGCAGGGGAGGATCTATCTCAACGCCCAGACCTGGGCGGTCCTCAACGACGTCGCACCGCCTGATCGCGCGAAAAGCTGCATGGCCGCGGTGCGCGAGCATCTCGTCAGCGAGTCGGGGGCGCTCCTTCTGGCGCCGGCCTACGACACGCCCGACGAGCGCATCGGCTACATCACCCGCTACGCGCCGGGCCTGCGCGAGAACGGCGGCGTCTACACTCATGCCGCCACGTGGGCCATCGGCGCTGCGGCGAAGATGAAGGACCGCGAGCTCGTCGGATTTCTGTTAGACGCAATCGACGCCACCAACAAGGACCCGGAGCGCTACTGGGCCGAGCCGTACGTCCTGCCCGGCAACGTCGACGGACCGCAGTCGCCGTGGTACGGCCGCGCCGGCTGGACCTGGTACACCGGATCGGCGGCCTGGCTCCACCGCATCGTCTCGGAATGGGTCTTCGGCGTCCGCCCGGAGTGGGAAGGCCTGCGCATCGACCCCTGCCTGCCGCCGTCATGGAATCGCGTGCGGATGACGCGTCCATGGCGAGGGAAGACGATCGAGATCGCCATCGAAGGCGACTCGATCAGGGTCGATGGGAAACGGGTGGAGGCCGGCAGCGTCATTCCCGGTTGAGAGATTTTCACCACGAGAGCTCACCACAAAGAGCACAGAGGACACAGAGAGGCCGGATGGCCGCAACCCAATGAGGGTGAGGCGAACCGATGATTGGTAGACGCTCATCGATGATTCGGCGGCCGGCCGCAGAGTCGGTCCCCTTCGGCGCGAAGGTCCGTGAAACTTGTGGAGCGGCCGGACGAATGAATAGCCTGAGACCATGAGCCGCTCGATCCTCGCGCTCGCCGCTGTTCTGGGGCTTTTCGGATGCTCCGGTCTGCCTCACGAACAGGCTGTCCCATTGCGCGGCCGCCTGGAGCTCTCCGTGGAGCCGAATCCGATCGTGGCCCATCCCCTCGGTCGTGACCTGTACGAGCTGAACTTCGACATCATCATGCGGGAGGCGGGCGGCGTGGGGGTGCGGATCGAGGACTTCACCGTCGAGGCCATGGCCTTCAAGAGCGTGGTCGTGCGCAGCCAGACGTTTCCGCCGAGCTTCATCACGGACCGCGGCTATCCGGCGTCGATCGAGGCAGGCAAGTACCTCCGCTTCAGCTTCTCCAAACGCTGGACGCTTCCCGCCGCTCTTCTTCTCTCCGGCGCTTCGGCCCGAGTCGAAGCCCGCACCATCGACGACAACGGAGTGCGCGGCAGATCGACGGTGAAGGTCGGCGTTGTGGTGCCGGACCACTGAGTGGCCGCTCCCACGTCATCCTGAGCCGGCGCAACCGCTCCCCCGTCATCCTGACCCTGAGCCGGCGGAACCGCGGGGGTGGTGGACGGCGGGAGCGGTGAAGCGCGGCGAAGGATCTCTTACCGGGACGATTAGCAGGTTAGAGACTCTTCGCCGCGCTTCGCCGCTCCGCCCTGCCCACCCTCCCATGCGGCTCCGCCGGCTCAGAGTGACGGGGCTCCACACCGATCGGAACGGCCTAACGACCGACCCGCTCGCGCAACGCGTGGATGTGGGCCGGCGTCGTTCCGCAGCAGCCGCCGAGGATGCGCACGCCGCGCGCGGCCAGCGGGGCCACGGCTTCGGCGAAACGCGCGGGGGAATCGGGATACGTCAACCTTCCATCTTTCAGCAGCGGCAGACCGGCGTTCGGCTGAATCGCCACCGGCACGTTCGCGCATGCCAGGAACGCCTCCGCCACGACGAGCATCTCCTCAACTCCCGCTCCGCAGTTCGACCCGACGACGTCCGCTCCCGCCGCGGCGAGCGCTCCGGCCGCCTGCGGGACCGACACGCCCATGACCGTGAACGGGCCGCGCGGCGTCAGGTCGAACGTCATCGTGGCGATCACGGGGATCTCGGCCGAGACCGACCGCACGGCACGCACGGCGAGCAGTGCTTCCTCGAGATCGGTCATGGTCTCGATGCAGACGAGGTCCGCGCCGGCGTCGACGAGCACGCCTGCCTGCTGTGCGAAGCCTCGCTCGACATCGGCGGGATCGGCATCGCCTAACGGCGCGAGGAGTCGTCCCGTCGGGCCGATGGAAGCGCTGACGAAGGCGCGGCCTGCGGCGGCCTTGCGCACGATCTCCACGGCGCGGCGATTGATCTCCTCGACCCGATCGCCGAGGCGGTGCTGCGCGAGGCGGATCGGAGAGCCACCGAATGTATTCGTCGTGATCAGCTCGGCGCGGGCGTCGACGTAGGCACGGGCGATCTCCTCGATGATCTCCGGCTTCTCCAGCGTCCATCGCTCGGGCGCCGCACCGGCCGGCAGCCCGCGATCGCCGAGGAGCGCGCCCCAGCCGCCGTCGCCGATGATCGTGTTCGAAGCGAGCCGCTGTCGAAAGGTGAGCATCATCTTCATGTTCCGTCATTTTGAAGGTTGTGCCTCGATTACCGCCCTGCCATTCACCACGGAGATTCACCACAGAGAGCACTGAGAACACAGAGATTCAGTCCCACTCTCGGTACTTACCGACCTGCGGGGTTGCGTCCCGTGCGCCAAGGTCTTTTTTTCCCTTCCGCGGCTCTCAAGTGGAACACCTTCGATCACGCGCAAGCGGAGAGCCTTCTCTGTACTACCAGCTCGAAGTTTCTGCACGCCACGCGAAGATTTCCTTGTGCCAAAACGATCGGGCGACCGGTCCCCTCGCCCCGCGGACCTTCGATCCGAGCGGTTGGTGCATCGCGCCGCGGGGCGAGGGGACCTATGAGGCGATCTCGCTTGCGGGCGAGCGGAGCGAGCCTGTGCTGTGTTCTCTGTGGTGAATTCAATGTAGCGGCAGACGACCAGAGTCGATTTTCTGCACAATCCCAGCGGCCCAGCCGCTCAGATTGACGGATTCGCCGCCATCATCGCCTTCACGCGATCGACCGCGGTCATGGCGTCCGAAGCGTAGGCGTCGGCGCCGATCTCGCAAGCGAACGCTTCGGACACCGCGGCACCTCCGACGATCGTTCGTACGCGTCCATGAAGCTCTCGCTCGCGAATGCGTCCGACGACCGCGGCCATCTCCGTCATGGTCGTGGTGAGCAGCGCCGACATTCCGATCACCGACGCTCCTTCGTCGACAGCGGCGTCGATGAAGGCGTCCGGCTCGACGTCGCTGCCGAGGTCGACGACGCGGTAGCCGGCGCCCTGGAGCATGACCGAGACGAGGTTCTTTCCGATGTCGTGGAGGTCGCCGCGCACGGTGCCGAGGACGATCGCGCCCGCGGAAGGGACACGGTCGCGGAGGAGCAGCGGCTCGAGCACGGCCATGGCCGCTTTCATCGCCCGTGCGGCGAGGAGGACGTCGGGCAGGAAGATCTCGCGATCGCGAAATCGCGCGCCGACGACGGACATGCCCGGCAGCATCGCCTGATTGAGGATCTCTGCGGGAACGGAGCCGGAGTCGACGAGTGCGCTGGTCAGCGTTTTCGCGGCGGCCGCGTCGCCGTCCTGAATGGCGAACCTGAGCTTGTCGAAAGACATGCCTTCATGATCGCACGGACGCCATGCGCGGTCCGCAATCGCGCTCACGGCATTCGTCGCAGAAAGCCCATTGCGGACGGAAGCGATGCACGGCAGCATCGCCGGCGACGAGAACGCCGGAGACCGACTTGAGCGGCGTCATCAGGCAGCTCGGCTGCAGCGTCACGCCGATGTCGTGCGGATGGATTGCGGCGAAGAGCGCCCGCTGCCCGGTGACGTGCCATCCACAGTACCCCGGGCTGTACGGGAGGACTCGCGCGGCGGCGCTGATCTGGCCGTGGAGCTCGTGAAGGAACGTCCTCGACAGCGCTTCCGCAACGCGGTTCGTCGTTTCGGATGCGAACGCGTCGAGCATCATGGCCAGGGCGGGATCGTCCTTCCTGAACAGCGTGCGGATCTCTTTTCCCGTGTTCTCTCCGATCGTTCCCACGAACAACGCCAGCGCCTCGGCGCGGGGCGCGATCAGTTCCAGTGGCGACTCGGCGGCATTGCGTCCTTCGCCGCGGTACACCATCTCGTAGTCGGCTTTCGAGATCGATTGGAAGACGCCGCGCGGTTCGGCGAGCGCGGCGATCTTCTCCAGCGCGTCGTCGAGCAGAGTGCGCACCGCAGGCGCAACCGGCGCGTCGCCCGGCATTCCCATCCGCGTCAGCACCTCTTCGTCGGCCGGGCGGACGTCGTCGAATGCGAATCGGATCAGACGGCGCATGGCGACTCCGTGGCCGCGCGCGCAATGGCTTCGACATTGTCCGGGGGCGTGTGTGGCGAGACCGAGCAGGCTGTGCTCAGGATGTAGCCGCGCGGTCCGGCGATGGCGATGCGCTCCAGTGCCTCTCGGTGGCAGTCCTCGGGTGTACCGCGCAAAGCCGTGTTCACGGGATCGATATTGCCTTTGATGAAGACATGTTTGCTCAGACGCCGGCGCGCGTCAGCGAGATCGACCGTGCCGAGCGGTGGTGGGTCGAGCGTGTCGACGCCGTTGGTGCCGGTCGCTTCCATCAGGTCGAACCGGTCTCCGATCGCGCCGCAGGTGTGCGTGTAGACGATCGCACTGGGCGCATCCGCTTTGATCTTTTCAATCACCCGGCTCTCGAACGGGAGCACGAACTCCTCGTAATGGCCGCGCGAGATGAAGCCCGCGCCCGCATACGCGGACGAGATCAGCACGGCGTCGGCGCCCGCGCGGATCAATTCCGCGCCGAGCGTGGCCGCCCCTTCGACGAGCCGTTCGAGGCAGGCCTTCACTTTCCGCGGATCGTCGGCGAGCGCCAGCATCGCCTGGGCCGGACCGAGGAGTTCGATGAGCTGGGAGAACGGAGAAAAGATCTCGCCGTGCACCGACACGTCGGGTGCGAGAGCGCGAACCCGGGAGAGCGTGTCGAACTGCCAGTCCGGAAAATCGGCAAGCATCACGACGCCGAGGCGGTCATGCGGCTCGATGTAGAAGAGTTGCTGCGGGTGGAGATCGGCGAGCGCCGGAGGGCGGCGCTTGCGGCCATCGGCGCCGAGAACGCGTGGATTGTCGTCGGGCGGAACGACTGTGACCGGCCCCTCTCTCCAGCGGATCCGGGTACGCCCTTCGCGTTCCTCGATGTCTGCGATCGCATCACGCCAGTCAGGATCGCGGCCGGGAAGGTTCACGAGGATGCCGTCGAATCCGTAGCGCCGCTGCAGCAGGAGGAGCGCGCCAGCGAACATTTCCGAGTCGTGCCAGATCTCGGCCGCGGGAAGGCCGGTGTTGAGGAAGTAGTGCCCGAGCGCGAGCTGGCACATCACGGGGACCCGGTTGGGCTGCTGCGGCGGACGCATGGCGGCGTCCATTCGCTCGCGGCTGTTCATCGGCGAGTCAGTCTAAACCGAAGGCTTTGCATCCTGCGCTCGTCGATCCGAGGGGCAATCACTCGCACTTTCAGCGCGAAAAAAAGGATAACTAACGATCTCATGCGCCAGTTCTGGAAACTTCTGTTACCATCCTGTCACAATCGGTGCAATAACAAGCGTCCAAAACATAAGGAGACTTTCCCATGAGCGTCAAGGCTTTTGCGAGGTTGCTCGCACTTGCCGCACTGTCTCTCATCAGCGCGGCAGAGTTGTATGCAGACGTCTATGGCTCGATTAGTGGCGTGATCCGTGACAATAACGGCGCGCCTCTTCCCGGGGTGACAGTGACCGTCACCGGTCCGGTCCTGCCGAAGGGAAAAGAGACCGTCACTGAAACGAGCGGCAATTACGCCGTGCAGAACCTGCCTCCCGGCAATTACACGGTCGTCGCCACGCTGGCGGGCCTCGGCACGGCACGCGCGCGAGTCGCGGTCTCGGTCGACAAGGACACGGCCGTGAATCTGAAGCTGAACCCGACCCTGTCGGAGACGATCACGGTCACCTCGGCCGCACCGGTCGTGGACATGAAGTCGACGGAGGTCAACTTCAACTACGACGCGAAAACGATCGAGAGGCTTCCGATGCCTCGTACGTACCAGGGGCTGTTCCAGCTCGCGCCGGGCGTCGCGGCAGACACCGGGTTCGCTCCGGTCGCGGGCGGCGGCCGGCAGGAGAACATGTTCCTGCTCGACGGGGCCAGCGTCACGAATCCGCTGTTCGGCTACGTCAGCATCGGCAACACCGACGCGAACGAGCTCGACATCCAGGACTTCAACGTGAAGAAGGCGGGATTCTCGGCCGAGTTCGGGCGTTCGACCGGCCTGGTCATCAACGCCGTCACGAAGTCGGGGACCAATCAGTTCGAGGGAGCTGCGCGTCAGGAATATCAGCCGGGCAGCTGGGCGGCGAAGGCGAAGGATCCGAACTTCAGCGCGAATACAGACCGTTCTCGGTCGGCGATCAGCCTCGGCGGGCCAATCTGGAAGGATCACATTTTCGGCTATGCGTCCGGAAGGTACGAGACGATCAACACGACGGGGCGGTCCAACTTCTTCGGGCCGGTTGCCGACGAAAAGCAGACGATCAAGGAAACGTTCGGAAAACTGACGGCCACGCCGACGTCCTCGCAGTTCATCGCGGCGAGCTATCGTCACATTCCGCTGAACGATCCGAACACCGGCGTCGGAACGTACGATCTGCCGGAAACGGCCTTCAACTTCAAAAACACGAATCGCATCGCAACGCTCGACTACAACTGGAACGCGACCCAGAACACTCTGATCGAGGCCAGGATCCTGCGCTCGAGCGAAGCCAACCACTTCGTGGCGCAGACTGATCTCGGATTCAAGCCGACCTTCAACCCGAACGATCTGCGGCACATGGGTTCGGTCTCGATTCTCGATCCGGGCGGCAGTGGCAAAATGGTCCATGGCGGCGCGTACTACGTCCGCCTGAGCACCCAGGACTACAAGAACAACGACAACAAACTTTCGGTCTCGCAGTTCTTCGACTTCGGCGGGATGACGCACCAGGTCAAAGCTGGTGTCGGATACAACTACGGCGAGGAACACCTGAGCCGGCTTTCGAACGGCTGGGGCTCGATCACGGTCCTGAGCAACCAGATCCGGGCGAGCTACTACCCCGACCAGCCGCCACTGCTCGGGTTCGGCAAGACCTACAGCGCCTACGCGCAGGACTCGGTCAGTGTGAATTCGCGCCTGAACCTGAACGTCGGCGTGCTGCTCGATCGTGACGAGTTCGGACAGAAGTGGCAGGGGCAGACCCTGACGTTCCTGAAGTTCGGCTTCGGCGATGAGATCCAGCCGCGCATCGGCGTCAACTACAACCTCCGCGAGAACTCCGGTGACAAGATCTACGCAAACATCGGCCGCTACTCGAACATGGAGCAGAAGAGCACGGCCCGCGGACTGGCGCCGCACACGATCATCCTGTCGACCGCATACTTCGACCCGGTCACGGGGGCACTCCTCTCCGACAAACCGCGCAGCGGCCTCAGCTTCGCCGCACCGATCGCGCCGGGCACGAAGCCGACGTACACCGACGAGTTCCTGCTCGGCTATGCGACTCCGTTTGCTGCGGTGTGGTCACTCGATGCGTACGGTATGTTCCGCACGACGCACGACTTCATCGAAGACTATCCGTCGCCGATGCCGGACGGCGGCCCTGACGGCAACTACGTCGCCGGCAACATCCCGGCGAAGCGCCGCTACTACGCCATCACGGTCGACGCGCAGCGCCATCTGAACAACAAGTGGTCGGCCGACATCAACTACACGTGGAGCCGGCTGTACGGCAACTACGACTTTGACGTTCCGAACGGCGGCGGCACGTACAACACCGCATCGGCGATCGACGACGGTCCGGGCATCATGGTCACCGATCCGTTCCGCTGGGGTCCGCTGCTCCAGAACCGCACGCACGTCTTCAAGGCGTTCGCCAGCTACGAAGTGATCCCGAACCTCAACTTCGGCGGCTACTACCGGTTCGAATCGGGCTCTCCCTGGAACGCCCTCGGCCGCGATGCGGTGTACGAGGGATTCCGCCGGTATCTGAATCCGGTCGGGACCTACCACAATCCGAACTGGCAGAACGTCGACCTGAGCGCGTCGTACGGTCTGGGGATGACGCGCGGCATGCGCGCGACCTTCGAGGCCCGCGTGCTCAACGTCTTCAACACCCAGACTGTGCTCACGGTCGATCGGACCGAATACTTCGACACGGCGGTCATGACGAACGATCCGGCGACGTACTACATCGCCCCGCAGGGGACGACGCAGCCAAACCCGAATTTCGGTCATCCCACGTCGTACGCGAATCCGCGGCGCTACATCGCCTCGGTGCGGGTAGACTTCTAGAGATTTGATCAAACCGCAGTCGACGAACGCCCGGCGCTTTCCATGGCGTCGGGCGTTTTTTCTTTTCAGCGCCGCGCTGATCGTCAAGGCAGCGGTGCTGATCGCGCTGAAGGACCACCCTCTGCTGCAGCCGCGCGGAGATCTCGATACGTCCGTCTACATTGCACTGGCGAAGCAGCTGCCGGCGAAGGCGTTCTTCGTCTCGCCGCTCTACCTCTATTTCCTGCGCGCTCTCGGTGTGTCGCTCAGGGCTGCGCGCATCGTGCAGATCGTCCTCGGCAGCCTGGCCGTGGTCCTGATCTTCGACACGGCCAGGCGGTGGTTCGACGACCGCGCGGCCACGATCGGCGCCATCCTGGCGATCCTCACCGGCGTCATCTCCTTCTACGAAGTGACGATCCTGCAGGCGGCGCTCGATCCTCTTCTCGTTGCGCTGACCCTCTGGGCACTCACGCTGGCGCTGCAGAGCGGATCTCTTCGCATGTTTGCCCTGACCGGCGCTGCGCTCGGCCTCCTCGTCCTGAACCGGCCGAATGCGCTGCTTTGGGTCCCACTGCTCGCTGCTGGCGTTCTCCGGCTTCGCGGGTGGCGGAACGCTCTGGTGCTTGCGGTGGCCGTTTTCGTCCCGATCATGCCGGTGTCGATCCGCAATTACGCCGTCTCGCACCAGTTCGTGCTGATCGCTTCGCACGGAGGACTCAATTTCTACATCGGCAACAACGCCGCGGCCGACGGCACGTACCACCACGTGCCCGGAATCCGGCCGACGATCGCGGGCCAGGAAGACGACACGCTGCGCGTTGCCGCGCTAGCGATGCACCGCAATTCGGTGAGCGCCGAGGAGGCATCGTCGTACTTCTACGACCAGGCGTGGGGCTGGATCCGATCGAATGCGGGGGCGGCGTTCGTGCTCTTTCTCCGGAAGATCGCGTACACGTTCAACCGGACCGACCTGGCGCTCAACTACAGCTACTCGTTTTTCCAGCACGACACACGTTCGCCGCTTCTACTGCTGTTCGTCGGGCCGTGGCTACTGTTTCCGCTCGGCCTGGCCGGTGCGGCCGGCAGGCTGCGGGACCGCCAGTTCGCGCTATGGGCGACGTTCGTTCCGCTGTATGCGATCTCAGTGGCGATCTTCTTCGTCTCGTCGCGCTATCGGTTGCCGCTGCTGATTCCGATGTGCATCACGGCGGGTTCGATGTTCGTGCGGCCGCGTCTCTGGACATGGATCGTTGCCGTTGTCATCGCCATCGCTGTCTGCTGGAACCTCGGCCTCGACGACGGCAGGGCGCATGAGCGGACCAACATGGTCGTCTACCTCATCGAGAACCATCGCTTCGACGACGCGGCGCAATGGGTTGCCGCGACCGGAGCGATGACGCGCGACCCGGCCACGCTCTACATTCGAAGCGCCCTGGCGTACGGCGCAGCGGGTGCACCTGAACGCGAGCTGCCGATGATCCAGCAGCTCGAGGCCGTTCCGCATGCGCCGGAGGAGGGGAGTGAAGCGGCGCAGATGGCGCGCGAGCTCGGCGCTGGCTTCGTGAAATCGGAGCGCCCCGAGCTGGCGCTGGCGGCGTTCGGGGCCGCGCACCAGCTCGAGCCCGGCGACGCCAGCGATCTCCTCAACATCGCCGTCCTTCAAGCGCAGGCCGGCAATATCAACGCGGCTCGCGAGAACGCCCGAGCCGCGCTGCGGTTGCGCCCGGCCTATCCACAGGCCGAAGGATTGCTGCGCGCGCTCGAGGGGCCGTAGCTTTGTCGGCGTCTCGGTGATTTAGTTAGGCGCCAATCAAGCACTCACAGAGACGCAGAGACACAGAGATTCACAGAGAAAAACTCAGTGTACCTCGGTGTCTCTGTGCCTCTGTGGTGAAGATTCAGTGGCTGGAGTCGCGGACCCTGGTTTTCCGCAGGGTCTCTCAGGATGACACGTCTTTCCTCTCTGCCTCTGTGGTTAGAGCTCTCGCGCGACCACCCTCCCCATGACCTCCATCACCCCTGCCGCGCGACCCGCGTCATCGGCGTCGGGCCGAGCCGTGCCGGACAATCCCACACGGTCGCGCCAGGCCACTTGCGCCGCGCCTCCTCCGGAGGTCCCGTGCCACGACGCCTTGCCACAAAGCTGATCCTCTCCGTTGCGCTCCTCGTGCTCGGCGTCAAGGCCGCCACGCTCTGGATCAACATCCACGACCAGGAGAAGCAGCTCCTCGAGAGCATGACCCGCGGTGCCGATCAGCTCTCCCGCAGCATCACCAGCGCGACCTGGCAGGCCATGCTCGCCGACCGCCGCGACGACGCCTACACGGTCATGAAGACCATCGCCGAAAAACAGGGCGTCGAGAAGATCCGCATGTTCAACAAGGACGGCGTGCTGATGTTCTCCACCGCACAGCAGGAGAAGCTGCACCTCGACGAGCGCGCCGAAGTCTGCACGCCCTGTCACTCGAAATCTTCGACGCCGCTGGTCAAGATCGACGCTCCTTCCCGCGCCCGGACCTTCCGCTCGCCCGACGGCCATCGCACGCTGGCCATGATCACGCCGATCTACAACGAGCCCTCCTGCGCCAACGCCAGCTGCCACGCTCACCCGGCCAGCGTCAGCGTCCTGGGCGTCCTCGACCTGACCATCGACGCCAGCCACGTCGACGACGAGATGCGCAACCTCCGCACCCGCACGGCCGTGATGACGATTCTGGAGATCCTGATGATCGGCGTGTTCCTCGTCTTCTTCACCGGCCGCTTCGTCGAGAAACCGATCCTCAAGCTCATCGGGGCGACGAAGGCCATCAGCGAGATGCAGCTCGACCACCCGATCGCCATCACCTCCAGCGAGGAGCTCAACCAGCTGGCGCACTCGTTCAACACCATGCGCGAACGCCTCCAGGCGTCCAGGGCCGAGAACGAGGAGTTCACGGCGAAGCTCGAGAACAAGGTCGAGGAGCGCACGCGTCAGCTGCGGAGCGCGCAGCAGAAGCTCGTGCAGACCGACCGCCTGGCGTCGCTCGGCCAGCTCGCCGCGAGCGTCGCTCACGAGATCAACAATCCGATCTCCGGCGTGCTGAACCTGTCCATGCTGATGCAGCGCGTCCTGAAGGACGACGGCATCCCTCCGAACCGGGTGCCCGACTTCCGCCGCTACCTCGGCCAGGTCTCGTCGGAGACGGCGCGGGTCGGGCGCATCGTCTCGGACCTGCTGTCGTTCTCGCGACGGTCGAAGCCGCAGACCAGCGACGCCGACCTGAACGCGATCGTGCGCACCACGGTCTCGCTGCTCGCCCACAAGCTCCAGCTGTCGAACGTGGACCTCCACCTCGATCTGGCCGAGGACGTTCCGAAGATCCATTGCGACCAGTCGCAGATCCAGCAGGTCGTGATCAACCTGGTGATGAACGCGGCGGAGGCGATCAAGGGCGGAGGGACGGTGACGGTGCGGTCGCGGCCGTCGTCGGACCGCAAGTCGGTGACGCTCGACGTCACCGACAGCGGCTCGGGCATGCCGCCCGAAGTGATTCGCAAGATTTTCGACCCGTTCTTCACGACCAAGGAAGAAGGGAAGGGAGTCGGCCTGGGGCTGGCCGTGGTCTACGGAATCATCGAGGCCCACGGCGGAGACATCGAGGTCGAGAGCAAGGTCGGCCAGGGGAGCACGTTCCAGGTCACGCTTCCCGTGAAGACGGTGGAGGTCGAGAACGGGGCGGTCCTGGCCGCCGGGGTCTGAGCGATGGCCGTGATCGCGGTGGCCGCGGCCGGACCGGCGGAGGAAGAGGCCATTGCGTACGCGGAGGTGTGCTTGTCAACGACGTTCGGCATGGAGACGCGCCGCCTCGGGCCGTTTCCCGATCCGGAATACGCGTACGACGCGGCGCGCAATCAATACAGCTCGACTCTCGTGCTGCGCGAGGCGCTCGACCGCAGGCCCGCCGACGCCCTCAAGCTGATGGTGATCACCGATCACGACATCTTCATCCCCATGCTGTCGTTCGTTTACGGCCAGGCGCAGCTCAACGGGCCGGCGGCGGTGTTGTCGCTGTCGCGCCTGCGCCAGGAGTTCTACGGTCTTCCGCCCAACCACGCGCTGTTCCTGCTGCGCGTTCGCAAGGAGGCGCTGCACGAGATCGGGCACTGCTTCGGCCTAACCCACTGCAGCGACCCGCTGTGCACGATGCGGCTGTCCACGAACCTGCAGCTGCTCGACGAGAAACAAGCCGAATTCTGCGGTGACTGCGCGACTCTGCTGCGCGACGCCATCAACACTTCCACGACGGGGGCAATCAAGTGAGAAAGCATTGGGAAATCCTGGTCGTCGACGACGAGCCGGTCATGCGCGAGTCGCTCGCGGAATGGCTGGCCGAGGACGGGTATTCGGTCGAAACCGCGGCCTCGGGACAGGAGGCCCTCGCCAAGGCGGCGGTCAGGGACTACGCGATTTACTTCCTCGATCTGAAGATGCCCGGGATCGACGGCATCGAGACCATGCTGGAGATCCGCAAGCGGCATGCGGATGCGTCCGTGATCATCATGACCGCCTACGCCACGGTGGACACCGCCATCACGGCGATGAAGGAAGGCGCACAGGAGTACGTGGTCAAGCCGTGCAGCCCCGAGGAGATCTCGCTGCTCGTCGAGCGGATCATCAAGGTGAAGAACCTGCAGCGCGAGAACCTGATCCTGCGCAAGAAGCTGTCCAAGCACTACAGCTTTCACGACATCGTCTCCAAGAACCCGAAGATGGTCGAGATCTTCGACCTGATCCGCGACATCGCCAGTCTGCGCAGCACGGTGCTGATCCTGGGCGGCAGCGGAACCGGGAAGGAGCTCGTGGCGCGGGCCATCCACTACTCGGGCAATCGCGCCGACAAGCCGTTCGTGGCGGTGTCGTGTGCGGCGCTGGCGGAGACGCTGCTGGAGTCGGAGCTGTTCGGCCACGAGAAGGGATCGTTCACGGGAGCGAACGACCGGAAGCGCGGCAAGTTCGAGATGGCCGATGGCGGCACGATCTTCCTCGACGAGATCGGCGACATCTCCCCGAAGCTGCAGGTCGACCTCCTGCGCGTCCTGCAGGAGCGCTCGTTCTTCCGCGTGGGCGGAGGGGAGGAAGTGAAAGTGGACGTGCGGGCGATCGCAGCGACGCGCGTCAACCTTCAGGAGGCGGTCGCGGCGGGAACGTTCCGCGACGACCTCTTCTACCGGCTCAACGTGATCACCATCCAGATCCCGCCGCTGCGCGACCGGCGCGAGGACATCCCGCTGCTGGCGCATTCGTTCCTGGACCGGCTGTCGCACGAGCTCGGAAAAGACGTGCACGAGATCTCGGAGAGCGCGCTGAAGCTGCTGCTCGACCACGAGTGGCCCGGCAACGTGCGCGAGCTGGAGAACGCCGTCGAGCGCGCGCTGGTCACGGCCAGGACGCACGTGCTGACCGAGGAGGACTTCGGATTCCTGCAGCAGGCGAAGACCTCCAACGGATGGGTGGCGCCCGACAACGTGCTGCTCGACGACGTGCAGCGGCAGGTGATCATGGCGACGCTCCGCCGGACGAACGGCAACATCAAGGAAGCCGCCTCGAGCCTCGGCATCGATCGCTCCACGCTGTACGACCGGATGAAGAAGTACGCCATCGAGCGGTGAGGGAGCGCGGGCGTTCCGGGCGCAGCTGAGAGGCTGTGCAGAGATCACGAGCGGTGCGCGCGCCCTTGTCGTCCCCGAGCACTCGAGTCGCGGAGACGCGACACCGGAGACGCGAGACCGGAGACGCGACACCGGAGACGCGAGACGTTCGATTCGATCGTTCCCCCTCTCCCCGCCGCAGCGGGGAGAGGGCCGGGGTGAGGGGTCTCGTTCTTGTTCGAGAGAAAGGCCCCTCATCCCCCTTCGGCACCTTCTCCCCGCTGCGGCGGGGAGAAGGGCAACGAACGCCAGAGCCCGCATATACACTGAGAGTTTCTTGGAAAGTCAGCGAGGGATCTCGGAGAAGCGGCAGCGGCGATCGTTCCCGGTCACGGGCGCGATGTATGCTACGATGTATGTAAGCATGAGCCGCATGATCCGCAAGCAGGTCTATCTCGAGCAGCGACACGATCGACTGCTCAAGCGACGAGCCCGGCAGGGGGGAGTCACTGAAGCGGAAATCATCCGCGAGATCCTCGACCAGTCCGAGACCGCCGGGCCGGCCCGCGCATCCCGCGTGGCGGACCCTGAAGCGGGTCGCAAGCTCCTGGCGTTCATTCGCTCGCTCGAGGCGAAGCCCGGCCCATCTCGCAGAGGCCGCCTGAAGCGCGACTCGCTTTATGAGGATCGGATTGGCCGATGGACCAGGTCCTGATCGACACCAACATCCTCGTCTACGCCCACTCTCGATCCGACGACGTGAGGCATGCCCGTGCGGTCGCCGTTCTCGAGACGCTGATCGAAAGCGGCCTTGGGCGCCTCAGTGGCCAGATCCTCGGCGAGTTCATCGCCGCCACCACACGGGGAACTCGTCCCATCCTCGCCATCGGCGACGCGCTCGCTCAGGCATCGCTGCTGGCCATTGCATTTCCGGTGTTCGACCTCACCCGTTTCATCGTGCTGGAGGCCGCACGGGGAGTGCGGCAACACAAACTGAGCTACTACGACGCGCAGATCTGGGCCACCGCCCGCCTCAATCAGGTTCCGACGATCTTCACAGAAGACTTTGCAAGCGGCCGCCGTCTGGAAGGCGTCCAATTCCTCGATCCACTTCGATCAGGCTTCGACCTGGCGCAATGGCGTTGACGGATGGAAAGGGCTCGCGTTTGGAAGTGTCTTGCGATCAATCGAAGCCGCGGCCCCATTGAAGCGCTTCAAGAGTCATGCGTTCCTCCATTGTTAGTGACGCCTTTCCGCGGCTTCGAAGCCGCGGCCCATTGAAGTCGTGGCGTCTGGCTTTTCGTTCGTCGTTTCCATGGTTTCTTTCCGCGCCTTCGACGCCCCGCGGCAGCAGGAGAGCGCCCAGGGTCTCGCTCCTGAAGAAACACACCTCATCCGCCTTCGGCACCTCTTCCCTGGGGCGGGGGAGAAGGGCAAACGAACACGACCTCCAGTGGCGAGCGTCCCGGTGGAACTGTTCTCCCGAGCCTACGGTTTCTTGATCGCGGCGACCGGAATACCCATCTTCTTGAGGAGAGTCTGCAGCCGGCGGTCGAGCGTGAGCACCGCGCATCCCTCGCGGCGGGCGGCGATTGCGTAGCAGAGGTCGTAGACCGCATTCCGATAGTGAGTGGCCTCGCGCAAGGCTTCCTGCGCGAGCGAGGACGTGGGGACGAGGCGCTCGACGAGGTCGAGTGCGGCATCCAGCGCGGTCGACGCCTGGTCGCCCGTGAGCTCACCAGCGGAGACGTACTTCCACAGCCCGTCTGCAATCTCCGATGCGAAAAGGTCCGGAGCGAGAACGATCGACGCGCTCGCCAGGACATCGAGCACGCCGGCGGCCGGGGACCGGCCGACGACGGCCGCCAGAGCCGCCGAGGCATCGAGGACGATTCTCATCGCTGGCGATCCGCGCGCACGATGCGAACAGGGTCCAGCTTGATCCGTCGCGATGGAATGCCGCGAAGGCGTTCGACGGCGAGGTCACGACGCTTGCGCGCTTCCAGCTCGTCGATTCGCGACAGGTCCGTCACGGCCTGCTGCGCGAGACTCCGCCGGTTCCGTCTGGCGCGTTCGGTCAGCGCTTCATAGAGCTCAGCCGGGATGTCGCGGATCTGCAAGGATGCCATGTGCATCAAAACGCATGCACTGTGTGTAAATTCCGGGCACCCGTGCGGGCGGAACCTTCACCGCCGGGCGAGGACGCCCGGCGGTTGCGGGCGGGACGCCCGCACTCCTTGTGCGGGGGGACGCCCGCACTCCTATGCGTTCAGGAACATCATCCCCATCACGGCATCGCGCCGGTCCGCCGGGATCGCTTCCGACAGGTTTTCCACCGGCAGGCCGCCGTCGGCCAGGGCGGCGCCCACTCCTTCGGTGGCCACCGACGTCTGCAGCCGCTCGAGCTCGCGCAACATCCACAGCTTGGCTTCCGTCACGGTGAGCAGATGGCGCGTGTCGGGCGGATTGTCCGGCCTGACCTTCAGGTACCAGCCCTTGTCCGGACCCCCGACGTCGACCACTTCGCCGTCGATGGGAGCGAGGATGCGCACGGCCACGCCGTTCTTCTTCGCCCGCCATCCGGTGCCGTTCGTGACGACGTGCGATCCGATCCTCGGCAACCGGATCTCGTCCGGCGTGCCGAGGAGATGGGCACCGAAATCATCGAGACCGATGGTCAGCACGCCATAGTCGTCCTGACGCACCCAGGTGTGGCCGCGGTGGTAGAGGCGGTCGGCCGGAACGGCGAAGCCGGCCACGACCGCGCCGTGAGTCGCCGCCAGCGTGGACGGGGTGCGCGCGGCGACGAACTTCGGATGCTCCGTGCAGTGCCGGCAGTCGAACGCGTTCGGGCAGACGCGGCTGGCCACCTCGCCGGTGAGCTCGTGCCTGCAGCGCCGCCACCGGTCGGGAAGATCCTCGAAGTCTGCGTGCCATCGCAGGGCCTCGGCGCGCTCGCCGCGGAAGTCGAGGATGGCCCGCCGCATGGCGATGGCGATCGTCGACACCACGATCACCAGCACCGTGTAGAAGATCCCCAGGAAGATGATGTGCCCGGCGTCCCAATGGAAGTCGTAGATTCCCGGAAACACTTGCGCCTCCTCACTGCTGCTGCAGCTCCCGCTCCTGCGGGAACAGCGTCAGGTATCGGAACGACAACGAGTAGAGGATCACGCCATACGCAATCACGAATACGAAGGCGGCGATCTCCTGCCAGCTCGGAAAATAGAGCATGAACGGCTCGAACCTCAGCGTCGGCACGGCCAGCGTCTGGATGGTCATCACGAAGCGGTTGACGGCCACGCCTCCGCAGGCCAGCAGCGATGCCGTGATCAGCCAGGGCGTGCTGCGGCGCCGCGACGGCGAGAGGAAGATCAGCGCGGGCAGAAGCCCGAGCACCACGATCTCCACCACCAGCATCCAGCTCGCGAACGGCTGCCAGCCGTAGAAGCGGATCGCGCTGACGCCACTGCGCGGTGCGGTCACGTTCAGCCACACCAGGGTGTCGAGGCTCTTCAGTCCGACGTACGCGATCAACAGCCAGCCGGAGATCTGGGCCAGCAGCGCGAACACGCTGTGGCGGACCAGCTGCTTGCCCGAGATTTTCGAGACCATCCACGTGGTCAGCAGCACGAAGGCCGGCCCCGTGGCGATCGCCGACAGGATGAAGAGGAAGAACGTCGAAGGCCAGATCGCGAATCCGTCGCGGAAGGCGAACGGCCGTCCCTGGAGCACGCCGTACAGACCGCCGAGCGAGCCCTGGTGGAAGAACGACAGGAACGTTCCCACCGCCGCGAACAGCGGCATGACCTTGTGCAGCTGATGCTCGAAGAGGAGGAATGAAGGGACATCTCGCAGCTGCCGGTTCTTGAGCACGATCGGCGCGTACTCGATGGCCAGGATTCCGAGGTAGCAGGTGATGCAGAAGGTGACCTCGGTCAGCATCGAGTGCACGTTGGGATGCCAGAAGGTGAACCAGGCCCGCAGCGGCTGACCGACGTCGACCGCCAGGATGAGCACCGCTCCGGAGTAACAGATGAAGCCGATGACCACGGCGCTGTTGATGACGGCGCGCAGCTCCTCGCGCCGCAGGATGTAGAGCAGGAATCCGGTGAAGAACGCGCCGGCGCCGAGGGCGATGACCGTGAGGTCGAGGAAGATCCACAGGCCGAAGGCGAAGCGATTGTCCATGTTGGTCTGATTGAGGCCCTTGATCAGGCAGAGCCCGATGGCAAACACGCCTAACCCGAGCAGGACCGCCCAGGGAGCGAGCCAGGCCAGGAACTTTGGCGTCGAGCAGCGGCGGATGCCGCGGCTGATGAAGCTGTTATCCACGGGAGACCTCGCTTTCGCCCTGAGCCACATCGGTGTCGCCGAGGCGGCGCACCCAGTCGCGGTCGGACCGGTAGTAGACCTTGGGGTCGGTGTTGAGCCTGGCCAGGAGCCGGAAAACGATAGGCGCCTTCGACTGCCTGGCCACTTCGCTCTTCGGATCGTCGAGGTTGCCGAAGGTCATGGCCTTCTCCGGGCAGGCCTCGACGCAGGCCGGAACGTAGTCTGCGGGATCGATGTCGTGATTGCCGTTCGCCGCGGCCCTGGCCACGGCGGCCTGCCATCGGGAGTGGCAGAAGTTGCACTTCTCGACGACGCCGCGCATGCGCACGGAGACGTCGGGATTGAGGGCGTTCTCCATCTCGTGCGGCCACTTGGGGTCGAACCAGTTGAAGTAGCGCGCGTGGAACGGGCAGGCGGCCATGCAATAGCGGCAGCCGAGGCAGCGCACCGGGATCTGGCTGACCACGCCGGTCTCGGGATTGATGTCGACGGCGTTCTGCGGGCAGACCGCCATGCAGGGCGTGTGGTTCCCGCAGTGCTGGCAGGAAACGGGGAAGTAGACGGAGCGGTTGTCGGGGAACGGGCGGCGGTTGTCGGCGCGGTAGACGCGCATCCAGGTCAGCCCGGTGCGGTCGGTGGCCGTCGGGTGCGCCGGCGGCACGTTGTTCTCCACCGCGCAGGCCGCGGCACAGGCACCGCATCCGTTGCAGCGATCGAGGTCGATCACCATTCCGAACCGCGACTTCGGCTTTTGTTCGGTTGCCATCTATGCCTCCACCAGACGGGCAGCAACGCTTTGCCATGAGCCGCTGGCATCGGGAACGAGCAGGTCGATCATCGACGCTTCGCCGCCGCCCTTTTCTCCGAGTGCCGCGGCATCGGGCGCAGCGCTCACTTCGACGACACCCGGCATCACGGCGTGATCGGTGGCGATCACGACGCGCGTCGATCCGGCGGCGGTCTCCAGCCGCGCCGCCGCACCGCTGGTCAGGCGCAGCTGCCCGGCCGTTGCGGGATTGATCACCACCATGTGGCCCGTGCGGCGCAGTCCCGATTCCTGGTAAAGCTTCGTCATGACCGGCGACACGGCCGCGGACGCGGTGACGTCGCGGGGGATGTGCGCGATGGCGATCAGCGGTTTTAGGGGAACGAGCTCCTTCTCCGGCGGCAGCGCAGGCCGCGGACGTTTGCGAGCGAACGACGCCGTCGCCTTCTGGCCGTCCCAGACCGCCCCGGCAATCAGCGATTCCCAGAGCTCGTCGGCTGACGCGAAATCGGCGGCCGCCTTCGTGCTGCCGTCGGCGATCGTCGTGACGGTTCCTTCGCCCTTCGCCTGAATGACGGCGACGCGGGCGCGCATGAGCTCCTCGCTCGTTTTCCAGTCGCCGGGAATGTCGATCCTCGACGCGCGTGCGATGTCGCGCAGGAATCGGGCCGGGTCGACGGCACTGCTGCGCGGCGGGAGCAGCGGCGCCGCGATCGCCAGCCTTGCTGCAGGCGCGTCGATCGGCGTCGGCAGCTCGTGAATCGTCTCGAGGTACGGCAGGACCGGAACCACGTAGTCGGCGCGTTGCGCGCTTCCCGCAAAGAACGGCGAGAGGGCGACCACCAGCGCGTCCACGCGCAGTTTCCGGCGGACGAGCGGCCACGGGAAACGAACATCGCCCCCGGATCCGTCGACGAGCAGCACGGCGATGGAGCGGTCAGGGACACGATCGATCTCCTGCGGAGCGATCAGAGCTTCGTCGGGGTAAGGCGCCGGGAGCTCGCTCCGCGGAACGAGGGCGTTGTTGCCCAGGAGCAGGTTCAAACCGAGGATGGCCTCCTCGGCGTGCCGTCCCAGGCCTTCGCCGGCGATCACCAGCGACGGCCCGTTCTGCGCGAGCTCGCGCGCCGTGGCGACGATCGCATCGGCGGGCACGCCCGTCAGGGCTGACACGGTATCCGGTGTGAAGCATTCGTAGCTGGCGTCGAACGGAACTGACCTGTCCGCCATCAGGACATTGGCGATGCCGCACGCGAGCGCGGCCTCGCTGCCCGGTCTCGCCGCCAGCCAGCGCTGCGCAACGGAGGCCGTCCGCGATCGAAGCGGCTCGACCTGGATCAGACGCAGGCCGTCCTGCAAACGGTCGAGAGCTCTTCGATGTCCCCATCCCTCCGCCAGCGGCGCGCGGAAGCTGACGATCGTGCGAACGCCGTCCAGGTCGAGTCCGACGCCGTCGCCCGATCCGATCATTTCCTGCAGGGCGGTGAGGTTTGCTCCCTCGCGACCGGGTGCCGGGATGTAGACGCCGTTCGAAATGGCGGCCACAAAGCGCTGCCACGCCCACGACAGGCTGCGGCCGGGGCGCAGGTCCAGCACGGCCACGGAGCACGACGCGCGCCGCGCCTCCGCGATTCCGCCGGCCATTGCGATCACGACGGTGTCGAGCGGCACCGGAATGCGCCGAGTCGAGCCGCCGGCGTGAATCACGCGCTGCGGACGTGCGATGCGAGCCGGATGGTAGGGAAGGTGATGTCCCGTCAGGCCGAGCGGGCAGAGCGGTGAAGCTGCGATTGCGGCGTGCATGCTCACCGGCAGTCCGCCGATGCAGCGCGCCTGGAGCGCGCACCCGGCCGGGCAGAGCGCGCAGGCGGTGTTGCGCATCGTGGAGGGACCCTTCGGCGGTCGAGGGATCCAGCGCCAGTTCTGCGTCCAGATGGCCAGGTCGTCGATCGCCCTCCACGGCGCCGGTGTGAGCATCGCTCCGACGGCACCGCCGCCGGCGAACTTCAGGACATCGCGCCGCGTCACGTTCATCTTCATGCGTCCTCCGGGTGTCGGGTGTCGGGTGTCAGGTCTCGGGAGCTGAATCCCGGCCTGCGATCTGCGATCTGCGATCTACTTGTGGCACGTCAGACAACTCTCCTGGACGCCGCGCTGCTGGTGGCAGTGCGAGCAGTCGTTCATCTTCATGCCCTGCTGCCAGTCCGCGGCGTTGAGCTTGACCAGCGAGTAGCCTTCGACGTCGCGGGCATAGGTGCTGATGCGGTTCTGCTCGTAGGAGCGCAGGCGGCCGGTCGAGCCGTGCGGGCCGTGGCAACGCTCGCACTTGATCCCGGCGAGCTTGATGTGCGGCGCATGGGAGAAGTAGACGTTCTCCGGCTGCCGCGCATAGACGAGCCACGGAATCTCGCGGTTCTTCGACACGTACTCGTCCACCAGGCGCTTCTCTTCGGCGCTCTTGCCCTGCGGCTCGGTATGGCACGGGGCGCAGGTCTCCAGCCGCGGAATCCCGCTGAACTTTCCGTCTGCGCTCAGGGAGTGGCAGTCCTGACAGGACATGCCCACCTTCTCGCTGGTGTGGGTCTTGTGGCTGAACTGGATGGGCTGCTCAGTGCGCCGGTACATCGCTCGAGGAACGGCGAACCATCCGCCGCCCAGTGCCACGAGCAGTCCGACACCGAATGGGATGAACCCGCGTAGTTTCACCACGACCTCCGCCATGTGAGCTGCGGTGCAAAGAACGCGGTCATGAGATTGATGAGCCCCTGACGATCGAGGTGTGCGGCCACTCCGTCGATGACGGCACCGCCGCCGTCGGCCATGAACTGCTCGCCGGCGGGCGACGGCGCGGCAACCTGCTCATGGACGAACTGCGTCAGACGCTCCGACTCGGCATGCATCCAGGCCAGCGCGTGCTCGCCGGAGATGAGCCCCTCGCGCGCCGCAGAGCCGACGGTGGCACCGGCTCCGGTGGGCTCGAATCCTTCGAACAGCCAGCCCGCACCGTACGGATCGGACGTCATCTTCGACGGCGCCGTGCGGAGATAGAGGTTGGCTGCCGACAGGTGCAGTGGATTCGGGAAGACCATCTGCAGGTCGACGCCGTTGACGGTCAGCATGGCGACGGGCCGGCCGACCGCGCGGGACGTGGCGAAGGTGACCTTCTCGGCCGAGCCGATCACTTTTGCGGCAAAGCCGTCGATCCCGACGTGGCAGAAGCCGTCCTCGGCGACGTCGAGCCACATGTGGTTCGGCGTGTAGGAGAGCTGCGGCGGAACGGGAATGCCCTCGACGGAAGGCATGCGGTCGCCCACCGCGGGAACGTGGGTGCCCACGGTCCGGGGACGGCGCGCGCCGGTGGGATCGGCACGGGTGAGGAACAGCTCGCAGTAGAGATGTCCGTCCGAGTTGCAGCGCGAGAGCAGATCGTTGGTGGCTGGCACGTACTTCGTCACCGAGGCAGCCGCGCAGAACTCCGCCTGCGAAAGGTGGAGGAACGGGCAGCGCTCCGTGCGGGGAAGCCCCTGCAGACGGGGCACTGCGGCCGGGCACTGCGCGTAGTTGTGGGAAGAGCACCGCTCGGTGCCGGTGTCGGTCGAGGCGCTCAGGATCATCTTCCGATACGCCGACACCTCGCAGTACTTGACGTTGACGTCTCTGAGAAACGGACACTTCATGGCCGGCTCCTGTGATGGTTCGGTGGAGCGATCGGCGCCGGCTCTGCACTCCGGCGTCCGGTCACTGGCCACTGGCGAATCGATTACTTCTTCGCCTCGTCGTCCTTCTTCTCGTCGGCCTTTGCGTCGACCTTCTCGCCGCCGTCAGCCATCGTCAGGCCGAGCTCCGGCATGGCGAAGGTGTGGCTGTCGGCGTAGGCGTTCACGCGTGCGCGCATCCGCGCCGCAACTTCCGAGACCACTCCCCACACGACGGCCAGAATGCAGACCAGCGTGGCGAGTCCCAGCAGGGCGTTCACGATGTTGAGCTCGAAGACTTCCGCTGCGGTCATGGTTTCCTCCGATCGCGAGGCCGTCATCGGGCCGCGCAACCGGGGCAACCTCAAGCGCTGTGCCGGACGCTTTCCGAATTCGCGAAATTGTCGGAAGTCCCGACGCCGTGGGGTGTTAGGCCGAATCGACCGGCATGGCCGAAGGCAGGTTTTGCCGCGCAGCGTGTGGGAATCGACGACTGTGCGTAGGGAGATCCGACAGGGGTTGATGAATTGTTGCGATTGGCGGGGGGGCTGGAATTGAGAATTGAGAATTGAGAATTGAGAAAGGCTCAAATTCTCAATTCTGGTTCTTCAGGATATTCAGTGCGTCCGGCGAAATTTCGAAGAGGGCACTCCCACCGCGGAGCGGCGGATTTAAGGCGGCGTAGCCGCCGTAAGAATTTAGCGGCGGCCGTCAGGCCGCCGGAGAAGCGATCGCATCAGCGTACGAGGGCGCGAAGTGCCCGACAGAAGGCCGCAGAAACAGACCGTGGATCTGTCGCGCGCTGCGCGTGCTCGGACGCTGGGTCGGCCCGATCGAACGGCGGCCTGACGGCGCGCCGCTAAATGATGTCGGCGGCTCCGCCGCCTCGACCCCACTGGCGACTTGGACGTCAGACGGCTAGCGGTGAGGGGCTCTCCGCAAACGATCGACTCAGCAGCCATGAACCCAGCTGTCGAAGCCAATCCCATCTCACCCACGGAAATCCCGGACGACCCCCAAGTTCTCAATTCTCAATTCGGGACCTCTCCCGCTGCGGGGAGAAGGTCCCGAGTGATCCTACGGCTGTGGGATCGCCGCTGCGGCGGGCTTCGGCTGGAGAGTATCGATCAATGCCTGCAGGCGCGTGCGGGCGTCGGTCTGCTCCTGCAGAGTTCCGCCGAGGAGGCGCGAGACTTCCTGCAATGCGGCGACGACGTCGGGCGTGGCGTCTCCGAGGGCGATCGAGCCCTTCTTCGTGCCGCTCGCGGCTTCGAGTTTGCGCTGTTCGGCCGCCGCAGCCTGTTCGGCGGCGCGCTTCTCCAACTCGCCCGGCATCGCCAGCAGCGCTTCGTCGATGGTGTTCTTCAGCTGGCCGCGGTTCATGTCCTTGGCCACCACGAACTCGCGGATCTGCAGAAGGCGATTCACCGCCGGGAAGTACGGGCTCGCCGGATCGTCGACCAGCTTCGCCTGCACGAGCGCGACTTCCGCCCGGGCCCGCTTGTTGCCGCTCTCCACGCCCAACTCGGCCGTGGCCTTGACGCTCTTGCCGATCTCCGGCAGCGGAACGCCGTTCGAGTCGCCGGGGTTGACCCACGCGTTGACCGGAATCTCGTGATGAACGGTCTTGCCGTCGGATCCGGTCGAGTCGACGATGATGTTGCGGATGTAGACGCGATTGTTTGCGGAGAGGAGGTCGCGCTTGGCCGGCACGGTGACCTCGACGCGGTAGGCGTTGGGGGCCGTCAATGTCACTTCGCGCAGGTCTTTCTCGCTCTGAACGCGCTCAATCGTCTTCTCGTCCTTGACGCGCGAGGCCTCCTCGCGCTGCAGTGAGGCCCACCGGTATGTGTCGTCAGGACGCCGCTCGCGCAGCGCCTCGACGTCGCCGTCGATCATGGCCAGCATCACCTGCCGCATAGCCGGCAGGTCGGTGGCCAGGGTGGCGATGCGGGAGAGAGCCTTGAGGTCGGACGTCACCATCTCGACCTTCTCGTCGCGGGGCAACGGTGCGCTTTTAGCATCGGGAGCAGCGGCCGCCGGCTGAGCGGGCGAAGCGGTCTGCGCGGCCGGCTGCGCCGGAGGCGGCGTCTGCGGTACCGGCTGCGCGAAGAGCGTGGTGGCGGCCAGTGCGGCACAGAGCGTCAGGGTGGTCTTAAGCATCGGATCCTCCTGTTGAGGGCGCAATCATATCGCCGCGCCCGGCGCGAGGCCGCAAGGGGCGGCGGTATACTCGAACGCAGTTTAAACGCCAGCGACAACATGAGCTTCTGCCCGAATTGCGGGAATTCTCTGCCATCGGGAGCGACCGAGTGCGAGATGTGCGCGACTCAGGAGTTGACGCGCGCCCGCACGCTGCAGGACGTCCCGCAGATCTCCGGCTACGACGTCCACCACCGGCTCTGCGAAGGAGGCATGGGCGAGGTCTTCCTGGCCACAGAGCTCTCCCTCGGCCGGCGCGTGGCCATCGAGATCGTCTCCCAGCGGCTCGCCGCGAATCCGCAGAGCCGCACGCGCTTTCTCCGCGAGGCGCGTGCGCTGGCCACCATCGAGCACGCAAACGTCGTCCGCATCTACTCGTTCGGCGACAGTGACTCCGTTCTACGGGCCCGACACGGATTCGGCGAAGGAAGGCCGCGTCATGGCGGCGCTGATCGAGCGGTCGATCATGTCGAAGCTCGGCGCCGCGAACGTTCGCGTCGCCGGGATCGACGAAACCAAGCAGCCGGTGCGCTCGCACGAGGAAGCACGGGCTCTCGGCGAGAAGCTCGGCGCATCCGTTGTCGTCTGGGGCGAAGCGTACACGCTGAAGAATGAGACCGAGATCCAGCCGTACTTCACACTCGTTCAACGCAAGAAGGACACTGCGGCCGGATCGCGGACGAGAACAGCCTTCGATAGCCGCGACCAGGACCCGTTTGCGGAAAGGCGCGAGCAGGCGAGCAGTGTCGTGCACGTGCAGGCCGAAGCGCCGAATCAGATCGAGCTGCGCAAGACCTCGGCGGAAGGCGTCGGCGAGATGGTCAGCCGGGCGGCTTTGACGTGTCGCAGCGCTCCGCGGCCCGGGGCATGTTGATGCTCCTGCTGGGCGTCCCGCACGCGATCCGCATTCCTGAGATTCTTCGCGTCTTCCGTGGCAGCGGCGACCGGGAGCCGGCCACAGTGGTTCCGTCGCAGCAGACCGCGTGAGGGCGGGTGGGGTTGTGGCATCATTCGGAGCACCGAAGCGCCCTGCGGTCACGCAGCGTTTCCACACACTTGCCCATGACTCGATCCGCACGCGTCTTTCTCGACACGAATGCATTGAATGACCTGTTGAACAGGGACGAGCCGCTGCCGCCCCCGGTGCTGGCGGAGCGCTGCCGGCTTGCGAACGTGGAGCTCGTCCTCGCGTTCTCCAACGTGGCGGGGCTCATCGACGGCGACGAGCGGAGCATGAGCGTCGCCGAACACGCCGTGGGGCTGCAGCGGTTTAGCCTCGGGTACATCCGCCACGCCGTGATCCCGGAGAGCGAACTGCGCGAAGCGGTGAGCGCATTCCGGGAAGGTCGCGAGCCGCAGGCGATCGATCCGTATGCCGAGGCGTTTTACGGCGATTACGAGGCGGGGTCGGACACCTTCGACGACGTCATCCTGAAGATCGACGCGGAGCGCACGCTCCGCTTCGCCGGCTTACGCCAGCAACTGCTCTACCTCCTCGCGGACAAGCACGGCTTCGGACTTTCCGAAGAGGACGAGCAGCGCCTGCGCGCGTCGCTGCACGGCGACCGCGAATCAGGGGCGATGTGGGACAAGGAAAAGTTCCGCAAGGCGCTGGAGCGCTGGCTGCAGCTGACGCAGCTTCACCCCGGCGATGAAGCTGCGGGCGAACGCTTCGTCGACTGGCTGTTCGACAAGCCGAGCCGCGCGCCCGGATGGCGCTTTTTCGTTGAGTCCTTCGAGGCGCTGCTGTCGGAGGACGAGGAAGCTCCAACCCGCACGGACATCTACGATTTTTCGAACCTGACGATCGTGCCGTACGTCGAGGCCATGGCGCTCCCGGCACGCGTGGTCAACTTCGCTGCCAAGGCACAGCGGCGGCTGATGCGGCGGGAAGAGGACTTCGACGCCCTGGCCCGCGTGCACCAGGATTGTGCGTCCGCACTGCGTGCCGTGGGTGTGGACCTGTCGCGGTAACTGGAGGACGGGGTTACGCGGTTGCGCGGTTCCGCGGTTTAGACACTGACGATCGGCTTAAGCGCTCACGATCGTCCTCCCACCGCGTAACCGCGCAACCCCGCAACCGGGTGGTCGGGTGGCAAATCAGTTACCGCGGCGCGGCTCGTTGAGGTGATCCTCGATGTTGTCGCGCACGATGCGGCGGGCGCGGTAGAGGCGGGTCTTGACCACGTCGTTGTGCACGCCGAGGCGTGCCGCGACCGCGGCAGTTGTTAGGCCGTCCATCTGCCGCAGCTGGAGCACGGTGCGATACGACTCGGGGAGCTGATCGATGCCGGCGTCGACGGCCTGCTGCAGCTCACGGCCGATCAGCTGTTCCTCCGGATTCGGTTGCTCGGAGCGGACCGCCTCGAGGGTTTCGTCATCCGGCCGCTCGGCGGACCATCCGCGGCGGGCAGGGCGAAGGCGGGCCCGCGCTTCGTTGATGGCGATCCGTGTCAGCCACGTGGCGAAGCTCGACCGCCCGGCGAACTGGCCAAGATGCGTGTAGGCGCTGATGAATGCCTGCTGCATGGCATCGTCGACGTCGTCGCTGTTGAGAATCGCGCGCATGGTCCGGTAGATGCGCTGGCTGTAGCGATGGACGAGCAGCTCGAACAGAGCGGTCTCGCCGGCGAGAACCCGCTGCACGATCTCGGTGTCCGGCGTAGGGTCCGGAAGAGCCGGGGCGCTCGGGAATGGAGATGGAGTTGTCATACAAACACTCGCGAAACCGAGGCTTGGTCGCCAGTCGTGATCGGTCGTTGTGACGGTAGAGAGGGGGGCAAACTTACGGGTGTGACAGCCATCACATTGTAAGCGCGGGCGTTCTCGATCTGTAACTGAGATTTGGCTGAGTGCGACGCCGCGTTTAATCGGGCGGAAGCTGTTAGGCGCCACGCAGCGAGCGATGATCCTGCGCCCCGCCCGCTGCCCGCTGTCCCCGAGTGGTGGTGGCCCCGGCGTGACTCGAACACGCGACCTTGAGTTTAGGAAACTCCTGCTCTGTCCAGCTGAGCTACGGGGCCGATCGGTTGGCGGCGCAACGATAAACCGGATCGAGCCCCAGCGCCATTTCTGTGGCAGGGGCGCCGGCATCCTGCGGCCACTCGCCGAGCTTCCAAGCCGGCGACTCTGTTGGGGTTTTAAAGTGCCCGGGCAGGATGCCCGGGCACCGGCCGGCTGGAAGCCGGCACTCCTCCATCCTGTGAATCGTTGAGGAAACCAGCGATCTGGCGCCGAATTCGCACATGGTTATTTGTGGTTGTGGCAACTCCAGGCCGCTTGCTTCCCTGGTCTTGCCTCCGCCAATTCGAGTGGGAGGGTGGTCTTGAAAAGCGATTTTGGATCTCTTGCGCGAGCGACCCTCGTCGTCGGTTCAGTGCTCATCGCAACGCCCCTCTTCGCCGCCGCTCCCGGACACCGAACGGTCCGGCCTTCCAGCCGGCCCGCGGCCCAAACGGCGCCCGCTGCGTCAGCCGCTCCCACGGCACCCGACGATCCGCAGAATGCAACGACCGGCACGGCACCGACGAATGCGGAGCCGTGTCACTGGTGGCAATTCCGCCCCTGCGACCAGCCCCAACAGGATTCCGCCAACGACATCCTCCCCCCGGAGGCTCCTCGCACCGGTCCCGTGATCGCCGTCGACCTCAGCACGCGGACCGCGTACCTGTTCAAAGACGGGCGGCTCCTCGACAAATCGCCGGCAGCGGTCGGCAGCGGGAAGGTTCTCGTTCATGGCGATGACGAGTGGATGTTCCACACGCCCGAAGGGCACCTGAAAGTCCTGGCGAAGATCGCCAATCCCATCTGGCACAAGCCGGACTGGGCGTTCATCGAGGCCGACCAGCGCATTCCGCCGCCTGGTTCTCCGAAGCGCGACGTCAGGGGTGTCATGGGCAAGTACGCCCTCAGCCTCGGCGAAGGCATCTTCATCCACGGCACCGATGACCCGAGCTCGATCGGCAAGGCGGTTTCGCACGGCTGTATCAGGCTGCCGGATCGAATGATCGACCTCGTCTACCACACGGCGAGGGTGGGAACCGACGTCTACATCTTCGAGAGCAACCCGCCCCAGCAGGCGAGGGGAGACGCGCCCGAGCACCACAGCGATCTCGATTACCTGAAGAAGAAGAACTGACAGCGCGCGGGTTCGTCGTCGAAATGGCTTCGCGGCAGACGCGGTTTCGGGTCGGCATGAAGATGCGCGACTCGATCTCGATTCTCGCCGTCACGGCTCTGGCGGCGAGCTGCGCGACATCCAGGGCCGCCGTCCCATCGCATGCGGCCGTGGCACAGGCAGCGCAGAAGGAGCAGAGCTCGCAGCCCGAGGTCGCGGCGTCAAGCCTCGTCGATCATGCCGGCGATTCGACCCAGACGGCCGTCGAGGTGCCGGCCGACGCACCCAATGGCGGGATCGACTTCGAGAACGAGTGGATCTACCACCAGGTCGGTCGTTTCCGGCGGAGTGGCGGCGGCACCGGCTCCCTGAACGGCCGTCGCTATGACGTGATCGACGTGGAAACCCCGATGGGCGGGAAATACAAGTTCTTCTTCGATATCACCGAGAGCTGGAAGAACTGGCGCAAATGAAGTGCTGAGTACTGAGTGGGACCGGACTCCGTGCTCGCTACGGCAACTCAGTACTCAGCACTGAGTACTCAGCACTCGTCGTTCGTCACTTCAGCCGGAAGTAGATCGCCAGTTCGTGAACGACCTCGCGAGCCTCGCCGTCGACGATCAGCGGACGGAATCGCCAGGCGCGAATCGCTTCCACGGCGGCCTGGTCGAAATCCCTGTGCTTCGCATGCTCCAGGATGAGCACTTCCCGCACATGGCCCTTCACGTCGATGAAGTAGCGGACCACCACGTCGTCTTCGATCCCGCGGCTGCGAAGCTCTTCGGGATAGGTGGGGTAGTCCTGCCGTTCGATGTAGAGCGGCAGAGGCTTGTTCCGTTCGAAGTGCACTTTGCCGTCGTCCATGAGCACGCCGCCGAGGACGCCCTTCGGCTGGCCGCCGACAACCCCGCCGACCACGCCGGCATTCGGGTCGCCGCCGGAAACTCCGTCCGGGACGCCCGCGGATTCATGCGGCTCGGCCGGGGCGATGTCGGCCTGCTTGAACACGGCCGGCTGGACGTCGGGGATGGTGTCGGGGATAACGGTCGGAGCCACGATCTTGTCGTCGGGGATGGCTTCCGCCGGTTTGGGAGCCTCCGCCTGTCGCGGAGGAGGAGGGGGTGGCGGAGGAGGAGGCGGTGCGGTGTTGAGATCCGCGACGCTGTACGCGAACATCAGATGGGGCGGCTGGTCGGGAAACTGAAATTGCGTGGCGGCGCTGGCGATGACGAGTCCGACCGCAACGAAATGGACCCCGAGCGAGACTGGCAGAGTCTCGTACCAGAGCTTTCGATGCGAGCGTATGAATGCTTCGGGGGAGACGGTCTCGAACATTTGGGATCCCGGGTGTTGCGCGTCTGCTACAACGCACCGGGCGGGCGCATCGCGGCATGTACGAAGGAAGCTATTGTAGCGTCACTTCAGGCGATCCCGTTGTTGGCTGTTGGCTCTTGGTTGTTGGGGTCCCGGTTCCCAAGAGCCAAGAGCCGAGAGCCAGGAGCCAGGAGCACGTTCCCCCGCGCTGCCGCGCGTCCCTACATCGCGGCGGCGATCTTCTCCAGCGCGTCGGCGATCGCGAGAGTCGTCGCCTGGGGCACGGTCGAGGTGTCGAACCGCGAGAGCACCGGGTCGAGGATGCCGCGCTGAAAGAGCGCCGTCCTCACTTCGATGAAGCGCTGCCGCAACTCCTCGGGAAGCCCGCGCTGGCGCGACCCGCCGCCGGTCGGAGCGGACGGCTCCTGCGCTCCGGCTCCGGCCTTGCGCAGGTCGGTGGCCAGGGCGGCGGCCATCGACTTGATCTGTCCGGCGCTCAGTGCGAATGTCGATTTCGGTGGTTGCAGGATCATGGCTTCCCCTCGATTCCGAGCTCCGCGGCGGTGACGGGCTTGAACGTGACGACGTCGTAGGGGGCGAGCTGCTCGTCGCTCCAGCCGTCCACGCGGATGAATCCGAGCTCGGAGAGATCGTTCGTGACGCCGGCGATATCGTAGCCGACCCACAGCGCGAATCCGCGCTCTTCGCTCGGCCCAAGGGCCTGCCCGATGCGCGCGAATTTCTTGATGTAACGTCCCACGGGCACATGCTACGCGAAGGGCCGGAGCCGCTGGTCTTCCTCGGCCTGCCGACCATGAACCACCTGGCGGCAACGCCTGTGCATGTCAGCGAGTCTCTGCAATGACGAAGACGACACCCGCGGCGCTGCTGCGCAAGGTCTTCCCGCCGATGCTGGCCACGCTGGTCGGAGAGCCGCCGCCGGACGAATCGGTATGGGCGTATGAGCTGAAGTACGACGGTTTCCGGGCCGTCGCGGCGCTGGTCGAGGGGCACCTCGCGATCTGGAGCCGGAACGAGCTCGATCTGATTCCGCGATTTCCGCATGTGGCCACGGCACTCGAGCATCTGAAGGCGCGCGAAGTCGTGCTCGATGGAGAGATCGTGGCCGTGGACGCCGCCGGCGTTCCGCGCTTCCAGCTGCTGCAGGGCGGGAATCGCGAGCTGCTGTTCGTCTTCGACGTGCTCTGGCTGGACGGCCGCGACCTGCGCAGGCAGCCCTACGTCGAGAGGCGAGCGGCTCTGGAGAAACTGCTGAAGCGCGCGCCCGCGGGGGTAGGGCTGGCGCAGCGGCTCGAAGAAAGCGGCGTCGACGCGCTGAAGGAGGCCGCCCTCGCCGGATACGAAGGCATCATCGCCAAGCGCCTCGATTCGCCTTACGAAGGCCGCCGCTCGAAGGCGTGGCTCAAGGTCAAGGCCATCAACCAGCAGGAGATGGTCATCGTCGGTTACAACCTCAGCACCGCCACGAATCGCGAGATCGGCGCGCTCCATCTCGCGGTCAGCGGCCCTGACGGCGCGCTGCATTACGCCGGAAAAGTCGGGACGGGATTCACGTCGAAGATGCGCGCGGAGCTCGTGCAGAAGCTGGAGAAGGATTCCGTTCCCAGCGCGATGATCAAGGATGCGCCTCGCATCCGCGACGCGCACTGGGTGCGGCCGCGCCTCGTCGCGCAGGTCGCGTTCACCGAATGGACCGCGGACAACAAGCTGCGCCATCCTTCATTCCTCGGACTGAGGTTCGACAAATCGCCGGAGGAAGTCGTGCGGGAAAAGGTCGTGAGCGAGCACTCGACGAAGAAGAGCGCAGGGGGCAGAGCGCGGAGCGCAGGGACGGCGAAGACCGCGGCGAAGGCGCGAATGTCGAAGCAGAAAGGTGTGGAGAAGCGTGGCGAATCGGCGGCGCCAGCAATCGTCCTCACGCATCCGGAGCGGGTCCTCTATCCGCACGACGGCTATACGAAGGCGGACATCGCCGCCTACTACGACGCGGTCTCGAAGCCGATGATCGCTGCGCTCCGCGATCGTCCGCTGTCGCTGGAACACTGGAATCAGGGCATCGACAAGCCGTCGTGGTTCCATCAGAACCTCGGGCCCGAGGCGCGGCCGTGGATGACCACGATCGAGACGCCGACGCGCACCGGCACACGCAGCAAGGTCAGGCACCTCGTCGTCGACGGGCCCGAAACGCTGCAATGGCTGGCGCAGATGTCGGTGCTGACGGTGCACATGTGGTCGTCGCGCGGCGAGTCGCTCAACGAGCCCGACTGGGTGGTCTTCGACCTCGATCCGGCGAAAGGGAAGGGCATCGAGCAGGCCATCGACGCGGCGATCATCATGCGCGGACTGCTCGAGCAGCTCGAGCTGCCGAGTGTGCCGAAGACCTCCGGCAAGCGCGGCATTCACGTCTTCGTGCCGCTGGCCGCCGGATACACGCACGAACAGGCCAACGCGTTCGCCTGCTCGATCGCCGCCGCGGTCACGCGCGAAGTTCCGGAGATGACCATCGAGCGCGCGCTGCAGAAACGGCGCGGCCGGCTGTATCTCGACTGCATGCAGAACGCCTACGGCAAGACCATGGTCGCGCCGTACTCGCCCCGCGGCATCGACGGCGCGCCGGTCTCCGCGCCGCTGAAGTGGGAAGAGGTGAACCGGAAGCTCGACCCGAAGAAGTACAACATCCGGACCATGCCGGCCCGCCTGGCGAAAGTCGGTGACCTGTTCGCCGCCGCACTGAAGAACGGGGCGAAGCTTCCGGAGCTGGGTTAGGGCGGCGAGCGTCAGCAGAGCCGGCGAAGCCGCGCGCCCCCGTCGCTCTGAGCCGGCGGAGCCGCGAGGAAGGTTGGGTGGGTGGAGCGGCGGAGCGCGGCGAAGAGTCTCTTACCGGGACGATTTGTCGGCTGGAGACTCTTCGCCGCGCTCCGCCGCTTCCACCCGACCGCCCCGACGGCGTTTGCGTCCCGCGGAGAACTCACCTCCTCGTATAATCCGCCCGCTTTTCCGGAGGAGAGTTCAATGAACACACGCATCGCCGTGGTTCCGGGCGACGGGATCGGTCCCGAAGTGATCGCCGTGGGGATGCAGGTCCTCGATCGTCTCAACGAAGAGCGGAGGCTTGGTCTCGAGTTCACGCACTTCGGCTGGAACGCCGACGAGTACCTGCGCACCGGCATCTCCATGCCTCCCGGCGCCATGGACGACATCCGCAACCACTACGACGCCGTCTACCTCGGCGCCTTCGGCGATCCGCGCGTCCCCGACATGAAGCACGCCGCCGACATCCTTCTGGGCATGCGCTTCCAGCTCGACCTCTACGTCAATTACCGCCCCGTGAAACTGCTCAACGCCGGGCTCTCGCCGCTGAAGAACAAGGGGCCGAAGGACATCGACATGGTGATCTTTCGCGAGAACACCGAGGGTGCGTACGTGGGGATGGGCGGGATATTCAAGAAGGGAACGCCGGACGAGATCGCGACGCAGGAAGACGTCTCCACACGAAAAGGAGTGGAGCGGATCATTCGCCATGCCTTCGAGTATGCGAAGCGCACCGGCCGCAAGTCGGTCTGCATGTCGGACAAGAACAACGTCATGCGCTTCGGCGGCGACCTCTGGGTGCGCACGTTCGAAGACGTGGCCAGGGAGTACCCGGACATCGAGCACTTCCACATGTTCGTCGACGCGCTGACGATGCAGATGGTGCGGGCGCCGGAGATGTTCGACGTGATCGTGACCAACAACATGTTCGGCGACATCGTCACGGACCTCGGCGCGGCGCTGCAGGGCGGCCTGGGAATGGCGGCGTCGGGCAACATCAATCCGGGGAAGGTGTCGCTCTTCGAGCCGATTCACGGCAGCGCGCCGAAGTACACCGGCAAGGACGTTTCGAACCCCATCGGTGCCGTGCTGACCGCGGCGATGATGCTCGAGTACCTCGGCTTCGACGAGGCCGCCGCCGCCGTCGAGACGGCCGTCGTCGAAGCGATCGCCGCGGGCGAGACCACGAAGGACATCGGCGGCTCGCTGGGAACGAAGGCTGCGGGACAGGCGATTCTGAAGAGGCTGTAACTGCGCGCCCCGGCGGAACCGCGCCCCGTCACTCTGAGCCGGCGGAACCGCGGGGGCGGTGGATGGGCGGGAGCGGTGAAGCGCGGCGAAGAGTCTCTTACCGGGACGATTTGTCCGCTCGAGACTCTTCACCGCGCCGGCTCAGAGTGACGGAAGCGCAATCGGCTTACTTCGCCGGCGGTGGTGGAGGCGGAGGCGGCGAGCTCAGTCCCAGCTCCGCGAACTCGCTCACCGGCGCCCATCCCGGCGCGCCCGGACGCCAGGCTTGTGTGCCCGGAGCCACCTGGCCCGACTGAATCATCGCGCGCAGCGCGTCATCGGTGTAAGGCCCGTACGTCTTACCGTCGATCGCCAGCGACCAGCGCGGAGCGGCCGATGCGCCGCCGGATCCCGGCGGGGGAGGAGGCGCCGTCGAGCCCTGGGGCGGAGGTGGTGCGGCCGTTCCGGACGCGCCGAACGCCTGGCCCATGGCTCCGCCGATCGCGAATCCTGCGCCGAGTCCCGCGCCCATTCCGGCGATCCCGCCCGGATTCGAGGCGGCAAGGGGAATCGATTCCGCGGTCTGCAGCTGCGTGTACTGGCCGAGGCGGTCGCCGAGGACACCGAGCTTGCTGCGCTGGTCGATGGCCGCTTCCACTTCCTCGGGCAGGGAGATGTTCTCCACGTAAAAACGCGACAGCTCGAGGCCGTAGCGGGTGAACTCCGGCCCGATCTTCTCGACGGCCGTGGAGCTCAGCTCGTCGTACTTGGAAGCCAGGTCGAGCGCCGGGATGTTCGCCTCGGCAATGGCGTCGGTGAGCCGCGACAGGATCGTCGACCGCAGCTGCCCGATGATGTCGGCCGTGGTCGTCAGCCCCCGCGTTCCGACGATCTCCTCGAAGAACTTCTTCGCGTCGACCACGCGCATGGCGTACGTGCCGAATGCCCGCAGGCGGATCATCCCGAAATCTTTGTCGCGCATCATCACGGGATTGGTCGTGCCCCACTTCAGATCGGTGTAGAGCCGCGTGTTGAAGAAGTAGACGTCGGCCTTGAACGGCGACTGGAAGCCGTACTTCCATCCGCGCAACGCGGTCAGGATGGGGATGGTCTGGGTGGAGAGGGTGTACTGGCCGGGGGCGAAAACGTCCGCCGCCTTTCCCATGTTGATGAACACGGCGGCCTGGTTCTCGCGGACCGTCAGCTGCGCGCCCATCTTGATCTCGGCGTTGTAGACCGGGAACCGATAGACGAGCGTGTCCGGCGAATCGTCGAGCCACTGGATGATCTCGATGAACTGGCTGCTGGCCTCTTTTTTCAGGTTGTCGAAAAAGCTCACGGCTTCCTCCCTCGACCTCAAGCGTACGCAATGCCGGCGGGGCGGTTTCAGTCGCGACGATGCCACAGTCGCGTCCGGCCCCTTGCTCTCGGTTCTATCTGCCGAGTTTACACCGGCCAAACCGCGGCCTGGGAGTGCGGGCGTCCCGCCCGCACCCGCCGGGCGTCCCGCCCGGCGGTGTTACGGGATCGCGGCCGTATTGCCGGGACCGCTCTCCATTACAATGCACCGACTCGCGTCTCCGCAGACGTGCCCACCGGGCGGGACGGCAATATCAATCAATCAGAAGGAGCCTCCGTGAAGAAAGCATTGGCATTTCTCGCTGCAGCCCTGTTCGCCGTGGCGGCCACCGCCGACGAGGGGATGTGGATGCCGCAGCAGATCCCTCAGCTCGCGCCCGAGCTGCAGAAGATGGGCATCAAATTCGATCCGAACAAGCTGGCCGACCTGACCGGCGATCCGCTCGGCGCCGTGATCTCGCTGGGCGGCTGCAGCGCGTCGTTCGTCTCGCCGGACGGGCTCGTGGTCACGAACCACCACTGCGGCTTCGGAGCGCTTCAATACAACTCCACGCCGCAGCGCGACCTCATCACCAACGGTTTCCTGGCGAAGACCAGGGAGGAAGAGCTGCCGGCGGGACCGGGCCAGCGCGTCTTCGTCACCACGAAGATGGAGGACGTGACGAACCGCGTGATCGGGAACCTCAGCCCGAAGCTCTCCGACGCCGAGCGTGAGAAGGCCATCCAGCGCAACGGCAAGCTCCTCGTCGAAGAGTGCGAGAAACCGGGCGGCGTCCGCTGCCGGGTGGCCTCGTTCTTCGAAGGGGCGCAGTGGCTGCGCACCACCCAGATGGAGATCCGCGACGTGCGCCTGGTCTACGCGCCCCCCTTCGGCATCGGCGACTTCGGCGGCGAGACCGACAACTGGATGTGGCCGCGCCACACCGGCGACTGGTCATTCCTCCGCGCCTACGTCGGTAAGGACGGCAAGCCGGCCGACTACTCGAAGGACAACGTTCCCTACCACCCGCAGCACATCCTGAAGGTGGCCACCTCCGGCGTGAAGCCGGGCGACATGGTCATCGTGGCGGGATATCCCGGCCGCACGTTCCGTTACCGCACGGCCGCCGAAGTGAAGAGCATGAAGGAGTTCACCTATCCGACGATCATCCGCTACGCGACGGACCTCAACACCATCCTTCGCGAGCAGGGGAAGAGCAACAAAACCGTGGAGATCGCGAACGCCAGCCGGATCAAGGGGAACGACAACGTCCTGAAGAACTACCAGGGCACGCTGAGCGGATTCCAGAAATTCGGGATCATCGCGCAGCGGCAGAAGCGTGAAGCGGATCTTGCGGCGTACATCGCAGCGCATCCGGACGCGAAGAAATACGCCGGCGTCCTCGACACGATGAACGCGCTCCAGCAGAGGATCGCCTCGACGCGGCAGCGGGACATGGTTCTCACCTGGATGGAAAGGTCGTCGCCGATGTTCACCCAGGCGATGACGATCTACCGGCTGAGCATCGAGAGACCGAAGAAGGACCTCGACCGCAGAGCGGGATACCAGGAGCGCGACTGGCCGCGTCTGGCAGAGGGCACGGTTCGGGCGCAGAAGTCGATCGAGCCGGCCAGCGACCGCGCCGGCCTGCGCTATTTCCTCGTGGAAGCATCGAAGCTCCCCGCCGATCAGCGGATCATGCCGCTCGACGCGGCCGTCCAGAAGGCGGGCGGGGTCGAGCCGTTCCTCGACCAGCTTTACGCAAACACGAAGATCGCCGAGCTGAGCCAGCGCAAGGCCATGCAGAGCGAGACCACGGCGCAGCTGGCCGCGCGCCACGACGCGATGCTCGACCTCGCGGCAGCGATCACGCCGCTCGACCTGCAGATCGAGAACCGCGACGAAGAGATCGCCGGCGCGATGTCACGCGTTCGTCCGCTCTACTTCGAAGCTCTCCGCACTTCCAGCGGACGCCTGCTCTATCCCGACGCCAACGGCACGCTGCGCATGACGTTCGGAACGGTCAAGGGCTACGCGCCGCGCGACGGCGTCTACTACACGCCGCTGACGACCCTCAACGGCATCCTGCAGAAGAACACCTACTCCGGCGAATTCGACGCACCGAAGAACGAGATCCAGGCCATCGAGTCGAACAAGACTGCCGGCTACGCCGACCCGCAGCTCGGAACCGTCGCGGTCAATTTCCTCTCTACCGTCGACACCACCGGCGGCAACTCCGGATCGCCGACGCTCAACGCCAACGGTGAGCTCTGCGGCCTTCTCTTCGACGGCACCTACGAATCCCTCGGCAACGACTTCATCGTCGATCCGGAAATCACCCGCTCCATCCAGGTCGATTCGATGTACATGCTGTGGGTCATGGACGCCGTCGACGGCGCCCACAACCTGCTGCAGGAGATGGGCATCACGCCGAAGTTCTAAACGGACGTCATTCGCACTGCGGGCGTCTGGCCCGCCTGCGCCCGGGCATCCTGCCCGGGCGCTTTTTTTGTTCGGACGAAGAGTCGCCGGGCAGGATGCCCGCACTCCTAGATCTCGATTTCTTCGACGAAACCGCTGTGCATCCGGAGGCGGACCGTTCGATCCAACGCGTCGCGCACCCAGACGTGGTTCTCCGGCCGCGTGGAGTCGATCGTCTCGATCTTGCCGAGCAGATCTTCGGGCGAGTCGGCCACGACGCAATCGCCGTCGTCGAAAATGATGCGGATCGGGAACTCGGGGCTCATATTTCTTCAGATCGCTCGCGGCTGTGGCTGATTTTAGCGGCGGTCGGCGGCCAGCGAACCGTGCTCGAAATGGGAACAAATGCACGCACTTACGAGTTACCCATGCCTCGACCGCGCCTTCGCGTTCCGACTATAATCGCGCCCTCGATTTCCCGGAGACGTGCGGCGTCAGCCCGTTTCCCTTCCGCAAAAGGAGCCCGCCATGTCTGGCCACAATAAATGGAGCAGCATCAAGCACAAGAAAGGTGCTGCCGACGCCAAGCGCGGCAACCTCTTCACGCGCATCCTGAAGGAAATGACCGTCGCCGCGCGCATGGGCGGCGGTGATCCGAACGGCAACCCGCGACTTCGCGCAGCCATCGCCGAGGCGAAGGCGGCCAACATGCCGAAGGACAACATCGACCGCGCCATCAAGCGGGGCACCGGCGAGCTCGAAGGGGCGACGATCGAAGAGCTCACCTACGAAGGGTACGGTCCGGGCGGCGTCGCGGTGATGGTCGAGACGATGACCGACAACACCAATCGCACCACACCCGAGATCCGGCACATCTTCGAAAAGGCGGGCGGCAACCTCGGCACGCCCGGATCGGTCCGCTTCCAGTTCGAGAAGAAGGGCTTCTTCGCCGTCGAGAAGAGCGCCGTCAGCGAGGACAAGCTGATGGAGATCGTGCTCGAAGCAGGCGCCGACGACCTGCAGAGCGACGACAACGAGGTCTTCGAGGTCTACACCTCGCCGGAGGCCTTCGAGCCAGTGCGTCAGGCGCTGGAGAGCAACAAGATTCCGACCGTGGAGGCGAAGCTCGGCATGATCCCGTCGAACTACGTCAGCCTCGACGAGGGGAAAGCCCGGCAGGCCATCAAGCTGATCGAGCTGCTCGACGAGCACGAAGACGTCCAGAACGTCTGGACGAACTTCGACATCCCCGCGGAGATGATGGAAGAGGCGTAGGGCGATTTCACACGATCCGGGTTGAAGGCGGCCCCACGGCCGCCTTTTTGATTTTGGTCATACCTGTAGGGACGCGCAGCAGCGCGTCCGCAGCTCTGGTCGTGCCTCTGCCGCGGGGGTTGCGGACGCGCTGCTGCGCGTCCCTACGGTGGCCTACTGGAGGATGACAGGCTGGAAAGCGTCGCCTCGTCACCGCGCAACCCGGTGAACCGGCCTCATGCTTGCACGCGCTCAAATCGTGTTCACTCAAGCACTCCTCACCGATCTCTACGAGCTGACGATGGCGTACGGCTACTGGAAGTGCGGAAAGATCGAGGACGAAGCCGTCTTTCATCTCTTCTTCCGCGAGGAGCCGTTCGCCGGCGGCTATGCCGTGGCAGCCGGCCTCGAGGACACGATCCGTTATCTCGAAGAGTTTCGCTTCTCCTCGGACGACCTCGACTATCTGCGCACCGTGTCGGGCAACGACGGCAAGCCGATCTTTCCGCGCGAGTTCCTCGATCAGCTCCGCGATCTCCGATTCACCTGCGATGTCGATGCGATTCCCGAGGGAACGATCGTTTTCGCGCAGGAACCGCTGCTGCGCGTGCGCGGGCCGATCGCCCAGGCGCAGATCGTCGAGGCCGCGCTGCTGAACATCGTCAATTTCCAGACGCTGATCGCGACGAAGGCGGCGCGCGTGGTCTACGCCGCAGGAGGCGATCCGGTGCTCGAGTTCGGATTGCGGCGCGCGCAGGGTCCTGATGGCGCCCTTTCCGCGGCGCGCGCCGCCTGGATCGGCGGTGTGGCCGGCACCTCGGACGTTCTCGCCGGCGCGCGCTTCGGAATCCCGGTCAAGGGAACGCACGCCCACAGCTGGGTGATGATCTTCGATCACGAGATGGAGGCGTTCGAGGCTTACACCGAGGTCATGCCGAACAACGTCCTGCTGCTGGTCGACACGTACAACACGCTTGAGGGAGTCGACCACGCCATCGAGATCGGGCGCAGACTGCGCGAACGCGGCCACGATCTGATCGGCGTCCGCCTCGATTCCGGAGATCTTGCCTACCTCTCGATCGAAGCGCGCAAAAGGCTCGACGCGGCCGGCTTTCCGAAAGCGCTGATCGCGGCGAGCAACGAGCTCGATGAGCACGTGATCCTGAGCCTCAAGGACCAGGGCGCGGCGATCAATTTGTGGGGCGTGGGCACGCGCCTGGTCACCGGCTTCGACCAGCCGGCCCTCGGGGGCGTGTATAAACTCTCTGCCATGCGCCACCGTGGAAGCGAATGGGTGCACCGGATCAAGGTCTCGGAACAGACCGCGAAGATCTCCACGCCGGGAATGCTGCAGGTGCGGCGTTTCGTGCGCAACGGCGAGGCGGCGGGCGACATGATCCTCGACGAGCTGATCGGAGATCCGTCGCCCACGATCGTCGACCCCCTCGACCTGACGCGGCGGAAGACGTTCGACACGGACCATCAGTCGGAGGAGTTGCTCGTGCCGGTGTTTCGCGGAGGTAAGCGCGTGTACGAGCCGCCGCCGCTCGAGGAGATCCGGCAGCGGCGCGAGCGCGACTTCGCCCGCTTTCATCCCGGCGTCAAGCGCTTCGTGAATCCCCATCGCTATCCCGTCGGCCTCGAGCAGCGGCTTTTCGATCTGAAGACGCGACTGATCCTGGGAACGCGCGGGGGAGCAGCGTGAAGCGGGCGCCTGTCATGGCGGGCCGGCGGAAGCGCGACGACGTGCCTGTCATTCCGAGCGCTCGAATCGCGCAGGCGCGACACCGGAGAGAAGAAACGTTCGATCGTTGCCCCTCTCCCCGCCGCAGCGGGGAGAGGGCCGGGGTGAGGGGTCTCGTTCTGGTTCAAAAGGAGACCCCTCATCCGCCTTCGGCACCTTCTCCCCGCTGCGGCGGGGAGAAGGGCAACGAACCCCAGAGCCCGCATAAACACTGGGAGTTTCTTGGAAGCCGGCGGAAGCGCGGGGAGGAATCTCCCGCGAGCTCTGCGCCGCGCGCCCGACCGGGGTTGGCGGGAGATCCCTCTCCGTCGGCGCGGCTCGAAATGACAGGTTCCCTTCTCTTCTCGACCGTTGACTACGCCTATCTCGGCGATCAGATTGCGGCAGCGGCCGGGCTGGAGGTGGGGGGAGTCGATCGTGCCTGTTTTCCCGACGGCGAGCATTACCTCCGCCTCGCCAGCGACGTTGCCGACCGCGACGCCGTCCTCGTCGGCGGGACGATTTCGGACGCCGCCACGCTCGAGCTCTACGACCTGGCCTGCGCCATGGTGGAGAACGGCGCGGCCACGCTGACGCTGGTCGTGCCGTGGTTCGGGTACGCCACCCAGGACCGGGCCACGAAGAAAGGGGAGGCGGTGACGGCGAAGACGCGGGCCCGGCTGCTGTCCTCGATTCCGCCGGCGAAGCTCGGCAACGAGATCCTGCTGCTGGACATCCACAGCGAAGGGATTCCGCATTACTTCGAGGGGACGATTCATCCGCGGCACATCTCGGCCAAGCCGGTCATCGAGTCGATCGTCCGCGATTTCAACGAGCAGAGCTTCGTGGTGGGGTCGACCGATGCAGGGCGTGCGAAGTGGGTGGAGGCGCTGGCTCGGGACCTGTTCGTTCCGGCCGCCTTCGTCTACAAGCGGCGCCACAGTCCTTCGGAAACCGAAGTAACGGCGGTCAGCACGAAGTTCAACGGCGAGACCGTGGTCATCTACGACGACATGATCCGCACCGGCACATCCCTGTTGAACGCGGCACGGGCGTACCGCGAGGCCGGCGCCGGGCGCATCTACGCGGTGGCCACGCACGGCGTGTTTCCAGGAGAGGCCTTCGCGCGAATTTGCGACAGCGGGCTGTTCGCGGCGATCGCCTCGACGGACAGTCACCCGCACGCGCTCGCGTTTCGAAGCGAGGGGCTGATCGTCCGCTCCTGTGCGTCGCTGTTCGCGGCGAAGCTGCGGTAGGAACCAACCACAGAGGCACAGAGAACACAGCGCAGGCTCGCCCCGTTCGCAACCGAAATGCTGTCGGACGCTACGCGCCCTCAATCATTCAATGCGTGTCCCGGTTCGGCGGCCTGACGGCCGCCGCTAAATGATGTCGCCGGCTTCGCCGGCTTTGACCGTGGCCAACTCTTCGGTCAGGGCAAGAACAGGCGGCGTAGCCGCCGAAACAATTTAGCGGCGACCGTCAGGCCGCCGAACTCGCGTTGGTTCATCAGTGTTGAAGGGCGCGTAGCGCCCGACAGAATCTCTTCGCGGCGCGGAGAATTTGGAGGTTAGTTCAGAGGAACCAGGGAACCTCCGTGCTCTCTGCGCCTCTGTGGTTGGGCTCTATGCGATCCGCTTCTCGCCGAACTGCATCATCAGCACCCAGGCTGCAGCCACCAGGGCGAGCGCAGCGCCGACTTCGAACGCTCCCTGATGGCCGACGCGTTCGTAGATCCAGCCGAACAGCGCCGTGCCGAGGAGGACGCAGACGCCGTTGGTCAGGTAGTAGTAGCCGAAGCTGCGGCCGCGGATCGCGGAGGGAGCGTACTGGGCGATCCACGCCCGCTCCGCCCCTTCCGTCAGCGTGAACGGGATCGCGTAGAGGACGAAGAGCACCACGAACGCGGTCATCGACCTCGCATGCGGGAAAACGAAGTAGATGATCGCGTACGACGTCCAGCCGATCACGAGCAGCCAGCGCCGGTCGATGCGGTCGGACAGGGCTCCGGCGCGGGTCGAGAAGAGGGCCTTGATGACGTGATGGGCCGCCCAGAGCGCGGGGAGCATCGCCGTCGGGACGCCGGCCACGTGGGCCTGGAGCAGCAGGAACGCGTCGCTCGAGTTCGCCAGAGAAAAGAGGCCGACGGCTGCAATGGCTCGCCAGAACGACGCCGGCAGCTCTCCGACCGGAGCCAGCTCCACGCGCGTGGCGCGGGCCTCGCGCGGCGGCTCCTTCAGAAACGTGAGGATCAGCAGCACGCCGATCAGCCCCGGGATCACCGAGATCGCGAACACCGTCCGCTCGTCGAGGTGAATCCAGTCCAGGAGGAGCATGGCGAACAGCGGCCCGATGATGGCGCCGGTGTGGTCGAGCGCGCGGTGGAAGCCGAAGGCCTTGCCGCGCGCATTCTCGGGCGTGACGTCGGCGATCATCGCGTCGCGCGGGGCGGAGCGGATTCCCTTGCCGGTGCGGTCGATCAACCGTGCCACCAGCACCGTCGGCCATGCCCGCGCCACCGCGATCAGCCCGCGCGACAGGGCCGCCAGCGTGTAGCCGCTGGTGATCATCGGACGCCGTCGCGTCACCCGATCGGACCACGCGCCGGCGACGAGCTTGAGGATCGAGGCCAGCGCGTCGGCCGCCCCTTCGATCAGCCCCACCACCACCGCCGATGCGCCGAGCGTGGAGGTCAGAAACACCGGCAGCAGCGGATAGATCATCTCGCTCGCGGAATCGTTCAGCAGCGAGACGAGGCCGAGGATGATGACCTGCGGCCGGAGGCGGGTGTCGCGGTCGGCGGGCACGCGGGGACGATATCAAGCGAAGAGGATGATTTGCTGGGTTCGGGTCGCCGGGTCACCAGGTCACTGGGGCAGGTTGACCTTCTGAACCCGGTGACCGGGTGACCTGGTGACCCGCCGAAGGCAACTCAGAAACTCCTCTCGTTCTATAGAATCCGCGCACTCGAAAGGAGTGCACATGACGCAGATCAAGAAAGTGGGAGTCCTCGGCTGCGGGCTGATGGGCTCGGGCATCGCGCAGGTTTCGGCGCAGGCTGGTTACGAGACCGTCGTCCGCGAGGTCGAGCGGAAGTTTCTCGACAAGGGGCTGGGCGGCATCGACAAGAGCCTCGGCAAATTCGTGGAAAAGGGAAAACTCAGCGGCGCCGACAAGGACGCCACCATGCGCCGGCTGAAGGGGACGACCTCGCTCCAGGACCTCGCCGATTGCGACATCGTCATCGAAGCCATCATCGAGAACGCGGAGCTGAAGAAGGAGACCTACGCCGATCTCGACAAGATCGTGAAGAAGGAGGCCCTCTTTGCCTCCAACACCTCGTCACTCACGATCACCGAGCTGTCGATGGCCACGGCGCGACCGAAGCAGTTCGTCGGTTTGCACTTCTTCAACCCGGTGCCGCTGATGAAGCTCGTCGAGGTCGTGCGCACCATCCTCACCTCGAACGAGACCTTCGACACCGCTTTCGACTTCGCCAAGACGCTCGGCAAGGACCCGGTGTCGTGCCGCGACAACTCCGGCTTCATCGTCAACCGGCTGCTCGTGCCGTACATCCTCGACGCCATCCGGGCGTTCGAAGAAGGCGTGGGCTCGATCGAAGACATCGACAAGGCCATGCAACTCGGCTGCGGCTACCCGATGGGCCCGTTCACGCTGCTCGATTTCGTCGGGCTCGATACGACCTACTACATCACCAGGGTCATGTACGACGAGTACCAGGAGAAGCGTTTCGCCGCGCCGGCGCTGCTGCGGAAGCTGGTGCTGGCCGGGCGCTTCGGCCGGAAGAGCGGCGCAGGCTTCTACGACTACAGCGGCGAGAAGCCGGTAGCGATGGACAGGAAATAGTGTGGCGCAGGCATGTCA
>JAJXWV010000008.1 GCA_021781455.1 Acidobacteriota bacterium | reverse complement strand
GGGGGACGTCGAGCATGGCGTCGATGAGGCGGGCCTGCAGGCGCGCACTGGTCTCGATGGTCTCCAGCGCTTCTTCGAGCTCCTCGCTCGAGTAGCCGCCGATGCGGAGGAACTGCACCCAGCCGAGAATGGAGGTCATCGGCGTGCGCAGCTCGTGGGAGAGCGTGGCCAGGAAGTTGTCCTTGGCGTGGTTCTGCGCTTCCGCTTCCCGGTAGCGGCGCTCCGCCTCGGATGCCGCGGCGGCGGCGCGCTTCTCGGTGACGTCGCGGAAGGTGATCACCGCGCCGACCACGGTTCCATCCTCGTCGCGCATCGGCGACGAGCAGAACTCGACCGGGAAGCTCGTGCCGTCGTGGCGGAAGAAGGTCTGCTCGACGTCGGCCATTGACGGATGCGTGCGCAGCACCGAGCTCAGCGTGCAGCTCTGCGGCTCACAGGTCACCACACCCTCGAAGATCGGATGTGCCAGCGCGTGCAGCGGCTGGCCGACGATCTCTTCGGCGGGTGCGCCGAACATGCGCGAGGCTGCCGGATTGGCGAACGTGGCCACGCCGCGCAGGTCCACCCCCATCACTCCGTCGGCCGCGGCGTTCAGGATCAGCTCGTTCTGCCGGCTCAGCCGGGCCAGCTCATGGGCCTGGTTCTTGAGCGCTTCGCGCTGCCGGAACAGCTGCACGAAGACGTTGACCTTGGAGCGCAGGATCTCCGGGTGGAACGGCTTGAAGATGTAGTCGACGGCCCCGAGCTCGTAGCCGCGGAATACGTTGGTCTCGCTCCGGCTGAGCGCGGTGAGAAAAATGATGGGCGTATCGCGTGACCGCTCGCGCTCACGGATGAGGCTGGCGGTCTCGAACCCGTCCATCTCCGGCATCTGCACGTCGAGCAGGATGACGGCGAACTCGCGATCGAGCAGCTGTCTCAGTGCGCCTTTGCCCGAGTCGGCGCGCACGAGGTTCTGCCCCATCTCGTCCAGGATCGACTCCAGGGCGAGGAGGTTGTTAGGCTGGTCGTCGACCAGCAGAATGTTCACCTTCTCTTCGGCAGGATTCATCTTTGTGAGCGGCAGAGCTCTACGAGAAACGGCCCAATCCGTTCCAGTGGCAAGATCCGATCCACTCGGGCCGCGGCAATGGCCGCCTCCGGCATCGACGGCGCTTCGGCCGTCTTCGGATCCTGAACGATCACGAAGCCTCCCCTTCCCTTCACGCGTGCCACTCCTCGCGCTCCGTCCCGATTGGCGCCGGTGAGCACGACCGCCGCCAGCGACGGGCCATACGCGTCGGCGGCGGATTCGAAGAGGACATCCACCGACGGCCGTGAATAGGCGACGGCATCGTCGACGGAGAGCTCGAACTGGCCGCGCTCGACGAGCAGGTGATAGTTCGCCGGTGCGAGGTAGACGGTCCCCGCCTTGATCCACTGCTTGTCGTCGACGTCCACGACCGGCAGCCGTGACGTCCTGGAGAGGAACTGCGGAAGCGCGTCATTGGAGTTTCGGTAGCGGTGCTGCACCACGGCCACCGGCACTGCGAACCCGGCCGGGAGCGCCCCCAGGATGGACTGCAGAGCGCGCATCCCCCCGAGCGAGCATCCGACGACGACCAGTTCGCATTTCCGCATGGCAGGCCGTGCACTAGCGCACTCTCCGGTAGAGTTTTTCTTCGATGTCCAGCTCTTCGTAGTCGTCGGCCACGGAGGTGAAGCGGATGGACTCCTTCCGGCCCAGGCCGAGGACGCCAAACATCTCCATGCTGTTCAGAAAAAGCTGCTGGACCCGCTCCTGAAGCGCGTTGTTGAAGTAGATCAGCACGTTCCTGCAGAAAATCACGTTGAAGACGTTGAAGCTCGAGTCGGTCACGAGGTTGTGCTGCGCGAAGACCACGTTTTCGCGGAGGCCGGGACGGAAGATCGCGTGGTCGTACCGCGCCGTGTAGTAGTCGCTGAACGTGGCTTTCCCTCCCGCGGCGATGTAGTTGGACGTGTTCTCCTGCATGGTGCCGATCGGGAAGATGCCGGTCTTGGCCCGCTGCAGCACGGCCTCGTTGATGTCGGTGGCGTAGATGCGGCAGCGGTCGTAGAGGCCCTCTTCCTGAAGCAGGATGGCCATCGAGTAGACCTCTTCGCCGGTGGAACAGCCGGCGTGCCAGATGCGAACGAATGGATAGGTGCGCAGCAGCGGCACGACCTTGTCGCGGAAAGCGACATAGAAGGTCGGGTCGCGGAACATGGCCGTCGTGTTGATGGAGAGGTCGAGCAGCAGCCGCTCCATACACGAGGGGTCGTGCAGCACTTTTTCGATCAGGCCGGAGACGGTGCTCAGTCCCTCGGCATAGATGCGCTTCCAGACGCGGCGGCGCAGCGAGGCCATCGAATAGTCGCGGAAGTCGAAGCCGTAGTGGTGATAGATCCCCTCAGTGAGCAGCTGGATCTCGATGACCTCGAGATCGTGCTTCTGCTGCTCCTCGGTCAGGATTTCCGGCTCGGTGGACATGTCGCGGTACTGATGAGCAAACGGTGGACCCAGGTTCCTCGGTTCCTCGGTTCCTCGGTTCCTCGGGTGCCTCGGTGTAATCGGTTCTCCGGCTCCCAGTCCGATCAGTTACCCAAGGAACCCGAGGAACCCGAGGAACCCGAGGAACTCCCTTTCAACGGTACAGCCACACCCGCAGCAGCGACACCAGTTGCTGGGCATCGATGGGCTTGGTGATGTAGTCGGACGCGCCGGCCTCCATGCACTTTTCACGGTCCCCCTTCATGGCCTTCGCGGTGAGGGCGATGATGGGAAGGTTCTTGAACGGCTCGATGCTGCGGACGCGGCGCATGGCCTCGTAGCCGTCCATCTCCGGCATCATCACGTCCATCAGGACGACGTCGATGTCGGAGGCGTGCTCGCGCAGCACGTCGATCCCCTCCGATCCACTTTCGGCGTAGCGCACCTTCATCTTGTGCCGCTCCAGCAGGCTGGTCAGGGCGTAGATGTTGCGCATGTCGTCGTCGACGATGAGGGCCGTCTTCCCCGCCAGCACCGGATCGGACTCGTGCAGTTGTTCGAGGATCTGACGCTTTTCCGGCGGCAGGCTCGCCTCGACGCGGTGCAGGAACAGCGCGGTCTCGTCGAGCAGCCGCTCCGGCGAGCGGACGTCTTTGACGATGATGGCATCGGCCATCCGCTTGAGGTCGGACTCCTCCTTCCGCGACAGCTCGCGGCCGGTATAGACGATGATCGGGATGTCCTCGATCTGCAGCTCGTTCTTGAGGCGGTTGATGAAATCGAAGCCGCTCATGTCGGGCAGTCCGAGGTCGAGGACCATGCAGTCGAAGCGGCGTTCGCGCAGGATTTGGAGCGCTTCCTCGCCGCTGGAGGCGGTGGAGATCTCGACGTCCCCGTCACCGCCGATGAGCTCGGCGATGGCCTGCCGCTGCTGCTCGTTGTCCTCGATGACGAGCAGCGACTTGTTGGCGCGATCGACGAAGCCCTTGATCCTGGCGAAGGCGTCGTCGAGGGCCTCCTTGGTGACCGGCTTCTGCACGTGGGCGAACGCGCCGAGGCGCAGTCCACGGCTGATCCCCTCGCCCGCCGAGATGATGTGCACGGGGATGTGGCGGGTGACGCGATCGTGCTTCAAGCGATCGAGCACCGTCCATCCCTCCATGTCCGGGAGGGCGATGTCGAGCGTGACCGCATCGGGTCGATAGCGGCGGGCCAGAAGCAGACCGGTTTCGCCGCGCGTGGCCACGACGGCCTTGAAGCCCTTGTCATGGGCCATGTCCATGAGGATTCGCGCGAAGTGGACGTCGTCTTCGACGATCAGCAGCGTGCGGTCACCCTGCTGGATGGCATCGCGATCATCCGGAATCTGCTCCTCGATGACCACGACCTGCTGCTCCTCGCCTGAGCCGCTGCGGGCCTCCATCGATGACTGGGTGGCCTGTGCCGGAGCTCGCCGCCCCGGCATCTGCTGCGGCGCCTCGGCGGGAGCCGGTTCCGTCCGTGGAGTGCGCTCGATTTCGCGCCGCTCGCGCCGAGTCTGCGGCGCGACATAGCTCTGCGGCAGATAGAGAGTGAACGAGGAACCGACTCCCATCTCGCTCGACACCCTGATCTCGCCGCCGAGCAGGCGCGCGATCTCGCGGCTGATCGACAGCCCCAGACCGGTGCCTCCGAATTTTCTCGTGGTCGACGAGTCGGCCTGCTGGAAGGCTTCGAAAATGATCTTCTGCTTCTCGTCGGCGATGCCGATCCCTGTATCCGCCACGGTGAATGAGATGACGTTGGGGGCGCGGTCGAGTACCTCGTGACCGGGTGTCCAGCCTCCCGTGGCCGCTTCGACGCGCAGAGTGACGCCTCCCCGGTCGGTGAACTTGAACGCGTTCCCGAGCAGATTCTTGAGCACCTGCTGCAGCCGCGTCGGATCGGTGTGAATCGTCGGCGGCAGCGTGGCCGCCAGGTCGACGGTGAAGTCGAGGTGTTTGTCGTTGGCAACCTGCCGGAACGTCCTCTCCATCAGCTCGTTCAGCTCGCGGAAGGTCAGGTCGCTGAGCGCCACCGTCATCATTCCGGACTCGATCTTCGACAGGTCGAGGATGTCGTTGATCAGCGTCAGCAGGTCCTGTCCGGATGAATGGATGGTCCGCGCGAAGTCCACCTGCTTCTCGCTCAGGTTCCCTTCCGTGTTGTCGGAGAGAAGCTTGGCCAGGATGAGCAGCGAGTTCAGCGGCGTGCGCAGCTCGTGCGACATGTTCGCCAGGAACTCGCTCTTGTACTTCGAGGTGAGAGCCAGCTGCTGCGCCTTCTGTTCGAGCTGCTGCCGCGCTTCCTCGACTTCCCGGTTCTTCCGCGCCACCTCTTCGTTCTGAGTCTGAAGGAGCCGCGCTTTTTCTTCCAGCTCCTCGTTCGACTGCTGCAGCTCCTCCTGCTGCTGCCGCAGGAGCTCTTCGGAGGCCTGCAGCGACTTGGCCTGCTGTTCGAGGCGTTTGTTGGTCTCGGTGAGCTCTTCCTGCTGCGACTGCAGCTCCTCGGCGAGCGACTGCGACTGCGAGAGCAGCTCCTCGGTGCGCATGTTCGCCTGGATGGTGTTGATCACCACGCCGATCGACTCGGTGAGCTGGTCGAGCAGCGAGATGTACGTGTCGGTGAACGGAAGGAAGGAAGCCAGCTCCATGACGGCCAGCACCTGCTCCTCGAAGACGATCGGCAGGACGATGATCTGCAGCGGCCTGGCCTCGCCGAGGCTGGAGTTGATCTGAACGTAATCCTCGGGCGCGTTGGTCAGCAGGATGCGCTGCTTCTCGAACGCTGCCTGGCCGACCAGACCCTCGCCGATTCCGAAGACCTTGCTGATGTTCTTCCGCTCGCGATAGGCGTAGGTCGCCGCCAGGTGCAGCGTCGGCTCGGCGCCGTTGTTCGGCGTGTCCATGATGTAGAACGTGCCGTGCTTCGCGCCCACCACCGGCGCCAGCTCGCTGAGGATCATCTGCGAGACGGTGGTGAGGTTCTTCTGCCCCTGCATCATCCGCGTGAACTTGGCCAGGTTGGTCTTCAGCCAGTCCTGTTCGGAGTTGCGCGCGGTGGTCTCGCGCAGGTTGCGGATCATCTCGTTGATATTGTCCTTCAGCGCCGCCACTTCGCCCTGCGCCTGGACGGTGATGTTCCGCGTCAGGTCGCCCTTGGTCACGGCGGTGGCGACGTCCGCAATGGCGCGCACCTGCGTGGTGAGGTTCGCGGCCAGCTGGTTGACGTTGTCCGTCAGGTCGCGCCAGGTGCCGGCCGCGCCGGGCACGTTGGCCTGACCGCCCAGCTTCCCTTCCACGCCGACTTCGCGGGCCACGGTCGTGACCTGATCGGCGAATGTGGCCAGGGTATCGATCATCTCGTTGATCGTGTCGCCGAGCTCCGCGATCTCACCGCGCGCTTCGACGGTGAGCTTCTGCTTGAGGTTGCCCCTGGCGATCGCGGTCACGACCTTGGCGATGCCGCGCACCTGGTTGGTCAGGTTCGAGGCCATCATGTTCACGTTGTCGGTGAGGTCCTTCCACGTGCCGGCCACGCCCTTCACCTGGGCCTGGCCGCCGAGCTTTCCTTCCGTGCCGACCTCGCGGGCCACGCGGGTGACCTCCTCGGCGAACGAGTTGAGCTGATCGACCATCGTGTTGATGGTGTTCTTCAGCTCGAGAATCTCGCCCTTGACCTCGACGGTGATCTTCTTCGACAGGTCCCCGTTGGCGACGGCCGTGGTGACCTGGGCGATGTTGCGCACCTGCCCGGTGAGGTTCGAGGCCATCATGTTCACGTTGTCGGTGAGGTCCTTCCACGTGCCGGCCACGCCCTTGACCTGGGCCTGGCCGCCGAGGCGTCCTTCGACGCCGACCTCGCGGGCCACGCGGGTGACTTCCGAGGCGAAGGAGTTGAGCTGATCGACCATCGTGTTGATGGTGTTCTTCAACTCCAGGATCTCGCCGCGCACGTCGACGGTGATCTTCTTCGAGAGGTCGCCGTTCGCGACCGCCGTCGTCACCTCCGCAATATTGCGCACCTGGCCGGTGAGATTCGAGGCCATGGAGTTGACCGAATCGGTCAGGTCCTTCCACGTGCCGGCCACTCCGCGGACGTCGGCCTGACCGCCCAGCTTCCCTTCCGTGCCGACCTCACGAGCCACACGCGTGACTTCCGCGGCGAACGACCGCAGCTGGTCCACCATCGTGTTGATGGTGTTCTTCAGCTCCAGGATCTCGCCGCGCACGTCGACGGTGATCTTCTTGGTGAGGTCGCCCATGGCCACGGCGGTGGTGACGTCGGCGATGTTGCGCACCTGGCCGGTGAGGTTTGCGGCCATGGAGTTGACCGAGTCGGTCAGGTCCTTCCACGTGCCGCTGACGCCCTTGACGTCGGCCTGACCGCCTAACTTCCCTTCCGTACCGACCTCGCGGGCCACGCGCGTGACCTCCGCGGCGAACGACCGCAGCTGGTCCACCATCGTGTTGATGGTGTTCTTCAGCTCCAGGATCTCGCCGCGCACGTCCACCGTGATCTTCTTGGACAGGTCGCCGTTGGCGACGGCGGTGGTGACCTCGGCGATGTTGCGCACCTGCGCCGTCAGGTTGAAAGCCATGGAGTTGACCGAGTCGGTGAGGTCCTTCCACGTTCCAGCCACGCCCTTCACTTCCGCCTGGCCGCCGAGCTGTCCCTCCGTGCCCACCTCGCGCGCCACGCGCGTGACTTCCGAGGCGAAGCCGCTGAGCTGGTCCACCATGGTGTTGATGGTGTTCTTCAGCTCCAGGATCTCGCCCTTCACGTCGACCGTGATCTTCTTGGTCAGGTCGCCCATGGCCACGGCGGTCGTGACCTCGGCGATGTTGCGCACCTGGCCGGTGAGGTTCGCGGCCATGGAGTTGACCGAGTCGGTGAGATCGCGCCATGTGCCGGCCACGCCGCGCACCTCGGCCTGCCCGCCCAGCCGCCCTTCCGTGCCCACTTCACGCGCCACACGCGTGACCTCGGCCGCGAACGAGTTGAGCTGATCGACCATCGTGTTGATCGTGTCCTTCAGCTCCATGATCTCGCCGCGCACTTCGACGGTGATCTTCTTGGAGAGGTTGCCCATGGCCACGGCCGTCGTGACTTCGGCGATGTTGCGCACCTGGCCGGTCAGGTTCGAGGCCATGGCGTTCACCGAATCGGTGAGGTCCTTCCACGTACCGGCCACGCCCGGCACCTCCGCCTGGCCGCCGAGCTGCCCCTCCGTGCCGACCTCGCGCGCCACTCGCGTGACCTCCGAGGCGAACGACCGCAGCTGGTCCACCATCGTGTTGATGGTGTTCTTCAGCTCCAGAATCTCGCCTAACGCCTCAGCCGTGATCTTCTTCGACAGGTCCCCGTTCGCCACCGCGGTCGTGACCTCGGCGATGTTGCGGACCTGCGAAGTGAGGTTCGCCGCCATGTAATTCACCGAGTCGGTCAGGTCCTTCCACGTGCCGCTGACGCCGCGCACCTCGGCCTGGCCGCCGAGCTTCCCTTCCGTGCCCACTTCGCGCGCCACGCGCGTGACTTCCGAGGCGAACGAGCGGAGCTGATCGACCATCGTGTTGATGGTCTCCTTCAGCTCCAGGATCTCGCCACGAGCGTCGACCGTGATCTGCTTGGAAAGATCTCCGTTGGCCACCGCGGTGGTCACGCCGGCGATGTTGCGAACCTGGTTGGTCAGGTTCGCCGCCATGTAGTTGACCGAATCAGTGAGGTCCTTCCACGTTCCGCTGACACCCTGCACTTCGGCCTGGCCGCCGAGTCTTCCTTCCGTGCCGACTTCGCGCGCCACGCGGGTGACTTCCGAAGCGAACGAGCGGAGCTGGTCCACCATCGTGTTGATGGTGTTCTTCAGTTCCAGGATCTCACCGCGAACTTCGACGGTGATCTTCTTGGAAAGGTCGCCGTTGGCGACGGCGGTGGTGACCTCGGCGATGTTTCGCACTTGGCCGGTGAGGTTCCCGGCCATGGAGTTGACCGATTCGGTCAGGTCCTTCCAGGTTCCCGCCACACCCTTGACGTCGGCCTGGCCGCCCAGTTTCCCTTCGGTGCCGACTTCGCGGGCCACGCGCGTGACTTCCGAGGCGAACGAGGCCAGCTGGGTGACCATCGTGTTGACGGTCCTGGCGGTGCGCAGGAACTCACCCTTGAGCGGACGGCCGTCGAATTCGGTGGCCATGTTCAACGAGAGATCGCCGCGAGCGACCGCTCCGATGACGCGCGCGATCTCGTTGGTGGGCTGCACGAGATCGGTGATCAGAGAGTTGACCGAATCGGTGAGCACGCCCCACTGCCCCGAGGCCGAAGGCACCTGGGCACGCTGGTTGAGCTTCCCTTCCTTGCCCACGACGGTGCTGATGCGCTCGATCTCCGAGGCGGTCCGCTCGTTGAGCTCGAGGATGTCGTTGAGCGTATCGGCGATCTTTCCCTGAACGCCGGTGAATTCGACCGGCATGCGGACGCGGAAGTCGCCTTTCTTCATTGCGGCGAGCGTGCGCAGCAGAAGGCGCTCGAAGTCCTTGGGCGAGATCTCGGTGGCTTTGTCGATGCCGATTCCCGTGGTCATCGGGGATGTCTCCTCCGGGGTGCGATGGCGTGGCACGATGCGGCCGCGCGTCATCCCTCAGTTGTGGTTGGTTCGGTGATCAGGCTCAAGCCGCTCGGAAGCGCGATGAACTTCTTCGTGTCCGCGGATTGCAGATTTCAGGCCACGGCTGAGCGCGGTTTTGCGGAGCATTGCAGGGACGCGCAGCAGCGCGTCCGCAACCCAGGTTAGGGTTCGGATCGACGAGAGTTGCGGACGCGCTGCTGCGCGTCCCTACGTCCGTCGAACCGTTACGCTGGGAACAGGCTCTGCAGCAGCGTGGCAGACTGCTCATCCGCTCTGACGATCCGCACGCCGCTGCGGAAGAACTCATTGCGGCCGCTGCCGGTCTGCGATTCCGTGCGAACGACCTCGCATTCGGCGCTGATCATGCCCCCGCCCATCGGCAGGACGATTTTGCAGGAGTGCCCCGGCGCCGGCAGCGCTCCACGGTGCAGGACGCCGAACCCTCGGTCGTTCCCTCTCGCTCGCCTACGACTCCTGCGGACGCAGCATTTCCGTCTCGGACGGGACGCGAACAGTCCACTACGCGTACAGCGGATCGAATCTCGCGAGCTTCACCGATGCCGCAGGCAACACGACGACATACTCGTATGACGCGAACGGATCGCCTCGGTCAACGGCACGGAGCCGAGCTTCAATCATTACGACCTGAATGGGTCGATACGGGCGGTGAGCAATCGCAACGGCAGCGTGACAGACCAGTATTTCTTCGATCCGTTCGGCAATCAGCTCGGCCACACGGGAAACAGCAATCAGCACGTCACATTCGGCATGAACATGCGCTGCTATTTCGGCGCATCTGGTTTGTGCCTGAACGGCACGAAAGTTTACGACCCGGCTTCCAGCCTGGCGACTGTGTGATCGCCACAGAAGATGCCCGGCCGCCGGCGGGACGGAAGTCCGCACTCCGAGCGATAATCTTCGGGCCGTGCCGGAAACTGCAGCTCTTTCCCTCCTTCGTTCGTCGCGAGCCATCGGCTATCTCTTCTCCGGAGGAGCGACCCGAACCATCTTCCAGGTCGGCGTCGTCGAGACCCTCGACGCTCTCGGCATTCGCCCCTCGATGTGCCTCGGCGTCTCCGCCGGTGCGTGGAACGCGGCCGCGGTGGCCGTCGGCAATCTCCACCGCCTGCGGCCTTACTGGCGTTTCTTCGTGCGCATGCCGGCCATCGACGTGACCAACCTCCTGCGCGAGCACTCGCCCTTCGCCTGGTCGCGGCTGCACGAGCGCGCCTTCAATCGCTACGTCGGCAACGAACGGATCAAGTCCGCCGACACTTTGCCGCTGCTCGTCGCGCTGAGTCGCCTCCGCGACAAGCAGCAGGTCATCTTCGACGTGCGCGAGGCAGCCGATCCGTTTCGGCTCCTGCTGGCGAGCAATTACCTCCCGCCGTTCTACACCCATCCGCTCGACGTCGAAGGGGAACGATACGGCGACGGCGGCTGGACGAACAGCATCCCCTACGAAGGGCTCTTTGCGCGGGGCTGCGATGCAGTCGTGCTGATGGCGTCGAAGGGCGAGAGCGAAGGCGGCCTCTATCGCCACCCCGACGACTACGAGCACGTGATCGCCCCGGAGTACCGCGACCGCGTCGTCGTTTTCCGGCCGCGGCACCGCATGCCTCTGAATTTCGTGGAGCGGCGCTGGTCGAAGGTCTCTCCGATCGCCGACCTCGGCGCCTTCCGCGCCCGCGAGGTCCTCCTCGGCGAGCGGTATGCCCAGACCGATCTCGCGGCGACCGGCCGGGCCCTCTCGGAGCATCTCGTCGCCGTTCGCGACCTGGCCAGGAAAGCGGCCGTGTGGCGGCGCCGGCCACCGCACCCGGAGTCGCACTCGTGAAGGGGTTGCGAGGTAGCGGACGCTTGTCATTCCCAGCGTCAGCGAGGAATCCGGGGCATGGGCGGCTCGGGGATTTCCGGCCACAGCCAGTTGCAGCACCGATCGCGCGCCACCCGCCCACCCGGATTCCTCGCTAACGCTTCCAAGAAACTCCCAGTGTTTATGCGGGCTCTGGCGTTCGTTGCCCTTCTCCCCGCCGCAGTGGGGAGAAGGTGCCGAAGGTGGATGCGGGGTCTCCTCTTGAACGACAGCGAGACCCCCCACCCCGGCCCTCTCCCCGCTGCGGCGGGGAGAGGGGGAACGATCGAACGTTTCTTCTCTCCGGTGTCGCGCCGGCGCGATTCGACTGCTCGGAATGACAGGATCGCGCATCATTACCCCCATCGGGAATTGCGGCGAACCGATCTGACGACGGACCAGTCCGGCAGGCAGAGCCGGCTGCTCGCGCGGGCTGGCAGCCCGCGCACCGGCCGGCAGGCTGCCGGCGCTCCATTACAATCGACCGCATGAACGGTGGTGAGTGGATCGCCGAAGTGCTGGCGAAGCACGGCGTGCGGTTCCTGTTCACCCTCTGCGGCGGCCATATCTCGCCGATCCTCGTCGGCTGCAAGCGCAGGGGCATCCGCGTCATCGACGTGCGCGATGAGAAGAACGCCGTTTTCGCCGCCGACGCCACCTCGCGCCTGACCGGGATTCCCGGCGTCGCCGCGGTCACGGCCGGACCGGGCGTCACGAACACGATCACCGCGATCAAGAACGCCCAGCTCGCGCAATCGCCGCTCGTCCTGCTGGGCGGCGCCACTGCCGGCGTGCTCAAGGGCCGCGGCGCACTGCAGGACATCGACCAGCTCGCGGTGGTCCGGCCGCACGTCAAGTCGGCAGTCTCAGTGAAGCGCGTGCGCGATCTTCCGGGCGCAGTCAACGACGCCTTCGCCATCGCCCAGGAAGGTGTCCCGGGACCGGTCTTCGTCGAATGCCCGATCGATCTCCTGTACGACGAGAGCCTCGTGCGCGAATGGTTCGCGAAGAGCGCGCCGGCCGGGAAGAAGCAGTCGATGGCCGACCGCGCGCTCTCGTGGTACCTCAACCGTCACGTCAAGCGATTGTTCGCAGGTGCGGATCGCATCGAGCTGCCGGCCGTCGAGACCATCGAGCCTCCCCTCGCTTCCGCCGCGGGGATACGGACTCTGGCGAACCGGGTGAGGAAAGCGCAGCGGCCGCTGCTTCTGATCGGCAGCCAGGCTCTGCTCGACGCTCCTTCCATTGCGCGGCTCGCCGACGCCGTGAATAGCCTCGGCGTTCCCGCCTATCTGAGCGGCATGGCGCGCGGTCTCCTCGGCCCTTCCCTTCCGCTGCAGATGCGGCATCAGCGAAAGAAGGCGCTCAAGGACGCCGACCTCGTGATCGCAGCCGGCGTGCCCTTCGACTTCCGGCTCAACTACGGCCGCGACATCGGACGCGGTGCGTATCTCGTCGCGATCAATCGCAGCGAGACGGACGCACGGAAGAACCGGCGGCCGGACCTCGCGCTGATCGCCGATCCGTCGCGGACGTTGCAGACGCTGGCTGCGGAGGTCGATGGGAGCGTGTCACGAGCCGATTGGATCTCGCTCCTTCGCGCCAGCGACGACGCGAGGGAGAACGAGATCGGCAACCAGGCAGCGCAACCGTCGGAGCTGATCAACCCTCTGCACCTCTGCATGCGCATCGACGCGGCGCTCGACGAGCGCAGCATCCTCGTTGCGGACGGCGGAGACTTCGTGGCCACGGCCTCGTACATCGTGCGCCCCCGCGCGCCGCTGTCGTGGCTCGATCCGGGCGCCTACGGGACGCTCGGCGTCGGAGCGGGATTCGCGCTGGCCGCCAAACTCTGCCGGCCGGAATCCGAGGTGTGGCTGCTGTACGGCGACGGCTCGGTCGGTTTCACTCTTTCGGAGTTCGACACCTTCGCACGCCACAAGATCCCGGTCATTGCCGTCGTGGGCAACGACGGCTGCTGGGCGCAGATCGCGCGCGAGCAGGAGGAGATCCTGCACGACGACGTCGGCTGCACGTTAGGCCGAGGGAGCTACGATCGCGCCGCCGAGGGGCTCGGAGCCCGCGGGCTGCTGTTGAAGGATCCGGCGGAGATCGACGGCGTGCTCGCGGAGGCGAAGCGACTGGCGCGCGACGGGTATCCGGTGCTGATCAACGCCTGGATCGGGAGAACGGAGTTCAGGAAGGGATCGATCTCGATGTGATCGGTTCGTAGGGACACGCAGCAGCGCGTCCGCAGCTTTCGTTTTCACGAGCATCACCAGAGTTGCGGACGCGCTGCTGCGCGTCCCTACACCGATCCGCCGTCTGCGATCTCGTCATAAACTGAGCCCTCAATGCCCACCCTCGCCCGCCGCCTCGGCGCCTTCGACGCCACGATGATCGTCATGGGCGGCATCATCGGCTCGGGCATCTTCATCAATCCCTACGTCGTGGCGCGGCAGGTCCACACAGCTCCGATGATCCTGGGGGCGTGGATCGCCGGCGGGGTCATCGCCCTGCTCGGCGCATTCATCTACGCAGAGCTGGCAGACCGGCGGCCCCAGTCCGGCGGCCAATACGCGTACCTTCGCGATGCTTACCATCCGGCCGTGGCGTTCCTCTACGGATGGGGACTGCTGCTCGTCATCCAGACCGGCGGGATGGCCGCCGTGGCCGTGACCTTCGCCCGCTACACGATCGTACTGACCCACGTAGCGCTGCCGGACTGGCTGATCGCCACGATGACGCTTCTCGTGCTCACGGTCATCAACTGCCTCGGCGTGCGCAGCGGAAGCAACACCCAGACCGCGCTGATGCTGCTGAAGCTCGTGGCCATCGCCGTGCTCGTCGGTGCGGGCGCGTTGCTGGCTGGCCGATCGCAACTGTCGATCCGTCCGGCGCTCGATGCAGGGACTTCGGGGGACATGCTCTTCCGCTTCGCCGCGGCCATGACGCCGGTGATGTTCGCCTACGGCGGATGGCAGACGGCCAGCTTCATGTCCGCCGAGCTGAAGGACCCGCGGCGCGACCTCGCGGTCGGGCTGCTGGCCGGCGTGGCCGGCGTGATCACGGTCTACGTCAGCGTGAACGTGATCTGCTTGCGCGTGTTAGGCGTGGGCGGGCTCGCCGCCACGACGACGCCGGCATCGGCGGTGATGCAGCGCGCCCTGGGCGATCGCGGAGCGACGTTCATCGCGCTGGGCATCGCCATCTCGACGCTCGGCTTCCTGAGCCAGAGCATGCTCACGGCACCTCGCGTCTATTACGCCATGGCCGACGACGGGCTCTTTTTCCGCGCCGTAGCCCGGGTCAGCGAGAGAACGCGCGTGCCGATGGTGGCCATCGCCCTGCAGGGAATCGTGGCCGTCATCATCACCATGTCGGGCACCTACGAACAGATCCTCAGCTACGTCGTCTCGATCGACTTCATCTTCTTCGGCCTGACCGGTCTGGCGCTGTTCATCTTTCGCAGGCGCGATCGAACGGCCGCCGGATTCCGCGTCCCCGGCCATCCGGTCACGACTGCCGTCTTCGTGCTGGCGTGCTGGCTCGTGGTCGGAGGAACCATCGCCAGGGCACCCAGGGACAGCGCCATTGGAATCGGCATCCTGATTGCGGGTTTATTTGCGTACATGTTCTGGGCGAAAGGACGACGACATGCCGTGTGATCACCTCGGTCCGGAAGAGCTCTTCGCAATGGCGGAGGAGGCGTTGCGCAGGCACGGTCTCGGCGCCGAGCGCTGGAGCGGTGCGAAGTTCCGCCACGGAGAGAACCTCGACGGCGGCATGTGGGCCTCGGTGGTCATGGAGGCGGAGCGGCGCGGCGACCAGTGGATCGTGACGCGCCTCGATCGCCGCAAGGAGCGCCTGCCCGAGAGCGAGATCGGGCTGACGATGTTGACGAGTCCTGAGTCCTGAGTCCCGAGTCTTGAGAGGATCGTCAGGCCTGACACTCAGGACTCAGGACTCGTGTAGGGACGCGCAGCAGCGCGTCCGCAACCCTGGTAGACCACGAGCGAGAGCTGCGGACGCGCTGCTGCGCGTCCCTACAGGCTACATCGCCTGTTCTTCGGTCAGCTCGACGCCCGAATCACCGAGGGCGCGCCACAGATCGGCCGACTGCAGGCGGAGGCAGGCGGAGAGAGCCGGGTCGCCGCAGCGGTTCGCCTCTTCGCCGAACTGCGAAGCGAGTGAGGCGAGCGAACTGGCCACCATCGTGTTCAGCTCTTCCTCCTCGCTCACCGACAGCTCGTCGGCAATGACCCCGCTCTGACGGATGAGGCTTCCGATGTTCGCATCGACATCGCACCGGCCGGTGCAGAACGCGGTCTTCATCGTCAGGCCCTGCTTGAGAACGATGTTGAGGGCATTGAGTGCTCGTGCTCTCGGCGTCATGATGAAGCAGTTTGATTCGACTCTTGCACGTCACTACGTGATTTCGCGCACAGAGCGACGTGACCAAAAATCGGGGTTTTCACCTCACCAATTCGGAGGAGCCGGGAACCTCGCCCAGAGGCGGCACGCATCCGTCCTTCAGATCGGCGGCGGCGAGGTGCTCGTCGACGGCGGCGGGCTCGTGTTGGTCGACGGCGGCGGCTGATTGTCGCGGTTCTGGTCTCGCTGGCGCTCGCCAGATCCTGGCGGCGGCGCCGTTGATGTCGGAGGCGCGGCGGTCGTGGTCGTCGGTGGCGGCACCGGCGGAGGAGGAGGCGCATTGGTCTCGGTCGGGAATCCTCCGGTGAGTGTCGATTCCGGTGTCGCCGTTCCGGTTCCCTCGGTCGTCGGCGGCCCGGCTGTGTCGATGGCGATCGGATTTCCGAACTGATCGACGGCCGGCGGCGGCGGTGCCTGCGGACTGTGCAGCGGACAGGGATTCGTCGGTTGGGTCCCGGCCTTGAACGCGTCGTTCACGACGACGTTGGGCGGACACTCCGGCACGGCCAGGCCGCCGCTGGTCTCGTCGATCTGAGCGAAGACGATTCCCGGCGGCGCCGCGAAGTCCAGGTCCGGCTGACCGGCGGTGTACGGGATCATGAACTTCGCCCAGATCGGAGCGGCGGCATCGCCCCCGGCCAGGCCGACGGGCGTGTTGTCGTCGAAGCCGACCCAGGTCAGCGCCAGCGTCTGCGGCGTGAAGCCGATGAACCAGGCGTCGCGCAGGTCGTTCGTAGTGCCGGTCTTTCCGGCGGCGATCTTCTTGAATCCCATCCGGCGCACGACGTGCGCTGTTCCACGGTCGACCGGTCCCTTCATGACGGTGTCGAGGATGAAGGCGTCGCGCGCCGGGAACACCTGGACAGGCTGGGGAGAATCGCCCGAGGAGATGAGCTTGCCGCGGTCGTTGGTGACGAAGCGGATGGCGCGAAGGGGAACGCGCGCGCCGACGCGGGCGATGGTCGAGTAGGCGTCGGCCATCTCGATCGGCGGAATGCCCACGGCGCCCAACAGAATGGCCGGGTTCTCCTGCAGGTCCTCGGTCACGCCGAGGGTGTGCATGGTTTTGAAGATCGGCTGAAGCCCGCAGGCCAGCCCGATGCGCACCGACGCTGAGTTGAGCGACTGCTCGAGCGCCTCCTGCACCGTGACCGTGCCGCGATAGACGTCGCCGTAATTGCGAGGCGACCAGTCCGGCGCGAACTTGCGCTTCAGGACGAAACGCGTGTCGCTGACCAGCGTGGCCGGCGTGATGTTCTGCTGCGACAGGCTCGGCTCGAACGCCGTCAGGTAGACGAAGGGCTTGATCAGCGAACCCACCTGCCGCCGGGCGTTCAGAGCGCGGTTGAACTGGTTGGTGTCGTAGTTGCGCCCGCCCACCAGCGCGCGAATCTCGCCGCTCGGCACGTCCACGACGATCATCACGCCCTGCAGCGCCTCTTGCGGGTTGCGCCGGCGCAGCCTGCGGCTCCCCCGCTCCAGACCTTCCAGTCCGTTCACCAGCGTGCGGGTGGCGCTGTCCTGGGCCGCGAGGTCGATGGCCGTGTAAATCTCCAGGCCTCGTCCCTTGACGTCCTTGATGCCGTAGTCGTTGGCCATCTCCTGGAGGACGCGGTCGACGTAGAACGGGATCGACCCCAATCCGCTGCGCGACCGGAAGGGCTGGCGCGGGAGCGGCGTGGCCATGGCCTGGTCGTACGTGGCCCGGTCGATCTTGCGGTTGTTGAGCATCAGCTGCAGGACGGTGTTCCGGCGCTCCAGCGCCTTGTCGGGATGCGTGAACGGCGAGTAATTGTTCGGACTGCGGATCATGCCGGCCAGCAGTGCCGCCTCCGGCACGTTGATCTCCGAGACCGGTTTGCCGAAATAGAAGTGCGAGGCCTCGCCTACACCGACGATGGAGATGGAGCGGTTGCGGCCGAGGTAGATGTCGTTGAGGTAGGCCTCGAGGATCTCCCGCTTGGAGTATCTGGCGTCGAGGATGATGGCCATGAACGCCTCGACGATCTTCCGCCGGAAGGTCCGCTCGCTGGTCAGGTAGTAGTTCTTCACCAGCTGCTGGGTGAGCGTCGAGCCTCCCTGGGCCACGGCGCCTCCGCGGATGTTCTGGACCATCGCGCGTGCAATGCCGATCGGATCGACGCCGGGGTGGTGCCAGAAGCGGACGTCTTCGGTCACGACGACCGCGTCCTGAAGGCGCTGCGGCACCTGATCGAGCGTGGCCGGACGGCGGTTCTCGAGCTGGTCGCTGAGGATCGACGTCAGAAGCTCCGGCTCGAGCGCAGCGTTCGTGACGTCGTGCGCTGCCTCGAGCGAGACCACCGAGGTGATGGCACCACCTCTGAAGACGATGCGCACCGGTTGGGCCGGATAGGCGCCGGTGGGATGCGAGAACGGGCGGGTGTAGACGTCGATCTGGTTGCGGCCGCTCGTGGCGTAGTCGCCGGGTTGAGCGACGGCGTTGGTGCTGCGGTATCCGAGTCGGTTCAACTTGTCGACGAGATCGTCGGGCTGGAGCGCCATGCCGGGCTTGAGCGGCTGGAGGTCGGTGAAGATGCGCGTGGGCAGCGACAGCCGGCGCAGCTCGAACTTCCCCACCGACTGCCGGTACACGTAGAAGGCCAGCGCGGCAAAGGCGACCAGGCCGGCGATGACGGCGATGGAGATGACGCGGAAGATCAGGCCACGTCGCGACAGGGGCGGTCTGTTGATGGCCATTCCAGCTCAGTGTGCGGCAAACGCGAGATTCCGGCCACCGCCTTTCGGTCCGCGGCGATGAGAATGAAAGATCGAGCCTTCGCACCGCGTGCAGATCTGCGAGTCGAAGATCCGGCCCTCCGGGAACCCGCGCTGACGCAGCATGTCCACCGTCAACGCGGCGATGTCGATGTGCGGCTTCCCGTGCGAGCGGTCGATGTAGCGCTCCGCGTCTGCGAATGCCTGCGAAAACTGGTCGACGACTTCCTCGCCCACTTCGAAGCAGCAGGCGCGGATCGAAGGACCCAGCCATGCCAGGCCGGCGGCCGGGTCGAACCCGGCCGAGCGCTGCATGGCATCGAGCGCCTCGGCGGTGATGCGCTGCACGGTGCCACGCCATCCGGAGTGCACGTTCGCCATCACCGAGTTCGCAGGATCGACCATCGTGACCGGAAGGCAATCTGCAACCTTGATACCGAGGGCGACGTGATCGTCCGTGGTCCACAGCGCGTCGCAGGCATCGCACTCGCGCCACAGCTTTCCGGGCTGCGCGCGCTGGACCGTCGCACTGTGAACCTGGTAGCACGTGGTCAGCGATGCCTCGATCCCGAACCGGTCGCGGATCAGCGCGGTGAGCGCCTGCGCGACTTCATCGGTGATGCGTCCCGTGAAATCGATCGTGGTGTAGAAGACCGCGTATCGGCGCGGCACGGAAGGTGCGACCACGATCCGCCCGATCACACTCTGTTCGACTTGAAAGCCGGCCATGGCAGCGCCCGCATTGTAAGAGAACAGGGAGCAGAGGCGCGCCCTCAGGAGGCGATTGCGCGGATCTCGATGATGCGCGACCGCAGCTTCTCGGTCACGCTCATTCCACGCAGGAGTGAGGCCGTTTTCTCGAACTCCTTGACCATCTGATCGACGGCCAGCGTTCCGTCGCCGTTCATGATGCCGTCCAGGGCGTGCAGGAAATGCTTCTCCAGCGTCTTGCGCGCCGAATCGCCGATGAACTCCTCGGCGGCCGCTCGAATGCGGCCGGCCAACTCCACTAGTTCGCCATTCTGCTCGTCGGCTTCGTGATCAGATTTTTTTTTTAGCTGAACGAGCTCGCCGGTGACCATTCCGTACAAGATCTTGGCGACGTCGAACGAGGAAATGTTCAGCGTCTTGCCGATGTCGGCGATCGATCGATGCCCGTCGATCTTCGTGATCAGCATCCACTCCTGAGGATTGAGCGTGATCTGCTCGTGCCGGTTCTCGCGCGTCATCAGCTCCGGGACGAGGTCGATGGAGGAGATCTTCTTCGAGAGCACGCGCCATTCGTCGAGCCGGCGCGCCGCTTCCATCAGAAGGTTCGTGTTCGATTTGGCGATGGTCTGCCGATCCGGCTCTTCCCCTGGCGTGAACTGGAATTCGCCCGAGTTCCAGATGGCCAGCGAGTAGATGGCCTCTTCGCCGATCAGCTCGCCGACCGAGGCATGGACCATCTGCCCCCCTTTGAGGAAGATGAACCCGCGGTCGGCGTCCCGCGTCAGAGTGAACTTGCCCGTCTTCCCCGACACGCTGACCAGCTGGATGATGTCGGGAAGTGGCAGTTCTTTGAGTGAACCCTGGAAGGCCATGTCATTCCGCACTCGACGCAGATTTCAAGCCGTTACCCAACGACCATGCCGCGAAATCCGGGAGCCGGCTGGAGCTGGACGCAGGTGCGCCGAAGAGTAGCCCAGCGGCAAAAGCTGCGTCAAGGCGATCTAAGTCCATGTCTCTCCGGCTTTTCAATCGCGCTCAACACCCACAAGCCGAACGCCAGTCCGGCCACCAGACCCGTCCCGAATCGAAGCGTGTTCGTGCTCTCTCTAAGATGGATTAACTGCGTAATTCCGTCAACTGCCAGCGGAACGACCGCTGCGTACATCGCGATGCGCAGCACGTCCTCGCGCATCCACGGCATCGCCGCGAAGGCCACCAGACCGGCGAACAGTCCGATGTAGATCGCGGTGCAGCGCGCGCAGATCGGCATCGGGACGCCCCACAGCAGAAGGCAGCGGTCCGGAATGCCATGGCAGAAGATCCGGAACGGGATACGCCATCCCGGCGCTGCGCCGTGGGCGATGGCCCAGCTGCAGAGCACGGACGTTCCGAGGATGAAGATCGGGATGGCGATGAACGCCAGCCCCGCGATGCGTGCGTTCCGTCCGAGAGATTGAGCCATGGAATGGATTTAGGATTTTAGATTGATGATTCATGAACCGATGAGAATCGAAGTCGCACTCCTCGGTTCATAAATCATCAATCTCAGATCCTAAATCCGTCTCAGCCGGTATGCCTGCGCGAATGCGAAAGTGGCCACGACCATCGCCCAGAAACCGGTGAAGAAGATGCCGATGCACAAGGCGATCAGCCCGAGCGGCACGGCGAAGCGCGCGATCAGATAGACCACGAACGCCAGGATGTAGTTCGCCGCGTTGTCGCGGATGAAGCGGAGAATGCGGCCGAAGTCGAACGCCGCCCCGAAGGTTCCTTCCACCACCGAGAACAGCAGCGCGGCCGGCAGGTAGATCGCCAGGGCCAGGCTGATCGGAAAGAACAGACACCAGGCGCAGGCCATCATCCCGCCGCCCAGGTTCTCGAGGATGTCGTGGCCGCTGCTCGACATGATCGCGGCAGGAACGAAGATCACTCCCGCGAGAATGGCGACCGGAATTGCATAGACCAGCACGATGCAGGCGAGCCTCAGCCCTTCCGCGAAGTACTCGCCGAGGTCGTTCCAGTCCGGCAGCGGCGACTCCATCCCGGCGATGACGTTCCGGGCCAGCCGAGCGCAATAGCCCGCCACGAAGAAGATGCCGATGATGAAGATGGAGGCGATCTCGAAGAGGCCGCCGATCAGGATCTTGCTCAGCCAGTCGCGGTCCTGGAAGACGAAGCCGAACGGCTTCACGAAATCGTAGCCGGGTTGCGACGGACTCGACGGCGGGGGCGGCGCTGTCACGAATTCCGACATTGAATGGGCCAAGTTTAACAGCAGGTTCGCAGCCGGCGAGCTCGCGTTCAACGAAACTGGCCGCGCCTCGGTATATCGGCCGACGGCATGAGGTGTCCCGTATCAGAGAAATGACGAATCGCGAATGTTCACCGTTGAATGTCGCAGCTCATTGAACGTTCAACATTCAGCAGCATTCAACACTCAATATTATTTCTCCTCGGATGACCTTCGCGGCCACTCGAAAAGGGAAGAAAGATCGCCCCTTGCGGGCTTCTCACTCACACATTGGAAGACCGGATCGATCTCGTTGCTGTCGAAGCGGATGAGCCACGCCAGGGCGTCGGCCTCGCGGTGTTCGTCTCGATCATCGTCCACATGCTTCTGATCATCTATGTCGTGAGGAGCTATCGCCCGATGGCGATCACTCCCGCCGCGGCTCCGATCGTCCATTACGTCGAGTTGATGCGCCAGGCCCCGAAGCAGTTCACCGAGGCACCGGGCAAGAAGAGCGCGACCACTCCCCTCTCCGCCCCCTATTCGGACGCGAACCGGAAGGCGAGCATGCCGCATCCGACCGGCGATCAACCCACCATTCGCCCCGGCGAAAGTGGCCCTGCGTACGTTCCGCCGACGGCTGCCGGAGATAACCGTCCCGCGCAACAGCAACAGCCGTCGATCCAGCAGCCGGCCGAACAGCTTGCGCAGCGCGGCCCGACCGCTCCGTCGGCTCCGCAGCAGTCTCAGGCGACGCTCAACGGGCTGACGTACCGCAAACCGGTGCAGTCCGCGTCGGCCGGCGGAGTGGACTGGCGCGACGCCATTACGGCGGTCGGCAAACAGGCAGTCGGTTCGGGCCAGCGCGGCTTCGATCTCAGCGGCGCCGGCGGAGGCGAGAAGGGGTTCGCCGAGAGCGGTCCGCTGTCGTTCGAGACCCAGTGGTACGACTGGGGTCCCTACGCGGCCTCGATGGTCAGCCGCATCCGCGTGAACTGGTACGGCAACATGCCGGAGCTGATCAAGACCGGCCTCAAGGGCGTGGTCACGATCCGCTTTACGATCCACCGCGACGGCCGCATCTCCGACGTGCAGATGCTCAGCACGAGCAGCGTCCCTCCGTACGATTTTGCAGCGAAGAAGGCCATCGAGCTCTCCTCGCCTCTGAACGCCCTGCCGAAGGATTTCCCGAACGAGAGCGAGCGCGTGACCTGCATGTTCTTCTACAACCAGGAGCCGCCCGCGAGGTAACGAGTGCTGAGTACTGAGTGCTGAGTGCTGAGTACCGAGTGACTCAGGGCTCCCGGACTCAGTACTCAGCACTCAGTACTCAGCACTCGTATGCAGATCGTCATCCGCCGCCCCGTCACCGTCGTCCTGCTGCTGGTCGTCACGGCCTTGATCATTGGCCTGACGATGACGATGAAGGGGAAGAGCTACTCGAAAGTCGATCCCATTCCCTTCGAAGATCTGCGCCATCTGGTCCATCGCCTCGAGCACCGGCCCGTGTCCACGCAGATCTTCGCCGTGACCGTCATGCCGGTGGTGGCCAACGTCATCCTGTTCGTGCCGTGGGGATTCCTGATGTTCATCTCGCTCTACACGGCCGACCGCCCCACCCTTCAGACCTATGTGCTGACGATCCTCCTCGGGCTCACGTTCACCGTGACCGTGGAAGCGGTCCAGTACTTCCTCCCCGATCGCGTGGCCGACGTGAACGACATCATCTTGAACACGGCCGGAACGCTACTCGGAGCCCTGCTGGGACACGCCCGGCTGCGCCTGCGTTTCGAGTTCCAGTGAGGCGGACCACAGACCACGGACCACGGACCACAGACCACGGAAGGTTACGAGGTTAGGTAACGAGGCTGATCGGGACATTTCGGGGGTGCGCGGTCTCGGGTCTGCGGTCTGCGGTCTGCCGTCTGCGGTCTGCGGTCTGCGGTCTGCCGTCTGCCGTCTGCCGTCTGCCGTCTGCCGTCTGCGATCTGCGAAGCTATACTTCCGCCTTCTTCCATGATTCCGGACCTGCAACTCCTCGAGCCCGACCTCAAGCAGATTCTCTACAGCTGTGTCGAGCACGTTCAGGCCACGAAAGCAGCGCTCTACCTTCCCACCTCCTACGACCTGACGGAGAAGACGTTCGAGGTGGTGACCTCCTACCAGTTCAGCGATTCGCTGCGCCGCATCGTGAAGAGCTCCGACGATCTGGTCGACCGGCTGCTGGTCAAGCGCACTCCGTTCTTCGTCAACGGCGTGGCGGCCGACCAGCGCTTCTCGGAGCTGCTGTTCCGGCAAGGGACCGACCGGCTGCTGGCCGCCCCGCTGTTCGCGAGGGGACGGTTCATCGGCTTCATCGACATGCGCGACAAGGCGGGGAGAAAACCATTCGACACCCCTGATCTCAATGCGGCGCAGCAGATCGTCGACAACCTCATCGAACTGCTGGGTGTGAAGAACCTCTTCGGGCTGGCGCCGCTGAAGCTCGTCGAGACGCCACCGCAGCGAGTCGATCCCGATCCTCCTCAGCCCGTTCGCCACAGCGAGCCGCAGGTGGTCACGCGGCCCCGCGACCTGTCACCGGAGGCGATGAAAGCGATCGCCGCCGCCCGCCAGATCATGTCCAGGCGGCAGCTCCCGGCCGCGACTCCGAAACGCATCCTCACCGAGCAGGATTTCGAAGTGGTGCGCCTTCTCCTCCCGGCTTCACTGGCCATTCCCGGAGCGGTCCTGGCCTGCTTCAGCGCCATCGGTCACGCCAACAATCCGCAGTCGATCGTGGCCATCGCCACGGTCACCGAGGATGCCATGCAGATGCTGCAGAGCCATCTGCAGGCCTGGCTGAAACGCGCCAACAAACCGCTCAACGTCGCGCCGCGGCCGCAGCTGATCTATCCATTCGGCATCCAGGTGGTACCTGTGAGCGCCGCCGGGATCAGCACGATCCTGAGCGCGCCGGTCAACGCCCAGAGCGTGGAGGGCCTGGTGCTGACGGTGGCGTTCGAGCGCATACCGGAAGGGCAGGCACAGCGCGGGCTGCACATCTTCCTGCGGCAGATCGAGCAGTCGGTCGAATCGGCCATCGCCGCCACCGTCAGCCGCAATGACCGGCAGGTGCTCGCGGAGAAACTGCTCGAGCCCGACTTCACGAAATATCCCGACCTCGTCGAGCACTCGCGCCAGGTCTCCGAGATCGCACAGCGCTTCGCGACGCTCCTCGACCTGCCGCCCGCACAGGTGGAGACCATCCGCCTGGCCGGCCTGGTCCACGACGTCGGGCTGCGGCTGCTCGACTACGATCGGATCTACAAGCGCCCCAACCTCACTGCCGAAGAAATGCGCGCCCTCGCCGAGCATCCGGTCGTCGGTGCCGCCCTCGTCGAACCGATCCTTGGCAGCGAGATCGCCCAGGCCGTCCTGCGCCATCACGAGCGTCCCGACGGCAAGGGATACCCGAGCCGCATGAGCGGCAGTCAGATCCCTCTCTCCGCTCGCATTCTCGCCGTCGTCGACGCCTGGGTGGCGATGACGTCGAACATGTACCAGCCCTCGCTGTCGCGCGAAGAATCCGCCGCGCGCATGCACGAGGGCGCAGGGACGCAGTTCGACGAAGCCCTCGTGGCACGGTTCTTACCGGCACTCGACCAGATCGGCGCCTGACGAGTGCTGCGTCCTGAGTCCTGAGTGCAGAGTCCTGAGTGCTGAGTGCGACACGAATCGCGCCTGTCATCCCGAGCGTCAGCGAGGGATCTGGGTCGGGTGGGGCGCCCTGCGCAAGCCCGAGCAGGAAGTCTCTCCTGACCCGTCATATCCTCCGCGCCTCCTGATCTCAGCACTCAGCACTCGTATGGCCCATCCCCCCTCACCCAGCTTCGCGCCTCGCCACATCACCGCCGCACGTGACCGTTGTCGCCACTGTCGGGTTCGGCGGACAGCTACCGTGCGACGAAATGACACTCCTGCACGTCGCCCTTTCGGCCACGGTCGTGCTTGTGTTCGTATGCGCCTGCCCCACGATTCCGGCGCGCTCGAGTGTCCGCCGCCGCCTCGCCGCCCTCATCCGCTGCCTTGGAAAAGGCTTCGTCTCGCCGGGTCCTCTCGACGATACGGCTCCGCGCGGACCACACCGCCGCTGACCACACGAGGCGCAATCAGCCCATCACGCCTCGCCATCTGGACGGGGTCGCTTCGTATCCCGGAAAGACGGTCTTGAGCGCCGGAACACCCAGCTGCTTCGTGATCAACTCGCCGAAGACATCGCGGAAGTCGGTCGTCACGGCGACATCGCGGTTCTCGTAAAGCTTCTGCGGCGCGAGCCCCGGCCACGCGCCATAGACCTTTCCTCCCTTCACGCCGCCGCCGAGGACGAGCATGACATTGGCGTGCCCGTGATCGGTGCCGCGGTTGCCGTTCTCGCGAACGGTGCGTCCGAACTCCGACATCGTCACGAGCACGACGTCGCCCATGCGTGAGCCGAGGTCCTTCGCGAAAGCGGCGATGGCATCGGAGAAGTTGCGGAGGTTGTTCGCGAGCTGGCCCTGCGCGCCGCCTTCGCCTGCGTGTGTATCCCATCCGCCGACGTCGGTGAAGCCGATCTCCAGTCCCACGCCGGACTTGATCAGCTGCGCGATCTGACGCAGCGAATTGCCGAGCGGATTCTGCGGATAGACCGCGCCGTTGTCCGGCTTCAGCCCGGCCACGTCGCTCTTCTGGAGGATGTGAGCCGCTTCGAACGATTCCTTTGCCGTTCCCCCGAGCGTGCCAGCCACCGCCTCCGCGTACATCGACTCGAACGACGAAGCCAGCTCGCCGCTGGCCTTCCCGCCGCAAATGCCGAACTGAGCGACGTTGGTCATGGCCACCGCGCCGGCCGATCCGGAAAGGATGCGCGGCAGCGCCGGCGAGAGCGCCACCGCCCGCAGAGGCGATGCGTTCGCTTCTTTTCTGGCGTTGACGGCGCGCGACAGGAATCCGTCTTCCGTCGATTTCACGCCCGGCGTGCCCGACTCCATGAAGTCCTGCGCATCGAAATGCGAGCGCGTCGAATCGGGGCTGCCGACCGCGTGCACCATGGCCAGCGAGCGGTCCCTGAAATACGGGACGAGCGAGGCAAGCGACGGGTGCGCGCCGAAGTGGCCGTCGAGATCGAGTGCCGATGCGGCTGCAGAACCCGGCCGCGGCACGGCGATCGTCGGACGGGCATCGTAGTAAGCCTGATCGCCGTAAGGAACGATGACGTTCAAGCCGTCGACCGCACCGCGTTGAAAGATCGCCACGAGGACCTTGCGTCCCCGGGTCGTCGAAGCGTCTGCCATTCGCACGAAGACGTTCGGAAGCAGCGATCCGCCGACGAGCGCGAGGCCGGAGGACTTGAGGAAGAATCTGCGATTGATCATTGGTAGCTCCAAAAGCTGGTCACGAGGTTGCGAGGTTGCGAGGTCACGAGGCGGTCCTTGGCATGGGCGGGGCCTCGTAACCTCGCAACCTCGAAACCCGGAATCATCATTGTCGTTGGAACTCCGGACTGCCGAGAATCAGGCCGGCTACGGTCGGCAGCTGGGTGTTGGCCCACGGGTCCTGTTCCGGTGCCTTCCTCTCCACGATGCGGGCCTTGATCGTGTCCCGGGTCTGGGTGGTGAGATCGCCGCCGGTCAGAGCGACGGCCAGGGCGTCCACGGAGCTCACCGGGTCCGCAGCGGCTGCCGCAGGGATGAGGCTGGCGGGATCGCCCTTGACGCCAGGAACTCTGTTGGCGGCCAGGGCCAGCGCGAAGTTGAGGCGGTTCATCAGGGCGCCGGTGTTCACCCAGGTGGCGGCGACGTCGGAATAGCCGGTGGGTGGCTGCGCACCGTAAAGCGGCTCGCCGATCTGCCGCAGCGTGCGCGCAATGGCCATCGGGTTCTCGATCGTCGCTCCCATGGCGCGTACCGCGGAGATCTCGTATTCGAACGGCGACTTCACCTTGGCGCGGTAGTTCTGCGGATCCCAGAACTCGGGACTCTGGATCACCGCGCGGACGGTTTCCCGCAGGTCGCCGTCGGTAGCGAGGAACTTCTTCGCCACGCGGTCGACGAGTGCGGGCGGCGGATCGTCGGCCACCAGCCGCTGACAGAGCTCGTAAGCGATGTGGTGGGCGGTCGCCGGATGGTGGGCGAGGATGTGGATCATCCTCTCCCCTTCCTCGATCCCTCCGCCGGCCGGGAAGTGCACGCCTAACACGGTCTTCGGCGCCACGTCGTGGAGCTGCGGGCGGAAGACGAACCCGCCGCCCTGCCGCGGCGGAGCGATGCCCCATCCGGTGAAGACGCGGGCCAGCTCGGTCACGTCCTTCTGCGTGTAGCCGCCGTTCACGCCGAGCGTGTGCAGCTCCATGATCTCGCGTGCGTAGTTCTCGTTGAGCCCGCCCCTGTTCCGATTCTGGTTCCGGCTCTGGGCGCGAGGTGGCCTGATCATCACCGCGGCGCCGAGGCCGCGTCCGCGGAAGCCGCCACCACCGAACGTACCGCGCCCGAAGGCGCGCGCCGCCACCCGTGGCTGCTGCCTGGGCCGGTTCGCCGGATCGGCTACCGACCGCGCGTTGTCGAGATAGAACAGCATGGCCGGAGACTTCGCGGTGGCCATGAGCAGGTCTTCGAAACGACCCCAGATGTGCGGCCGGATTACGTCCCGCTCGTAGCTCGTGAGCAGGTACCGGTCGATGCCCTTCCCCGCAAAAACGTTGAAGTGGTTGAACCAGAAGTCGACCATGACTTCGTTGAGCTGGCGCTCGGAGTCGGCGGCGCGAAGGATGCGCTGGGCCGTCAGCTCCTGAAAGGGGATCTGCGGCCGCCGGTCCGCAGGGATGTCCTTCAACAGCTCCTTGCGCAGCTCCACCGGATCGGTCCTGGCAGTGCCGTTGTCCGCAGCGGTCGAGGCCGCCTGCTTCATCCTCTGCCGCGCCATCAGGAGCGGCGCGTAATAGGTGCGGAGCAGGTCGGAGTCCGACATCTTCAGCGACGGAAATTGCGCCAGCCGAGTCTCGACGGCCTTGTCCGGTATGGCCTCGGGGTGAAGCTGCTGATCGATCCAGACGTCGACACCCGTCTTCATGACGCGGTCGACATCCCCGGGCCGCGGGCCGAAGCCGAGGCGGTTGAGAGCGTGCAGAGCTCGCTGCCGCTCGGTGAGCTTCGCGTCGGAGCTCGTGAGGCCGGCGAGCAGCAACAGCGAGAGCGCCGTGGCGATGATTCGGGCCGTGCTTCTCATGCAGATTTGGACGAACATGCGTCGGTGACGTTTACGGGAGAGACGCGCGGGGACTGGTTGCGCGGTTGCGCGGTTGCGGCGGGGTTGCGAGGTCCCACCCACCCTAATGCGCTTTACCGCGTAACCGCGCAACCTCGTAACCTCGTGACCCGGCATCACGCCCGGGGCACGACCCACCCGTCCACGACGCGGGCCTCGAAGCCGAACAGGTCACGCACGACCTCGGCACGCATGACCGCGGCCGGAACGGCGTCGACGGCGATCTCGCCGCGCCGCATGACGATCATCCTGTCGCTGTAGGCAGCCGCCCAGTTGAGGTCGTGAGCGGCGAAGATCACGGTCGAGCCTGTCCTGTCGACGATCCCACGCAGGAGAAAGGCAAATTGCTGGACATGGGCGATGTCGAGCGCCGCGAACGGCTCGTCGAGCAGGATCAGCCGTGGCGCGCCGGCAAGCACGCGCGCCAGGAAGACGCGCTTGCGCTCTCCACCGCTCATCTCGTCGAGGAAGCGTCCCGCCAGGTGGGAAGCATCGCAGGTGGCCAGGGCCTCCTCCGCCTTCGCGTAATCGGACGAAGTTTCCCAGCTGAAGCGCCCCAGGTAGGCGGCGCGGCCGGACACGACCACGTCGATGGCGCGCATCGGGAACGTGGCGTCGATCTCCTGCGGGAGGTAGCCGATCTTCCTGGCGTAGTCCTTGGCGGGCCAGTCGGTGAGCTTCTGCCCGTCGAAGAAGATCTCGCCGGAGCGGGGGCGCAGCACGCGGGCAATCATCTTGAGCAGCGTCGATTTCCCCGAACCGTTGGGGCCGGCCAGGGCCATGAGGAATCCGCCGCCGCCGACCTCGAGGGTGACGTTGCGGATGGCGTCCGCGCCGTCGTACGCGAAGGAAGCGTTCTGGATGCGCAGCATCAGCGCTCGCTCCGCAGGAGGGAAATGAAGAACGGCACGCCTAACAGCGCCGTGAATGCCCCGACCGGCAGCTCGGCCGGAGCGATGGCGATTCGCGACACGAGATCCGACAGCACCAGCAGTGCTGCGCCGCAGAGCACACAGAGCGGAAGGAGGAAACGGAAGTCGCGCCGCCAGATCAGGCGCACCAGGTGCGGCACCAGCAGGCCGACGAATCCGATGATGCCGCTGACGGAAACCGCCGCGCCGGTGACGACCGAGGCGATCGCGAATCCGATCAGCTTCAGCCGTTCCACGTCGACGCCACGGGCGCGGGCGTCGTCCTCGCCGAATGCGAGCATGCGCAGGTCGTTGCCGGTGACCACGAGCACGATCACGGCCATGGTCAGCAGAACAGCGAGCAGCACGGCATCGCCCCACGTGGCGCCGGCCAGCGTCCCCATCATCCAGCGCAGGGCCGCCGCAAGATCGCTCTGCGGCGCGAGCGAGAAAGCGATCAGGATGATGGCCGAGAAAAACGCGTTCAGCACGAGCCCGGACAGGAGCAGTCGCGTGGTGTCGGTGCGGCCGTGGCGGCGAGCGAGAAGAAACACCGCCGCCGTGGCGCTGCAGGCACTGGCGAAGGCGACGATCGGGACCAGGCCCGGCACGCGAGCCAGGCCCAAGGCCGTCGAGATCGCCGCGCCGCACGCTGCGCCACCGGACACGCCGAGAATGAACGGGTCGGCGAGCGGATTGCGCAGCAGCGTCTGAAATGCGAGCCCGGAGACCGCCAGCGTCGCACCGATGAGCGCGGCGACGATGACTCGCGGAAGACGGATGCGCAACAGCACCGCCCGGGCGGTCTCGTCACCGGCAACCACCGACCGCCACGACACATCCGCCGCGCCGATGAAGATCGAGATCACCACGACCACCAGAAGGACGGCCGTCATCACAAAGATCGGCCGCCAGAGCCGGCCTGGCAGATGCGTCGACGGCTGGATCGAGGAATCGGTCATTCGCTGCGGTGAAAGCATAGACCGGAGGATTGCGAATTGCGGATTGCGAATTGATGGGAGATCGCGATCATGTTCGGCAGCCAACCACAGAGGCACAGAGAGCACAGAGAACCTCGGTGAACTCTGTGCCTCTGTGGTTTGGTGCTCTTCTCACTTCCGGTGCTCCGCTTCCCAGCGGTCGAGAATCGCGTTCAGCTCCGCGGCGGCTTCGACAAGGCGTGGACCGGGACGCGTGAAGCGGTTCTCATCGACGGCCACTGCCGTGGTTCGCGTCCGCAACTCCGGAGCGGCGCGGAACAGCGCTTCGATCGCAGCCGGCGTCACCGACTTGTCAGGATAGAGAATCAGATCGGGCGGATCGGCCACGATCGACTCGAGCGAGTACTGCGGCCAGCCGGCAGCCTGCACCGCGTTCCGGGCTCCGGCAAGCGACAGCAGGTCATCGCCGAAAGTCCCGCGGCCGGCCACGTACAGCGGATCCGTCCAGATCGCAAAGAGCACGCGGGGCGGACGGGTGCGCTGCCGCCTTTGCGCCTCGATCCCCCGTCGAAGCGCCGCTGCGACACCGGTCGCGTCCGGCGCGTCGAGGATTCGCCCGAGCGTCTCGATCGCGCGCGGCACGTCGCGAATGCGGTCCGTTCTCACGATGTAGAGAGGCACGTTCGCCGCCAGCAGCGCCGCCGCCAGGGCGGCATCGCCGCTGTTGCTCACCGTCAGGGCCAGGTCCGGCCGGGCGGCCACGATCCGCTCGACGTTAGGCGGAACACCTCCGACCTTCGGCAGACCCTTCGCCGCAGCGGGAACGTCCGAGAAGCTGTCCGTCGCCACCACCTTCGCTCCGGCACCGATGGCGAACACCATCTCGGTGAGGTTCGGAGCGAGCGTGACGATGCGATGAATCTTGGCCGGCACGGCGATCGCGCGGCCGAGGTCGTCGCGCATCGTGGCAGGAGGAGGAGCGGCGCAGGCGATCGCCATCAGGACGAGCAGCAGCGAAGGGCGCACCCGGCGAGTATAGCGACAGGACTCATCCCTCAGGTCGGCCCTGAATTTTCACCACAGAGACACAGAGACACCGAGGTACATGGCGCAGGCTCGCTCCGCTCGCCAGCTCTGCGTCTCTGTGGTTGAAACTCCGGACGCAGGCTGGAGTCGTTGCGCTAAGAAAAACTGCAGCGCTAAGGCTGCAGTTCAACGAGGGACGAAGTTGTGAAGGCCTACTGCTCGCCGCCCTCTTCTTCCTCGAGGTCGTTGGCGATGCCGAGGCGGGCACAGGCGGCGGCGTACATCTGCTTGGAGGCGTTGATGGCGGTTTGCAGTTCCGCGATCCTGTCCTTGACCTTGGAGAGCTCTTCTTCGATCTGATCCTTGAGGTCGTTGATTTCCTGTTTGGTGACCTGCAGAGTGGTCTCGTAGAACTTCCGCTGCTGGTCCGTCAGAGTCGGCATCTCACACCCTCCAAAGCACTTGCCGGCCGCGGATTATAGTTTAAAGTTGATCGGCACCGTCATCCACGCCTTCACGTGCACCCCATCCTTCATCCCCGGAGCAAAGGTCGAGCGGCGCACGGCCGCCTCCGCCGCCTCGTTGAGACCGACTGGTCTGTTCACTCCGCGAAGGAGCTTGACCTGCATCACTTGGCCCTTCTCGGAGATGAGCACGCTCATCAGCACGAGGCCTTCGACGCGCTGCTGGCGGGCCAGCAGCGGATACTCCGGCGTGGAGAGGCGCAGAAGGCGCGGCGCGGTTAGACCTTCGCCACCGGTGATGAGATCTCCTTCCTTTGCTCGCGCGACAGTTTCAGTGACCGGCTGAGGAACAGCCGGCGCATGTGTCTCCGTCTGGACCGGTGGCGGTGCGACTGTCTGCGTCACCACCGGCACGGGAGCGTGGGTCTCGGTCACAGGTGGCGGCGCGACCGACGCGGTCTGAACCGGCGGACGTGCTGCCGGCGGCCGCGCTGCCGCAGCGGTCTGCGTCTGGGGCTGCTGCGATCGCGCCAGTTGCTCCAGCTTCGCTCGCTCGGCCTCCAGGCGCTTCTGCACTTCCGCGTCGACCTTCGTTTGATCGATGGCGGTATCGGTCGACGCTGCAGCAGCGGCCACCGGTGCCGTGGCAGATTCCGGCGCCGCCGTCGTTGAAGCCGGGGCAGCGCCCGGCGCGACGGCGCCCTTCTGTTGTGCGACCGCCGATGAAGTGGCAGCGGGCGCTGCGCTCTGTCCCTTGCCCCGCATCATGACGAACGCACCGATGCCGATGGCGATGACGACAACGGCGGCGATGGCGATCGGTACGATCGGGGCTTTCTTTGCCGCTCGCTCAGCCACGAACATGGAAGGGGCCGCCGCGACGGGCGGCGGTGGAACGACCGGAGTGGCGGCGGGGACTGCCGCCGCAACCGGCCTGGCCATCGCTGCGATCACAGGGGTGACGGCCGGCGCCTCGTCGATCACGGTCTCATCGAGATCGGGATGAACGCGCACCGGCTCGGTGGTGGAGAGGCGATGCATGAAGATGGCGAGGTCGGCGCTGGTCGGCGTGGGGCGGAATGTGTAGAGGATCTGGTCGATGTCGCGAGCCATCTCGCCGGCCGTCTGATAGCGGTTCTCCGGATCCTTGTGCAGCGCCTTCAGAACGACCTGGTCGATCTCCGGCGTCACTTCTTCGTTGATCTGTGAGGGAGGAATAACCCGCGCCTCGCGGACCTGTTCGAGAATGGACAGCTCGTTGTCACCGCTGAACAGCTTGCGCCCGGTGAGGAGCTCGAACAGCACGGCGGCCAGTGCGAAGATGTCGGAGCGCCGGTCGATGGCGCGGCCCCAGGCCTGCTCCGGCGACATGTACTGCAATTTTCCCTTGAGCGCTCCGGCCTGCGTGTGCGACGCCTTGGAGGCAGCCTTGGCGATTCCGAAGTCACAGAGCTTGATGTCGCCTTCCTGCGAGATCAGGACGTTCTGCGGAGAGACGTCGCGGTGGACCAGCCCCATCTCCTGGTCGTTGAAGTCGCGACGGCGGTGAGCATAATCGAGCGCGGCGGCAATCTTCGAGGTGATGAACAGCGCCAGCTCGACGGTCAGCGGCTGGTCACGATCCTGCGCTTTTTTGAGAATCGTCTTCAGATCCCAGCCGTCCACGTACTCCATGGCGATGTAGTACGAGCTCTGGATCTTGCCGAGGTCATAGATGTGGATGATGTTGTTGTGCGTGAGCTGCGCCGCCAGCTTCGCCTCATCGATGAACATGTCGATGAAGTCGCGGTTGTCCGACAGATGTGGCAGGATCTTCTTGATCGCGACGATCTTCTGAAATCCCTCCACTCCGCGCATCCGCGCCTTCCACACCTCGGCCATCCCGCCCGTCGCGATCTTGTCGAGCAGCACGTACTGGCCGAATCGGATTCCATCGACCGGCTCCTGCTCCTCTTCCGCCGGCTTTTCGATGACCGGCTGCGGCGCGGGGCTCGGGATGACCGGCGAAGAGAGCGACACCTTCTCCACGACGGGAGCGGTCGGCGCTGCGACTGGCGGCGCGACGGGTGGAGGCGCGACGGGCGGAGGCGCGATGGGGCGCGCTGGTGCTTCCGGTGCCGGCACGGTCTGCTGGGCGACAGAAGGCTGCGGCACTGCCGGCGGGTTGCTCTTCGGTCGGCCTGGACCTCTTTCGAGGCCTGAAAGGGTGTCGTGCAGAATCTTGTCGAGCTCCGCAGCGCCCGGTTGGGTGCGCGGCCGCGGCTCGGTCCCCGGCGAGGTCACCGGACGGGGAATGCCCGTCGAGGTTTTGCGCTGGGGCATCATGCCCGCGAGCGTCGACTCCAGCATCTTGTCGACGTCGCCGGTCACGTTGATGCTCTTCTTCGCGGCGGCGGCCGGTTTGTCGTCGGTCAGAAGATCGCCGAATATCTCGTTCGACGTCAGCTGTCCTCCGGCGGCGCTCGTGCCGTGGACCCCGTAGTCTGGATTGGGCGTCCCGTCCGCAGCACTCGCGCTGATCCCGAGCATCTGCTGCACTTTGCCGAGAAAGTCGCTCTCGGTATAGGGCTTCGGCAGGATGTCGGACGCTCCGACGCGCTCGGCATCGGCCCTGGGCATCTTCCCCGTGTACCCCGAGACGGTCAGCAGAATGGGGGTTTGCTCCAGCGGACTCTGGCTGCGAATGGCCCGAATCAGGTCGGATGTGGTCGTCCGCGGAATGACCGACGAGAGGACGATCAGCGTCGGCCGGGTGGCGGCGATAGCGCGCAAGGCCTCGTCACCGTCCTTGGCGAACGCGGTGGTGAAGGGGTGTCCTGCAAGCGCTTGCCGAACCCGATCCGTGTAACGAGGTTCGTACTCGACTACGAGAATGGTTTCAGGCATGTGGACTCAATCAAGGATGGGATGCCACATTTTGGCATATCGGTGGAATGATTTGGAAGTTGACGGGTGGCTCGGAAACTGCTGAGGCGCGGAAGTGGATGGCGCTGACGTGAAATGGGTTGCGCGGTTGCGCGGTTGCGCAGTTCCGAGGTTGCCCCATGCGCGTGCGTATCCACGAGCGTGGAGCCGTTGTGTGGTCGCGACTGGGTGGACCGCGAAACCGCGGAACCGCGCAACCCCATTTCACCATCACTTGCATTTGGCGCAGACGTTTCGCATACTAGGTTCGCACCGCGTGCGACGATCTTTTGGCTTCCTGCCGGGCGTTTAGAGAAAAAACGAATCTCCGCCCAGTCATCGTCGTTCCCCGGGTCTCGCAGGTGCTCAACTCGCCGTGACAGTGGCTTTTTTTGAGGTTCCATGACACCAGACAATCGCACACCGCGTAAGCGCCGGCGGCGCAGACGGCGCGGTCAGGGGGGCAGCTCTGCCCCACAACAGACTCCCAACGGAAACGGCGGCGCCATGCCGGGCAACGAAGCGCCCCAGAACGGATCCCCGGAAGGGCGGTTCGGACGGAGGCGCCGGCGTCGTTCACGCCATCGCGGACGCCCCGGAGAAGCATCGCAGGTCTCGCAGGGCGAGAACCTGCCGGTCATCGATCTCGCGCCCGGCGAGCTGACGCAGGTAGCCGGTGTGCTTTACGTCAAGCCGAACGGCGGCGGCATTCTCGTGCAGGCGGCCAACAACTTCGTGCCGCAGCCGGGCGACGCCATCGTCCCGCGCAACGTGATCGAGAAAATGCACCTCGATCCCGGCCTTCTGGTCTCCGGCAATGCCAGGCGAGGCGGCAACGGCGGCCTCGAGTTCGTGGTCCTGGAAACGATCGAGGGCATGACCGTCGAGGAGTTCCGCGATTCCCGCCGGCCGTTCTCCGAGCTGATCTCGATCGATCCGAACGAGATGTTCAAGCTGGAGGTCGAGCCGGAACGGCTGACCACACGAGTGCTCGATCTTCTCGCACCGATTGGCAAGGGCCAGCGCTGCCTGGTCGTGGCGCCGCCGAAAGCAGGAAAGACGACGCTGCTGAAGGACATCGCGCACGGCGTGAACACGAATCACCCCGACGTCACGGTGATCGTCCTTCTCGTCGACGAGCGGCCGGAGGAAGTCACCGACTTCCGGCGCTCGCTCGAGCACGGCGAAGTCATCGCCTCGAGCTCCGATGAATCTGCGGATAACCACATCCTGATCGCAGAAGTCGTTCTCGAACGCGCCCGGCGCCTGGTCGAGCTCCAGAAGGACGTGGTGATTCTCTGCGACTCGATCACGCGCATGTCGCGCGCCTACAACAACGAGCAGCGCGGCAGCGGCAAGATCCTCTCCGGCGGTATCGACGCCAGGACGATGGAGAAACCTCGCCGTTTCTTCGGCGCCGCCCGCAAGGCCGAGGACTGGGGCTCGCTGACGATCGTGGCCACGGCCCTGATCGACACCGGCTCGCGCATGGACGAGGTCATCTTCCAGGAGTTCAAGGGGACCGGGAACACCGAGATCGTGCTGGACCGCGGACTCTTCGAGCGGCGGATCTTCCCGGCCATGAACATCGCCCAGAGCGGCACGCGCAAAGAGGAGAAGCTCATCCCTCCGGCCTATCTGCCGAAGATCCACACCTTGCGACGCGCCCTGGCCGGCACCGATCCGATGACGGCCATGAAGATGCTGCTCGAGCGGCTGCAGAGATTCCCGACCAACGAGACGTTCCTCAAAAGCTTCTGAGGTCGCAGTCCCAGATTGCAGCTTTCAGGTCGCAGGAATCAAGACTTTCCTGCGACCCGGTTCCCCCTCCCTTCACAAAATTGGACTTCGAATTCAACGAATCGGAGTTCGCTCTTGTGCGTGAGCACCTTCTTTTAGGCTGACTCGGCGCATCTTTCGTCGTATCATCGCGCGGTCCAAAACGACACGGGTTCCTCGTGTGACTCGGTGTGACTCGCGCATTCTTCAGGAACGCCTCAGCAACGCAGCTCTGCGGCAACGCGGGGGTGCGGTCCCTCATCTCACATCCAAACCGCTGTCCGCTCGCGGCAGCAAGCTCGATGAAAAATCAGGAGGAAGTTCTATGTTCGCTCAGCGAAGCAGCAACGGCACCACGGCGCGCGCAATGCGCACGTTCGCGTACTGCCTAACCATCGCGTGTGTTCTCTTGGCGTTCGCGCCGCCGACCTTCGCGCAGGTCACCGCCGGAAACATCACCGGTCTCGTCACCGCAAAGAACGACAACAGCGCGATGCCGGGGGTGACGGTCGACGCGGTCCACGTGCCGACGGGCACTCACTACGCCGCGGTCACCGGAACGAACGGCCGCTACACGATCCCGAACGCGCGCGTCGGGGGCCCGTATACCATCACGGCCAACCTGGAAGGGTTCAAGCCGGCGACGGTGAACAACGTCACCGTCAACCTGGGCGCTTCGTCCGAAATCGACATCCAGCTTCAGCTCGCCAGCGTGAGTGAGGCGATCACGGTCACCGCGAAGCCGGACGACCTCATCAACCCGAGCCACACGGGCTCGACCTCTTCGGTCTCGACGGAGCAGATCGAGACCCTTCCGACGGTCAACCGTACGCTTCAGGACATGGCGCGCACGAACCCCTACTTCGCGGCAAGCCTGACCGACGACACGAGCACGTTCCTCTCGGTCGCCGGCACCAACAACCGCTACAACGACATCAAGATCGACGGGGCGGTCAACAACGACGTGTTCGGTCTCGCCTCGTCCGGAACTCCGGGCGGACAGACGGGAACGCAGCCGATCTCGCTCGATGCCATCCAGCAGCTGCAGCTCGTGGTCTCGCCGTACGACGTCCGCCAGAGCGGCTTCACCGGCGGCGGCATCAACGCCGTCACGCGCTCGGGAACGAACAACCTGGACGGATCCGTCTTCGGCACGCGGCGCGATCCGTCCTTCGTCGGCAAGGGTCCGTCGAATCAGAAGGTCTCCGACTTCAGCCAGAATCAGTGGGGCGGCCGTGTCGGTGGTCCGATCATGCGGGACAAGCTCTTCTTCTTCGTCAGCGGCGAATCGAACCGCCGCAACGACCCGCAGGACTACACGCCGTTCAGCAATCCCGATTTCCCGACGCCGGATGCAGTGGCGGCCTATGTCCAGAACAAGTACAACGTGAACCTCGGCGGCTCCGGTCCTCTCTCACTCGGGACGCACAGCAAGCTGCTGTTCGGCCGCCTCGACTTCAACATCGGGAGCGCGAACAACCTGACGGTCCGGCACAACTACGTAAGCGCCAACCGCGACAACACGCCTTCCAGCGCTGCGCGCACGTCGAGCCGTTTCTACTTCCCCACCTCCATCTATCCGTTCCTCAGCAAGACGAACTCCTCGGTCGCGCAGCTCAACAGCGTCCTCGGGCAGAACTCGTACAACGAAGCGCGACTCAACTACACGACGATCCGCGAGCAGCGCCAGGTCCTGGCCAACTTCCCATCGGTCGAGATCGGCGGCAGTGAGCGCAACGGCAACTATTTCTTCGGCACGGAGCGCTTCTCCGGCGCGAACGCACTCGACCAGAACATCCTCGAGTTCACCGACGACTTCACCCGCACCATCGGCGCGCACACGCTCGTGTTCGGCACCAGCAACCAGTGGTTCGACTTCAAGAACCTCTTCATCACCGACATCAACGGCTACTACCACTTCAAGACCTGGGAAGACTTCCAGGCAGGCACGCCCGACATCTACCGCATCAGCTTCGCGAACGGCTCGAACCCGAAGGCTCCGACCGCGTTCAAGGCGGGGCAGTACAGCCTTTACGCGAGCGACCAGTGGCACACGACCAACAATCTCACGTTCACGTTCGGTCTGCGCCTCGACAAGCCGCACTACGACACCACACCGTCGTTCAATCCGGCCGTTCAGCAGGCGATCGGTTACTCCACGGCGACCAAGCCGAGCCAGTCGCTGATCCTCGAGCCACGCTTCGGCTTCAACTGGGATCCGACGGGTCAGGGGACGCAGCAGCTCCGAGGCGGCGTGGGCATCTTCCTCGGGCGCGCTCCGTACGTGTGGATCTCGAACAACTACGGCAACACGGGCGTCGAGACCACCTCGCTCGGCTGCCTGCAGTCGGCCCACTGCAACCCCCCGGCATTCAATCCCGACACGACGAACCAGCCGCACAACCTCGGATCCGGCGCTGCGCCGACGATCAACGTCACCGACAGCCACTTCCAGTTCCCGCGCGTTCTCAGGTCGACGCTCGGATACGACCGCAAGCTCTTCTGGGGCATCCGCGGAACCGCCGAGGTGCTCTGGTCGAAGACTCAGAAAGACCTTTTCTATTACAACGTGAACAAGGTTCAGACCGGCACGAGCCCGCTCGACGGCCGCCCGACGTACGGACCGGTCAGCACCAGCATCCTCGATGCCATCCTCCTGTCGAACACCTCGAAGGGCAATCAGGTGATGGAGACGCTGCAGTTCAACCGCAACTTCCGCAGTCTCGACGTGTCCGTCAACTACGCGCACGAGAATGCGAGAACCGTCGGCGAGGGGCAATCGAGCATCGCCTACTCGAACTGGCAGTTCAACCAGCTCTCGCGCGGCAACATCTTCCAGCAGGAGCTGGCAACGTCCACGTTCGAGATCAAGAATCGCTTCAATATCGCCGCGACCTATCACTTCGACACCGGAGCATTGACGCACGGCATCGGACTCTTCTACGCCGCGCAAGCAGGACAGCCATATTCCTTGCTGATGGCCGGTGACCCCAACAAAGACGGGACACAGAACAACGACCTCCTTTACGTTCCCGCGGCCAACGACCTGATTCTCTGCCCGTCGAACGCCGGCAACCCGACGGCCTCGAGCCCGTGCGGCGGCAAGGCTCCGCTCGATCCGGCGCTCTTCCAGAACTTCATGCGCTCGGTCGGGCTCGACCCGACAAGCGGCTCCACGCCGAAGCGCAACTCGATCTTTGCGCCGTGGAACCGCCGCCTCGATTTCCACTACGAGCTCGGCCTGCCGGCCATCCACGGAGCACGCGTCCTGATTCAGGCCGACGTGCTCAATCTCGTGAACCTGTTCGATCACAACTCCGGGGTGCAGAAGTACGTCAATTTCGGCACGTACACCGCGGTCCGCTACACCGGTCAGGATCCAACGACCGGCAAGGCCGTGTACAAGGAGAACTTCAGCGGCAGCCTGACACCGGGAAGACAGTTCTCCACCGCGAACGTTGCTTCACGGTGGCAGGGTCGCCTCGGACTTCGCGTCAACTTCTGATTCCGTCGGCATCGCATCAATCGAAGAGGGCCGCCGCGAGGCGGCCCTCTTCTTTTGGGTCGCGGTGCCGGTTCGCGGGTCGCGCTCCCCCACCCGCGGCTTGCCGTTCGGCTGAATGAACTCTGCGAGAAAGGCCGCCTTCGGGCGGCCTTTCTTTTTGGTGGTGGCAGCGCTGCGAAGTCACGTGTCATCCTGAGCCGCCGCAGCCGCGCGGCCGGCGGGCGGTGGCAGCGCGGCGAAGGACGGCGAAGGACCCCGCGCGCGTCCTGCCGGCTCGGGCGGGGACGCAAGACTCGCTTGGGATTCTTCGCCGCGCTTCGCCGCTCCAACCGCCCCACCTTCCCCGCGGTTTCGCCGGCTCAGAATGACACGACGGCTCAGCCGGCTCAGAATGACACGGGCCCGCCCGCTCCGCGGACCTCTCGCTCGGATAAACTTCGCCCGCCATGAAGAAGCGCATCCTGCTTTTTGCCGCCCTCGTCGCACTCGCCCTGACTTCCTCTTTTGCGCAACAGACGACCACCGCCCCGCCGGACCTCATCGTCGTCATCTCCATCGATCAGTTTCCGTACTACTACCTCCCCCGCTTCGCACCCTACTTCACGGACGGCGGCTTCAACCGCTTCCTGAAGGGCGGCGCCGATTTCACCAGGGCCCTCTATCCTTATGCCACGACGTTCACCGGTCCCGGGCACGCGGCAATCGGAACCGGCTACACGCCTTCCCTCAGCGGAATCGTCGCGAACAACTGGTTCGACCGGCAGAGCGGCCAGGGCGTGTACTGCGTCGAGGATGATCGCGTCGCCGGCGGGTTCTCGCCGATGAATCTCGACTCCGACTCGCTCGGCGACCGGCTGCAGGAGAAGTATCCCGGCGCGAAGGTCTACGGCGTCTCCATCAAGGACCGCGCCGCGATCCTCATGGCCGGCCGCAAGGCCACGGCCGCGTACTGGTTCGACTCGAAGAAATCAGCTTTCGTCTCCAGCTCGTACTACCGCGGGGTCGACCAGCCGCTGCTCGACGATTACAACAAGAACGTGCCGGCATTCGTTGCCGCGCACCCGGTCTGGGACCTTTCCGGATACATCCCTGCCACCGATCTCGACAAGGTCACGCACGATCCCGAGCGCCTGCGCCAGTACAAGCGCTCGCACGACGGCCTCGGCACCTCGTTCCCTCATCCGATCCGCGGCGCCGACGCCATCCTCTACACGCCTTTCGGCAACGACCTGGTCCTCGGACTGGCCCGCCGCCTCCTCGAGACCGAGAACCTCGGCACCGGAGACCATCACCCCGACATCGTGTTCATCAGCCTCTCGTCGCAGGACTACCTCGGACACGACTACGGACCCGACTCGTTCGAGGCTGCGGACTCGGTGGTGCGAATCGACCGGCAGCTGGCCGAGTTCTTCGACTTCCTCGACCACAACTTCCACGACCGCGTGACGGTCGCTCTGACGGCAGACCACGGCGTGCAGTCGATTCCCGAAGTGGCCCGCGACATGGGTCGCGATGCGGGACGCGTCGACATGCGCCGCGCCAGGACCGCAAAGACGTTCGCCGATCTCGGCGCGGCGAGGCGCGAGATCGAAGAGCTCACAGCGAAAAAGCTGGGCGTGAAGGTCAGCAACAGCACGCCGGTGGAGAAGTCGTTCATCCTCTTCTTCGACGAGCCGGCGGTGTACCTGAACTGGAATCGGATCCGCGAGCTGCACCTCGACGGCGAGCGCGTCAAGCGCGCCATGAGCGATGCGGTCAAGGAGATCCACGGCGTTTCCGGCGTCTTCACCAACAGCGAGCTGCTCGCCGACAGAGACAAGCCGCTCGGCAGCGATCTGGAGTCGATGGTCGAGCGATCGTTCCGCGCCGACCGCGACGGCGACGTGATCATCACGCTCAAGGCCGGCTACATGTGGGACTACGCGGCCACCACGCACGGCCAGCCGGTCGAGGCAGACCAGCACGTGCCGGTGATGTTGTGGGGCGCAGGCGTCAAGCCCGGCGTCTACGAAGCCGCCGTCGCCCCGACCGACCTCGCGCGCAGCCTCGGCTTCGAGGTCGGCGTGGACGCCGGCGATCCCGACTCGCGCGTTCTCCCCTGCTTCACCAGCGCAACAGCGACGCCGGTGGGCGCGACGGTCACGCTGACGACGACTCCGCCGGTCGCGTACTCGGCCGCGACGTCGACGGCTGGCGATCTGACGAAGGTCATTGCGATCGCGCTCAAGGAAGTCGAAGGAGGGAAGACCTCGACCGTTCTCGTCGGCGCTCAGGTCAGCGACGCGGCGCGAGCCGCGGTATCGTCGATACGCAAGACCATCGACGCGAAGAACGCGACGGAAGAAGAGCGTGCGCTGCCGCCCGGAATCATCCGCCTCGATATCGCAACGCAGTCTGATGGCCAGGCCACGGTGCGTGTGTGGACCGGTCCGATTCCGAAACCCGAGCCGGGCAAAGCGAGCCTCGACTGCGGCCGCGGCCTGACGCTGAATCTGGAGAAGACCACGTCCGGCGAGTGGGTGATCAAGTCCCGCGGCGTGGCCATGTGCTGAGTCGGCGCGAGGTCTGCCCCGTCACTCTGAGCCGGCGGAGCCGCGGGTGGCTGGGTGGGTGCGCGGCGGAGCGCGGCGAAGAGTCTCCAGATAGAAAGATGCCGGTGATGTGACCGTGATCGAAGATCGCTCGATTTGTCGAGCGCTCGCGGTGAGCGTCGGTCGCGCGGACCATCCGCAGGTTTGAGACTCTTCGCCGCGCTCCGCCGCTCCACCCGACCACCGCCCCCCCGCGGCTCCGCCGGCTCAGAGTGACGGCGAAGAGACCACGCGGCCCACCAGATCGTACGGATGCGCGTCCGTGATCTCGACGCGGGCGAATGCGGGCAGTTGTTTCGGCAGCAGCTCGATCCCGTCGTTGATCAGCAGACGGCCGTCGATCTCCGGCGCCTGGCTGGCGAGGCGGCCCTCCAGGAGATGCTCGGTCTCTTCGCAGACGCCCGTGATGATCGCGTCGAACGTCTGACCGATCTTCGCCTCGTTGCGCCCGAGCGAGATCGACTGCTGCAGCTCGAGCAGCTTGGCGCGGCGCCGCTCGGCGGTCTTGCGCGTCGGCACGTCCTCGAGCTTCGCCGCCAGCGTGTGGTCTTCCGGCGAGTAGACGAACGCTCCCATGTTCTCGAACTGCGCCCATTCGACGAAGTCGTGGAGCTCGCCGAAGTCCTTCGGCGTCTCGCCGGGATGCCCGGTGATGAACGTCGTGCGCAGCGTCAGGTCGGGCACGAGGTTGCGCATCCGCGTGATCATCTCCCGGTATTCCTTCGGAGATCCCGGGCGGCGCATCTTCTGGAGGACGCTCGCGGAGACGTGCTGCAGGGGGATATCGCAGTACGACGCGAAGCGCTTCTCGCGACCCATCAGCTCGAAGAGCGACCAGTCGAGCGAGCCCGGATAGGCGTAGAGGAACCGGATCCACTGAAAATCGGTCTCGCCGAGCAGCGCCTTGAACAGCTCGGTCAGGCCGTGATCGAGACCGATGTCCTGGCCGTAGCGAGTGGTGTCCTGCGCCACGAGGTTCAGCTCGAGCACGCCCTGCTGCTGCAGCTGCTGTGCTTCGCGGACGAGCGAGGCAATGGTCCTTGACCTGAACTTGCCCCGCATCTGCGGAATCGCGCAGAACGTGCAGGGATTCGAGCAGCCTTCCGAGACCTTCAGGTATGCGTGCGCGGTGCCGTGCGTGAGAACGCGCGGCAGGTCTTCGTAGAGCCGCACCGACATCTTCCGCTTGGCCGGCGCTGCGTCGTCCACGTCGCCGCTGACGGCCTCCGTGATCTTCTCGAGATGATCGAGCCCGACGAAGGCGTCGATCTCCGGAATCGACTGCTGCAGGTCGCTGCGGTACTTCTGGACCATGCAGCCGCTGACGATGAGCCGCTCCAGCCCCTTGCCCTTCCGCTCCGCGACCTCGAGGATCGTGTCGATCGACTCCTGCTTGGCGGCGTCGATGAAGCCGCAGGTGTTGACGATGACCACGTCCGCCTCGTCGAGGTCATTCGTGATGAGGACCTCGCTGTCCGCCTTCAACTGCCCGAGCATGATCTCGGCGTCGACGAGGTTCTTCGGACACCCGAGAGAGATCATGCCCACCTTGCGGACAGGCTTCGGCTGAGGGAGTGCGGTCATCGGAGTTTGTCGCAACAGCTGGGATTGCGGCGCTATTCTGCCCGTGTAGGACAGGCTTTCCAGCCTGTCCTCCTGCTAGTCCGGACACGCGGTACACCGGGGGGACAGGCTAGAAAGCCTGTCCTACACGGGGGGACAGGCTGGAAAGCCTGTCCTACACGGGAGGACAGGCTGGAAAGCCTGTCCTACACCCGGGGCCGCGTGTCGCCACCCTCACTTCAACGTCGTCTCGAACAGCTTGAAGATCCGCTTGTACTCGTCCGCCCAGCTCGCCGGCTCCACAAATCCGTGGTTCTCCATCGGATAGATCGCCAGGTTCCAATTCTCCTTCCGCAGCTCGATCAGGCGCTGCACAAGGCGGACGGTGTCCTGGAAGTGAACGTTCGTATCGACGACGCCGTGACAGATCAGCAGGTTCCCCTTCAGCCCATTCGCGAAGTAGATCGGAGACGATTGCCGATACGCGACGGGATCCGTAACCGGCGTGTTCAGGATGTCCGAGGTGTACGGATGGTTGTACGCGGACCAGTCGCTGACGGGACGCAGCGCTGCGCCCGAGGTGAAGACGCCGGGCGCCGTGAACATGGCCATCAGGGTCATGAATCCGCCGTAGCTGCCGCCGTACATGCCGATGCGCTTCGGGTCGACGCCGTAGTGGCTGACGAGGTACTTCGCGGCATCGACTTCGTCCTCGAGGTCGCGCCCTCCCATGTGCCGGTAGATGGCCGTTCTCCAGTCGCGACCGTATCCCGCGGAGGCGCGGTAATCGGCGTTCAGGACGATGTACCCGTGCTCCATCAGGAAGTGGTGGAACATGTACTCACGCGAATAGAAGCCCCACCAGCGGTCGACGTTCTGCGCGTAACCGGCTCCATGAACGAAGACGACTGCCGGACCGCCCGGCTTCCAGTTCGCCGGCTTGAAGACTTGTACCGGCACGTCGGCGCCGTCGCTCGCCTTGTAGGTCGTGATCGGGACGTCGACCCACAGATAGGTGAAGAACTCGGGGGCCGGCGAAGTCGTGACCTTCGTCTTTCCGACATACAGCTCGGGCGGCTTGTTCGTGTACGAATAGACGTCGGCGACGTCGGCGCCGTCAGGCGAAACGACGGCATCGTGCCGCCCCGGCGCTGAGGTCAGCTTCACGCGCGCGCCGCCGGCCAGAGGCATGCGATAGAGGTGACGCTCGTAGGGCGACTCCTCGCTCGTCGTGAGCAGAAAACTCTTCTTGTCGTCGGAGATGTCGGCCTCGTCGACCTCCCACTTGCCGCTGGTGAGCTGCTGCGGCTGCCCAGCGCTGAACGGAACGACGTACAGATGCGCGTAGCCGCTGGCCTCGGAGATGAACCAGATACGCTCGCTGTCGGGAAGCCAGCCGGTGTTACGGAACATCCGGCGCACCCAGGCGTCGTCGTGCGTGGTCGCGAGAACGCGCCCTCTGGCACTGACCGGGTCGAACGAAAAGAGCCACCAGTCCTTGTTATCCGCGGCGCGAAGAGTGACGAAGGCCTTGCTGCCGTCGTCGGAAAAGCGTACCGGACCGAAGTTGACGGCGCGATCCTCGACGGCGGCCGTCGTCCCGCGCTCCTGAGCTCCCATCTGCTCGGTGGCCGATTCGCGCTCCTTCGTTTCCTGCTTCGACTGCGGCTGGGCGACGGCGGTCGGCGGAGCCGCTTTGAGACCGGTCTCGAACCACTTCACCTCGCCGGTCGAGGTCGAGATCGACGCGATGCGCGTGACGGTGAGAATGTCGCCTGCTTTTTCTCTCGACGGGATCTCCTCGGTATACGCGCTCTCGGTCACGTAATTCGGGACGATCGTCTTCTTCACCTTGGCCACATCGGTCGTGAACGAGGCGATGGCGTACTTGCCGTCGGGACTGAGCTGCAGGTCGGCGACTCGTTCCTTCTTCTCGAGCTTGAACGGCTTGATGGGGTGCTCCCGCTTCCGTTTGGCCTCTTCTTCCTCGAGCTTTTTTGCACGCCGGTCGACCGTTTCGATGAGGGTTCGTTCCTCGGACTTGATCCACTCGTCGTTGGCGGTGCCCTTCTTCTCGTCCCACAGCGGAGTCTTTTCGTCCGCACTGACGATGTAGGTCTTCTGTTCGAGCGTGCCGTCATCGAGCGAGACGACGAACAGGTTGTTGTCGCGGACGAAGGTCACGTGCCGCTCGTCGTGGGTGAAGCGGGCGTTCGACTCCGGCTCTTCGGTGTTGGTGATGTTCCGGCGGCGGCCGGCGGCCCAGAGGAAGACGTCTCCGTCGTCGACGAACACGGCGCGCGTCCTGTCGCGCGTCCAGACGGCGCGAACCGGTGGGGCGTTCTTCGCCTCGTCTTCGCTCAATTTCCGCAGCCCCTGGCCGTCCCGGCCGACGACGTACGTGTCGAAGTCCTTCTCGATCGGTTCCGTGCGCTCTTTCCAGCCGAAGTACACGGACTGGCCGTCGGGCGACCAGCGCACGTCGCGCGGCTCGTAGCCGGTGAGCGACGGCCCGCGCATGATGGTGTCGATGGTCAGGACCAGGCGCTGCGGCTGCGGCGGCTGAGTCGCGGGTGCCTGCGCCAGAACGGACGCGGCGGCGAGGAAGATGAGGACGGCGGTTTTCATCGAGCGCTCCTTCGGAAAAGCCGCAATGATAAAGGGGATCGCGAACGCTGGAAGCTTTGTCATCGCGAACATCCGAATCGCGCAGGCGCGACACCGAAGACAAGAAACGGGCGATCGTTCCCCCTCTCCCCGCCGCAGCGGGGAGAGGGCCGGGGTGAGGGGTCTCGTTCTTGTTCGAGAGAAAGGCCCCTCATCCGCCTTCGGCACCTTCTCCCCGCTGCGGCGGGGAGAAGGGCAACCAACGCCAGAGCCCGCGTAAAGACTTGCTTTCTGGCGCCACCCAGCCGCCCACATCCCTCGCTCACGCTCGGGATGACAGGCGCCAGATCGCGCCGTCGGCTCCGTTGCGGAGCACGTGCTGGCGCAGGGCGTGGTTCATGACCGCGGAATCGAGCAACTGCATCTCGTCGAGGTCGGCGGGCTCCCCGAGCGCCAGCCCCATCGCTGCCACCACGTCCCCGACCGTGCGGTTGTGGTGCGCCACAATCGTCTCGGAGACCGGTTTCTGCGGATTGACCTCGTGCGTGGTGGCCAGCGCCTCACCGCGCAGGACGAACACCGTGCAGTGCTGGATACGAAACCAATCGATGGCAGCGGCCAGGGTCACCACGTGCCAGTTGCGGTGCTTCCGGTAGATCTTCGCGATCGCGCGATTCCGGTCGCCCGAAGGTTTGAACACGTTCGGCTGCACTTCCCAGATCAGCCCCACGCGCCGCTCACCGTCGTAGCTCCCGCTGGTCTCGCCGGCCGATCCCGGCAAGGTGTGCTGCTGCCCCGCCGCTTTGCCGATTGCGATCGCATCGTCGATGGCAGCGGCGACGACGTCGAAAGAAACCGACCCGTCCCGCCCTCCAAAGTGCGCGTTCCGTCCCAGGACGAGTACGCCGTCGGCGAGAGGTTGCGAAGGACCAACCACGGCTCGTGCGGTCTGGTTGGCGCGCTCCAGGGCATCGGCGCCTAACGGCACCGCCGCTCCAGTGGCCCGCCCTTCCAGAGCACGCGGGCACCACAGGCTCGCCGTGGGCGTTCCCGTCAGCCATTGCGGATGGTTACGACGGAGATACCGCTCGACCACGCGCTCCCGGATGGTCTGCGTTTCCTCCGGTCCCAGGGCCGACACATCCGGCACCGCCTCGGCAATGTCGCCGAACACTTCGAGCACCTCGCTGCCCATGGCGATGTAGAGGTCGTACAGCGCGGCCTTCGTGGCGCTCTGCACGCCGTAGGCTTCGAGGATGTTTGCGATGTGCTCGGGGAAAGGCATGAGTGCTGAGTACTGAGTACTGAGTGCTGAGTACTGAGTGCTGAGTCCTGAGTCCTGGGACGCGAAGCGAAGTCTACTCAGTACTCAGCACTCAGTACTCAGCACTCTCATGCGGCGACCGAGGCGCGGAAGTTGTCGAGGATGCGCTGCACGTCGCCGACGCAGGTGATGTCCTGCAGGCCGACGCGGATGTCCTTGCCGTGAGGAATGCCGCGGGAGAACCAGCCCACCAGCGTGCGCGCTTTGTGCAGCTTCCACTTCTCGACCTGCGGCGCGCCGTCCACCTTGGACAGGTAGCGCTGCATGGCGTCGATGCGCCGCTCGACCTCGTCGAGCACGGGCCGGCCCGCGGAAAACGCGGCGACGTCACGAAAGATGAACGGGTTGTGCAGCGCCGCTCGGCCGATCATGACGCCGTCCACGCCGGTGGTCTCGAACATGCGCACGGCGTCGGCGGGCGTCTTCACATCGCCGTTTCCCCACACCGGGATCTTCAGCGCGCTCTTCACCTGGGCGATGTAGTTCCAGTCGCTCGCGCCGGTATAGGCCTCGCTGCGCGTCCGCCCGTGGATGGCAATCGCGGACACGCCGATCTCTTCGAAGCGCTTCAGCAACGGAAGAACGTCGTCGCTCTCCCATCCCTTGCGCACCTTTACCGTCACCGGAATCTTCACCCGGCGGCGGATGCGATCGACGACGCGCGCGGCCTTGTCGAAGTCCTTGAGCATCCCCGAGCCCGCGCCGCTGTTCACGATCTTCTTCACCGGGCAGCCCATGTTGATGTCGACGATGTCCACGCCCTTCTTCTCGACGATGGCCGCCGCGTCGTCCATCCGATCGGGGTCTCCGCCGTAGATCTGAATGGCGATCGGCCGCTCGTCTTCGCTGAACGCGAGCATGCGGTGGCTACGGTCGTTCTTGCGCGACAGCCCTTCCGCGGAAACGAACTCCGACACGACGAGGCCGACACCGCCGAGCTCCTTGATCAGCGAGCGGTAATAGACGTCGGTAACCTCGGCCATCGGCGCGAGGGCAAGCGGCGGGTCGATGTGCACCCCGCCGATCTCGAAGCTGCGATCGAGGTAATTCATCGCTGGAATAGAGCTTAACGCCAGGCGGGGTCTCGGTGTTCCAGCGACTGTCATTCCGAGCCGGCGCAGCGCGGCGAGGAATCCCCCGCACACTTCATTCAACCGGCCCGCCCCGAGTTGGCGGGGGATCCCTCGCCCTCTGCGCGGCTTCCAAGAAACTCCCAGTGTTTATGCGGGCTCTCGCGTTTGTTGCCCTTCTCCCCGCCGCAGCGGGGAGAAGGTGCCGAAGGCGTACAAGGGGTCTCCTTTTGAACCAGGACGAGACCCCTCACCCCGGCCCTCTCCCCGCTACGGCGGGGAGAGGGGGAACGATCGAACGTTTCTTCTCGTTGGTGTTGCGCCTGCGCGATTCGCGCGCTCGGGATGACAAGCCAATGGCCTTAAGTTAAGCCGAGATCGGGCTGCTCGGTGAATGAGAGTGCAGAGCGTTGGGCGCGGGTGTAGATGCGGAACGAGTACGCCT
>JAJXWV010000038.1 GCA_021781455.1 Acidobacteriota bacterium | reverse complement strand
GCCATCCAGCCCACCGCGCGAAACTCATTGGTGCCTTTGTGCAGAGCCAGGCCGGCCGACTCGAGTTGCACTTTCTTCCCGGCTACGCACCCGAGCTGAACCCTGACGAGTTTGTCTGGAACTACCTGTCGTAAGACAGGCGTCAGCAAAGAGCCGCTCAAAGCAAACGAGTCGCTTCATCGCCGCGTTCATCTCGACCTCGCCAACATCCGCCGCAGACCCTCCCTGGTTCGCTCTTTCTTCAAAGCTGCCTCTGTAGCCTATGTTCGCGACTGATTAGTAACGTTTATTGCCTCCGAATCGCGGATTGAGTAACGGTAGGAGCCGGGGCCTCGCATTGCTGCCGCTTTGATGTTGTGGGCTGGAGCATAGATGTCCACGCATTTCCCGTAGTTAGAACCCATAGCGTTCGCATCGTACGTTAATGGGGATGGGTTAGTAACAATGCAATCGCTAGAGTTCAAGCAGTTCCAGATGCGATCCTGCTCATCAGTTCCCCCAACCGTGATGACGCGAAAATCCTGATACCCGACCAGGAACGTGCCGTTTTGATCGGTAAGGCCGTTGTAGGACAGCTTCGCCGGCCACTGTGAACACGCCCTGTCGGCTTGGCCTTGATTGTTTGCTGACGCGATCACCGCGAGCCCCCGCTGGTTCGGCTGGCACGGTGCCTCTGCGAGCGGGCATCCTCGAATCACGTCCTGAATAGCCTGGCCGAATGCGCCTGGGCCAATGTCCGTGACCGTGTTGCGACCAGTCCATGTTTGTGAATCGTAAAACACGCTGCAGCTTACGACCCCCGGGGTAGGGTTACCATAGTAGTCGTACCGCCAACTGTTATAAGGGCCGACAATCCAATCCATGCCCAGGCAGAGCCAGGACACATAGATCGTGCCGTCGCACGCCGCTACCTTGATTGGAACGATGTATGCACCACTTGCGACACCAACGTTCATCCCGCCTGCTACCGACGCGGTCCCCGTCCCGTGTGGCACAGCGAAATACCGTTCATCGAGGATCGCACCCGATCCACATGGCGCCGTGGCCGAGTATTGATCATCAGCGAATTGAACGCCGTCCAACACGTTCCCATTACTGAATTCTGAGTGACTTCGGTCAACGCCGGTATCTATCATGTAAATGTAGACACCAGTTCCGTCGGTTTGATAATTGTACGCTCGATCGCCCCAATATGTCGAACCGTCCCAGACTGCGCGGCCGCCATCCAATCGATCGAGGCTCCATAGTCGATAGTCGCCACTCATGTCGATGGAGAGCGATCGCGACACACTCGCGTACGCGTCTTGTTCAACGAAGTCAACGCGTGGGTCATTCGCGATTGCCGTGGCAGCCGTGTCGGGCATGACCGCTACGAATCCTTGTACTGTCCACTGCAGCAACTCTTCCCCTTGGGGGTTTTTCGGGATGGTCGCTCCGTGCTTTGCTGCGAGTTCGTGCGCAAGGGCCCGAACGTTGGGTCGGTTCGTCGCAGAATCCTTGAAAACGACGATGTAGCGATTCGGCACCGGGTTTGGATGTCTAAAGATGCGCCCGTGATCGGCTTGGGCCGCGGCTGTCGCTAAACATGTGATGGTTAGGGCCACGTATATTCGCATTAGATTTGACCTTCTCAAAGGTTTCCTCCTCAAGTCGACCCGACTTCTCTGTCGCTCCACCGACGTGCGTCGGAGCACGAAGGGGCGGCGACGTGGTGGACAGCAGTACAGCAGTCACGACGGCGGTATGGATGTAAGTTTGATCACCTAACGACATGTGGTCCCGGCCTACTGCTGTCCGGCGCGCCAGCCGGCTGCGTGCTGGAGTGCTTGGTTCGAACTTGGGCAACTTCGGTGTTGGTCTCTTTCGGCATACCTTCTCACCACTGTTGAGGAGGTGTTGCTCGGCCATGGACGTCCTACACGCTGAACATCAGGGTGTTCTTCGCTCCCGAGTCAGGGCAACGCGCGCGACGGCCATTGCCAGAGAAATTCGTCTATTCGCCGATCGCGTTGCGTTCAGGATCTCAGACGCAGGAGAAGTGCGCAGTAGTTCCGCTACCACCGGCGCTATGTGTGCGTGACGGGACCAAATGGGGTCAAAGCCTCTGTCTTCGGTCTCGCTCCCTGCTTCTCTACGGGCCGTAGAGCAAACCCCTTCGTAGTTTCCGTTCCGAGGACGTTCTGAAACCGACAGGCGCACGTTCGATGTCGTTCCTCGGCAATTGCGAGCCACCGATGTAGCCTCGGTTTCGATGGCACGCCGTCTTCGGCTCGACTTCGCTGGCGCCACCTGGCACGTCTTCAGTCGCGGGAATAACCATGAGCCGATCTTCCTCGACGAAGATCCTGGAACAGGGTCGGGTCTTCGATTGGCGGTGCTACGCGCGGGCGTCAGGCAGGTAAGTGTTGTGTGTTCATGCGTTTCCTTTGCCGCGCCTCCGGAATGCGACCGCGGAGCAAAGACCTGACCCCGCAACGTTCGCGCTGAGTTGTCTGACCCTGAGTTGTCTTCCCAACGCCGGACCGAAGACCCGACCCCATTCCGGGCCTCTGGAACAGGGTCGGGTCTTCGATTGGCGGTGCTACGCGCGGGCGTCAGGGAGGTAAGTGTTGTGTGTTCATGCGTTTCCTTTGCCGCGCCTCCGGAATGCGACCGCGGAGCAAAGACCTGACCCCGCAACGTTCGCGCGCGTTCCGCAACGTTCGCGCGCGTTCCGCAACGTTCGCGCTGAGTTGTCTGACCCTGAGTTGTCTTCCCAACGCCGGACCGAAGACCCGACCCCATTCCGGGGCCGCCATTCCGGGGCCTCGGGAAAGAAGGGGACGAAGGCGGATGAAGGGGCGGTTCGCGCAGCCACAGGGCTACGGCTGCGTTCCCGTCACCGCAAGCTCGGACCAGGCGTCGCCGGTCACGTTGTTGATCGTCGATCCATAGGCGACCCAGCGGGTCGTGACCGCGCCGCCGTTCACGGAGACCGGATTGATGTTGATCTGCGTTCCGGCCGTCAGACCGCTTCCGACCGGGATCTGCTCCATCGACATCGGCGGAACGGTGACTGAGATCAGCCGCGGGGGCGGCCCTGGAGGGCCGGGTGGCGCCGGAGTGACGATCGTCAGAACGAACGTCTGCGTCAGTGTCGGATCGATATTCACGATCCCGACGTTCGTCCGATAGCTCGGCGGCTCGTCCGCCCCGCCGACGGAGAACAGAGCGGCCGTCGGGGTGTTAATGGTATTAGCCGGAATGGCCGGGAGGCTCTGGGACGTGGTGCCGTTCGTTCCCTGCTGCGGCGTCCAGATGCGCACGCTCGCGTATAGGCGCGCGCTCGGGTCGGCGACAACCGGACCGCCGGCCGTGAACGACGACACGCCGGTGACGAGGATTGCACCGAGGCCCGTCTGACCGAGGCGGTCGGTGACGAAGTCCGCCGAGCGCATGCCGCTTTGAGCCGGCAGCGTGATCGCTGCCGCCATTGCGCTCCCGCTCTGGGACAGCCACTGCAGGACCACCATCTGGTCATGGCTGGCCAGGTTGAGCAGGGCGATGTCGGAACGGAAGAACGTGCCGTTCGCACCGGCGACGCTGCCAGCGACCGCGATCAGGATCTGCGGTGCGGCGCCAATTGGCTGCACGACGTCGGCGCCGGCCGTCGATGCAATCAAAATCAGGAGAAGGAACAGAGAGCGTTTCATGCAGTGTCGAGTTGCGGAGAGCGTGCCGGGCAGCGGGTGTACCACGCCGCGCCGCAGGAGCGGAACTGCGAATGGCCCGCTCGGGCCAGGCGGAGGTGATAGGTCAGGGTCACAGGAAGAGGCCCGATCGGAGTCAGGCCCGCTTGGTGGTTCTGACCTTGGGGGGATCCGCTTGGGGTCAAGGTCTTCTCTGGAGAGTGCAGCTCCTCTTCGTCAGAGCCGCGGAGCGGCGAGGGGAGAATCGTCGTGTCTCGCGAAGAATCTGCAAAGTAGTCGCGAGCCTGGAAACTTTGGCGGCCCGAACCTCGTTCGCTTCGATGCATGCGCTGGCTCCGTCGCATCCTCATCGCTCTCACAATCGTCTTCGCCACCCTCGCGACCGCTGCCGTCCTGTTCGCACTGCTCCTTCCGTCCGATGGCACGAAGCACATTCTCGAGTTGCGCGGTCAGTTCGGCGGGGCTCGGGTGCTCGTGGCACAACGCGATGGGCAGTCGACAATCCGCTGCGTCGCGCTGCGCAACGACCGTGGCGAGACGCTCACGACGGCGTGGATCCGGCGCCCGCTCGCCTTGCGTCCCGACTATCGCATCGTGATCACGTATGCCGGAGCGGACACCGGCGAGGCAATCCTGCAACTCATCCCTGCGAAAGACGACCTCGTCGTCGTCGCGGTGCAGTATCCCTGGACGCCGCCGCACACGCTGATCGGCAGAGTGCGCGCTCTCTACGACATCCGGCAGGCGGCATACCGCACGGTGGCCGGCGGAATGCTCGCCGTCGACGATCTCGCGCGCGACGAGCGCCTCGACACCAGGCGCATCGTTCTCCTCGGCGCGAGCCTCGGCTCGATCTTCGCGACGATCCACGGAGCGATCGACACACGCGTACCGCAGGTCGTGCTCGTTCACGGAGGCGCGGATCTGTCGGCCACGCTCGACGCCGAGGGGCGGAGCGTGCCGGCATGGCTGCGACCGGCGCTGGTGCGCCTGGCCCGCATTCCGATCGACACGTTCGACCCCGCACACTACGTGGCGCGCATTGCGCCGCGTCGACTGCTCGTGATCGCGGCGCGGGATGATCAGCGCTTCCCTCCCGAGGCGGTTCTGGCGTTCTTCAATCGCGCCGGGCAGCCGAAGGAGCTTCGCTGGACGAACACGGGGCACGTCGGGGTGCGACACCGCCGCGTCGTCGACGCGGTCCTGGCCGTGCTGAACGGGTATCTCGAAACCCGATGACCGGACCAAATGACCCCCGACACGCCGCAAGGCAGTCGGACATCACCGCAGCGCCGAACGCGGGCGACTACCATGCGCCCGATCCAGATCGGAAGGAGATCTCATGTCGATCGCTTCGCGGACTCTGTGGATGGTGATCTGCACTCTCGCACTCGCTCTGCCGGCACGGGCTGCGAACCCCGCGCCTAACGCGTCGGGGACGCTTAAAGTCAACGGCCGTACGACGACGCTGCAATATGCCTACGCATTCCGGGACAGCAAAGGTGTCACGCGCGTCATGATCAGCGGACAGCCGCTGCCGCAGGACACGCTCGCCAGCGAGGCTGCCCTCGGCATCGCCGGTCAGAAGCCATCACCGTTCCGCGATCGCGTGCAGAAGGGCGAGTCCTCCGCCATCGAGCTCTTCATCAGACCCGACGGAGTCCTCGACACGGTCGTGCTCTTCGAGCGCAGTTTCCAGACGCCCACTCCGTCCGGCGGCGACGAGGTCTACTGGTACGAGCCGTATACGATGCCGGCCGGCTGGACCGGCGGCCGCGCGCGCACCAGAGAGCGGCAGGAGTTCTTCGACACGAAGTGGGAGTACGAGGTGTCGTACTTCGCGCCCATCGGACAGAAGGGCTTCGAAGTCCCGGCAGCGGCGGCGATCGCCGCGCAGCGCACGCAGGTCGAGACGCGCGAGAAGGCTCGCATCGTCCAGCCCGGCGGCGGCGAAGAAGGGGCGATGTACCTCGCCTTCTACAAGCTGATGGAAGCAGGAAATACGAAAGCGCTCCTCGATCAGATGACCGCGACGATGAAGAGTGCCGTCGCCTCACAGATGCAGGTGCCGGCGCTGACGCCATCGGATCTCGCCTCGTGGGCGATGATGCACGGCGTCCCTCCCGGCAAAGTCGAGATCGTCGGCGGCGTGCGCGACGCCGGCGGCACGATCCTCGAGCTGCGCAGGACGACAGAAAGAAGGGTGCGGTTCGGGACGGCAAAGATCGTCAAAGAAGGTGGTCGCTGGAAAGTCGCGGAAGAGAACTGGTGACCCCGCGCTAAGACTCGACTCTGTACTACTACTAACCTCCAGATTCTTCGCGCCGCGAAGAGATTCTGTCGGGCGCTTCGCGCCCTCAACACTGACGAACCGACGCGAGTTCGGCGGCCTGACGGCCGCCGCTAAATTGTTTCGGCGGCTACGCCGCCTGTTCTTGGCATGACCGAAGAGTCGGCCACGGTCAAAACCGGCGAAGCCGGCGACATCATTTAGCGGCGGCCGTCAGGCCGCCGAACCGGGACACGCAGTAAGTGATTGAGGGCGCGTAGCGTCCGACAGCATTTCGGTTGCGGACGAGCGGAGCGAGCCTGCGCTGTGTACCTCTGTGTCTCTGTGGTGAAAATTCAGCGGCCGGACTCGCCGCCCGGTAAACGATCGGCAACGAAACTACAGCTGTAGTTGACGCCAACTACAGCTGTAGTTTAGATTTCATCCGTGGCCAACGACATTCGCCTCTCCCGTCTCGAGCTCGAAGTCATGGAGCACTACTGGCGTCTCGAAACCGCGTCCGTCCGCGACGCCTTCGAGTCGATTCCCGAGTCGGAGCGGCCGGCGTTCACGACCGTGCAGACGATCACGCAGCGCCTCGAGCAGAAGGGGGCGCTGGCGCGGGCAGGAAAGGTGGGCAACGCCCTTCTGTTCCGGCCTCTCATCAGCCAGCGCTCCGTCTACCGCAGGATGATCGACGAGCTGCTCGCGCTGTTCGGCGGCTCCGCGCACCCGCTCGTCAGCCACCTCATCGACTCCGGGAAGCTCTCTCTCGAGGATCTGAGGGACCTCGAGGCGAAGGCGGCCGGCGCGAGGCGTGGCAAGGGAGAGAAGCAATGATCACCGCTCTTCACGCGCCGCTGCATTCCTGGATCACGGCGAATGCGGCCGCGATGCGCGACCACGTGCTCTTCCGTCGATCGTGGCCGCGTCGGTGCGGCGGCAGGCTGCCGCCGCACCGGCAGACCGGCAGCCGGCGCTCCGGTCGTGAGTCCTGAGTCCTGAGTCCTGAGTCCTGAGAAGACACCGCGAATGACTCAGGACTCGGGACTGGCTCCCCGCCGTCGTCAAGGCCTGAAGCTCCTCATCCGGACTGCGCTGCGGAAGCCTCCTTCGCCCGTAAAAGGATGGCGATCATCCAGGCGCTGACAGCGAGCGCCACAACGAGCAGCACGGCAAAGATCGCGATGACACCCCACTGAGGGTCGACGCGGTCGGCGACCTGAAACTGCGCGAGATCGAGCATCGCGCGCCTGACCTGATCGCGTGTGAGCACCATGCCGATGAATGAAATGAGCAGCGCTTCGCCGCCGCGGGCGACGAACTTCGAAGGATCCACCGCGTTCGCCGCGAGAATCATCAGCACCCAGGCGGCCAGGCCGGCCACGATCGCGAGCGTGAAGATCACGGCGGCGAGCGCATTGCGCCCGACGAGTTGCAGCAGCACATCGCGCGGCAGCGCCGCGGTCCACCACGCTCCTGCGAGAACCGCGAACGCGGTCGATGCCGCGAACCAGACGGCGCCGTACTGCATCGCCCAGACGCCATAGGTCTCGTCGGATCGCCTTCTCACTGCACCGTGTACCGCCACATACGCGCCCGCCACCGCGACTGCCCCGAAAAGCATGTGCAGGAACCGCGGAACGACAGTCGAGTCGGCAAGGTTCAGCTGCACGCCGCGCCCGTCGGCGAGATAGCGTCCGAGGAACGTCTCCGGGCGCAGCATCATCGTCATGTTGTTGCAGTAGACGAACGCGATTCCCACGAAGAGGAGGGCCACGACGATGGACACGGCCGCCGCCGCACGCGCTGTTTTCTCGCCGCGGAAGGCAATGAAGTATGTCCCGTAGTACGCGAGGATGAGGATCGGAATCACGCCTAACCAGAACCACGCCATCAGAACGGAGGACGTGAAGAACAACCGCCCGTACAGCGCCTGTACGAAAAGCAGCGGCGCGACGCCGAGCGTGATCGTCGTGGCCACGGCCGACGGCATCAGCTTGCCGAGCCAGGCGGCGAGCCGTCGCGAGTGTTCGCCACGCCCGAATCGCGCAACGACTGCGATGATCGAGCCGCCGAGGACGAAGTTCATCGCCAGCAGGTGCAGGACGAACGTCAGCATCAGGAGCGCCCAGATGAACCAGGGCGGCGCCGGAAGAGGAAGCGGATCGAGATTGGGAAGTGCGATCAACATGGCTCACCCCCGTCCTTTCGCTGCGCCGAGTTTGGCGAGATACGCGGCGAGCGCGTGGCGCTCCGGCTCCGTGCCGGCGAAGTCCGGCATCGCCGGATTCAGCTGCGGCAGCCGGCCGATCATGTTGTAGATCTCCTGCTCGCTCTTTCCGGCGACGCGGACGTCGAGCGGCAGGCCGGAGCCCTCGCCGTGGCACACGGAGCAATGCGTCTCGAACGCGGCTCGACCGGTGACCCCGGTCTGAGCGTTTTCGATGATCGCTCCGCCGCCGATCGAGGCGAGGTACACCGCCAGGCCGTGCTTCTCCTCGGCCGTCCCGACGAACGGAGGCATACGGCGCTCGCGCCACGTCGCAACCGTGAGTCCCGGCGTCGACCATGTCGCCGGTCGGCCGGCAGCGTCGCGCGGAACGGCGAGGCCGTCGAGTGTCCGCTCGAGCGCAACGGACGTTTTTCCCGCGACCAGCGGGCGGATCGCGAGATAACCGTTGACGGTGTGGCACTGCGAACAGGTGAGAACGAAGACCTGCCGTCCCACCTCGATCTCGTGCTTGACCGAGGGTGGAGCATTTGTGTCTTCGGTCAGACGCGGAGCCCAGTGCGTCGAAGCGAGAACGCCGGCGCGATCGATCTCATCGATCTGAAAGGCATCCGCGGAGAGCCGCTGCGCGGCGATCGACCCCTGAGGCGGTGGCAGCCGCACGCCGTTCACGAACATGTGCGAGCCGATCACGAACGGCTTGCGAAGATCCTCGCGAACCCATTCCGCGCCACCGACTGCGAAGAGTCCGGCCATGAGGATGACCGCCGTCAGCGTGCGCAGCAGAGCCTTCTGCCGGATGCCGAGCGTGAGCAGCGCAAGCACGATCGACGCGGCCGCGGCGCTGAAGGCAACGGTCAGCGCGCGCTGGGCCATCGGCTGTCCGGCCGTTTTCGCGCCGCCCAGGCTGGCGATCAGATCGCGAAGGGAAATGGATGCGGCGCCTAACGTCTGCGCGGCCGGGACGCCGGCGTGCTGCGCGGCGTGAAAGAACCAGGCCAGTGCGAACGGAAGTCCAATCGCCACCGGCAGAACCCATCCGATCGCGGCATAGCGCTTCACTTTCTTCTGCAGCTCATCGGACGTGATCCATGACGTGGTGAAGAGCGCGTAGACGCCGGCAAGGCCGATCGAGCCGAGTGTCCGCACGGCCAGCGAAGGCCAGTAGGTCGGGTTGAAGAAGCCGTCCCAGAACTCCCGCGTGGCCAGCCACCGGCCCGGCGTGAGCATGAAGCTGAGAATTCCGTTGATGACGACGAGGCTGAGATAGGCCGACGTGAAGTAGATCCAGGCCACCGTCATGTGCTGCTTCGGATTCAGCCGGTCCCAGCCGTACAGGTAGACGATCGCGGCCACGATCTCGGTCCCGAAGAACGTCCACTCGATGGCCCATCCCCACACGAACGCGTTGATCAGCGTCGCCGTCGCGGCCGGGTTCACCAGGCCAATCGTGAACCAGATGCCGACCCCGGTGACCGCGCCGAATACGAGGCTGAGCAGAACGAAGAAGCGGCTGTGCCGGCGGACGTAATCGAGAAGCGCCGGATCGTTCTCGCGGCGCGCCTTGCCTTCGGTCAGCGCGAGAAAGAGCCCGCCGCCAACCGCGAAATGCGCAACGAAGACGTGGACGACCGCGATGAATGCGATGAGCAGTCCGGAGGCGGGGATCTGCCAGATCGGGTAGTTCAAGCGTTCCTCCCTCGTTGTCCGTGAAACACCCGAGAGATACGCCAGCATTGAGAGGATGCATGGTGTCGGGTTTCACGCGACCGTGTGCGCGAAGAAGCGGCGCGTGCTGGTCCCCTCGCCCCGCCGCCCGAATCTGACGAATCAACATGATCGCGATCAGCGGGGCGAGGGGATGCAAGGGGAGTGGTGAACGCGACTTCTCACTCAGAGAAACAAACAAACGTCTTCGATCCGTCGCACAACGTCGGCGATGTTGCCGAAGACTTCGGCAGTAGAAATCGACGATGACCGCGCCGATTCGATGCTGCCTTCGAAATTTGAATGACAGCGCTCCCAATGCGGATCAGAGCTTCTTCTCCGCCTTCGTAGAGTTCGCCCGGAGCCATTTCTCACGTCCGCGCGACTGAGGCCGTGCCTGGTACCGCATGCATCCCGAGGATACCTCGGTAAGAATCGAGGCCTGGCGTTCCCCACTCCCCTTGCATCCCCTCGCCCCGCTGAATTCGTTCATCGAAACTCGTTGGCTTTGGGCGGCGGGGCGAGGGGACGGTTCAAGCAGTTCGAAAGCGAGGCGGTCACATAGGTGGGCAGATCTCTTCGGTGAGTAGAGTGCTCCATCCCACGCTCGACCAAAACAGCCACGCGTGCTGGTCCCCTCGCCCCGCCGCCCGAATCTGACGAATCGACATGATCGCAATCAGCGGGGCGAGGGGATGCAAGGGGAGTGGGGAACGCCTCGTTCGTCGGGCTCAACGCTGTGCGATCGTCCGCGCCACGGGCTTCAGGCCGCAGGAGTCGTTACCCTCGATCCTGAGCGCGGCGAGCGGGTAGGTCGCGACCCAGGCGATGCGCTGCTCCGCGAGGGCGCGATCGAGCCTTGCCACCGCATGCTCGAGCCCCGCGGTCGTCGAGATGTCGTCGACGGCACCCCACGACCCGGCGAGATCGGGACGCGGGCCCTCGACCGACCAGACGAACAGCGGCACTCCGATCGTTTCGAGATAGCGCCGGACCGACGCGGGCGTGTTGCTGCTCGCGTCGGGTGTACTGCCGAGGAGCAGAACTACGGCCCGCCGCGTTCCGCGGGCGAGTGCCGCGACGCCCGCGACGGCCACCGCATCTGCGAACTGGCGCGGTTGGGTTGAAGGGGGAGGCGGCGTGACCTGACGCGTGAGCAGCCACGACATGCCTCCTTTCGACGCCTGGACCTCGTTGGAGGGCTCGAACAGCTGATAGCTGGGCTCGCCGGGGGCACCGAACTGTTTGGAGACCGGCCAGAGGATCTTCTTCGTCGTGTCGCCGCCGAGCCGAAGCTCGCGGAGGAGGGCTCTGCTGTTCCACCATTCTCTCAGCCCCTCGGTGATCGGCTCCTGCTGTCTCGCCTCCCATCCGGCGGCCTTGCGGTTCCATCGCGCCCTCCCTGCCACGACCGGATGAAGTTTGGACCTCACTACGGTGGCATCCGGGTCTTTGACCAGAATCACGAGAGCGCTGGTCCTCTCGAGCGCACTCGTGCGAAGCGCCGCACCATCGACCGCAAAGCAACCTTCCAGACTCTTCGGCTGCTGTTTTCCTGTCATTGTGACCAGCACCGGCGTGACCTCGGATCCGATCGAATCCGAGAAGCCCCCGTTGAGGACCGTTTCGCGCCGCGCGACCTGTCCATCCGCGAAACGCATTTCGGCCGACAGCACGTGCGGACGTGACCAGTCGAGCTCCGGCAGGTTCGCGCGGAAGTCCTTGCTGACGCGAACGAGCGCTCCGTCGAGCGACAGCGTCGCCTCTCTCGGGACCTCATGCGTCCGGTGGCGCCCGATCAATTCGACGACGACCGGTCGGGCGTTCTCGCTGATGGCGATCTCCACTTCGGCCACGGGACGAGGGAGATTGAGCGTTTGCGACGTGCGCGCGACCTCGACTCCCCGACCGTCGTATCCGATTGCGACGAGGTCCTGCGGGATCAGGTCTGGACCGAAATCGACTCGCGCAGACCAGGGGGCGTGCTCGATCGTCGCCAACGCCCGTCCGCCTAACTCGAGGCGAACGGATTGCACGCCATGATCGACCTGCAGCTCGACCGGTACAGCTTGATTCTTCAAGCAGTTGCGTGGATCTGGCCTTTGACCGCGGGCGGAAAGTCAGACCCCGTTCCTGCTCCCATCTACAATAGACCGCACACAACAAGTGAATTGGCTCGCAGCGAACAGGAAATCACATGCCGGAAAAGATTGGGCAGTACACGGTCGTCTCGCAAATCGGTCGAGGGGGGATGGGGATCGTCTACAAGGCTCGTGACGAGTCGCTCAATCGCTTCGTCGCGATCAAGGTCCTCACCGAACAACTGCTCGAAGACGCGACAGTTCGGCAGCGGTTCGTTCGCGAGGCTCAGGCCGCGGCCGGACTCTCGCACCCGAACATCGTTCAGATCTACTTCATCGGCGAAGACAAGGGCAATCCGTTCTTCGTCATGGAATACGTTTCCGGCCGCTCGCTCGATCAGCTCCTACGAACCGAGGGACAGATCGACAACCCGCGCGCGACCCAGATCATCCTTCAGGCGGCTCACGGCCTTGCGGCAGCGCACGACAAGGGGATCATTCACCGCGACATCAAGCCGGCAAATCTGATTCTCGACGATCGGGGCCTCCTGAAGATCGCCGACTTCGGCCTCGCCCTCCCGGTCGATGCCCAGACTCAGCTCACTGCAACCGGCATGTTCGTCGGAACCCCCGGGTATCTCGCGCCGGAGCAGTGCGCGGGCGAGAAGGTGGACAACAGGACCGACATCTACGCGCTGGGGGTGAGTTTCTATCTTCTGCTCACCGGCACTCCGCCATTCCGCGGCGACAGTCCTCTCGCGCTCGTGAAGCAGATCATGGACACCGAGCCAGCCGACGTCTCAACGCTGAATCCCAAAGTCGATCCCGTGACGCGACGCATTCTGGGCCGGATGATGGCCAAGGATCGCGGCCAGCGCTATCAGAACTGCCACGAGCTCATCGCGGATCTCGAAGAGAGCCTGGCGACGCAGGGCGTTCGAAGCACCACGGCCGGCCTGGCGACGCAGACGCCATTGTCTACGGCCGAGCGGGCCGCCATCGCGGCGGCGGCGACACAGGTCATCGACTCGCGCCCGACTCCGAAACCGGAGGCGCAGCTCGTGCCGACGGTGATCCAGTCGAAAACCGATTCGCCGACCGTCGGCGAGACTCCCCTCGTCTCGCCGGCTACGCTGCCGAATGCTGCGCCGGCGCCTCGGCGTTCGACGTCGCGCACGGCGCTCGTTGTGGCCGTGCTTGCAGTCGTGCTGCTCGTTGGCGGCGGAATCGCGGCCGTGTTGCTCGGAACGAAAGTCGTCCGCAACTTCCAGGCACGATGGCAGCAGAACAGCCCGAACGCGGATTCCCAGAAACCGGTTCAGAGCAGCGCGACGGCGTCGCCCGCGACGAAACCGGCCGACGGAGTGCTGCTTTCAGAACCGATCAATCTGTCCGCGGTCACGGACACCAAAGATCCGAAATACCTTCAGCCGCCAGCGGGTGCCGGCCACGATTCGCCGTCGAGCCAGGCGGAAGCACCTCCGGCCGGCGGAACTGCAATCGGCACGGCATCGGCCCAGGGCGGACGAGCCGCGACCCCGGCTCGTGTGCGTACCGATCCGGCGTCGCCGGCTTCCGGCCGCAACGCGGCAGCCGGGAACAGTCAGCCCGCAGCTGAGAGCAGCCGCCGATCGCGCGGTGGTGTGGCAGTCGCAGCGAGCGGCGATGCGGCGCTGTCAGGCGCCGTGTCGAGCGTGCTCCAATCCGAGCTCGAAGCGGCCGGGATCGAGGTCGTCGACGCGCAGGCCCTTCCCTCGACCGAGGATCTTCTGCGCCGAGGCGACGCGTCTGCGGCGCGGCTGATCGATCGGCTCGGCCGCGAAGGGTACGCGGTCCTTCTGCTGGCACGCATCGATCCGACGGGACAGCGCGAGCTGAGCTACTACGGACGCCAGGACACCTTGTACACGTCGCGCGTCACGCTGACGGCCTACGATCTGGCGACCGGCAGACCGCTCGGCTCCTCCAGAAGCGCCACCATCGAGTACACCTCGATCAACGCGGACAGCCAAGCGAAGGACGCGGTCGGCCCGCTCGCCAGGTCGGTCGCCAGAACGCTTCGATCTCACTGAATCGAACCGCGCGGTAAATAGCTCCTGGCTGTTGGCTCTTGGCTCCTCCGGCGTGTGGCTGTGCGCGAAAAATCGTCGAACGACGCGACCGCGTTCTCCGTGGTGAAGGAGACGCACCCCGGCCGTCGCGCCTAACGCAGAAACAGGCTGTACGTCAGGATGGCCAGGACGATGGACGTGAAGACTGTGTACTTCCAGTTCTTCAGCCCGATGGCGAAATAGAGCACCGAGGCGAGCACACGAAGATACGGCGTGAGCATCAGCACTGCGATCCCGCCGTTGACCAGAACGCGCGGCCGGAACTCTCCGTGCATCACGATCCGGATCTCGTTCGTGACGAACTCGAAGAAGTTCATGCCCACGATCGGATAGTCGAACCCGAACTGCCTCGTGATCGTCCATTTCCAGGTCAGGCCGGCCACGAGCAGCAGGAGGCTGAGCATCACGCCGCCTAACAGCAGGTATCCCACCAGCACGTCCATCCGCGCCTGGCCGGGCGATTCCAGCGGTACCGAAAGATCCTGCTCGGACATCAAACCCCCCGAATCCCGCGCACGATCATTTCCACGGCCAGGACCAGAAGCACCACCAGAAACGATCTCCGCACCGCCTCGTTCGTCAGGCGTACGAGCAGGCGCGTGCCGAGGAACGCCCCGATCACGACGCCGATGATCACCGGAGCGGCCAGCCCCGGATTGATCTTCCCGGCGGCCAGGTAGACGCTGGTTCCCGCGAGAGCCGTGACGCCGATGATCAGGTTGCTCGTGGTCGTGGAGACCTTCGGCGGCAGTCCCATGACGAGGTCGTGGATGAGGACCTTGACCGCCCCGGCGCCGATGCCGAGAAGGCCGGCAATGACCCCCGCGCCGAACATCATCGGCGCGCCGAGGTAGGCGCGGCGGGCGCGATAGCGGATCGTCTCGCCGAGGGCCTGGTCGTGGTAGCTCCCCTCGAGCTCGAGCCAACGGGTGAAGCGGTCCTGCGCGCCTGCGTGCCACGACTCGTGACCAGCGACGAACAGGGTGATCCATGATCCGAGCAGCACCAGTCCGAAGACGATGTAGAGCGGCCGCGAGGAAATGGCCAGCGTGATCGCCGCCCCCGCCAGCGCACCAAGGATCGTGAACATCTCCAGGAACATCCCGACCTTGAGATTCGTGATGTGGTCGCGGACGTACGCCGACGCCGAGCCGCTGGAGGTGGCGATGACCGACAGGATGCTGATGGCGATGGCGTGTTTGATGTCGACGCCGAGAAACGTGAGCGCCGGGATGAGGATGATCCCTCCTCCCATTCCGCTCATCGCTCCGACGAGTCCCGCGAGGAGACTGACTGGAAACAGCAGGTAATTCGAAACCATGATTTTCTCGAGGAGGTCCTTCGGGTGCGAGGTACGGCCAATGCAGATCCGTGGCACACGGCCGGTGAACGGATTCTATCGTATGGATGCCCAATCAACCCAAACGACTGATTGACGGGAATACAGGCCCAGTCCCGGCCGTGAGGTGACGGTTCACCGCGGGCCGATGCCCTACTTCGATCGGCAAGGGCTCTTCATCGGTCGCCGCGCGCGGACGCTCACCAACGGTTCCTCATCGACACCGACTGTCGAGACCACTCCACGCATCGTAGAGAACCTGCAAGCCGCCATCGACCGAGGGATCCTCGGGTCGACAGCGCCCCGAGAGTCCTCGCCATCGTCCTCAGCGCAACGACGTCTGTGGATTCGTTGACTCCCGGCATGCTTCCCAGAAATGGCTCTTCCGGGTGTTACGCGGATGGCGAACACGGTGCGATTTCAGCGCCGGAGGCGCGTCATCTATGTAGCCCAACGCGTCCGCGTTGGGATCGGAAAGCACTCGACAAGCCGGTACTTCTCTTCGGCCCACGCGCCGACGATCGGTGTCACGAGCCCGTCATCCTGCAGCGATTCCATATATGCCGCGAGGCAAGGTTCCCTCGGCTCCGACGGATATGCAAACGATCTACGACGCGTAGAGAATCCTCGGGACAAACTCACATCGTCTTCGCGATCGCCGCGATGGCTTCAATGCCGCTCCGACAGGTCGCTGAGGCGGTGCCACAAATAAATGAGTGCGGAATGCGGGCCTGACCCCATTACCCCGTCCTCTGACGTTCCTTCCGCAATGAGCATCGAAGAGTTCATCTGCGCTTCGCCCTCTGCGCTCTGCGCTCTGTGAACATTCTCGAACGCGGCGCGAAAAGGGGTGCCGGCTTCCAGCCGGCCGGTCGCCGGGCATCCTGCCCGGCGACAACTCGCGCACTACACGCGTGGAAGCTGCCAGCCTGGAAGGCCGGCAGCCGGCCGGCAGGATGCCGGCACTCCTCAATCGAGATCCGGGCTTCAGTTAGCACCAGGAGAATGGGTCGGTCTTCGCTTCTCGCTGAACATTCCGACGCAAACCATCAGTCGACGGGGCCGGCCGTCTTCACGGAAAACGCGGTCAGGCCGGCGTCGGTCGGGATTCTCAAGCTCGGGTCATGGCTCACCAGTTTGACGCGCAGCGGATGCTCGACGGCGTTCTTCACCACGCCCTTCTGCCCGTCTCCGTCGAGTATCGTCGCATCGACATACGGCAGGACGTCGGTGACCTTCGACCAATCGATCGCGAATGGCTGGTTGTTCCATTGCACGACGAACTGAAGGTTGCCTCCGTTCGCGACCGCCTGAGCGTCTGCGCCCTGAAAGGTCTTGGTCCACTCCGTGATGCTCGCGCAGCCCGGGTCGTAGAAGAAACCGGATTGCACCACACCGTTGATCGAAAGCTGAGGATTGGGCGTCGCGCACGAGCATGGATTCGTGAAACAGAACGCGATCGAGCTCGACCCGCCGAGAATCCTGAGCCGGACCGTGAACTGCGCGATCCCCCCCAGCAGGCGGCGTGAAGCTCTGCGACCACGAGCCGACGAACGAGCAGATGCTGTTGTACGCGCTCCCCGGCTGCCGTTGATCGAACACGCCGAGGTCCTCGGGACCACGGTTGTCGAAGGTGGCGCACTCGAGCGGCGGCGTCCAGCCGGCGCCGAACCCGAAGCCGTCGTCGTCGCCGGCCAGGCCTCACACCGGAGCGGGAGTAGGATGACGAGCAACCCGGCACCGTGTTCCGTTCGATCTCCCAGGAGGAATGATGCGAATCCTCGCAGCCGTCGTTGCCGTGCTGCTCAGTGTCTCGACTGCCACCGCCGACCTGACCCTCGTCAGCGCCAATCGCTCCCGCAGCGGAAGCGGCAACGGCGCCTCGAAGAACGCGTCCGCGAGTGGCGACGGCACCCTCATCGCGTTCCAGAGCGACGCCAGCGACCTCGTCGACAACGACGGCAACAGCTGGACCGACGTTTTCGTCTACGACGCGCGCGGGCAATCGACGGCGCTCGTCAGCGTGAATACGTCCGGCACGAGCGGCAACCGCGACTCGCACGATCCGATCGTCAGCGCCGACGGCCGCTATGTCCTCTTCACCAGCAGCGCGAGCGATCTCGTCTCGACGCCGGTGAGCCGCAACGGAGACGTCTTCGTCCGCGATCTGGCCACGAACACCACGACCCTCGTGTCGGTGAACCGGAGCGGAGACGGCGGCGGTAACGCAGGATCGAACGCCATCGCCATCAGTGCGGATGGAGCGACGGTCCTGTTCCGCAGCCTCGCCACGGATCTGGTGACGCTCTCGGACGACAACAACGAGGAAGACATCTTCGCCCGCAACATGCGGACGGGCGAAACGCAGCTCGTCAGCATGAACCGCTATGGCGACGGGACGCCCAACGACGTCTCCTTCGATGCCACGATGAGCGCCGACGGCCGTTTCGCCGCCTTCTGTTCGATCGCCAACAACGTCATCCCGAACGATGGCAATACGAACACCGACATCTTCCTGCGCGACCTCGTTGGCCGGCAGACGACGCTCGTGAGCGCCAACACAGCGGCGCAGCCGGCGAACCGGGGCGCTTTCCGTCCGTCAGTCAGCCGCGACGGCCGGAGGATCTCGTTCGATTCGATCGCCTCCGACCTGACCACGGCCGACGCCAACGGCAACGACTCCGACATCTTCGTCCGCGATCTCCCCGCTGGCCCAACGCGCACCGCTTCTGTCGACGAAAGCGGCGCGACCGTCAAAGGCGACACGTTCAAGGCTTCGCTGAGCGCCGACGGCCGTTTCGTCGTCTTCACCACGCCGGCCAGGCTCCTGGCCATCGACCAGAACGGCATCTCCGACGCGTACGCGCGCGACATCGACGCAGGGCACTCGATCCTGCTCAATTCGACCGCTGCCGGCGTGGCGGGAAACGGCGGCTCCCTCGACGCGGTGATCAGCGCGAGCGCCCGCTTCGCTGCCTTCGTCAGCACCGCCACGAACCTCGGTTTTCAGGACAGCAACAGCGGAGCAGACGTCTTCGTCAAGGATCTCGTCACCGGCGAGCTGCGGCTCGTCTCCGCCACGCCCGGCGGAAGCAGCGGCGACCGCTCCTCTTCCCGGCCGCGCATCAGCGATGACGGCTCGACCGTCGTTTTCGAGAGCGCCGCGACGAACCTGGTTTCCGGCGACAAGAACAACACCACCGACGTCTTCGCGTCGTTCCCGCCGGCGCCCACCCGGCGGCGCACCACGCGCCATCCGTGAGCGGGCGGGCACACGTGATGAGGGGATGCGCCGTGATGCGTGACGGCACCATGGCGGGCCGGGACCTACTTGGTTGAGCCGGTCGCAGGCTGACCCGCCGCAGGCTCGAGCGCCACGTTCACCTCACCGCCCGGCGGCTTGCAGGCGGCCGGTCGCCGGGCATCCTGCCCGGCGACAACTCGCGTACAACACGCGTGGAAGCTGCCGGCCTGGAAGGCCGGCAGCCGGCCGGCAGGATGCCGGCACCCCTCAATGTCGTGGACGATGAGCGGCAGATCCGTTGCACTGCCCCGTCACGTCCCACAGCTCGCGCGGAAAATCGCGGTACACATTCTCGAACGCGCTTTCATACGAGAGCTGCGCGCGGACGAGACGCGGGATCTCGGTGGGATGGATCGGGCGCCGGCCGGCGCGGCGCGGGTTCTTCGTCCCCGCCTCTCTCACCTGCTGCGCGTAGCGCTTTGAGAACGTCCGCAGCGACAGCCGGGTCGGCGTGAGCGGGTGCATGCAGTCGTGAAGATCGTAGGCGCGATCGGTCCAGATGCGCGACTGAATCGCCTCGTAATCATCCGTTCCCGGTGAAGGCGTGCAGACAGTGAAACTGAACTGCGCCGGCGGCATCGCACGCACGTAGCTGCGCAGCCGTTCAAAGTCGTCCTCGCCGAACTCCGGCAGGATCATGAACGCCGCGTGCACGGCGATGCCCATCGAGCGAAGCGCCGCGTGCGCTTTCGAGTTCTGGGCGATGGTCGATCCCTTACGCGCGCTGCGGAGCTGCTCGTCGGTCGGGAATTCGAAGCCGAGGAATGCCGCGTCCAGGCCGAGGGCGCGCCAGCGCTGAAAGAGGTCGGGATGGCGGTTCACCGTCGTGGCGCGAGTCCACGCGAAGTAGCGCTTCTTCACACCGAGCTTCTCGATCTCTCCCGCCAGCTGGTGCGCGAACACCTCGTCGATGAAGTTCTCGTCGTCGCAGAAGTAGACGTGGTCGCTGGGAAGTGACGCGATCTCCGCGGCAACCGCCTCCGCGGGTCGGGCCATGTGGCGGCCGCTGAAGATCTTCGGGACGATACAGAAGGTGCACCTCGACCGGCAGCCGAACGAAGTGCGCACCATCGAAGCCTGCACGAACAGCCGCTGGAACACCGACGCATCCTCGGAGGCCCACACGCTGAAGTAGTTCCTGGGATTCCAGAGGTCGCGCCGCGGCGACGGCATCGTGGACGGGTCGGGAAACGGCGGGAACGCGGCGAGATCGGATTCGTCGATCGACCCCGGGATGAGAACGTCCTGCAGCCCGCGAAATCCTTCGCCAAGCGAGAGCGCGTCGACGATGCGGCGGAACGGCCCGCATCCTTCGCCGCGCACGATCGCGTCGATCTCCGGGATGTCGTAGTCCGCCGGCGCCACCGTCGCGTGATGGCCGCCCACGACAACGCTCGCGCCCGGGCAGACGCGGTGTGCCTCGCGCGCCAGGCGTTTTACGAATTTGGCTTCGTGCGTGTAGCCGGTGATGCCTACGAGGTCGGGTCGGAACCGAGAGAGCGCGGCACGAAAGGCGACCCGCGGGAAGTGAGCGAGGCGGAGGTCGAGAACGCGCACCTCGTGGACCGCCGCCACCGACGCGGCAAGGTAGCCGAGCTCAATCGGCTCGAGGAGCTGAAACCGCTGCAGCGCGATGATCGGCCGCAGCTCGGGCTTCGGTTTGACCAGGAGGATTCGAAGAGGCCGCGTGGCCCGTGTCTGCATGCTCGACCGCCGCGCCCATCGTAGCGCCGAACAGCGCGCCGCGCGGAGCGCTACGGGGCGACGGCCTTTATTGCAGAGAGAATTCGGAACGACGGTAGTTCATTCGTCAAGGCCAGCTGCGCCATCTGAAAATCGATTTTGGCGCGCTCGTACTCCGCGTCGGTCTGCTCCAGATCCGCTCGTGACGTCAGCCCCTGCTCGAACAACTTCTTCTTCTGCGCGAGCGTCGATTCGATTTCATGCAGGTTGAGTTCGGCGCGTCGGACGAGAAGCTGATGCTCTGTTCACGACCCATGACCTTCCACGGGCGGGGTGCCGTAGCAGCGGATGCCTTCGAAGGCCGAGGAACCGAACTGCATCGAGTGACTGAGGACGTGTACATGAGCGTCGGCCCACGGGATGAAGTCGCCGTCGCGCCAGATCCACGTAGTCGGAGTGAGTTTCGCCATGATCGCGACTCCTGATGGGCCGGACATTATGCACGGTCTGGCAGCTGCGGCGGGGCGAGCCAGGCAGAAGAGCGCAGAGGGGTGCCGGCTTCCAGCCGGCCGGTCGCCGGGCATCCTGCCCGGCGAGGATGACCGATTCGGCGGGCGTGGAAGCTGCCGGCCTGGAAGGCCGGCAGCCGGCCGGCAGGATGCCGGCACCCCTCAATCGACCGAAAACAGCTCCAGCGCTGACCTGACTTCCGGTGCTCATGCACGCGGGCCACAAACCGAATACGCTTCGCATGTGCCCCGGAGCTCAGCAAATTGATCGTGCACTGGAGGAGTCATGCGCAGAATCCATCGTGAAACTCATCGAACGAGCCGGATCGGATGGCTCCGCGCGGCGGTCCTCGGCGCGAACGACGGCATCGTGTCGACCGCGAGCCTCGTGGTCGGCGTGGCGGCGGCAGGCACCGCGCGAAGCGGGGTCCTCGTGGCCGGCGTGGCCGGTCTCGTCTCCGGCGCCCTTTCCATGGCCGCGGGCGAGTACGTTTCGGTGAGCTCGCAGGAAGACACCGAGCAGGCCGACCTCGCGAAAGAACGACACGAGCTGGCCAACGATCCGGAAGCGGAGAAGAAGGAGCTCGCGGGGATCTACGTCCACCGCGGACTGGAGCCCGAGCTGGCCAAAAGGGTGGCCGAGCAGCTGATGGAACACGATGCGCTCGGCGCTCATGCGCGCGACGAGCTCGGATTGAGCGAAGAGCTGGCGGCACGACCGCTCCAGGCGGCATTGGCATCGGCAGCAACGTTCGCCGTTGGTGCTGCGGTGCCGCTCGTCACCGTGACGCTGGCGCCGCTCGCCCACACCGCGATCATCGTGGCCGGGCTGTCGCTCGTCTGTCTGGCCGCTCTCGGTGCGCTCGCCGCCCGCGCCGGCGGAGCGCCGGCGTGGACCGGCACGCTGCGGGTTGCGTTCTGGGGTGCCGCCGCGATGGCCCTGACCGCCGGCGTCGGGAAGCTGTTCGGCACGACGGTGTCGTAATCGCGCCATGCTTGGACATCGTGATTGCGGGAGCCTCGACTTCATTCATGGCGCGCCTCCGCCGCTCGCGCGCCGGGCCGCGCAGGACTAGGGGTGCCGGCTTCCAGCCGGCCGGTCGCCGGGCATCCTGTCCGGCGAGAATCAGCTGCGGGCCTGGAAGGCCGGCAGCCGGCCGGCACGATGCCGGCACCCCGCTCACACTTCTGGAGCGGAGCGGGACAGCCGGTGCGGCCAAGCCCAGGCTTTCCAGCCTGCCCCACACGGGAGATCAGGGGGCAGGCTGGAAAGCCTGCCCTACACGGGGGAAGCGTTGTTAGACTGCGACCGTGACGCAATCGAAGAAAGAAGTAGTCGTTTACACCGACGGCGCATGCAGCGGCAACCCGGGGCCGGGCGGATGGGGGGCTGTGCTCATGTACGGCCGGACGGTGAAGGAGATCAGCGGCGGTGAGCCGAGGACGACGAACAACCGCATGGAGCTGATGGCGGCGATCCAGGCTCTGGAGATGCTCAAAGAGCCTGTGAGGGTGCGCCTGCACACCGACAGCGCGTACCTGGTCAACTGTTTCCACGAGCGCTGGTTCGAGCGCTGGGAGCGGAACGGCTGGAGGAATTCGAACAAAAAGCTGGTCGAGAACCGCGACCTGTGGGAGCGGCTGATCGCCCTCACCAGGCGTCATGAAGTCCAGTTCGTCAAGGTGAAGGGTCATGCCGACGACGAATGGAACAACCGATGCGACGAGCTCGCCCGCGCCGCGGCCGCCAGGTATGCCCCGTCAACCAAGCCTGCGTAGAACGGCAAGCTGAGCTCCGACTCCACTGCTCACCGGAGATCGACCCGAATGATCGTCGCATGCTCGCCTGAGGGCCGGATCGGGAAACATTCGGTCGATGAGGGAGCGCGCTCCACGATGACCGTGTCGTCGGGAGCCATGGGAATCGTCAGGTCCGATCCCGTGACAGCGTCGCCCGAAGCGCAGTAGAGGAGCGTCGTGGCGGCGGTGAGGTCGATCGCGCGCGGCCCATCGAGCAAAAGGACTGACACCTCTGCTGTGAGCGCCGCACGGCGCGTGATGACGTTGAAGTCGCGGATGCCTCCCTCCCGCAGCACGCAGCTCGTGGTCCAGTCGCCGCTGAAGCTCCACGGCTCCAGCGCCGCGAGCGCAGCCACGGCACCGGTTTCGTGATGAGTGAGGATCATCCCAAGTCGTTCACGCCACGCCGCAGCTCGAAGGCGAAGGAATGGTCGTGACGCGACCGTTTCCCACGCCTCGCCTCGACCAGGTCGATCCGTTTCTCCTCCTCGACCGGATGGGTCCGGTGGCGCACGGTCCGGGCGAGGCGAAGGGCGCTCCCGATCATCCGCACCGCGGCTTCGAGACGGTCACGTACGTGCTCGATGGCGCCATCGAGCACGCGGACTCGCAGGGCAATCACGGCCGCATCGGTGCCGGAGACGTGCAGTGGATGACGGCGGGTTCGGGCGTCATTCACTCCGAGATGCCGGCAGAAGAGATCCGCCGCAGCGGCGGACGGCTGCACGGATTCCAGCTGTGGGTCAATCTGCCGCGCCGCGACAAGATGATGAAGCCGCGCTATCAGGAATTGCGCGCTGCCGAGATTCCGCGCGCGACCAGCGGAGACGGAACGGTGACCGTCACCGTGATCGCCGGTGAATCCCTCGGCACGCACGCCACGATCGACACCCGCACGCCCATCATGGTTCTCCACATACGCCTTGCCGCCGGTACGCACTTCGAACAACCGATACCGGAGACGTACAACGCGTTCGCCTACCTCGTGAGCGGAGAGGTGTCGTTTGGCGATCGGCCGGCGCGTGAGAACGACGCCGTCATTTTCGAGCGCAACGGCGACACGGTCGCGATGACATCGGCGCCCGGAGCCGAACTGCTGCTCATCGGCGGAGCTCCGCTCAACGAGCCGGTCGCGCGCTACGGCCCGTTCGTGATGAACACGCCCGGCGAAATCCGGCAGGCGATGCTGGACTACCAGAGCGGGAAGTTCGGCGAGATCGGGTGAGGGACCGCCAGCTTGTCATCCCGAGCGTCAGCTGGGAGGAGGGGCGGCGCTCAAAATGCGCCCGTAGTGCGGTGGGTCGACGGGTCAATTTTATGAGCCACCCCTCCTCCCAGATCCCTCGCTGACGCTTGCAGGAAACTCCCAGTGTTCATGCGGGCTCTGGCGTTCGTTGCCCTTCTCCCCGCCGCAGCGGGGAGAAGGTGCCGAAGGCGGATGAGGGGTCTCCTTTTGAACCGGAACGAGACCCCTCACCCCGGCCCTCTCCCCGCTGCGGCGGGGAGAGGGGGAACGATCGAACGTTTCTTCCCTCCGGTGTCGCGCCTGCGCGATTCGAGCGCTCGGGATGACAAGCTTGCCGTTCGGCAACTCGCTCTTACGACTTCGCGGAGGTCGCAAGAGCGGCGCGGACGTTGTCTTCCATGCTGTCGGCACTGATCAGACCCGTCACGCTCTGCACGATCCTGCCATCGCGGCCGATGTAGAAGGTGGTCGGCAGATTGTCCACGCCGCCGTACCGCTGCACCACGTCCGGATTCGGCAGAGCGACGACGTAGTTGATGCCATGTGCCTGTGCATATCGGGCCACCACATCGTGTCCGCCGTCGTCCATGGCGATGCCCACGATGCGCAGGCCCTGCGGACCGTACTTTCGCTGCAGATCGATGAACGCCGGAATTTCTGCGCGGCACGGCGGACACCACGTCGCCCAGAAGTTGACGATGACCGGCTGGCCGCGGAGATCGGAGAGACGCACGACCTTGCCCTCGAGGTCGATCACCGAAAAGTCGGGCGCGACCTCTGCCGGCGCATTGGCAACGACCGGCGCGGGAGCCGCCGACTCCGCCGGTGTGCCACGACGGTTCGAAACGAACAACACCGCTGCGACCGCAAGCAGCGCGACCGCGGCGCCGAGAATGAACCCTCGTTTCATTGAAACGCTCCTTTCAATACCACGACACACAGAGGCAGAGAACGCCCGGACGCCGATCAGCATTGCCCACCATCAGGCTGTGCAGCAATCCCGGGGGTTGGCGACTCCGGCCATTGAATTTTCACCACAGAGGACACCGAGGTACACAGAGCCCTCTCTGTTACGTTCGGCGATCTCCTCTCAGGACTCAGGACTCAGCCCTCAACGGTTCAGGAACCAGGCGATTGAAACGTGCACGCCGATGTCGGGCGTGTTCTTGAAGTGGACGATGTTCTCGGTGAGCGCCACCGTTCCGATGAGACGGCTCCCGAGCTTCCTCCGAACTCCGGCGGTGACCTGAATGCGGTCATCGTCGAGGGGCGAGTGGCTGGCCGGCTTCAGCGTCTCGCGGCTCCACGTGGTCTGCACGATCCCCCAGGTGCGTGTGCCGAGCCTTCGTTCCCATGCGGCGATGACACCCGGGCTGTTGCTCAGCCGGAAAACGCGAAACACGCGGCCGTTGCCGACGCGCACGAAGTTGATGCCGCCGTAAAAGGCGTCGCGGCTGAAGCGCCGTTCCGCCGAGAGCTGCACCCCGAGGTCGGACGCGCCGCTGGAGAAGAAGCCGCGCTCACCGCCGAGGGCGATCTTGGCGGCCGTCTCGAGCACCAGATCGGCGTCCGGGCCGACGGGAAAACTGTGCTGGACGGCAATGGTCGGATCGCCCGAGGTGGTGTGAGTCCCGCCGCCGGTGAGGGCGAAGGTGCTTCCGTTGATCCGGGCGGCGATGTTGACGTCGTTGCGGTCGATCATGTTGCGGTCGGCGGAGTTGAGGCCCGTCGCGGAGTGGAACTCCTCGATCGTGTGGTCGAGAAATCCGCCGCCTCGGGACATGACCGGCCATTCGATGCGAACCTGCGTCCGCTTCGACAGCGCGCGGATGTACTCGAAATCGGTGATGGCCAGCTCCGCGTCGAAGATGAAGAAGTCGCTCTTCCCCTGCATGAGGGCGTGGACGTCCGAGGCGCTGAGGCCGCCTTGCTGTCGCCGCGCTTCCAGGAAATTCTCGGCGGCGTCGCTGACCATGAAGACATTGGCTTCCGAGTAGTTGACGCGGAGGACGGACAACGACCCGTCATCGCTGCAGGCATGCGCCGGGACGAAGTCGAGCCGGAGCATCGAGATCGGACTGAGGTCGCGCACGCGCACGGGCCCGATGAACGCCGGATCATCCGCGGCGAGAGCGAGAGGAGCGGACAACAAGACCGAGGCGACGAAGACGGCCAACAGCCACCGGCCAGGAGTCAGAGAGGAGGAATGCAGTCGGTCGGCATCCATGTGGGTTCTCGGGCAACTTCAATCCGAGTATAACCATATGGCGATTAAGTAGCAAGCCCCGTCGCCGCCGCGAAAGGCGGCGTCGCTCGGCTTCCCGTCCCTCGGTTATCCTGCAACCGTTTCGGTTGCTGTGAGCTTCGTCCTCTGACGAGCACGCACCGCTAGAAATTCACCAGCAGCTTCAATCCGTATCGTGTGTCTTTCGCGCGCGACGGCGTGAAGTTCGTCTGCTTCAGGGCGTCGTAGTCGACCATGAGCGCGGACTGAACCTTGTTGAGGTTCGGGAACCAGTACGCGACTCCCGCGATGTTCCGCGTCCGCTTCTGGCTCACGGCCTTGTTCGGCTTCAGCTGATCATGCCGGAGCAACATCTCCCAGCCGCTCTTCCCGAACCGCGGCGTCACCCACAGCGAATACCCAATCGCATCAACCTCGGGCTTCGTGGCGCCGGTCTGGTCCTTCCCCGTCAGGTAATCGAAGCCGGCATTGACCAGTGGATGCTCGAATGTTACCTGCGCAACCGCCCGCGTTCGTTTCGCGCTCCGGAGGTAGTGGTCCCTGTCGAGAAAGCCGGTCACACGCAGGCCTTTCCAGATCCCGCCGAGCGGCAGCGGCCGCACGGTACCGCGGATCTGGAACGCCTTCTCGTTGTTCGTCTCGGCTTTGCTGTAGCCCTCGCCGTTGTAGAAACCGGTGTGGACTTCTCCGTAGTTGCCGGGAAAGTTCCAGTGCCCCGCAAGACCGCTGTCGGAAGCGGTGAGGAAGCCTTCGCGGTCGGCGAACACAGGGCCCTGAAACCTGTAGCGATAGACGCCCTCTTCGTAATCGACCAGCGGCGTCTGCTGCAGACCGAGGCGGACCCACGATCCTTTGGTCGTCCAGTCGTCGAGGTTGAACTGGCCGAACGCGTACTTCAGGCGGAACGTGTACGAGCCGGCAAGCGAGCTGCCTGTTCCCGTCGATCCGCCTGTTTCGCGCACGATGTCGGGCGTGATGCGGAAGGCGATGTAGTGGTTCAGGTTTCCGAGGACGTTGATGTAGGCGCGGGTGACATTGAACGAGGAATTGCGAATCGCGTTGCCGTCGGCGTCCGTCGTCGAGGGTGACTGGTTGAACGTGTAGTCGGCGAAAATCGTCGAACCGAGCTTCACTGACGGCGTGTCGTCCGGTCGCGTGCTTCCAGCCGCGGGAATGACTTGGGCAAACGCAGCGGCGGAGAGAAGTGCCGCCGCCACTGCTGCAGCGGCGGTGATACGAGCGAAACTCTGCATGAATCTGCCTCCTTGTTGCTCAGCTGAAAGTGATTGGCGGGTTCAGAACCGTAGCAGCTCGATGACGCGTTTTCCGATGCTGGGCAGCGGCAACTGCTCGCGGGCGGCGTTGAGGGCGACGGCGGCTCGGGGCATGCCGTAGACCACTGACGTCGCCTCGTCCTGGACGACCGTCAGCGCGCCGGCGCTTGCAAGTTTCAGCAGACCGTTGGCGCCGTCGTCGCCCATACCCGTCAGGAGCACCGCCACGCAGCGCTCGCCGAAGGCCTCTGCTGATTCGAACAACACGTTGACCGAGGGGCAATGGGTGGTGGAATCGGGATAGCGGCTCAACGTCGTGAACATTTCCTCACCGTCTTTCTTCAGCTTGAGGTGCATTCCGGCGGGGGCGATGTATGCGACACCGGGGACGAACCGCGCTCCGTGCGAGGCCTCGCACACGTCCATCGGCAAATGAGCGTTGAGACGATCCGCGAATGCGGCCGTGAATCCCGGCGGCATGTGCTGCACGATTGCGATCGGAAAAGACGGAGTCCCGAGGTCCCGCAGAACCTGTTCGATCGCCGGCGGGCCGCCCGTCGAGGCTCCAATGAGAAGGATGTCGTGACTGCCGGTTGCCGGCATGGGAGACGGCACAACAGGCACGAGCAGCGGCGGTTCAGCCGAGCGCCGGGTTCCTGCAATCGTGAGCAACTTCTCTGTTAGAACGGAGCGGAGAGCGTCGAAATCAACGAGCGAAAACTGCTGCTTATCGACGAAGTCCACGGCACCGCGGCTCAACGCCTCGATGGTGAGCGGCGCTTCCTGGCTCGTGTGCGCCGAAAGGATGATGACGGGTAGCCGTCGCCGTCGCAGGAGCTCGTCGAGGGTGGCCAGGCCGCCCATGCCCGGCATGGAAAGATCGAGCGTGACGGCTGTCGGATTCCACGCTTCGAGATGCTCCAGCAACTCCTCGCCACAGGACGCCGCTCCGACCACTGTGAAGCGCTCGTCGCCCTGAAAAAGACGGCAGATCGCCTTCCGAACGAAGACCGAGTCGTCGACCACTGCGAGGCGGATGGAGGAGCGAGTCTTCACATCCCTCACACGCGCCGATAGGCGATGCAGCTGCCTAAGCGCACCGGCTCGAGGTCAGGACAGAGTCCGATGATGGATTCGGAGTGGCCGAGAAACAACAGACCTCCGGGTCGAAGGGCTTCCGCAAAATTGGCGATGGCACGGCGCAGCGAGGTCTCGGAAAAGTAGATCAGCACGTTCCGGCAGAAGATGACGTCGGCCATGGCCGGCAGGCCATAAGAGGCTCTGTCGAGAATGTTCCCCAGGCGGATGCGAACGCCGGCACGATACATCGGCTTCAGGTGATATCGGCCGTCTCCGCTGTGGAAGTAGCGCTGCACCTGTTCGGGGGAAACTCCTCGGAGCGAAGTCTCGGTATACGACCCTGCGCATGCCGCACGCACGCGTGCGTCACTGACGTCAAAGGCGTCGATCTCCACGCTCCAGCCGAAGGCTCTGAAGGCATTCTCGCGCGCGAAAATGTTCAGCGAGTATGGCTCCTCGCCGGAGGAACAGCCGGCGCTGATCATCCGAATGACGCCCGGCTGTGCGGAGTGGTCCTTGATGCCTCCGATGGCCTGCTCGAACAACGCCTCGAACTGGTACGACTCGCGAAAGAAATAGGTTTCGTTGTTTGTGACGGCGCGGGCCAGCTCCCGCCGCTCGGACGCCCCGTCGCCATTCGCATACTGGAGCTGCAGGTAATAGTCGCGAAAACTGCGCAGCCGGAGCGCGGCCAGTCGCGGCCTCAGCCGTGACTCGAGAATCTCGCGCTTCGATTCCGCAAAGATGATTCCAAGCTCCGACGAGAGGAGATCATTGAGCAGCGCCAGCTCCTCATCGGACATACAGAGTTGAGTAGAGGTCAAACGGCGCTCCACGCCAGATCGAGTGAGTACTGCGCCTTCTGCGCGACAGCGGTTGATGGATCGAACAGCAAGCGGCGAAGGACGCGTAGATTTTCTTCGTTCGCAAAGGAAATCAACGGTGCTACCACGGCAAGCCGCACGGAGAGGTCCGGAGAGTCGGCACCGGCGCGGAGGATGGCACAGTCGCTTTCCGTCGCGCACATGGCGAGAGCGCGACACGCCTGCCCGCCATCCGGACCGTCGGAAACGCAGTACGAACGCAGGACTGTTCGCGCATTGGTGCTGCCGATACGGCCGAGACTGTCGAAGATCGCTGCGCGAAGCAGAGAAGCGCTGTGCTGGAGAAGTGCCGTCAGGATCGGCACACTGTCGGCGTCGCGAAGATCGCCCACGACCTCGACGAGCTCGCGTTGCGGACGCGCGGCGAGCTCGGCACGCAGGAGTGGCAGCAACTTGCGGCAATTCGTCCGTGTCAGCGCGTCGGCGAGTGCGCGACCGGCAGCTTCTCGATCCCCAGACGCCATCCACTCGCTCCACGGCAGCCTCTGCACCACGGCCCGGCTCCGAATCGCCGCAACGGCTTCCCATCGCTGCGCTTCCCCCAGCCGCACGATCTCTGCGCTGACCGCCGCAGGAGGAGCGCCGATCGCTTCGAGCAGCGCCAGGCGGTCGGCGGCAGTCATTGGCAAGGTGGACACGCGTTCCTCGATCGCGCGGGCATGGCGGCGCACCGCAACGGTGAGTTGTTCGCGCTCTTCGCTCCGGCCTGTCCATTCGGCCAGTAACGGCTCGACGAGAAGCGCACTGCTCGAATGCGCCAGGTACGCCCCTACAGTGCCCGCGCCAGTCGGCGGAAATTCCCCGAGCGCGCGTACCACCGCTTCCGGAGGCAGGGCGGCTGGAAACCGGTTCAGGAGCTCCCAACCCCAGTCGCGGAGGGGAGGATCGCGGCGGATGAGGTTGGCGACCAGGTCGCTGCGGCCTGTGATCGAGGCTGGGAATTGATGCTCTTCGACTGTCGCGGCGATGAGGTCGAGCACGATCGGGTCGCCCGCTGATGGTCCCAGTGCCAGCACACACCAGGCGGCGGCGGCCGCGGCGGCTTGATCGGTCGAGCTGAGATACCGCTCGACGGCGGTGAGAAGCTTCGCGTCACGAGGCGGCCGTTCGAACTGCGCCAGCATTCCGGCGAGCAACCCCAGATACAACCGCGGCTCCGTTTCGTGTTCCGCTACGAGCCAGTGCTTGGCCAATGCCCGGAATGCAGTCACATCGCCGATCCGTGCCAGCGCTTCGGCCGCGAACTGCTCCATGAATGGATCGGAGAGCAAAGGAACCAGATGCGGTACGGCAGTGGTCGAGCGGAGGTCGCCGAGCGCCTGCGCGGCGGCCGTCTGCAACCATGGGTCGGCGGACAGGAACGGCACGAGGTCGCGCAACGCCGCGACGCCGGCCAGGTGACCGGCGGCCATGATCGTCGCCTGAACCACGTTTGGATCACCGTGCTCGAGAAGGGGTCTGAGGTGAGGCCACGCCCGCGGATCGCGCAAGCTGTCGAGCACCAGCACGGCCTGCAGAACGACATCGCCGTCGCTGTCATCGAGCAGCGCCACAGCCGTCGAGAACGCACGCCGACCGCGGAGCTTGAGCATCTCCAAACCGGAATTGCGGACGATGTCATCCGTTCCGTTGCGGAGATACGAGATCAGAACATCGTCGGGCAGTACGATGGCGCCCGCGCGCAGGGCACGCTGGCGAAGATCACCGCTGGCGCTACGAAAGAGTTGTTCCAGCGTCTCCCGCTGGAGATCGGGGGGAAGATCCCGCGCATCGACGAATTTCTTGAGATCTCCGTCGCGACCGCGGGCCTCCATCGATTGGACTGTCGCAAGCATGGCTGATCACCTGATCAAAAGACGAACTGCTGTGAGAGCCCGCGCATCCGCTCGGCCTCACGGGCCAGTCCGGCTGTGGCCTTGGAGAGCTGCTCGGTCGAGGCGACGTTCTGCTGGGCCACCTGAGCGATCTGCTCGACCGCTTTGACGACCATGTCGCCGCCATTCTTCTGTTCCGAAGTGGCGTTGGCGACCTGCTGGGTCATGCGGTTCATGGTCTCCACCGACGACATGATTTCGCGGGCGGCGATGGCCTGCTGTTTCGCCGCAGTGGCCAGCTGGCGCGTGACGTTCTGCATGTTGGTGGCGGTCTTGAGGATCTGACCGGCTCCGTTGCTCTGCTCCTGCGCGGCGGTGTAAACCTCACCGACGAGCGAAGAGCTCTTTCCCACCGAGTCGCGAATGGAACGGAGCACGTTGCCGGAGAGGTCCACCGCCTGGCCGACGTCCTTCTGCACGCGCTCGACGAATGTGGAGATCTCGCGAGTGGAGTTCATCGACCGCTCGGCCAGCCGCTTGACTTCCTCGGCGACGACGGCGAAACCTTTCCCGGCATCGCCGGCGCGCGCCGCTTCGATGGCCGCATTGAGCGCGAGAAGGTTCGTCTGATCGGCGATCTCTTCGATGATCTTGACGATCTTGCCGATGTCTTTGCTGCTCGCGCCGATGCCGTTGATGACGGTGGAGAGCTCGCCGGCACCCGATTCGGCGATCGTCGACGCTTCCTTCGAAGCCTCATCGACCACCTTGACTTTGTTCGCCACCGAACGGATCGAGGCCGCCATCTGCTCGATGGTGGTGCTGGTCTCTTCGACAGACGTCAACAGGTTTTCGGCATTCTTCGCCACTTGTTCGATCGAAGCGCCCATCTCCTGGATGGATGAGGATGTCTCGTCCACGTTGGTGGCCAGATTCTGAGCAGAGCGCGAGACCTGGTCGATCTGACTGGCCATCTCCACCATCGTCGAAGAAGTTTCATCGCTGGCAGAGGACTGATTTTCTGCGCCCTTTGTGATCTGCACGGCAGAGGCGGAGATCTCATCGGCCGAAGAAGCGACCAGCGAGGACGACTCCTTGATCTCGCCGATCACGTGGCGCTGCGTCTCGACGCTGGCCAGCAGCGTGCGTGCGAGGTCGCCGAGCTCGTCCTTGCGTTCTGTGTCGAGTTCCGGCGTGACGAGATTTCCGCGGGCCACATTGTCGATGGCCACCCCAAACGCGCGCAGTGGCACGGTGATGATGCGAGCCAGGAAGAAACCAATGCCAAGCGCAAGGATCACCGCAGCGATGATCGCGCCCATGAACATCGAGCGCTGAGCTGCGTACAGCCTCTCGCCATCCTTTTGCGCAGCCTCCGCGTCTTTTTTGTGAACCCTAAGGAGTTCGTCGGAGTTGTCGCGTACCCGGTGACCGGTGGCAATCACGGCAGGGTCGAAAAGAAAGGCGAAGCCTGCTTTCTGTCGCTCATCTGGAGTGATGCTGCTGTTCTCCAGAATCTGCCGAAGGCGCACGCGGTTTGCTTTCTCAACCAGGAGATCCGCTTCGACAGCGCTGGCGAGCTTCTCTTCTTCTGCGGCGAGGGTCGCTTTGCGGTAATTCGCGAATGCCGCGTCGATGATCCTCACATCGTCATCCGATTTCGCCAGGAATTCTTCGTATCTCGGCGTGCCAACTGCGGCAGTCATTTCCATGCGGGTGAGGCGATGATGCTCGTACGCGATCACGGCACTGCTGAGGGACTCCAGCGGTGTGAGCTCGTTCCGGAACACGCTGTCGAGTTGTTGATTGAGCTTCTGCATGTTCTGGATGCCGCGAACTCCGATGCCGGACACGACGGCCGCCATCAGCAGGAACGCCAGGGTGAGCTTTGCGCCGACTTTGAGATTGAGAAACCACTTCATGGCTACGCTCCTTGCGGCGCGCGCTGGAGAGCGTCGCGCTCGATTTCACGAAGAATGAGGATGCGATCGACGTCGAGGAGAATGACCAGCCGCGCTCCGAGATCGCAGACGCCGACGATGTAGTCCGATTGCGCCGTCATGATGTCGACGGGTGGAGGTTGGACCGTATCGCGCTGGATCCGCTCGACCTGCTGAACGGCGTCGACGAGTAGTCCGAGCGAACGGCCACGGGAGGTCACCACGAGAATGCGACTCTGCTGAGAGGGCTCTGCCGCATTCAGTCCCAGGCGCACGCGCAGATCGATCACCGGCAGCACGCGCCCGCGCATGTTCGTCACGCCCCGCACCATCGCGGGCGCGTGCGGAACGCGGGTGATGCCGGACACGCGGAGGATCTCGTAGACGTGCGTTACCGGTAAAGCGAAGGTCTCACCCATGAGCGAAAACGTCACCCACGTCTCGATCGCCTTCGGTCGTTCGACAAGCCCCTGTTGATGGACGTTGACGGAGTCGGCAAACGTGTAAAGCTGGTCGGGCGCTGTGGAATCGGCGCGGAAACCGAGAATGTCTTCGGCGAGACCGGACGGCGGCAACAGCGCCGTGCCCGGATCCGCAGGTTCATCGGACATCAATTACCTCCTGGCGCTCGCCGTTCGAGGCGAGCTTCATTGGCCGGCGTCATGGCAACGAGCGACCTGGCATCGAGAATGAGAAGGACACGGCCGTCGCCAAGGATGGTCGCCCCGGAGATGCCGCGCGGCAGGCCGCCGATTTCGCCGAGACCCTTGACCACGATCTCGCGCATCCCGGTAAGATCGTCGACCATCAGGCCGCGATGTTTGTTTTCCGCTTCGATCACCACGATGTAGCCGTGGTCGCGCGGAGTGGTGGCAGTCGCCATCGCACAGCCGAGATCGAGCAGCGGCAGCACGGCACCGCGCCATTCGAAAACCGACGATTGGTTGATGACGTGCCGGTCGCCGCTCCTGAAGATGACGCTCTCGCTGATGGCAGCCAGAGGAACGGCGTAATCCTCGCCGTCCACACGCACCAGGAGCGCGCGCGTGATGGAGACCGTCAAGGGCAGCCGCATCCGAAACGTAGTTCCGATGCCCGCGTTGGAAGCGACCGAGACGTGCCCGCCCAGGCTGCGCACGGCGTCGACCGCGGCAGACAGACCCACCCCGCGGCCGGCACTCACGTCCGTCTCGACCCGGGTCGAAAACCCGGCCCGGAAGAGCAGCTCGTAAGGATCATCGACGCTGTCGGGATCGATGCCGCGCGCTTCGGCCGCACGAATGATCGACGCGCGATCGATGCCCGCGCCGTCATCGGCCACCTCGACGACCACTTCATCGGCGTGCGCAACTGCGGTCAGCCTTACGGTTCCTACACTTTGTTTGCCGCCAGCCGCCCGTCCATCCGGCGTTTCGATGCCGTGAACCACAGCGTTCCGGACGATGTGACCGAGAGCCTCGCTTGCGCATTCGAGAAGAGCCTTGTCCATCGGCGTTTCCCCGCCGACGACCTCGAACACGACACGCTTCCCCGAGGCCAGACTTTCGTCATGGACGATCCTCCGCAGATGACCGAACAGCGTCTGAAGCGGGACCATCCGGATGGACATGATGCGGTCCTGAATGAATGTCAGGGTCTTGCCCAGCGCCTCATGAGCCGACTGGACGTCGTCCCAGGCCCCGGCTCCGGAGTGGCTGCGGGTCAGGGCATCGTCGACGCGATTGCGAAAGATGACCATCTCCGCAAGAAGATCGACGAGCTCGTCGAGAGCAACGAATGGCACCCGAACGCTGCGGAGATGCAGCGCATCATCATGTGGTGCCGGGGTGGTGGAGACACCGGAGGAGAGAGATTCATCTTTGGACTCGTCAGTATTGGCATCGCGCACCATGGCCCGAAAGCCGTCCAGGTCCAGAAGAAGTTTCTCGATGCACGGGTCGTCACGATCAACCGCAGCAACGCGGTCCTCGAGTCGATGAGCAGCCTCCTGCAACTCGCGAAAGCCCATCATGCCGGCATTGCCCTTGAGCGTGTGGAGCTCGCGTTTGGCGGCATTCAGCAGCTCGTTGCACGCATCGCCGGTCTGTTCGAGAGCAGCGAGCAGGCATTCTTCGAGGCGGTCACAGCGCTCGTTGGCCTCCAGGAAGAAGTCGGCCATCAGACCGAGGTACGGTGCGTTGACCATCAGACAGTGCTCGCGCTCTTGACCAGTTCACCCGGCTGCGCTTTTGACGCGGCGAAGATGCGCTCGATCAGAGTGTGCAGATCCTGCGGCTTGAAAGGTTTCGTGACGTATCCGCGAGCGCCACCACGCAGTGCGCGAACCGTGTCTTCGTGCTTTCCTTCCGTGCTCACGATGATGACCGGAATCTCATGGAAGACCTGCTCGCGTTTGCAGTGCGCCAGAAACTCCAGACCGCTCATCACCGGCATGTTGATGTCGAGCAGGATCAGGTCGGTGTCGGGGTGCTGGGAAAGTTGCTGCAGGGCTTCGCGCCCGTTGAGGGCGTGCAGGAGCAGACACCCGTTCTTTCGTTGCAGGCGGAAGACCACTTCGTACATGCGGTGAAGCAACTCGGAGTCCTCGACGATCAGGATTTTTCGCGGCTCTCTTGTCATTTCGTTCTCACTCGAATACCGCGCTGACGCGCGTCTGGTCCGGGGCATCGGCCGAGCAGTCCACCCACGTTTGCGCAGGCGCGGGTCGGCCGAGCAGGTACCCCTGCGCCAGATCGACTCCACACTTCGCCACGGCGGCGCTTTCGGCCTCGGACTCCACGCCTTCCACGATGATTTCCGCGCCTGTCTCCCGCGCGAAGGCGACGAAGCCGCGCAACAGGCGCTTTTTCGAAGGCGAGCTATCGATGTGTGTGATGAACTGCCGGTCCACTTTCATGTACTCGGCTTCCAGGGTGACCATGTGCTGGAGCCAGGAGTTGAAGACACCGACATCGTCGAGCGCCAGCCGCATGCCGAGGTCGCGCAACGGCTGAAGAGCGCGCTTGATCGCGTGAACGTGAGACTTGTCCGTCGTCTCCGAAATCTCGAGTACCACACGCTGCGGATCGACATCGACGACCGGGAGCATGCGCATGATGTCGTCGCCCCGGCTGGCGTGGTGCAGAAGCGTCTCGCCATGCACGTTGATGAACAGCACGCCTTCGAGCACCCGGCCCAGACGGACTGCCGAAAGAATGCATGCGGAATCGATTTCGTGCAGGAGCGTACGGTCGATGGCATCGCTGCGAAAGATCGGCGCCGGGTTCTCCAGCACGGTCCCTTCCGGTCCGCGCATCAGCGCTTCGAATCCGTAGACCGACCCGTCACCGAGGCGACGGATCGGCTGGAACACCACGGAGTGAAATCCACGGCGGACCAGATCGGCAAGCTCGTTCTGCTCGGTTTGGCTCTTCATGGCTTGAGTTGCTGGATTGCTCCGACCAGACGAGCGGGATCGACCGGCTTCTCGAAATAGCAGGCCGCGCCCAGCCGGTACGCGCGCGTCATCAACTGCGGATTGCCGAATCCGGTGATGAGGATGACCTGCGTCGTCGGGTTCTTTTCCTTGACGTATTGCATGATTTCCAGCCCTTCCTCGCCCAGCACGCCGGTAAGGCGCAGATCGGTGATCACCACGTCATAGCGACCGGCATCGAGGAGCCTCTCGGCTGCCTCGATGCTGGTCACTGCGTCGACATGACATTGCAGGCGGCGGATCAAAGCAGTGAATATCGTGAGGGTTTCTTCGTCGTCATCGACGAGAAGAATTCGCTCGCGCGAAGGCTCGGAAGGAGAGATCGGCAGGTGATTGGGTGGAGACGCGGACGTCATGTCGTGGCCGCCGTAGAGCAACCTTGCTGCCACGGAAGAGCCAGCAGCTAAGTCTCTGGCTTTATGTGACTTATGTGATTGCTGGCCGGATCGCGAACTGCGATTCTCATGCGGCGTCTCACGCATCGTGAGAAAGTCCACAATTTCGCGTCTCACGCCGTCTCACGTGAGAATTGCGCAACACGAAAACCCCTCTCGTGGACGCGTGGTCGCCGTCGGGGAAAAGCAGTTTGCAGTTTGTTTACTGCTCCGTGCCCTCGATCGACTGCAACCGCCGGTACAGCGTCGCCCGCGAGATACCAAGCTCTCGCGCCGCGAGTCGCTTGTCCCCTCCGCAGCGCTGAAGCACAGCCAGTACATCCGCGGCGATTGATCGCCCGTTCGCCGAGTCCTGCCTCGGCGAGCCGTGCTCGATGCCTCGCAGATGGCTCCTGCCGATCGGCTGACCCCTGGCGAGAAGCAGTGCGCGTTCGAGCACGTTCTTCAACTCGCGCGTATTTCCCGGCCACTCGTAAGCCTGCAGTATTTCCATCGCCCCGCGCTCGAACTGCTCGACTGTGGTGCCGAACCCTGCGAGCAGATAGGCAACCAGCGAACGGAAATCGTCGGGTATCTCGCGCAGCGGCGGGAGGTGAATCGGAAGGACGTTCAGCCGATAGAACAGATCCGCGCGGAAAGCGCCCCGGGCGACATCGGATGCGAGATCGTGGTTGGTCGCACAGATCAGTCGGAAGTCGCTGTGCCTGACGCTCGTCTCGCCAAGCCGGCGGAACCGTTTCTCCTCGATGACTTTGAGGAATTGCACCTGGATCGACGCATCCATGTCGCCGATTTCGTCCAGAAAGAGTGTTCCGCCATCGGCCGTGTCGATCAGGCCGCTCCGATTCTCGCTCGCCGACGTGAAGGCGCCCCGCGCATGGCCGAACAGTTCGCTCGCCAGCAGTTCGCCGCGCAACATCGAGCAGTTGACTTCGACAAACGACATCGTGCGCCTGTAGCTGCGGTGATGGATCCAGTTGGCGATCACTCCTTTGCCGGTCCCGGTCTCACCGGTGATCAGCACCACGGCGTCGCTCTCGGCGGCGAGCAGTGCCAGCTCCTGAGCGTGTCGTGCCGCTTCACTCGTTCCGAAGAACGGCTCATTCCTCTTCGACAGCCGCTGATGGGCCGCATGCTTACGGCGCAGCTGTCCAACTTCGAGGGATTTATTGAGGAAGAGCTCCAGCTCCGTCAGGTCGATCGGCTTGCTGAGGAAATGGTCGGCTCCCCGCTTCATTGCCTCGACGGCAACAGGGATATCGCCCGAACCCGTGATCACAATGATGGCGAGCGCGGGGTAGGCCGCGCGCAGCTCGTCCAGAAACTCGATGCCGTTGCCATCCGGAAGACCGAGATCGAGCAGAACGGCATTGAACGAATCCCCAGCCACGGCCGTCCGTGCTGCGGCCAGGGTGCCCGCCTCACGAACGAAAAATCCCTTCCGCGACAGGTAGCGCGCCGTCGAGGACGAGAAAACCCATTCATCGTCAACGAGAAGCAGTTTCGATTGCATCTTCAAGCTGTTCAACAGCCACGGAGGCCTTCAGAATGATTTGGGCGTTACAACCCGGACCAGGATCGTTGTTTATGAGCATGACACGGCCGCCGTGCTGTTCGACGATGTTCTTGACGAGCGTCAATCCGAGACCGGTTCCTCCGCGGCGGGTCGTAAAAAATGGATCGAATACGTGTGAGACGTGCTCCGGCTTCACGCCGGCGCCACGATCGACGACCTCGATCCGGCAATAGCCGTTGTCGCGAGAGATGCGTAGAACGACATCTTCGATGATCGGTGAATGCTGGTGAGCGTTGTCAAGGAGATTAATCACGACCTGGTGCAGGCGCATGCGATCGACTTCCACCATCAGCGTCGTTCCAAGCGGCTCAAAGATCACGCGCTCCTGCGGCTGATCGGGATGGCCGGACCGCCACAGTGCAATCGCTTCGCTGCAGAGCGCATCCACGGAGCACCTCTCCATACGCGAAGGCTCGATCGGCTTACTGAACTCGAGCAGCTCGCGCATCAGCTGGGACAGCCGCGTCACCTGTGATCGCATCGCCCGGAACAGCGACTGGTTTTCATCGGTTGAGGCGACGTCCAGCTCGAGAGCTGCCAAGGCTGCCTGGATCCCGTTCAGCGGGTTACGCACTTCGTGAGCGACGCCACTGATCAGCCGTCCCACGCGATCCATCTCCTCGGCTCGATGGAGCCGTTCGAGCAACGTGATGTGCTCGGTCATATCGCGCTGCAGACCAATGAACCCGCTGATCTGGCCATCATCCGAAAGAATCGGTGAGATGCTCGCCTCGACCTCGAAAGTCGTTCCATCCTTGCGCCGGTTGACAAATCGACCGCTCCAGGAACCTCCGCTGAGCAACCGCGCCCACAGCGACGCGTAGAAGTCATCGCTCTGCACGCCACTCTTCAGAATCCGCGGCGTCAACCCGACCACCTCGTCACGCGAATAGCCTGAGATCTTCTCGAACGCCGGATTCACATACTCGATGTTTCCGTCGCGATTTGTGAGGATGACGACCTCGGTCGACTGTTCGATGGCCGCCGCCAGCCGGCGGTGAGCGCGCTTGTGCTCCTCGCGATCCGACACGTCGCGGTCGATGCCGTGATAGCCAGTAAACGAACCATTGGCGTCGAACACGGGCATGCCGCTCGTCTCCAGCACGACGCGCGTTCCGTTGCGATGGATGTTCACGTTCTCCATCAGTGCGAACGCCTTCCGCTCCGCCATCGCCGCCGCGAAGATTGCGCGAACACGCTCGACCTCGTCAGGCGCCATGAAATCGAAAGGCGTACGTCCAATGATCTCCTCCGGCTCGTACCCGAGGATGGCGCGAACGCGCGGTCCGGCATAGGTATAGACGCCGTTTGGATCGACTTCCCACACCCAATCCGTCGTGATTTCGACGAGATCGCGAAACTTTTCGCGGCTCTGTTCGAGCGCTTCTTCGGCGACCTTTCTCTCCGTGAAGTCTTCGAACAGCGCCACAGTCATGCGTGGCTCTTCGAGCTCGTCACGAATCACCGAGGCCGTGATGCGACACCAGATCTGCTTCCCGCCCCGGCGACGGAAGACAGCTTCTTTCTGCACCGACGTCTCGAGTCCGATCCAGAGGGTGTCGAAGATCTCGTTCACGATCCTCCGAACCGATGAACCGGCGGTGCGCGCGGCGTTAGTCGTGCTGAGATCCTCTCCCGAGTAGCCGAACATTTCGCGGAAGGCGAGATTCGTTTCGAGCTTCTCGCGATCGGCCCACTGCACGGCGATCCCGATCGCCGACTGCTCGAAAAGAGCCCGGAACCGCGACTCACTTTCGGCGAGCGCGCTCTCGATCTCCTTCCGCTCGGTGATGTCGACGATCACGCCCTGCAGCTCGGTCGGGCGCCCGTCTTCCATCACGACGCGAAACGCATCGCGTACCCACACCGCACGGCCGTCCGCGGCCAGGAACCGGTAATCGAGGGCTCGGCCGCGTCCCTCCGTCACCGCCGCAAGGACGTCGTTGACGACTCGGTCGCGATCGTCGGGATGGATATGATCGGTCCAGAAATCCGGCTCACGCCATGCGGCGAGGGGATACCCGAAAAACTGGACGGCATACGCGCTGATGTATTCCGCAGCGAGGGTCTGCGCATCCGCCCGCCAGACCATCCCCGGCACGGTGTCGACGAGGTCTTCGTGCCGTCGCTGAAGCGATCCGAGCGCCTTCTCGGCGGCGACTCGATCGGTCAAGTCTTCTGTCGTGCAGATCATGCCGTCGAACGCGCCATCCGCGGTGAGCGGGACCATCCAGCCGCTGTGGTAACGGCTCGAACCGTCGGGACGCGTGATCGCGGCCGCCTCGAAAAAGACCGGCCGCAGCTCGCTCTTTGCCGTGTCGTACCACACCGCGAAAGGCGGAACGAGGTCGTGGATACGCCCCGCTGCTGCCGCAGCCGGCGCAACGCGATCGAGGATCACCCCAGTGCCCAGGGTAAAGCTCGCGTTCACGTAGGAGACATTGTCCGCACGATCTGTCACCAGTACACCGGCAACCGTTTTCTCGAGGATGCGCTGGTAGAAGTCGTTCAACTTCCTGATGCGGTCCTCGGACAAACGGCGAGCAGTCAAATCCTCGCCAACCGCCCCAAGGCCGACGATGCGCCCCTCGTCGTCGAGAAGTTGGGTGCGTACCCAGCGTGTGAGCCGCCGCTCACCGCTTTGCGTCACGATCGAATATTCCGCATAGGTCGCATAGTTGCCGCTCGGCAACTCTTCGATGAGCGACCCGCGCACGGCGTCGCGATCTTCGGGCGCGACGAAATCGAGCCACGCTCTCCCAAGCGCCTGCTCCGTCGTCACGCCCAGGAGCTGCAGCAGAGCGGTGCTGCAAAAGGTGATCGTGCCTTCGATATCGCCGAGCGCCGCAAGCGTGTCGGTATTGTTCAGCATCGTCGTGAGCCGGCGCTCCGACTCGCGGATGAGCCCCTCGTCACGCTTCAGTTCCGTCAGATCGCGGCCGGAGCTGATCACTCCCGCAACAGCCCCATCTTCCATGTAGGGCACGACATTGAACGAGAGCAGGCGCTCACCAGCGGGAGTCTGAAGCACTGCATCGAACGTCGCCACTGCACCCGCAGCACCGATGCGAATTGCCGTCTCGATCACCTCGTGTGCGGAGCGCGGGAAGTTCGCGAACAGGTTTTCCGTCTGCCTGAGGACTTCGGTCGCCTTCGGATTCGCGAACTTCACTTGCCCGCCGGCATCCGTGATGATGATCGCGTCGTGCGAGCTCTCGAAGACCGCGCGATAGTGCTCCCTTGCATCGAGCAGCGCCTGCTGCATTTCATGCCGCTCTTTCCACGATCGCGCTGCCTCCTCGGCACGTATACGCCGCCGATACGCCTGGTATGTAGTGACCCATGTGACGGACAAGGCGAGGCAAAGAGCTGCGAACAGCAGCAGCGTCAGTCCGATGTCCTTGGCGACATCGCGCACGGCTGCGGACCGGGGTGAATCAATGACTGTCGTCAGAACGATGCCACCGAAGCTCGCAGTTGCTGACGCTGAGATCTCGCCAATGCTCCGGCCGACGACGGCCGTCCGGTCCGGCCGCGTCGCTCGATCGTCCGCCCGGGTCGTAGGCGGGTGGCAGGAGCCGCAGGACGCATCGCCGGCGCGAATTTCGCTCAGGACTGCTGCCGATCGAGCAGAGTCGTAGAGAACCGTTCCGTCTCCGGCCAGCACCCTGGCGTGCCACTGTCTGTGCCCGATTGCGTGCCCCACTGCGGCTGCGATTCGCCTGACGGGCGACGCATCGGCAACGACAGTCCCGTGTGCGAACGGAAGGGCGATCCGCACGATGCTTTCTCCTGGAGCCGCAGCGATGGGATGCCCATTCAGAAGTTCTGCCGTCAGCTCGTGAGAAGATCCAATCTTGCCAGGAAGCGCCGGCAGTGCGCCCGCAGACGCTGCGACTCGGCCGGCCGTGTCATAAACGGCAACGCCCTTGAACCCGCTCGACGGTTGGGCTACCACATTGCGAACGACTTCTCGAGAACTCGTCGCGGTGTCGGCGGCGGACGCAATCTCATGAACCGTCAGCTGCCACTCGGCGAAGCACAATTCGAGTTGTTCCGAAACGACGCGCGCCACGGCGAGCTGCTCGGAGTGCGCATAGCGCAGAGCGTCGGCTTCGCGCTCCCTGTGAAAAGCGTAGACGACGTACATCAGCGCCAAAACGATCAGCGCTGTCGCGCCGACGAGAAATGCCGTTCGCCTCGTGCTGGAATCTGAATGTTTGAATCGACCGATTGCGGACATGCGTGCGTACTCTCGGCGCGTTAGCCCACCGCGACCGTACCCGTGAATCAACGCCGATAGTCGAATTCAAACACGAATGACGAAACCATTGGCTCGGCCTGACACCAAAGCGGATTTACAGACGCACTTACGGCTCGTCTCGAATCTTCGCGGGCGAAGAGCACTGTCCGCTCCCTCGCCGGGAGATCTAATTGGCGCAGCAATCGCGATTTCGGGAGAGCCGTCGATGGCCCGGTAGAACATCGATGGCCACCTGCCCCGTGGTGACCGCCTCGGCGTGCTTCGGCAGCGTATCCGCGATCGCGTGCGGAGACGCGGAAAAGTGACGTGATGCCGAAATCGAACCTCGGCGTCAAGTACGCCACGATCGTCTCCGCGGCCGGGTTGATTGCACACTTCTTCGGGACAGAACGCGATAATGGAGGCATGAGTCACGAAGAAATCATCGCTACCCTGACCGACCCTGATCCCGAGGTCCGCGAGACGGCCTACGAAGACGTCGCCATGGAAATGGACGAGGAGCTCGCGCGTGCGATCGTCGACATCGCGGCCGGCAAGCAGAGTGATGAGATCCGCGCCGATGCGATCGTCGCCCTCGGGCCGCTGATCGAAGAATGCGCGGACGACTACATCGACGGCCTGGAATGGGGTCCCGAGCTCGGGCCGCCGGTGTCGCAGGAGACTTTCGATTCCCTGGTCCAGCGCCTCCGCGCCATGTACGACGACGCATCGCAGCCGAAGGTCGTCCGGCGCCGGGCGTTCGAGGTGCTCGTGCGCGACCCGCAGCCGTGGCAGCACGACGAGATCCGGAAGCTCTTCGCTTCGGCCGACGAGGAGTGGCGCCTCACCGCGATTTTCGGGATGGGGGCGATGACGGGATTCGAGAAGGAACTGCTCGAGGTCGTTACCCATGGGGAAGGCGTTCAGCTCGCCGAGGCAGTCCGTTCCGCTGGGAAGCTGGGGCTGGACAAGGCATCGAAGACGATCCGCCAGCTCGCCACATCGAACAAGACCGAGCGTGACCTTCGCCTCGAAGCAATCCGCGCTCTCCCAAACGTCGACGAGGATTCGTTCGGCGTTCTCGAGGAGCTGTCGCAGTCGAAGGATCGAGAGATCGCCGAAGCGGCCGAGGACGCGATGGAAGACCTCACGCTCAACGAAGCGCTCGATGACGAAGACCTCGGCGGCGAGTAGGGCGGCGTGACGGCCTCCAGACACCGAGAAGTCTGGTCACGTCGGCCGCGGGAGGCGTGGGAACCGCGGCGGTGCAGATCGGCTCGAAGATCGGCGCGCGCGTCATCGGCGCCGCCGGACGGGGAAAGCAGGACGCGGTGCGCTCGCTCGGGGCTGCCATCGCGCTCGATTACGACGACGAACGATGGGAAGAGCAGCTTGCGGCGGCCACGGCCGGACGCGGTGTGGACGTAGGCAGGAATTCGCGTTCGAAGAAATCGCCGCCGCGCATCGCGCCCTCGAGGAGAAGCGGAACATCGGCAAGGTCGTCGTCCGCGTCGCTCAATGAGGGCGAAGGTCGCGTCAGAACACGTTCGAGCTGCCGAAGGACAAGCCTGTCGTCAACATCGAGAAACTCTCGGGCGACTTGAAGTTAGGCGGGCGGGATGGCCGGCCGGATCTCAGGCGGCCGGATGAGCGATGGCAAGAAGTACTCGTGGAATGCCGACTTCGACATGAAACTGCCGGCCGGGGCGGCCTTCGCCGGGCAGGGCTGCGGCAACTGAGAGCCTGTGAAGAAAACGCTGAAGCCGCGATTACTGGTTAGCCATGCACCACAGAGAGCACTGAGAACACAGAGCTGATTTCGTTTTGCCAACCCACCGCGGTGGGTTACATTCTTCCGCCGCTCCGCGGCTCTCAAGCGGAACAATGTGGCGGCAGGCGATCGGCATCGATTTCTGCACCTTCTCCGTTCGGACCTCTGTGTTCTCTGTGCCTCTGTGGTAAACGCGGCTTCGCCCTGACACTCTCATCGCGTGAGCTGGGCGAAGAACCGGCGGGTTTCCTCGCTGTCCATCCCGCTCCCGAGGACGAACGAGAGCGCGATCCGCGCTTTCGGGCCGGGGAGCCAGCCGCCGTCGATCACGCCGAGGGCGTGCAGAGTCCTGCCGCCGCCAGGGCCGCCATAGACCGGCACGATGCGACCGGTCGGGCAGCGCGACACCAGAACGACGGGAATCGCGGCGGCAATGAGGGCTTCGATCGGCTCGTGCCAGACGTCCGAGACGTTGCCGGCACCGCTCGCTTCGATGACCACTCCGCCGACGCGGGCCTCGAGAAGGGCCTCGAGAAGCAGCGCGTCCGCGCCGGCAGCCATCTTCACCAGGTGAACGTTCGTCTCGGCGCGCGCTGGAGAAAGCCGCGGCAAGGGATCGGGTCTCCAGCGGAACCAGACGCCGCGGTCGTCGATCAGGCCGACCGCACCGGTCTCCGGCGAGGCAAACGTGCCGAGCGCGGTGGTGTGCGTCTTCGTGACGAACCGCGCCGCGTGAATCTCGTCGTTCATCACGACGAGCGCGCCGCGGCCTCGCGCCTCTGCGTCGACCGCCACGCGCGCCGCCGCCGCCAGATTGCGAGGTCCGTCAAATCCCGGGTCGCTGGCGTTGCGCATGGCGCCCGTCACGACGACCGGCTTTGCTCCGTCGAGGAGCAGGTCGAGCGCGAATGCCGTCTCCTCCATCGTATCGGTGCCGTGAGTGACCACCACTCCGGCCACCGCGTCGTCCCGCAGCGCCTCGCGGGCCACCCCGGCGATCCGCATCATCACGTCCGGGCCGATGTTCCAGCTCTGGAGCATGCCGAACTCCGTGACGCGGACTTCCTCCGTATGATCGCGGAGCGACGGTGCCAGCACCACGAGCTCGGCCGCATTGACGGCCGGCACGGCACCCCCGGTGGCCGGATCGATGCGACTGGCGATCGTCCCGCCGGTCGTGATGATCTGGACGGCTCGCCCGCGGTTCGCCCCGTTTCGCTCATTCATCGCGTGCCTCTCCTGAAACAGCCGCGGCATTCTGATCCGGTTCGGTGGGCGCGGTCCACGGTCCTGACGACTTGTCATCCAGCTTGTCATCCCGAGCGTGAGCGAGGGATCTGGGCGGCGGGCCGCGCACGATCTCACCGGTACTGCGGGTGTGCGGCGGCCAGAACCGGCTCTTCGCGCGCCCCACCCTCCCAGATCCTTCGCTCACGCTCGGAATGACAAGGTTGGCTCCGGCAGCGTTCAGGAAACATCCATTGGTACTTGCAGCTCGCCTGTTCGTTGCCCTTCTCCCCGCCGCAGCGGGGAGAAGGTGCCGAAGGCGGATGAGGGGCGTCGAACGTTCAACCCTCACCTCTTCCCGGCGAACGCCTGCGGTGACTCGCCGGACAGCGTCCGCGACGTCTCCATCATGGGCAGCAATTCCTCGCGATAGTGATGCGAGCACTCGAACTGAGAATCGCGCCGACCTACAATGGCCCGGGGGATGAACATGGAGAGCGACTACTGCCTCAACATGAACTGCGGCCACCATCGGAAGGACCATAGCGGCGTCACGGGACCGTGCAGGAAGTGCGCGTGCCGTCAGGGTCGATATGTGGAGGCCGAGAAGGGCAAGCACCTCGTGCACGGAGGAGCGCCAAAGAAGGGCGGCGGCCACACGGCGTAGCCGAACTCCTCGTGTGGGGCGGGCTTTCCAGCCCGCCCTCCGTTGCGCATGCTGGGAAGCCTGCGGCACATCAGGATTTCTGCGAGCCTCCGGCACGGCTCCGCGGTACGAAGGCTCGCCAATAACAAGTGAGGCGATATGCGTTTGGACAACGATGGGATGTGGCTGTCAGCCGGTGAGCTGCGCGTTCTCAGGCTCACCTGCGGCGTCGCTGCCGTACTGGCGTTCGCAATCGTGACGGTGGCGCTTCGTCGCTATTTCGATTACTCATTGTCCTTGGCAGTGGGCTCGCTGCCGTTCTGGCTGCTGATGTACCTGCCACTGAAGATCCAAAAGACCCGCGCAGGCGTGACCTTGAGAACGGGCCGCTTTGTTCTGGCAGCAGTCGTCGGGGCAGGCGTTACCGGCATCGTGTCAAAGACCGTGGAGACAATCTGGCCATGAGACCGGGCCCAATATCCACGTGTCCCGGACAGGTCTCCTAAAACGCGCGATGAGCCGGTCCCCTCGCCCCGTGCTCCCTAACGAGCGGGTGCACAGAGCTGAGCCGCACGGGGCGAGGGGATGAAAGAAGAGTGGGGTCGCGATTGCTCGCGAAAACCTCGCAATTCCCAGGAATCTCACGATCCGCGGTACCCCACTCCCCTTGCATCCCCTCGCCCCGCGGACGTTCGATCAGCCGGCTCGCCCAATAGCGCCGCGGGGCGAGGGGACCAGCCGCGCGACGCTCAGCTAAAACAACGTACGGCCGCAGTGAGCGCCTGCAATACCTCCTCAGGCGCGGCGCAGGTCCGCCATCATCCTGGCTGCGACGATGTCCGCGCTCTCGCGATCGGGCAGATACCCGCCGAGGATTCGTGTCCGGCCGTTGCTGAGTTTCAGCTTGACGGCGAACGACGAGGCGTTGTTCCCGCCGGGCGTCGCGCCGTCGATCGAAGCGATCGCCGCGGCATCGTACGACGTCGTCCACGCGGCGCCGAAACATTCCCACCGGACTTTGACGCCGGTGGCGTCGACGGTGGCCGTCGTCTTCCCGAACAGGTAATCGATGCTCGCGAGGATCACGAGCAGATCGATGAGGAACAGCACGGCGCGGAAGCCGAATGGTGCGTTGTAATGGATGAGCGCCGCGAGCGCGGCGTTCAGGATGACCAGGAAGAGAAGCGAACGAAGCATCCCCCCGATCGTCTTCTTCGCGCGAATCTGGAACTCCTCCCCGCCTTCGGGCCGTGCCGTGATCTGAACGCCGGCCGACAGAGGGAGCTGACGACGCGCGGCTTCGCTGCGGTGGCGCTGCTCGAACGCCGCGAACTCGCTGCCGTCCACCGCCTCGCCGGTCTGGAACACCGGGATCTGGAACTGGGCGGCGTAGTCGACGCCGGCGAACTGCGCGGTCGCGTAAAGCCGCCAGAAGTAACGGTTCGATGAATCGCTCTCGTCGGTGGTGTGCCCGTCCGGCGGAGTGGCGAGCTCGAACGGAACGCGGACGCCCGTCGGGCTGCGCATGGCTGCCGCTGCGTTGACCTCGATCTCGTCATCCCACAGGGTGTGCTCGGTCGTCGAGCGGTTCTTTCCGGAGCCCGTGGTCATCGCCTGCAGGGAGGCAATTCGAAAGTGGTAGCCATCCTCCGGGACCGTGTCGTTGCCGATCTCGACGTCGCCACGAAACTTCCGTCCCGGAACGACGGGAACATTCTCCAGATGGCACGTCGAGGTGCCGAACCGGATGCTCCGCAGGGTCTGATAGATCGCTGCAATGAACACGAAGATGCCGATGAGGGGAAAGAGAAGGATGAGCAGCGCGGCGTGATGCCCTTTCGCGAGCTCCGAAGGCGCGATGAGCACGGCCAGGGGGATCGAGATCGCGTTCCAGAACAACGCGAAGATCCACATGCCGATCGCGCCCACGCGGTTCGAGTCCCTGATGCTGCGGTTCATCCACTCTTCGCGCCACATCCACGGCTTCCCCGGATACCTCGCCTGCAGTGCTTCACTCCTGCTGTTGGCCGCTGCGGTAGAGCGCAGTCCCCCCACGACCAGCAGACCGGTTGCGACGCAGATGACACCGACGACGATCAGGACGATCGCGTTCTTGCCGGTCCCGTACTGACGGATGCCCTGAAGCAGCGCGAGAGCTCCGCCGCCGAGGAACGGCAACGCGAAAAGCATCGACAGAGCGTAGAGGAGGTGATTGCTGAGGCGCGGCTTGACGGCGATCGTTCGAGACAACATCGCTGCATCGTAGCCGCTGTCTACCGGCGCAGCTGGCGGCTGCATCACACCGGCTGACCGCCGTCCTGGAGTGCGGACGTCCCGTCCGCCGCGGCCGGACGTCCCGTCCGGCCGTTTGTTCAGGACAACCCGATACCGCCGGACGAGACGTCCGCACTCCCACGCCAGCGCATCACCCAGGCGGGTAGCACCGATGTACACGGTGTTCGGCCTGGCCTAACGCTTCTTGCCGCGCCCGCCGGGAGCCGGGCGGCCCGGGCGTGGTCCGCCGGGCTTCCGCGAGAAGCGGTCGAACGCGCCGCCCGGGCGTTTCGCGCCGCGGTCACCCTCTTCGCGCCGGCCTGCAAACCGGCGCGCCGGTCGCGCGCCACGGTCGGGTGGTCCGAAATCACGGCGCGCCGGTCGCGCGCCACGGTCGGGTGGTCCGAAATCACGGCGTGGAGGACGCGATGGACGATCGTAAGGCCTTGGCCGCGGGGTCTCGCTGTCCGGACCGGCCACGCGCAGGTTCACGGCCCGGCCGCGGAATCGCGTGTGGCCGACCTTGCGGACCACGAGCTCGGCCGACTCGGCCGGGACGCTGACGTACGTGACGTCGTCGCGGATCTCGATCGGCCCGATGTCGCGCCCGGCGATTCCCGCTTCGTTGGCGATCGAGCCGACCACGTCGGCCGGCCGGATGCCGTCGCGCTTCCCGACGTCCATGCGCAGCCGGACCGTGCCGGCTTCCGCGTCCTTGTGCACCTCGCGATCGAAGGACGCGTGCGGCGCAGCGCCTGCCGCCGGGCGCGGGCGCGTCGATGCCGGGGCGCGCGGCGCGGCCGGAGCGACCACCGCTGCGATCTCGCGCC
>JAJXWV010000044.1 GCA_021781455.1 Acidobacteriota bacterium | reverse complement strand
GGAGGGTCTGATCCGCCAGTCAGAGATCGGTGAGGCGCTCGGCATCCGCCGCAGCCGTGTTTCTTCGCTGGTCAGCCACTGCCGGGGTGCTCGCGATCAGGATCCGCTGCGCGAGCTGATCGAGGCGGCCCGCTCTCGCATGAAGCGGCGGCTCCCGAAGTGGACGCCTCCGCCGAGCGAGTTCAACCTGCCGTTCCTTCGCACGCGCCCCTGGATTCCCGGCGCACCGTAGTCCGCACGGCGTCTTCAGCACCATAGCGCGGCTCGAATTCTCGCCGACGCGCGGCTGCGTCATCTTCCGCTGCGTGTGAGACCTAACGGTACATCGTCTCCCGCGCGATCGAACCGTCTACACCGCCGCGTGGCACCCGGGCGCACCTCGGCGACCTGTCCCGCATGCCAGGTCATACGGTCGGCAACGTTAGCCGCCACAGTCGAGACCGAGCTCCAATGGAGACCTGGCCCTATCGTCTCCGCATGGGCGCAAATGGAGACCTGGCCCTATCGTCTATCGTGGGCGCAAATGGAGACCTGGCCCTATCGTCTCACAAATGGAGACTTGGCCCTATCGTCTCTCAAGACGCCGCTCGCAATCGTGGCGCAGGAAGCGGAGCGACTCGAAACGACGAACGAGAGCGAAAGCGCCGCGACGATCGCGGAGCAGGTCGACCGAATGCGGCGCCAGGTTGAGGTCCACCTCGCGCGCGCCCGAACGGCCGCTTCCGGCAATCCTTACGGGGCACACGTCGAGGTCCGGCCGGTCGCAGAGAGGCTGGTTCGCACGCTTGGTCGTCTGTACCCGGACCAGAGGCCCTCGGTCTCAATCAACATCCCCGATTCGTGCGCGGTGCGTTGTGAGACTCACGATCTGGAGGAAATGCTGGGGAACATTCTCGAGAATGCGTGCAAATGGGCGCGCTCCGAAGTGAGGGTCTCGGCGTCGGACACGCCAGACGGTATCGCAATCGTCGTCGATGATGACGGTCCCGGGATTGCCCTCGCGATGCGGGGCCGCGTCCTCCAACGGGGCGTTCGCGCTGATGAGACTCAGTCCGGCTCCGGCCTCGGGCTCGCCATCGTCGGCGATCTCGTCGATCTCTATGGTGGATCGTTGGCGCTGGAGACCGCGCCATGCGGAGGTCTCCGCGTGCAGCTCGTGCTGCCGCGTAAAGCCTCAGACGGAACGTGACGGACCAGAGGCCGTGTCGCGCACACGGCAAGGAGGGCCGCCACGTCCAGAGAGAAGAGGAGCCGGCGTCAGTTCACTGCGGAGCAGACAGCCATCCAGGCTTGCAGCAGGGCTGCAGCGTACGCCGCTCGACCAGAATCGCCGGCACGCGTGCCGGCGATTGCGTTTCTGGCATACTCGACTTCATGCGATCCGTGGCGGACGAGCTCAGGCGTGAACAGCGGGAGGCGATGCGAGCCCTCTCTGCGGCACAGCGGATCGCCATGCTCGACGCGCTGCGTGAGCGCGATCTCGCCTTTTTCATGGCCGGCCAGAAGGTTTCCAGGAAAGAAGCGATCCGCCGCATCGCCGCCTCTCGTCGTGCCGGCAGACGCTCGTCGGGTTGTACCGAAGAATGAACGCCGGCAGCGTCAGCGACTACCTCAGCACACGCGGCATCCGGCACGCACTGATCGGAGCGGTCGCGGTGGCCGCTCGCGGCCACCCGCGGTCGACACTCGACATGGACTTCCTGACCACCGACGCCGCGGTTCTGCGCGACGAGTTCTGGGCTGCATTCCGAAGTGAGGGAGTGATCATCGACGTGCGCCAGGGCGACTTCGAGGACCCGCTGCGCGGCATGGTGCGCATCGTTCTCCCCGAAGGAGAGATGGTGGACATCGTCGTCGCGAAGGACCAATGGCAGGAACGCATCCTCGATCGCGCCGAATTGCTCGACGTCGGCGGCAGGACGATCCCGGTTGCTCTCACCAGCGATTTGATTCTTCTGAAGCTCTTCGCCGGCGGTCCTCAGGACGTCTCTGACATTCGCGCTCTTCTGGAGGTCAACGATCGCAACGAGGTCATCGCTGCGGTCGAAGCGCACCTCGGCGATCTGCCCGCGGATTGCCTGCCATTGTGGCAGGCGATCGCCAGCGGCTGACGCGGCGCCACCCTATAATCCTCGCGCCCCATGAAGCCTCCTCCGCTGATCACTCTTCTCTTCGGGCTCATTCCGTTCACGGCGATGTGCTTCTCGGTCTCGCTCTGGGACCGCGTTCATCCGATCGTCCTCGGCCTTCCCTTCAATCTCTTCTGGCTGATCCTCTGGACCGCGCTCACCCCGCTCTTCATGTGGTGCGCTCTCCGCATCGAGAGGAGAAGCCGCGGGTGAGCGCGAGCGCTATCGCCCTGCCGATCATCTTCGGCCTGATCGCCGCCGGTTCGGCGATCGGCTTCTTCGCCGGCGCACGCTACAAGATGGACCTCGAGCAGTGGACCGTCGCCGCCCGCGGATTCGGCGTGGTCTTCGTCTGGCTCCTGATGGCAGGCGAGGTCTACACCACGTTTTCGTTCCTCGGCGCCAGCGGCTGGGCGTACTCGAAGGGCGGCCCGACGCTCTACATCCTCGCCTACCTCGCGCTGGGGTACGTCGTTTCGTACTACTACCTGCCCCAGATGTGGGAGATCGGAAAGCGACACGGGCTGCAGACGACGTCCGACTTCTTTACCCTCCGCTATCGCAGCAGGCACCTCGGCGCATTCGTGGCGCTCGTCAGCGTCGTCTTCATGATTCCGTACCTTCAGCTCCAGCTCACCGGCCTGGGGATCATCGTGGAGGTGGCGAGCTTCGAAGGAATCGGGCGGACGACAGCGATGCTGATCTCCGGTGCGCTGATCGCGGTGTTCGTCTTCATGAGCGGCATGCGCGCCGTGGCCTGGGTCAGCGTGCTGAAGGACTTCCTGCTGCTCGGCTCGGCGATCGCGATCGGGATCGGCGTGCCCACCGTCTGGTTCGGCGGCATCGGGCCGATGTTCGCTGCACTGGCGCGAGCACATCCCGCGCATCTGGTGATGCCCGGCAGCACGCAGACGATGGGACACGCATGGTTCATCTCGACCGTGCTGCTGACCTCCGTCGGCTTCTACATGTGGCCCCATACGCTCGCTGCCGTGTTCAGTGCGAAGAGCGGCGAGACTGTTCGCCGCAACGCCGTGGCCATGCCGCTGTACAGCCTCAGCCTGGCGTTCGTGTTTTTTGTAGGGTTCGCCGCCGTCATCGCCGTCCCGCACCTTGCGGACAGCAACCTGGCTCTGCTCACCGTCGTTCGAAAGACGTTTCCGCCCTGGTTCCTCGGCATCATCGGCGGCGCCGGGGCGCTGACCGCGATGGTCCCCGGCGCCATCATCATCCTCACGGCTTCGACGCTGTTCGCCAAGAACTTCTACCGGCCGCTGTTCGCGCCGGCAATGAGCGACGACCAGGTGGCCCGGCTGGCCAGGATCCTCGTCGTGATCGTCACCGCGATCGCGCTCTACCTGTCCATCCACAACTCGCCTACGCTCGTCGCACTCCTGCTGATCGGGTATGCCGGCGTCACGCAGTTCTTCCCGGGCATCATCCTGGGACTTTATTCGCGCCGGGTGAGCAGGGCCGGCGTGTTCTCCGGAATGGCCGTGGGAGTGGCCGCGGTCGCATTTCTCATGCTCACGAAGCGGGATCCCTTCCTCGGCGTCAATGCCGGTTTCGTGGCGCTGTGTCTCAACTTCGTCGTGACAGTGGTGATCAGCGGACTGATCCCGGCAAGCGGCGAAGCGGAGGTGCTCGAGGCCCCGCTCGCCGACTTCCGTGTTCCTCCGCCGCTCCGATCGCGCTCTGACATCGTTGATCTCCTCCTCGAGGAGCGGGGCGATCGGTGACCACCTCCGGATTCAACGTCCTCGGCACGTGAGCCTCATTCACCGCTGCGCGCCGCGCCGCGGATCGGGCGCGACCTGCACGACACGCTTGCCGACGTTCTCGCCGCGGAAGAGGCCGATGAATGCGCCGGGCGCGTTCTCGAGACCCTGCACCACGTCCTCTCGACAACGAATCGCGCCCTCCCGCAGCCACGCGGACACGTCGCGAATGAAATCGCCGTAACGATCCTGGTGGTCGATCACCACCATGCCGCGCACGGTCGCGCGATTGACGAGCAGCGGACCAAGGTTCGGGCCAGGAACGGGACTGGTGGCGTTGTACTGGGAAATCATCCCGATGAGCGGGATGCGCGCGTGGACGTTGATTTGCCTGAGCACCGCCTCCAGCATGGCCCCACCGACCATATCGACGTAGATGTCGATTCCGTCAGGGCAGGCGGCCTTCAGCGCGTCGTCGAGGTTCGCGGTCTTGTAGTTGATGCAGGCGTCGAACCCCAGCTCGCCGGTGACCCACGCGCATTTCTCGTCGCTGCCCGCAGTACCGACGGCGCGGCATCCTTTGATTTTCGCGATCTGGCCGGCGATCGATCCGACCGCGCCGGCCGCTGCGCTGACGACGGCCGTCTCCCCTTCTTTGGGCTGACCGATGTCGATCACGCCGACGTACGCGGTCAGTCCCGGCATGCCGAGGACGCCGAGGTAGTACGACAACGGTGCGACGGGATCGACCTTGCGCAGGTCCTTTGCCGGCATCGCTGCATAGGCCTGCCAGCCAGTGAAGCCGAGGACGAAGTCGCCGGGGCGGAAGTGCGAATCCTTCGACTCCACGACCTCGCTGACCGTCTGACCGACCATCGGCTCGCCGAGCTTCGCAGGGGCCGCGTACGATTTCCCCGGATTCATGCGACCGCGCATGTACGGATCGACCGAAAGGTAGAGGACGCGACAGAGCACCTCGCCTGCCCCGATGGAAGGCATCGATCTTTCGACGATCTCGAAGTTGTCTTCCTTCGGCATGCCCGCGGGACGGCTGTGAAACAGGACCTGGGTGTTGGTGTGACTCATCGGCGGCTTCTCAATTCTGGCTCTTCATGGTTTCCAGTGGGCTCACCTTGAGTATCGGACGGAGCCCCTCGAGCCGCGGAGCGGCGACATCTCCCGGAGACCAATGTCGCCGCTCCGCGGCTGACGACGCTGTCGTCTTGCCTCATCCCCCAAGGCTGAAGCCTTGGGCTACTTAGATTGCGCCGCTCCGCGGCTGGAATGCCCTCTTCGAAAATTCGCCAGACCCATTGAATATCCTGAAGAGCCTCAATTTTCAATTTTCAATTTCTCATCAGGCCTTCACGGCCGCGAGCAGCGCAGGATCAGTTCGCGATGGAGGCCACCGTCTCGATGAATGCGTCGGGGTCGACGGGCTTCCGCACGTACGAGGAAAACCCGGCGCGCATGGCCCGCTCCCGATCCTCGGGACGGCCGTACGCCGTCACCGCGATCGCCGGCACATCGCGTCCGGCACGGCTGCGGAGCTGCTCGAGCAGTGAGTAGCCGTCCTGTTCCGGCATGGCGATGTCCGTGACGACGGCGTGCGGCGTGAAGTGGTCGAGACAGCCGATCGCCTCCGGCACGCTCGACGCAGCACGCACGTCTGCGCCGGCAGCGGTCAGCAGCGTCCTGAGGAACTGGCGCGTGGCCTCGTCGTCCTCGACCAGAAGAATGCGCCGGCCGTTGAGCCCTCGGGCCGGGACAGGCGCATCGTGCTCCGCATCGGCGCCCGCAGCCAGCAGTGGCAGCGTCACCGTGAACGTCGCGCCGCGGCCTTCTCCTTCGCTCCTGGCGGACACGGTTCCGCCGTGCATCTCCACGAGCGAGCGGACGATCGACAGTCCCAGCCCGAGGCCGCCGAAGACGCGCGTGGCACTGCTGTCAGCCTGGCGGAAACGGTCGAAGACGAACGGCAGAAGGTCGGGCGCGATTCCGGTGCCCGTGTCGCTGACGCTGACGCTGACGTTGCTCTTCGATTTTTCGGCGCGGATGGACACACGGCCACCTTCGGGGGTGAACTTCACGGCGTTCGAGAGCAGGTTCCAGAGCACCTGCTGCAGGCGGTCGGGGTCGCCGCGGACGACGATGTCGGGCGTATCGACGTCGAGAGTGATGTGCCGTGCCTCGGCGGCAGGGCGCACCGCGTCGACGGCAGCGCTGACCACCTGCGAGAGAGCCACGGGACGGACCTCCAGCCGCAACTTGCCGGTGATGATGCGGGAGACGTCGAGCAGGTCGTCGATGATCCGGGCCTGCGTCTCGGCGGCCCGGGCGATCGCCAGCAGACCGGAGCCGCGCGTCTCCTCGTCGACGTTCATGGTGGTCAGCATGCGCGACCAGCCAAGGATAGCGGTCAGGGGAGTGCGCAGCTCGTGGGAGACGGTGGCCAGGAAATCGTCTTTGGCGCGGTTGGCCCGCTCCGACTCGGCGCGAGCGTCGGCCTCGCGGTGCCGCGCCTCCTGCTCGTGGCGGTACAGCTCGGCATTGTCGATGGCCAGCGCCGCTCGCCGCGCCAGGTCTTCGGCAAAGGCGAGGTCGATTTCGTTGAAGCGTCGTGCCGAGTCGGAAATGATGAAGGTGATCGTTCCGATCGTCCTGCCGCGGGCGGTCAGCGGAACGGTCATGGCCGATCGCAATCCGAGGCTGCGAAGGATCTCCAGGTACTCGTCGTCCCTGGTCGCTGAGCGGAGCATTTCATCCGTGATCTCCGGATACAGCTCCGATTGGCCGGTGGCGGCAATGCGGGTCAGGGCGCTGCGCTCCGGCTGCGGGGGGAACCGGCGTTCGATCTCCTCGGCCCAGCGCATCTTTGCCGGGTCCCTGTGCACGACGGCCAGCGCTTTCGGTGTTCCGGTCGGACCGAGAACGTCGATCCTGCACCAGTCCGCGATACCGGGCACGGCCAGGTGAGCCACCGACTTCATCGTGGTCTCGTAGTCGAGCGATGACGCCAGGATCTCGCTGGCGGTGGCCAGGAAACGCTCGCGTTCTCGCGCCTGCCGTGCCGCGGTGATGTCGCGGAACGTGGAGATGGCCATCGCCACTTCGCCACCTGCGCCAAAGATCGGTGAGGCCGATACGCTGGACCATCGTTCCTCCCCCGTCGATCGGACGCGGAAACGAACGACGAGAGGTGGCGGAATGCGACCGAGAAACGCCAGACGGCCCGGAAGGTCGGAAGGATCGAGCGGTTCGCCGTCCTCGTTGAACAGCTCGAACTTCTCGAGGATCCGGTTCGAAGGCATGCGCAGCAGCTCCTCGACCGAAGCGACGCCGATCAGCCGGGCTGCGGCAGGATTGGCGAAGACGATCCGTCCGGACGGGTCCAGCACGGTCACGCCGTCGATGATGCCGCGCAGGATCGACTCCAGCTGGTCTCGGTGCGCCCGCACTGCCGCGGCCGCGCGGAGTCGCTCCACACCCAGGGCCACGCGCTCCGCGATTCCGCGGGCTGCTTCCAGCTCAGCCGCGGTCATCGCGTGCGGCTCGTCCCAATAGACCATGAACTTGCCGATGACCGCCTCGTGTCCGTTCAGCGGGACGAAGGCCAGGGCACCAATGTGCTCGCGCTCGAAGGCGTCATGAAGGCTCGCCAGCGATGGATTGCGAAGCGCGTCCGGCACGAGGATCGGTTCGGCATCGCGATCCTCGGGGGTCCACGGCGTGTGCCCATCCACCTGCTGCATGTACTCCGCGGAGATCCCGCGAGTCCCGCAGAAGCGCATCACGCCGTTGCCGTCGAAGAGCAGGATGGCCGACCGCTCCGCGCCGATGGCATAGGCCAGGGCGTCGAGGGCTCCCTCGCAGATGTCGAGCTGCTCGGTCGCGTGCGCCACCCGATCGGTGACCCGGGCCAGCGCTTCGAGCGCGCGAACGCGCGGCGAGGATTCGATTGAAGACATAGCTGGCTCTTGCGTAGGGACGCGCTGCTGCGCGTCCCTACGCCGGAAATGCAAAAAGCGTGAATGCCTGAGCTCGCACAAAAATGAAAAGGCGCCGCTTGCGGCGCCTTTTCACACGGACTTGTGGATTCCCGCTATTCGATCTTGATGCTCTTCTTCGTCTTCTCGCGGCGCGCGCCTTCCTTGGCCTGATATTCCTGCATGCAGGAATCCTGATCGACCATCACGCAGCTGAGGTAATCACTGATCTCCACAAGGCAGCCCCGGATGGCCTTGCCGGCCGGCGTGTTCTCGTACTTGCCGAGATTGCCGCCGAAACCGCCACGGTACAGGCCGCCGTGAATGCCGTAGCTTCCGGAACGCGCTTCCACGGTGCGCGTATAAGCCACTTCGCCGGTGGTGGTGTCGACCACGCGGAGGTCGACGGCCATATAGGCTTCGTCCTTGCGTCCGCCGAGTGAAATCCCGCGGAAGCTCAGTCCACCGCCCCCGCCCGAGGTCTTTTCCTCGTACGACGAGACCGTGCCCATGACGAGGTACTTCGCGCCGGTCAACTTGCCGATCTTCGCCGCGCTGCCCCTGGCCACGCGTCCCGAGGCTCCGAGGTCCTGCTCTTCGAGGACGGCGTTGAGCTTGTCACGCTCGACGAGGCGGAACTTCTCGGTCGCCGCGAGCTCGTTGGTCAGCATGCCGGCCAGGTCGCGCCCCGTGCCGCCGCTCCACCATCCCGCAGACGTATCGTTGCGGAACTCGGCCACACCGATCGTCGGCTTGTCGGCCGCCATGACCGTCGTGGCCGTGGCCACCAGAAGCACGCACAAAACCAGGGAAATCTTGGAACCGATCTTCATGAGAAAACCCTCCTAGAGTGTCCCGATGTGAATTGGATGGAGGCATTGTACGGCAGCGACCGTTCGGGCGCCGAGATGGGTGGGCGCCAGGGGGGGCGTGAGCCGCCACCGTTCCAACTGAAATGGGCGCCTGGTTCAGGCGGATGTGCCGAAGCGGTTCCTCTTTTAGTTAGTTAACTTAAGGCCATTGCGTCTGACCCTCGTCCGGGTTGCTTGCGCGCGGCTGCGCTTCCCTACGCGCGGCGCGGCTCGTCGGTCGAGAGGAAGGGCAATTCCGCGCCGCCGGATGGAAAATCGATCGTGGCGGTCATGGCGCGCGGAACATCCTCGCGCAGACCGGGTGAGACCGGCACGCCCACGGCGCTCCATGCTTCGGCGACCGCCGCCTGCGGCTCACTCCGCGGGCCGAACAGAGCACCCGCGGACTCGTAGGTGGCGTCGGCACAGTCGCGGAACTGTGCGTCGGCGCGAAGATGGCGCGTGAGGGCGTGATACCAGACCTTCCCCGCCGTGTCCCAGGCGTTGCCGCCGATGAGAGTGGCCGCGCGGTAGAAGGCATGATTGGGAATGCCGGAGTTCGTGTGCACGCCACCGTTGTCCTCGTCGGTGTGGAGGAAGTCCTTCATGTGAGCCGGCTGGGGGTCGCGGCCCAGGATCGGATCGTCGTAGGCGCTGCCGGGCGCCTTCATCGAACGCACCGCCACGCCGCGCACGCGCTTCGACAGCAGCTCCGCTCCGATGAGCCAGTCGGATTTCTTCGCGCTCTGCTTGAGCGAGTACTGCTTGACCAGGATCCCGAACACGTCGGAGAAGTGCTCGTTGAGCGCTCCGGACTGGTCGAGGTACTCGAGATTGGCGGTGTACTGCGTGACGCCATGGGAGAGCTCGTGGGCGATGACGTCGAGCGATTTCGTGAAGCGGTTGAAGAGCTGGCCGTCGCCGTCGCCATAGATCATCTGGCGTCCGTTCCACTGGGCATTGGCGAAGCGGACGCCGAAGTGGACCGTGGAATCGAGGCGCAGGCCGCGGCCGTCGACGGAATTCCGGCCTAACACCTTCTCGAAGAAGTCGAACGTCCTGCCCGAGCCGTCGTAGGCCTCGTCGACAGCGGCGTCTCCCCTCCTGGGATCCCCCTCGCCGCGCACCCGCGTGCCGGGCAGCGAACGCAGGTTGTGCGCGTCGTACACCGTGCGCCGCTTCTCGCCCGTGGCGATGGCCATCATGGCTGCCATGGCCGCCAGCGCAGTTCGCTCGCCGCGGATGTGGGCCGACATGTCGAGTGTGGCCCTGGCCACTTCGCGCTGCCCTTCATCACCCGCCTCGGCGAGTCTCCGCAGGATGTAAGGGGGAAGGAATCCGCATATGACGTTCGTGCGTCTCACCGGAACCTCCGAATTTGGGGATACCTCACCTTATACCCGGCGGATGGCAAATGCACGGTGCAATCATGGAGAAAGCGGGCAGGAAGGGTCACGAGGTTCCGATGTTGCGCGGCTGCAAAGTCGCGATGTTGCACGCTGCTGAAAGTCTCTTCCCGAACACGCCGCGCAACCGCGCAACCGCGCAACCTCGTATCGAACCGCCCCACTCACACCCGCGGCGCATGCTCGAGCAACCAGTCGACGAGCTCGCGCGTGTGGTCGTTCATGGCAGAGTCATCGGTGCGGCAGGTGCTCAGGCGGCCGCCGTCCTCGATGGCCAGGTCGTAGGTGAACGCGTCCCGCACCGCAGGCGATCGTGAAGCCTTGAGCTCTGCGGCGGCGAGAAGATCGCGCAGTCGCTGTTCCTCGCCGGCAGGAAGGCCCGCCGTGTCGAGCTCGACGCGGACGCGCGTACCGGTGAAACCGCCCGATCGGGTCAGGGCGATGCGCATGGGGAATGCTATACTCCGCCGCCTGACGCCATGAAACACACGACGACCACGCAGACGCGAACGACCGGCACGACGCTCATGCCCTGTCAGTGATCGTCTTTTTGAGAGAAGATCAACAGACAGGGCCCTTCGGGGCCTTTTTTATTTCTGGTTACGAGGTTGCGGGGTTCACGGTTTCCCTGACCGGCTTCACCGCGGAACCGCGCAACCGCGGAACACACACGAGGTCAAGATGCACGTTCAACTCCCTGACGGATCCAGCAAAGAAGTCCAGGACAACGCCACTGTCGCCGACGTGGCCGCGTCGATCGGGAAGCGCCTGGCCAAAGACGCCATCGCCGGCAAGATCGACGGCAGGATCGTCGACGTCTACGCCAGGGTCCCCGACCAGGCGAAAATCGAGATCGTCACGCCGAAGAGCGAGGCCGGCCTCGAGACCATCCGCCACTCCACCGCCCATCTCATGGCCATGGCCGTCCAGGAGCTGTTCCCCGGCACTCAGGTCACCATCGGGCCAGTCATCGAGAACGGCTTCTTCTACGACTTCAGCACCGACCGCCCCTTCACCGACGAGGACCTCCGCCGCATCGAAGAGAAGATGCAGGAGATCGTCAAGCGCGACATCCCCATCCGCCGCGAGGAGTGGTCGCGCGACGAGGCCATCAGCACCTTCGAGAAACTGGGCGAGAAGTTCAAGGTGGAGATCATCCGGGACATCCCGGGCGACCAGGTGCTCTCGGTCTATCGCCAGGGGGAGTGGTTCGACCTCTGCCGCGGACCGCACGTGCCGTCCACCGGCCGGTTGGGCGCGTTCAAGCTCCTCTCCGTCGCCGGCGCGTACTGGCGCGGTGATTCGAGAAACCAGATGCTCCAGCGGATCTACGGCACCGCCTGGTCGGATCAGAAGGAGCTCGACGAGTACATCAGGCGGACCGAGGAAGCGAAGGCGCGCGATCACCGGAAGCTGGGGAAAGAGCTCGACCTCTTCTACTTCCATCCGTTCGCGCCCGGCGCCGCGTTCTGGAGTCCGAAGGGAACCGTCCTCTACAACGTGCTGTCGGAGAACATGCGCCGGTTGACTCTCGAGAACGGTTACGTCGAGGTCAAGACTCCTCTGATGTACAACAAAGGTCTCTGGGAGATCAGCGGACACTGGGGCAAGTACAAGGAGAACATGTTCCTGGTGCTCGACAACGAGACCGGCGAGCACGACTCCTCGCTCAAGCCGATGAACTGCCCCTCGCATTACCTGTTGTACGGCATGAAGCGGCACAGCTACCGCGATCTTCCGGTCCGGTACAGCACGCAGGACGTGCTGCATCGCAACGAAGCCTCGGGCGTGCTCAGCGGCCTGACCCGGGTCCGGCAGTTCCAGCAGGACGACGCTCACATCATCTGCATGGAAGAGCAGGTGCCCGACGAGGCGCGGCGCTTCGTGGCGCTGCTGGACAAGGTCTACGCCTCGGTCGGGCTCGAGTACGTGGCCAAATTCGCGACCCGTCCCGAACAGCGCATCGGCGACGATGCACTCTGGGATCGTGCCGAATCGCTTCTGAAGAGTGCCCTCGACTCCCTCGGCCGCCCCTACGAGATGAAGCCCGGCGACGGCGCCTTCTACGGGCCAAAAATCGATTTCGAAGTCTCCGACAGCATCGGCCGGAAGTGGCAGCTCGGCACTTTCCAGCTCGACTACAACGCGCCGGAGCGGTTCGATCTCGTCTACGTCGGAGAGGACAACACCGAGCACCGGCCGGTTGTCCTCCATCGCGCGGTCTACGGGTCGTTCGAGCGCTTCATCGCCATCCTCATCGAGCATTTCGCCGGCGCGTTCCCGTTCTGGCTGGCACCGGTTCAGGTGGCGGTGCTGCCGGTCTCCGAGAAATTCGTCGACTACGCGAACGAGACGGCGGCGAAGTTCCACGCCGCCGGCCTTCGGGTGCACGTCGACGAGAGCGACGAGAAACTCGGCGCGAAGATCCGCGAGGCCCAGTTGCAGAAGGTGCCGTTCATGCTCATCGTGGGCGACAAGGAAGCGTCGAGCGGAACGGTCAGCCTGCGCAAGCGCACCAGCGGCGATCAGGGGTCGATGACCGTCGATGCTGTGATCGCGGAAGCGAAACGCCTGACCGACACGCGGGCCCTGACGCTGTAGCGCCTGGTGTGGGCAGGCTTTCCAGCCTGCCCTCCGTGGCCCTCCGTGTGGGGCAGGCTTTCCAGCCTGCCCTCCGTGACCGGCGGGAGCGGCACGCGCAGCGACGATTCTCCCGATTGCACTGCTGTCATGCCAGTCTCAATCGTCCCGGCAAGAGACTCTTCGCCGCGCTCCACCGCTCCCGCCCACCACCATCCCCGCGGTTCCGCCGGCTCAGAGTGACGGGGGCTCAGTTTCGCCGGTTCTGGACGACGGTGGCGCGGTTCTATGACGTCCTTCGTTGACATCCCACAGCTTTATTCGTAGATTGACCGGCACTTGAGCGGGCAGCGACCAGTGAATTGCGAGCAGGAATCATTCGATCCCGCTCACCGTTGGCTGGTCGCTGCTCGTTTCATGAGGACCAGCTGCATCGGCCCATGTGAAGGTCAGCACTAAAAGGCCAGTACTAAAGGAGGAAGTTCGTATTTTCCCACCGCGACGAGGCTCGAGATTCGACCGAAGACCCGCAGAACCGGAATCCCGCATCAATGAAATGATCCGGGGCATCCCCGAGGTGCGCCTGATCGACCATGAAGGCAAGCAGGTGGGCGTTGTCCCGCTTGCGCAGGCGCAGGAGATGGCCCGCGTCAAGACTCTCGACCTGGTCGAGATCTCGCCATCGGCGAACCCGCCGGTGTGCAAGATCATGGATTACGGGAAGTACGTCTTCCAGCAGAAGAAGAAGCAGAGCGAAGCGAAGAAGAAGCAGAAGGTCATCGTCGTCAAGGAGGTGCAGTTCCGCCCCCGCATCGACGAACACGACTTCGATTTCAAGAAGAACCACGTCCTGCGATTCCTCCAGCACGGCGACAAGGTCAAGGCCTCGATCCGCTTCCGGGGCCGCGAAATGACGCACATGGAGCTCGGCCGCGCCGTGCTCGACCGCCTGTTGACCGAGGTCAAGGAGTTCGGAGCTCCCGAAAGCCCGCACCCCGACGTGCAGGGCAACCGCATGACCATGGTCATCGCGCCGATCAAAGCGGCGCATTGAATCACCACCGCCCCACCGGTTACGTGGTTGCGCGGTTACGAGGTTCCGCGGTCGAATGACCGCCGCGGAACTGCGCAACCGCGGAACCGCGGAACCCATCAATTGGGAATCAACCCGCCCTCGATCCGGTTGGATCGCTGGCTGTTACGAGGTCGAACTATGCCGAAAATGAAGACGCATCGCGGTGCCGCCAAGCGGTTCAAGAAGACCGCGAACGGCAAGATCCAGCGGAATCACGCCTTCCACGGGCACATCCTGACCAAGAAGTCGCCGTCGCGCAAAGCGGCGCTGGCCGGTGAGGTCGAGGTCTCGAAGGCCAACAAGAAGAACGTCAAGCGGATGCTGCCGTACTAGAGAAGAGTACTGAGTACTGAGTGCTGAGTACTGAGTGGTTTTACTCAGTACTCAGCACTCAGTACTCAGCACTTCAAACCAGAGCGCGCCAAGGCGACGATCCACCTCCTGGCCGGGCCGCTCACAACGAAGGAAAACGAGGAGAGAACATGCCGAGAGTCAAACGAGGTCCGAAGAGAAAAAATCGCCGCGCCAAGGTGATGCAGCTGGCCAGCGGTTACTGGGGGATGAAGTCCCGCGGTTTCCGCATCGCCATGCAGCAGGTCCAGAAGGGCCTGAACGCCTCCTTCACCGGACGCAAAGACCGTAAGGGCGAGTACCGCAGGCTGTGGATCGTGCGCATCAGCGCCGCCGCCCGCGCCCACGGGATGTCCTACTCGCAGCTGATCGCCGGGCTGAAGGCCATCGGCAACACGCTCGACCGCAAGATCCTCGCTGATCTGGCCGTCCGCGATTCCGCCGCGTTTGCGGCCATCGTCGACAGCGCCCGCGCCGGACTCGAAAAAGCGAAGGCCGCAGCCAAGTAACATCCTTCACAGTCGTCGAATCGAAAACGCGGGCTAGAATGGCCCGCGTTTTCTTTTGTGCGACGCAGAACGCGAAAATGTTGAGGTTTCAATCCTGAAGTTGCCGAAGCCCACATGCAGAACGACATCACCGCCCTCTCCTCCGAATTCGACGCCGCCCTGGCCGCGGCGAACAGCGCCACTGCGCTCGACGAGCTGCGGGTCCGCTACTTCGGCCGCAAGGGCGGCCTCATTCCCGCGCTCTTCTCGCGCCTGAAGGAAGTCCCGAAGGAGCAGAAGAAGGACGTCGGGGACGCGCTCAACAAGCTGCGCGACCGCATCGAGTCGGAGCTCAAGGAAAAGACCGAGCGCATTGCCGCCGAGGAAGCCGGGCGCAAGGAAGCGCGGGAAACGCTCGATGTCACGCTGCCGGCCCGGAAGCCCCGGTTAGGTCACCTCCACCCGGTCACGCTCGTGCGCCAGGAAGTCGAACAGCTCTTTCGCGAGATGACCTACACCATCGACCCCGGCCCCGAGATCGAGACCGACTGGTACAACTTCGAGGCCCTGAACTTCACCCCCGATCATCCGGCACGCGACACGCAGGACACCTTCTTCGTCGACGTCGTCGAGAAGGGCGGCCACCTCCCCGGCGCGCCGCTCCTTCTGCGCACGCATACGTCCAACGTCCAGATCCGATCGATGGAGAAGTGGAAGCCGCCGGTGAAGGTGCTCTCCTGCGGCCGCGTCTACCGCCGCGACGAGATCACCATGCGCCGCTCGCCGATGTTCCACCAGGCCGAGGGCTTCGTCGTCGACCGCGGCATCCACATCGGACACCTCCGCGCGACCCTCGAGTTCATGATCCGGCGGCTCTTCGGCCCCGACTCGAAGATGCGCATGCGCCCGAGCTTCTTCCCCTTCACTGAGCCCTCGGCCGAAGTGGACATGTCGTGCATCTTCTGTCGTGGCGCCGGCTGCGGCACCTGCTCCCAGACCGGCTGGATGGAGATCCTCGGCTGCGGCATGATCCACCCGCAGGTGCTGCGCAACTGCGGCATCGATCCCGAGGAGTGGAGCGGCTTTGCGTTCGGCATGGGCCTGGACCGCGTGGCCATGCTCAAGTACGACATCCCGAACATCCGCACGATCTTCGAGAACGATTTGCGGGTGCTCGAGCAGTTCTGAAGACGAGGTCGATTCCCCGTCACTCTGAGCCGGCGCAACCGCGGGGGCGGTGGGCGGGCGGGAGCGGTGGAGCGCGGCGAAGAGTCTCTTACCACGCTTCCGCTCGGGTGGAGCAGGCTTTCCAGCACGCCAGGGAGGGCAGGCTGGAAAGCCTGCCCCACACCGGCCGCGGCCACGAGCCTAACGCTTCGCCACGAGCAGACGGCGCTGGCCGGTCAGCGCATTCCAGGCGACGAGGCCGCTGCTGTCGTAGGCGACGTAGATCGCGTGCGGCTGAGTGTCGCCGTACCAGTCGTCGCGCGCGACCAGCCGCAGACTGTCACCCAGCCGCGTCACCGCGCCTGATTTCGGATCGACGGCAATGGCACTCCAGCTGCGCGTTTTCCTGTCCGACGTGAAGGCGACCGGAGCCACCGAGAGCAGAAGCCGTCCATCGGGAAGTTCTCCCTCTTGCCGCAACGATGCAGTCCGGCCAAGCTCAACCGCGCGCAACAACGCTCCATCCGGCGAATAGAACGCGGCGATGCCCTGACCTTGACGCAACTGCGTTGTGGCAATCGTCCCGTCGCTCAGCATCGAGGTAGCGAATGCTTTGTTGCCCAGCGGAGCGATCGACGCTTTCTCCGTGCCGGTGGCGACATCGAAGAGCCGGAGCTTTGGAGTTGCGAGCGGCGACGAGGCGAACTGTCGAAACGCGACGGTCCGCCCGTCGTTGCTGACGCTCATGCGACCGCTGACATCGGCTGCGACCGGCACGTCGAGCAGTTGCCGAACGGTTCGCTGGCCCGGGTCAAAGCGATAAGCGACCAGGTGACCCGCTTCCGGAGGCGTTCGCGTTGCGAGCAATGAACGACCGAATGGAACGGCGGTGACGATCAGCGAGTCCGCACCGATGAACTTCATCCGGATCCACCCCTTCACCGGGATGTGTGCCGATCCGATGCTGCGGCCGCTGCCGAGACTGAACACCGTGACCGTCTCGTCGCTGAGGATCGCGACGCGATCGCCAGAGGGCGAGAGCTTGATCGCCCACGGTTCACCGCGATGAATTTGCATGGTGATCCCGCTGTCCCGCACCTCCCACTGGTCGCCCTGGAGCCGCGCCACCTGCAGGTCGATGTCGCCGCTGTCACGCCGACCGAACAACACGAGCAGCGATTCAATCGGCTGCAGCGGCTTCAGCCAGATCGCGACCGTCCCCGTGGAATTGAGCCAGCCCTGCGGTGCCGGCGTCCATGCGCCGGTGGCGGTGTTGAAAAGGAACGACCACGCGAGATCGAATCGATGCCGGGCGCGCCCTTGCACGACAACGGATCCGTCCCTCGCTTCGGAGTAGTAGACGGTGGTGAGATCTCCCGGCGTTGCGGAGGTCAGCCAGCGCGCTCCCGCCGCGGTCCCGGCAGCAACAACGGCCAGAGCGCACCACAGGGCAATCGACAGTTCCCGATGGCTGCGCTTGGGATCGATCCGGGCGCGCGCCAGCTGCCACGCCCCTCCGAACACGAGTGCGGCGCAGATCGCGCCGCCGATCATTCCGACAATGGCAGTCGTCGTTTCAAAGCCCGGGCTGTGAAAGAAGATCGGCAGGAGCGCTGACCATAAAGCAGCCAGAAAAACGGTGGCGGCGATGAAGTCAACCACAAGCAGCAGCGACGGCGCGCGGAGCATCGTCGCCACGGCGTGCACGATCAGCACGAGCGCGGCACCGAGGATGATCGCGGCCGCGATCTGGCTCCAGAGAGACAGATACCACTCGCGCAACGGGTAACCGAACGAGGTGGGGCGCCATCCGGACGGCAGCAGGAACGCTGGTGGGGTGAACACGATCACGGCCGAGCCGGCTAACAGCGCGAGTGCGGCGACGAGTTTTCCAAACCAGATGGCTGATGCCGACACCGGGCGCGCGAAGTAGAACGACAAGCGCTTCTCGCGAGTTTCGCGCCCGATCAGCGACACGCCGAGCAGGATCCCGAGGCCGATGACGAACGCCGTGGCCAGAGTGACGCCGAGGATCGTGGTCGCGCTCAGCCGATCGGCGAAGCGGCCGCTCGGCATAAGCAGCGCCAGGAATGGTGCGGCGGCGAGCGCCGCCGCGGCGAGGAAGACGAACGAGCGCTCACGGATCTCCCGCGCTGCGATTGCCAGCACCTTGCTCATTGCCGCGCTCCTTCCTCGCCGACTACCGACACGAAGATGTCCTCGAGCGACATCGGCGAGATCTCGACGGATTCACCGCCAGTGCGGAATCTCTCGAAGGCCGCCTCGTCGTAATTCGTCACCACAGCTTCGGTGCCGCTGCCCCAGGCGCGCACAGCCGCGGTGGCCACGTTCGCATTCGTGAGCGCGACCGCGCGCGCGGCGGTGCGGGCGCGGCGAAAGCGCGCCTTGACGGTCTCGAGCTCCTCGTCGAGCACGAGCTTTCCGTCGACGAGGATGCCCACGCGGTCGGCGATCGTCTCCACTCCGGCCAGGTCGTGCGTCGTGATCAGGATCGTGATGCCGCGATCCGCCAGTTCGGAAATCACTTCCTCGAACAGCGACTTGCGCGCGACCACGTCGAGGCCGAGCGTGGGATCGTCGAGGATCACGAGATCGGGCGCGGACGCGAGGGCCAGCGCCAGCGCGACCTGTTTCTTCTGCCCTTTGGAAAGGTCGCCAAAGCGTGCACCCAAAGGAATCGCGAAACGGGCGATGCGATCCTCGAAGGCCTTCGCATCCCATCGGGCGTAAAGCCGCGAGCAGAAACGGCCGATCGCGCCGACGCGCATCTCCGGCGGCGCGTCCGCCTCCTCGGCCACGATGCCGACCCGCTCCATCAGGGACGCGCGATGGCGCCAGGCGTCCTCCCCGAAGATCTCGATCGCTCCGCGCTGCGGTTTCTGCTGGCCGAGAATGCAGCGCACCAGCGACGACTTGCCGGCGCCGTTGCGGCCGAGAAGGGCGTAAACGCAGCCGCCCGGAACGGCGAAGGTCACGTCATCCACGGCCAGCCGCTTCCCGTACGAAACCGACACGCGGTCGACGGTCACGGCGGCCACGCTCTGATCGCTCATGCTTTTCTCCTCAGCTCGCGCGAGAGCCGGTCGTAACTGCGCTCCAGCTCCGCGGCCGCTTCGTCGACGCCCGCCCCGACCGCCAGCGCCGTTCCTGCGTACGCGGTGGCTCCGTCGCGGAGCTTCTCGTGCTTCTCCGATTTCTTCGGCTGCTGCGGCACGTCCGCGACGTACGTCCCCTCGCCTCGCCTGACCACAAGCACGCCGGCCTCGGTCAGGCGCTGGTAGACGCGGGCCACGGTGTTGGGGTTGACGCGCAGCGTGCGGGCCAGGTCGCGGACCGAGGGAACAGGATCGGCCGGCTTGAGGGCACCGAGCGAGATCATGCGGCGGATACCTTCCTCGATCTGCAGCCAGATGGGCGAAGCAGCGGAGGGGTTGATGTCGAACACTGTATTATCAATCTAGTACAGTAGTGCGGCGGCGTCAAGGGATCCTGGGGCATTCCGTGCTGGCACCCCTCCGGGGTGCAACGCTGTGGCGGGATTTCTTACCGGCAGTCGCCTGGCGGCGACTGCCGGCTACCGTCTATGACGCCTCCGGCGTCGGGCGGCGTTCGATGTCAATGCCTCGATCCGGTTCGATAGATGGATTTTGCAGGACACCGCGGAGCGACTGCCGGCTACCGTCTATGACGCCTCCGGCGTCGGGCGGCGTTCGATGTCAATGCCTCGATCCGGTTCGATAGATGGATTTTGCAGAACACCGCGGAGCGACTGCCGGCTACCGTCTATGACGCCTCCGGCGTCGGGCGGCGTTCGATGTCAATGCCTCGATCCGGTTCGATAGATGGATTTTGTGCGGCCGGCACCGCGGAGCGGTGCCAGAGGGTAGCCGGCGGTCGGCCCGCCGACCGCCGGTCAACAGACCCCATCACAGCGTTGCACCCTGGAGGGGTGCCAGAATCGCGCTCATGCCGTCAACACACACGTGCCTCCATTTTCACGTCACGTTCTCGACCAAAGAGCGAGCGCGTTTGATCGCTTCCGACTGGCGCGGCGCCCTCCACGCGTACCTCGGCGGATGCATTCGTGGCCTGAAGGCTGTACCCCTCGAGATCGGAGGCGTGGATGACCACGTTCATTTGCTCGCCGGTCTCCGGCCGACCGCGTGTATCGCGGACTTAGTCCGGGAGTTGAAGAAAGCGTCGACGAAGTGGATTCGCAGCGAGACGCCCGTCAAACGATTCACATGGCAGGAAGGTTACGGCGCATTCACCGTCAGCCGTTCGCACGTGAGCGATCTCGTGCGGTATATCCGTTCCCAGGAAGAGCATCACAAGAAGTGGTCATTCCAGGACGAGTACATCGCGCTACTGAAACGGCACGAGATCGAATACGACGAGCGCTTTCTCTGGTGAAGGCTCTGGCACCCCTCCGGGGTGCAACGCTGTGGTGGGCCCTTCTAACCGGCAGTCGCCTTGCGGCGACTGCCGGCTACCGTCTATGACGCCTCCGGCGTCGGGTGGCGTTCGCTGTCAATGCCTCGATCCGGTTCGATAGATGGATTTTGTGCGGCCGGCACCGCGGAGCGGTGCCAGATGGTAGCCGGCGGTCGGCCCCGCCGACCGCCGGTAGCGAGCCCGCCTGATCAGCGTTGCACCCTGGAGGGGTGCCAGAACGACAAGAAAAACGGCGGCCGTTTCGGGCCGCCGTTTCGGGGTCTCACGAGAGCCTAGTCGTTCGTCACGTACGCGGGCTCCGGCTCCGGTTCGAGAACGAACGGCGTTTCCTCGACCGGCTCGCTCTTCTGCGATCGCAACCGCTCCTGCAGGTCGTCGAACAGTGAATACGCCACCGGCGTTGCCAGCAGCGTCAGCAGCAGCGCCAGGGTCTGGCCGCCGATGATGACCGAGCCGATGGCGCGGTTGGTCGACGCGCCCGTTCCGCTCGAGGCCACCAGCGGGATCATGCCGGCCACGAAGGCCAGCGTGGTCATGAGAATCGGGCGGAGCCGGTCGCGGTTGGCCTCGCGGATGGCCTGGGCCCGCGGCAGCCCCGCCTCCCGCAGCTGGTTGGTGTGGTCGATCTGCAGAATGCCGTTCTTCTTCACGATGCCGAACAGCACCAGGATGCCCAGCATCGAGAAGATGTTCAGCGACTGGTTCAGCACCAGGATCGAGAAGAGCGCGAACGGCACCGTCAGCGGCAGCGCCAGCAGGATCGTGATCGGATGGATCCAGCTCTCGAACTGCGCCGCCAGGATCAGGTACATGAAGATGATCGAAAGCAGGAAGGCGAACATGAAGTTCGTGAAGGCCCGGCCCTGCTCGCGCGAGCGGCCCGTGAACCCGTACTGGTACTCGGGCGGCAGGTGCAGCGCCTTCGTGTCCTGGACGAGCTTGTCCATGACCGTCTGCGCCGAGTAGCCGGGCGCCATGTTGGCTGTGAGCATGACCTGCCGCTGGCGGGAGATGCGGTTGACGGTCGACGGTCCCGACCCGGGCGTCATGCTGACCACGTCGCGCAGCTGCACGGTGTGCCCGCTGGCCGTCGGCACCTCGGCCTGGCCGATGCCCTGCGGATCCTTGCGGAACTCGTGCTCGGCGCGCATGTGCACTTCGTACTGCTCGCCGCCTTCGTAGTAGTCGGTGATCTTCAGTCCGCCGACGAGCACGTTCAGCGTGGAGGCGATGTCCTGCACGCGCACGCCCATGTCGGCCGCCTTGGCGCGGTCGATGTGCACGCCGAGCTCCGGCTTGCCGACGATGAAGTTCGTGTCGGGATCGAGGACGCCCATGTTCTGCATCTCGCGCAGCTTGCCGAGGAGCACGGTCGAGTAGTGGTCGAGTTTGTCGAGGTCCGGACCGCCGATGTAGAACATGATCTCTGCGTTGACACCGCCGCCGAAGGCGTTGACCGGCGAGACGTTGGTGCGGAGGTTCAGCCGCTGGTAGAGCGGCAGGATGTTCTTGCGGACATCGGCCATCACTTCGAACTGGTCGCGCTTGCGCTTCTCGACCGGGACCATCTTCACGTAGATCGTGCCGAGGTTCTGCGTGACCTGCGGGTCGTCGCCGATGGTGACGACCGTGGTCTCGACCTCGGGCAGCTTGCGCACCCGCTCGTCGATCGACTGCATGATCTGCTGGGTGGTCTGCAGGCTCGATCCTTCCGGCGCGCGGGCCTGCACCTGGAACTGCGATTCGTCGTCCTGCGGCAGGAAGTTCTTGTTGACCAGGTATCCCAGCGGAAGGATCGACACCAGGGCCAGGACCATGGCCGTGACGATCACCCAGCGGTGGGCCATCGACCAGTCGAGCGCTCGCAGATACGTCCGCTCGATCAGACCGTACACGCCGTGCTCGCGCGTCGACTTCCCGTGGTGGAGGTCCTCACGCCGCAGCCAGCGCGACGCCATCATCGGCGTGAGCGTGAAGCTGACCAGCAGCGATATGGCGATTGCGACTGCCATCGTCACGCCGAACGAGTTCATGAACCGACCCACGATGCCGGCCATGAAGGCCACCGGCAGGAACACCGCGATCAGCGACAGCGACGTGGCCATGACGGCCAGGCCGACTTCCTTCGTCCCTTCCACGGCGGCCTCGCGCGGCGTCCGCTTCTTCTCTTCCATGAATCGGAAGATGTTCTCCAGGACGACCACCGAATCGTCGATGACGATGCCGACGGCCAGCGTCAGGGCCAGCAGGGTGATCACGTTCAGCGTGAAATTCTCGAAGCGCATCGCTGCGAACGTGGCGATGATCGAGCTCGGGATGGCCACCGCCGAGATGACCGTCGGCCGCGACTTGCGGAAGAAGTACGCGAGCATGCCGAACGCGACGAACGCGCCCGCCAGCCGCACCGGGTTCAGGGGAATGGTGCCCTTGGTCGCCACACCGCCGATGGCACAGGCGATGGCCAGCGCCACGAGGGCGGCCACGAAGCGGATGGCCGGCTTCCAGTGCTGCTTCGAGCCCAACCAGCTCAGCACGGCCCAGATCGCGAGAAACGCCAGGAGCTGCACATGCAGGACCGGCGCACGCTCGGCGATGTCGTGAAGACGGAACATCAGCAGGTAGGTCGCCATGGTCGAGCCGACCATGATCAGCGCCTCGATCAGCTTCGGCGACGACAGGAAGAACCAGACGATCAGCGCCGCGAAGAGCGATCCCAGGATGAGATGCTCTTTCACCGCATCGACCGCGGCCACGATGTAATCCGACTGGTCGCGGACCAGCTGCATCTTCCAGCCCTTCGGCAGGTCCTTCTGCAGCTCGCCGATGCGATCCTTCAGGCGGTCGACCACTTCCACGGTGTTGGTGCCGGACTGCTTGCGCAGTGACATGACCACCGCCGGTTTGCCGTCGATCGTGGCCACCGACTCGGGGTCGGCGACGCTGTCGTCGATGCGCGCGACGTCGCCGATCTTCACCGGATAGCCGTTGCGCGTCATGATGGAGATGTTCGCGAAATCCTGCGGCGTGGTGACCCGGCCGTAGGTGCGCAGGGTCAGGTCGCGGATTCCCTGCTCCACCTTGCCGCCCGGAATCTGCACGTTCTGGGTCTGCAGTGCGGCCACGACCTGCGCGGTTGTAAGACCGAGCGAGGTCAGCTTCTCGGTGTCGACGACGACATTGATCTGGCGCGGACGGCCGCCGACGATCAGCGCCTGGCCGACGCCGTTGATCGACTCCAGCCGGCGGCGCAGCTTCTTGTCCGCGAACTCGGTGATGTCGCGGATCGGAGCAGGCCCGGAGAGGGCGATGGCCAGGACGGGAATGGAGTCGGGATCGAACTTCTGGATGATCGGAGGATCGGCGTCCTTCGGCAGGTCGCGCAGGATGGTGTTGACCTTGTCGCGCACTTCCTGGGCGGCCACGTCGGTGTCCTTCTCCAGGACGAACTGCACGATGACCTGCGAGATGCCGTCCGAGGAGGTCGACTGCAGCTGGTCGATGCCGCTGATCGTGTTGACCGCTTCCTCGATCTTGTCGGTGACGTCAGTTTCCATCTCCTCGGGCGCCGCGCCGGTGAGGTGAGTGGAGATCACGATGGTCGGAAAGTCGACCTTCGGAAAGCGGTCGACGCCGAGCTGGAGATAGGCGAACCAGCCCACCACGACGAGCGAGAGGATCAGCACCGTCGCGAAAACGGGCCGCCGTACGCAGATTTCGGAGAGTTTATGCATGCGTGAGTTCCTTGTTCAGCTGCGTGAGCCCGGGTTGCGCGGTTACGCGGCGGCGAGGTTCGGTGGTGCATGCCGGCGCATTCAGCGCTGACGACCGCGGAACCGCGTAACTGCGCAACCGCGCAACCCGCATCAGCTTGCCTTCGTATCGAGCTGTACCCTTGCGAACAACCCCGGCTTCAGTTTTCCATCCCGATTCGGAAATTCCGTTTCCACCAGGAAGGTGCGGGTTGCGGAATCGATGATTCCGCCAACGACCGTCACCTTCCCTTCGAAATTCACATTGGGATAGGGGTCGACGATGGCCTTGACCGTCTGCCCGGTTTTCACCGCTGCGAGGTAACGCTCCGGGACGCGAAAACGCAGCTTCAGCGGCGAGGTCTGGACGATGACCATGGTGATGCTCTGGTCGCCGAGGCGCTGGCCGACGTCGGTGCGCTTTTCGGCGACGACGCCGTCGATCGGCGAACGGAGTATGGAATCAGCGAGCTGCTGGCGATAGAGGTCCACCTGCGCCTGGGCCGACTGCACGGCCGCCTGCGCCTGATCGAATGCCGATTGCGAGCGGTCGAAGGTCGCCTGCGGGATCGACTGCTTGGCGATCAGTTCCTTCTTGCGGTCGAGATCGCGCCGGGCGTCGTCGGCGGCAGCCCTGGCCCGGGCGGCGTCGGCGTCGGCACGCTGCAGGTTCAGCTTCACGTAGTCGGTCTCGAGCTCGAGGACCGGCTGCCCTTTCGTGACGCGCGATCCTTCGTCGACATAGACCCTGGCCACACGGCCGGCGAGCTTCGCCGACAGATCCGAGGTGATCGGCGAAACGAACTCGCCGGTGGCGACGATCACGTCGCCGGCTGCGGTTGCGACGGCCGGCTCGGACGATGCCGCGGGCGCTGTCGAGGTCGCGGTGGCCGTCGTCGTCGGCACGACCGGCGTCGCGGCCGCGCTGACCGACTGCACGTCGGACGGGAGCGGCGGGGCCTGCTTCTCCGCCGCCATGGGCGCATCCTTTTTTGCGCAGGCCAGTGCCGCGGCGAGGGTGAGGGCTACGAGGATTCGATGCATTGAACGCGTCATTCCTGAGCGGCTCCTAATTCTGTTTCGTGTGACGCAGACATTCCTGTCTGCGCCGGCGCAGGCTGGAAAGCCTGCGCCACACCATGGACGCCTAACGCCGGCTTGATCGCGCCGGCGGCGTACCACACGCGCAGCTCCGCGACGTCGCGGTTGAGCGTGTCCTCGGCAACCGCCCGGCGGGCGTCGGCGAGCGTCGCTTCGGAGCTGGCTACGTCGAGTGAGGTCGCTTCCTGGGCGCGGTAGAGGTCCGACACCTGCGCGTACTCCGCCTCCGCGGCCGCGAGCTGCTCCTTCCCGAGCTGCAGCGTCGTCTCCGCCGACCGCAGATCGGCGGTGGCGGTGCGCACGTCCTCACGCGCGTTCGTCCTGGCCGTGTCGAGGTCGAGGGTGGCCTGCAGCTCGCGCTCTTTCGCGCCGGCGACGCGCGCCTCGACTTCGCCCGACTGCCAGATCGGCACAGTGAAGTGCAGCACGCCATAGCCGTACTTCGGCGCCGGGAAGGCAGACTTCTGGTTCAGGTATCCGGCCTCGAACGTCACCACGGGCAGCCAGAAGCCCTTCTGCTTCTGGACTTCGAGGTGGGCGATGCGGAGGTTGTTCGCGGCGAGCGCCACGTCCGGCCGCTCCGCCTCGGCGCGGGCGACCAGCGTCGTCTCGTCCGGAAGTGGAGGAAACGCGTGCGCCGGGGCGACGGTGTCGAGGTTGGTGTTCAGGTCGAGGTCGGCGCGGAGGCGGCTCACCGCGTCTTCGCGCGCCTGCTGCGCGACAGCCAGCGCACGCTGCGACGCCTTCAACGCAGTCTCGGCACGAAGCACGTCGACGCGTGTGGTCTCGCCGGCTTCGTAGAACGCCTGGGCCTGCTTGCGCTGCTGCTCGGCGATGTCGATGTTCCGGTGCTCGATGTCGATCCGGGCGTCGGCGTTGACGACGGCGAGGTAGTTGGAGGCGACGCGCAGCAGGACGGCGTCCTGGGTGCCGAGGAGCGCCTCACGGGCGTTGCCGACTCCGATGCGCGCCTGCGAATACGCGCGCTGCTCGCGGAGACCGGCGAACACGGGCTGCGAGAGAACGATGCGGTAGTTCCAGTCGCTCGCCGGAAGAAGCTGGATCGGCCCGGAGGTTCCGCCAAAACCGTTGAGGGTCACGCTCTCGCTATTGCGCTGCAGGTTTCCGGTCGCATTGACGCGCGGCAGGACATTCGACAGCAGGAACTTGCGGTTCGCTTCCGCTGCGCCGACGTCCGCCTGCGCTCGCTCCACGGTGTTGTTGACCGACATGGCGCGGTTCAGCGCCTCTTCAAATGTCAGCCGCGTCACGCCGGCCGTCGCCGGCGCGGGCGCGATCTCGTTTCCCGCCTGGGGAACCGGAGGCGTCGTCACGGGCGGCGTCTGCGCCAGCGCAGCCGATGCCGTCAGCGCGGCACAAAAAAGGATCAGTCCATTCTTCAATCAGCACTCCGTTTCTGCGGATGAAGCGAGATGCCTTCGAGGATCGTGTCGACGATCAGGTCGACGTCTTCTGATTCGGGTGGCGGCGCGTCCTCGCTGACTCTCTGGACGACGACAGCCGTGCTTCCTTCGATGAGGAACAGCGCCAGGCGGAAGGGGTCGGCGCGGCGGATCTCGCCGCTGTCCATGGCCCGGCGGAGGACGTCCGCCATCTGCTCGATGCGGGCTCGGTACTGCGGCTGGCAGGTGCGCTTCTGGCGACGCTGCTGCTGGGCGCTTCCCTCCGGCATCCGCAGCGAGAGGTAGAGGCGGAAGAACTCGCGGTGCGTGGAGAAGAACTCCAGTTTGGCCGTGATGATGGCCCGCAGCTTCATGGCGAAGGAAGCCTGGCTCTGCATGGCCTGGTCGATGCGCTCGTACAGTTGCGTGATGGCGGTCTCGAACGTCTTCTCCACGAGCTCGTCACGGTCGCGGAAGTAGAGGTAGATCGTCCCCTTGGCCACCCCGGCCTCACGGGCGATCTCCTGCATCGTGGCCGCGGCCATCCCCTTGCGGGCGATGACGCGCATGGCCGCTTCCTGGAGCGACTGCACCCTGAATTCCTGGACGACTTCTTCTTTGGATCGATTCACGGCTCTTCCTCAATCGCGTGTTCAGCACGCTGAACGGCCGGTCAGTGAAGCAGAATTCCCGGTCATCGTCAACGACTTCACGGTCATACGACTGAGGGTTTGCCGGGGTGTAACAGCGGGCGGTCGGAGCGCGCTAACCCCGTCACTCTGAGCCGGCGCAACCGCGGGGGCGGTGGATGGGCCGGAGCGGTGGAGCGCGGCGAAGAGTCTCTTACCGGGACGATTTGTCCGCTAGTAGAGACTCTTCGCCGCAGGTCCCCTGGTGTGGGCGGGCTTTCCAACCCGCCCCCGGGGGAGGGCAGGCTGGAAAGCCTGCCCCACACCGATCGGCTGGAAAGCCTGCCCCACACCGATCGGCTGGAAAGCCTGCCCCACACCGATCGGCTGCAAAGCCTGCCCTACACCGACGGCGTCGCCACGCCGCGATACGCCTCCACCAGCCCCTCCTCGAACGCGTCGAGAAGCGTGGAGAGACCTTCCACCCCCACGCTCAGCCGCACCAGCCCGTCCGTGATTCCGCGCGCCAGCCGATCCTCGGCCGGCACCACGTGGTGGGTCATGCTGGCCGGGTGCTCGATGTAGCTGATCACCGAGCCGAGGCTCACCGCCAGCTCCATCGGCGTGTCGTGCCTGGCGAAGTAGTTCATCAGTCGCTCCGCCGGCTTCATCCCGCCCTCGAGCTCGAACGCGATCATCGCACCGCCATTGCGCATCTGCTTTCCGACGAGATGGTGCTGCGGATGCGAGGGCAGCCCCGGATAGTAAACGCGCTCGACCCGCGGCTGCGCGGCCAGGTACTGCGCGATCTTCTCGGCGTTGGCCACCGCGGCGTCGATCCGCTGCGGCAGCGTCTGCACGTTCAGCGAATTGAGCCAGCTGTCCATGGGGCTGGGAGTCGGCCCGAGGTCCTTGGCCATCGTGAAGAACTCGGCGGTCATGAAGCGGAACGGTCCCAGCACGCTTCCGCCCACCGAGGTCGAATGGCCGTTGATGTACTTGGTCGTGCTCTGGATGACGAAGTCGGCACCGAGGCGGAAGGGCTGCTGCAGGTAGGACGTGCAGAACGTGTTGTCGACGATCAGCAGCACACCATGCTCGCGTGCGATGCCGGCCAGAGCGCGGATATCGGACATCGCCAGCGTCGGATTCTCAGGCGATTCGAGGAAGATGACCGCCACTTCGGGATGCTCGATCAGGCATTGTTCGACCGCAGCCGTGCTGGTGGTGTCGACGAAGTAGGTGTTGATGCCGAACTTCCGCGACAGCGTTCGCAGCAGGCTGTCGGTGCAGCCGTAGACGTTTCCGGCGATGACGCCGTCGCCGCTGGCCAGCAGGGACATCAGCGTGGTGGAGATCGCCCCCATGCCGGAGGCCAGCACCATGCTGCCGACCGTCGGCTCCTGCTCGTCCTCGGCGAGCGCGCGCTCGATCAGGTGCTGGCACTCGAGCTGGAAGAGGACCCGTTCGAGGTACTCGGTCGTCGGATTGCCGAGGCGGGTGTAGATCCGCGCGAACGGCTTCTCCCCGCTCTTGCTGCGGCCGATGAAGCGGTCGGCACCGTCCCGGACGTTCCGAAAGCGGAATGTGCTGCGCTGCTGAATGTCCGGCAGGCCGGTCCCGACGCAGAGCGAGCAGAAACGGTCGCGGTCTAGGAACGGCTCGTCGGAGATGAGGTATCTGTCTTTTCGCTCATTCCACCAGTCGGTCCATTCGAAGCGCTTCATGTCGTGCCTCCCGTTGGATCGTAGGCGCGGTGCGGTGGGAGGCCCGTGCGGAGCGGCACACACCCCCGTCACTCTGAGCCGGCGCAACCGCGGGGGCGGTGGACGGGCGGGAGCGGTGGAGCGCGGCGAAGAGTCTCTTACTGGGACGATCAGTAGGCTGGAGACTCTTCGCCGCGCTACGCCGCTCCACCTGGAGCGCCGCGGGCTCTCGAGGCGGCAGGGAGGACAGGCTGGAAAGCCTGTCCTACACCGGTGGGTCACTTCACGGCCCCGCTCACCTGGAACGTGGTACTCACACTCGGATTCTTTTTCGCGCTGATCGTGAGGGTCTCGTCGAGCGGGCCGGCCTTGGCGCGAGCCCCGTCGACGGAGACCGTCACCGTCTCCTTCTTCTTCGGCGCGACCTTGTCGGAGTACTCGTAGAAGAGGCAGCGGCACTGTGAGCGGGAGACCTGGATCGTGATCGTGTCGGCGGTGTTGTTCGTGATCTCGAGCTGGCGTGCGGCGCGGGTTCCCTTGCTGATCGTGCCGAAATCGACGAGCGCCGGCGCGACCAAGAGGGACGCCGGCGGCTGCGGCGCAGGAGTGACCGGCGCGGTTACCGGCGCGGACTCGGTCAGCGCTGTCGACGCTGCCGGCCGCGTGCCGCGCTCGGAGCTGGCGCGCCAGATCAGCCATCCGATGAGAGCCAGCACGATGATGGCAGCCGCGGCGATCAGCGTCATTCGCGACCCGGAGCTGGGCCCCGGATCGACCATCCCCTCCTGAGGCGCGCCGGGAGAAGGAATCAGCGGGCGATTCGCTGGCTCGGTCTCGGAGCGGAGCGGATGACCTTGAAGACGCGATACGGGCGCCGTTCCGCGCGCCGGCAACGGCGGCACGTGATCCTCGGACACGGTGGCCGCAGCGGCAGCTCCGGCAATCGCGGCAGACCCGCGCCCTTCGAGCTCGTCGATCTTCGCCATGGCGGCGTCGATGTCGCGGACGAGCCGCTGGTACTCGGTCGCGAGATGCTCGGTCGGCGCATCCGCCACCAGGTGCATGAGCGAATCACGATGCTGGCGATAGCGCTGCCGCAACAGCTCGATCTCTCGCGCGCGGTCGCCTCGCCGAACGCTGACTGTTCCAAATTCTTCAGACACAGCTCACCTCGCATGGCGATCGTTGCAAAAAGAGGGCGCAATTGCCAGATCGCAGTTCAGATCGCAGACGGCAGGTCGCCGATCGCAGGGCGATCAATGCAAGTTTTGAGGTTGTTTGCTCCAAAGGCGAGTCACCGGCCCGAAACCAGCCTGCGACCTGCGATCTCGTAGTCTCACGTGGCACAATCTGCGATAGCCATGCGCATCTACATCGGACAGATCAATCCCACCATCGGCGCGCTGCAGGCGAATGCTGAGCTCATCCGGCGCGCCTACGACGACGGCGTCAAGGCCGGCGCGGACGTGGTCATGGTCCCGGAGCTTGCGGTCACCGGCTATCCGCCTCGCGATCTTCTCGACCGCGAGGTGTTCATCCGCGCGGCGCTCGAGGTGCGCGACTCGCTGGCCGCGATGACCGGCGATGTTCCGCTGGTCTTTGGCTGCATCAGGCGCAACGAAAGCTGGTGCGGGAAGCCGCTACACAACAGCGCTCTCGTGGCCCGGAACGGAAAGATCATCCTGCAGCAGGACAAGTCTCTCCTGCCGACCTACGACGTCTTCGATGAGCTGCGCTACTTCGAGCCGGGGCGATCGGTCGGCACCGTCGAGATCGCCGGGTGCCGCGCCGGAATCGCCATCTGCGAGGACTTCTGGTTCGACGATGAGATTCTCGGGACGAAGCTCTACTGCCGCAATCCCGTCGACGAGCTGGCGCGCCAGGGCGCCGAAGTAATCCTCAACATCTCGGCCTCGCCGTTCGACGCCGGAAAACGCGTGGCCCGCTATGAGCTGTTCGCGCAGATCGCCCGCCGCTACGGCATTCCACTCGTCTATGTGAACCAGGTCGGGGGGAACGACGAGCTCCTCTTCGACGGATCGTCGATCGTCATCGACCGGCAGGGGCACACGATCTTCTGCTCGCCCGCCTTCCAGGAAGATCGAATGCTCGTCGATCTCGAGGGCACGCCATGCGAGTCCGCACTGGCGCTGGCCGAGGACGAGGAGATCGGACTGGCTCTGATCCTGGGGCTGCGCGACTACATCCGCAAGTGCGGCTTTCGCGACGTGGTGGTCGGGCTTTCCGGCGGGATCGACTCGGCCGTCACCGCGGCGCTGGCCGTGGAAGCGCTCGGCCCCGGGCACGTGACCGGAATCGCCATGCCCTCGCAGTTTTCTTCGGAAGGCTCGGTCGAGGATGCGCGCGCCCTGGCAAGCAACCTCGGCATCGCCTTTCACGTCGTGCCGATCCAGCCGCTTTACACGCCGTTCGAGAAGGCGTTTCAGGGACTCTTCGGCGACACGAAATTCGACACTGCCAACGAGAACGTACAGGCGCGAATCCGCGGCAACATTCTCATGGCCTGGTCGAACCGTACCGGCGCGATGGTCGTCTCCACGGGCAACAAGTCGGAGCTGGCGGTCGGCTACTGCACGCTTTACGGCGACATGGCGGGCGGGCTGGCGGTGTTAGGCGACGTTTACAAGACGATGGTGTACCGCGTGGCACGGTGGCTCAATCGCACGAGCGCGGTCATCCCGGAAGCTTCGATCACCAAGCCCCCCTCGGCCGAGCTGCGGCCCGATCAGACCGACCAGGACTCGCTGCCACCGTATGAGACTCTCGACGAGATCTTGAAGCTCTACATCGAGGAGTGGATGGAAATCGACGAGATCGCCGCAAAGGGATTCGACCGCGAGCTGGTGGCGCGCATCCTCAAGCTCGTCGACAGCAACGAGTTCAAACGGCGGCAGGCCGCACCGACTCTTCGCGTCTCGAACAAGGCCTTCGGCAACGGCCGGCAGATGCCCATCGCCCAGCGCTGGCGCCGCGAGCCCGCGCGGGACGTGCGCTGAGCGCGAAGCGCGGGACGTACGCTGAGCGCGAAGCGGCGACCTCGTCACTCTGAGCCGGCGCAACCGCGGGGGCGGTGGACGGGGCGGGAGCGGTGGAGCGCGGCGAAGAGTCTCTTACCGGGACGATTGGCCGGCTCGACCGGCAGGCTCACCGCGATCGTGCAATTTTGAGACTCTTCGCCGCGCTCCGCCGCTCCACCCAACCACCTCCCCCGCGGCTCCGCCGGCTCAGAGTGACGGGACCCGCGGCTCCGCCGGCTCAGAGTGACGGGACCCGCGGCTCAGACGGCTCAGAGTGACGGGACCCGCGGCTCAGACGGCTCAGAGTGACGGGACCCGACGGCTCCGAGTGACGGGATCGCGAGCCGCGCCTAACCCGGCTCCCGACCGCCGTGCTCCCGCTCTACTTCCAGCCGCCGCGCGTGCAGCTTGTCGATCTGGATCTGCAGGAACTCGTAGAACGACGACTGCTGCTCCGAAGGGATCGGCGCGAACTCGATGGCCGAGCGGAACACGTATTCCGGGCCGGCGCCGCTGCGGCGCACCTGCACCACTGAGCGCAGCACCTGACAGGGAATGTAGAACCCGCCGTGGCTCGGGAAGATCAGCGTGCACGGCGAGCCCGGCGTCACCGGCGATCGGTGCACTACCGCCGCACCGGTCATGCTGAGGTCCGTCAACTCACCGTTGATGTCGGACAGCTGCACAGGTATCGATGCAGTCGGATAGCGTTCGGAGCGGCGTCGATCTTTGACAGCCATCGTTTAGACCCTAACCGGATTATAGGGCGTCACATGTGGCATGCGCAGGAAGTCATGAAAACATCAAAGCGTGACCGACGCCGTCGGTGATCGCCGAACGTCACCCGGTGCTTCATGTCTTCACTTCAGCCGCGGCTGAATCGCGACCAGGAAGTCCCGGGCAATCTTTGCCCCCGCAAACTCGGCCGGGCCAGCATCTTCAGCAATCATGCCGAAGGCGATCTTCGGCTGGTCGGCCGGCGCGAACGCGACGATGACCGACTGCAACCCCTGGGCGCGCTCACCGGCTGTCCCGGTCTTCATGGCGATCGACAGTCCGTCGATGGCGGCACGCTCGCCGGTCCCGCGCGGATTCGTGACGACCGCCTTCATGGCCTCGACCATCTGCCCGGCCACATCCGGCGCTGCCAGCCTCACGGATTTCTCGGCTCCCGCTCCGTTCACCACGTCGCCGAGAATGGAGCGCCGTTGACGGAGAAGGCGTGGATTGGTGAGCACGCCGTGATTGGCCATCATCGACGCGATCATGGCCAGGTGCAGCGGCGTCACCGACTCGTGCTGCAGTCCGATGGCGAGGGATGCGGTGTCGAATCTGTTGACTACGGGCGGAATGAAGCGGCCCAGCGGCACCTGAAAGAGACCGAGGCTGGTCTGGCCGTCGAAGCCGGCAGCGGTCATGAAGCGGCGCAGGCGCTCGGCGCCCATACGCACGCCGAGGTCGGCGAAGACGATATTGCAGGAGACGGCCAGCGCGTCGTCGATGGAGGGAAGCACGCCGTGACCCGCGGGCAGCCAGTCTTCGAAACGGCGGCCGTCGAGCATCAGCTCGCCCTTGCAGTCGTAGGGGAACATCGACTTCACGTCGATGCCGCCGCTCAGCGCGTTGAGACCCGTCAGGATCTTGATCACCGAGCCGGGCTCGTACTGCTTCTCCAGGGCGAGATTGGCGAGGGGGCCGTTGCCGCGGTTGCTGGCGATGGCCAGGATCTCGTTCGTGCGCGGGTCGATGGCCACCAGCGAGCCGCGGAATCCGCCTAACGCGGCCAGTGCGGCTCGCTGGACTTCGGGATCGAGCGTGGTGTCGATGGACTGGTTCACGCCGAGGGCCGGCAGTTGCGATCCGATGGTCAGCGCGCCGGCATTCCTGTCGATCAGGGCGTCGAAATCGCGGTTCACCGCCACCAGGTCGGCGCCGTCGATGCGATACGAAGCGATGGCCTGGCCGTTGCGGTCGAAGACGAGGGGATAGGCGCCGCTCTTCCGCTGGGCGATGGCCTGCTCCAGCGCGGCGACCTTCTTCGCGTCGGCGCCGTTGCCCAGCGTTTTCACGATCGCTTCGGCCTCGGCCAGGCGATTGAGCGCCGTCAGCGCCGCGGCCTTATCGAGCGATGACTCGGCCGGCTGCCGGAGACCGCGCCAGGCCGCGTCGTACTGCAGATACTCCGCGAAGCGGCCGCGTGCGAACAGCCGCTGCGCGACGGCGTCCTTCGTGACGATCGGAAACAGGATCGTGCGTCCGCCCAGTGCCGCCAGATGCGCACGCGCCGCCCCGGAATTGCCGACGCTCAGATACTCGGCCGCGAGCAGCTGATGGAACTGCCCCTGCCAGAGGTGAAGCTGCGACCAGCGCTCGGCCTGCTCGATGGCCAGGGCCGTGTTTCCTGCCTGCCAGGCATCGCGCGAGCGCTGCAACGGAATCCACGCCACCCACGCCAGAAGCGCCGCCAGGATGAGAAGAGCGATCAACAGCGGCGCGAGGATTCGCCACAGCCGGCGTCGTTTCTTGGCGATCTTCGGGCCGCTCTTCTGCTGCGCGTCGGCGGTCACGATCCGATCACCTCGACGCGATCACCGCGCTTCATGTGCAGCAGCTCGGCCGCGCTTCCGTTGCGGACCGACACTTCGATCGTGCCCGTGGAGCCGACGATAATGAACGGGCCGCTGGCAGCCTCACGGTAGCTGCGCTCGACGCGCGTGATCACGGCCTCTCCGACGCGCAGCAGGGCCGGCGAAAAGCCGATGCGCGCTGCGTCGAGGTCGGTGATGCAGTTCCCGAAGCGGTCGATGGAGACGATCGTCCCGCCAGCGCGATCGTGGGCGTAGACGGGCGACGAATAGTCCAGACGCTCGATCGATTCGGGATCGACCCGGGGTCCCAGGGCATCCAGGGGCGCGCCGCCGGCCAGCGCCGCGGCAACGGGAGCGAAGCGATCACGCCCGTGGAAGGTCGTGCTGCCGTCAGGAAGGAACATCGACGAATTCTCCACCGAAACAACACTCTCACAATCGATGAATGTCAGGAGGCCGTTGTCGGGCGCCAGGAACATCTTCCCTGCCGCTCTCGCCGCCAGGATCCGCCGCGACGTGCCGACCCCGGGATCGACGACGCAGACGAAAATCGTTCCCTCCGGCCACCACGGCACCGCGCTGCGCAGGAACCAGGCGGCCTCGAACGGGTCGAACGGAGAGATCTCGTGGCTCAAATCCGCGACCGCCGCGTCGGTGCGCGAAGCGAGCACGCCCTTCACCACTGCGACGTACGGATCGCGCGTGCCGAAGTCCGTGAGCAGAGCAATCGTCGGCTTTCCTGGGTTCATTGCTGAAGTGCTGAGTACTGAGTGCTGAGTGCTGAGTCGTGAAGGTGCCTTGCTTTTACTCAGTACTCAGCACTCAGTACTCAGCACTGGAAACTATACTTCGAGCGGTGTTTGCCACGATCCCGCCACCGCCCGAGCGGTTGCTCGTTTTCGCGCGCGTGCCGGAGCTCGGCCGGGTAAAAACCAGGCTGGCCGGGTCCATCGGCGACGAGCGCGCGCTCGAGCTCTACCAGGCCATGATCCGCGACACCCTGCAGTCGATCGGGCGACCGACCGCGGAGCAGGAGATCGAGGTCGTCTGGGCGCCGACGCCCGTGGCGAACGGCGAAACCCTTCGCAGCGCTTTCGGCGACCTCGCCCTCGCCATGCAGACCGGCGCGACCCTCGGCGACCGCATGTCCATGGCCTTCTCCGAACGCTTCTTCTTCCATCGCACGGAGAAGATCGTGGCCATCGGCGTCGACGATCCGCTGATCCCGCGCAGGCTGATCGACGATGCCTTCGCCCTGCTCGAGTCGTGCGATTGGGTCATCGGGCCCGCCGCCGACGGCGGTTATTACCTGATCGGCTGCCGCAGCGGTGCGCTGGATGTGGAGGTCTTTGCGAACATGGAATGGGGAACGGCCAGCGTCCTCCCCGAAACGATCGCGCGCATTCGAGCCTGGAAGCACACGCTGGCCATGCTTCCCGAGCGGAGCGACATCGACGTCGAGAATGACCTGCGAGGCTTCGCTGCCCGCGAGAGCCGCGGCGCGGTCGCAGATCTGCTGCGCGAGTGGCGATTCCCGCCACCCGACACCCAAGAGCCAAGACCCAAGAGCTAAAATTCGGGCGCAATGAAGATCCTGACTTCGGATCAGATGCGCAGCATCGACAAGCGGACGACCGAGCGATTCGGCATCCCGTCGATCGTGCTGATGGAGAACGCGGCACTGGCGGTCGTCGACGCCATTGCCGAGCATTACCCGCAGTGTGATCGCGCCGCAATTTTCTGTGGCACGGGACAGAACGGCGGCGACGGCCTGGCCGTGGCGCGCCATCTCGAGAATCGCGGTGTCGTCCCGATCGTGCTGATCGTCGGCGACCGCGACAAGCTCACCGGCGACGCCATGGCGAACTTCATCGCCTGCGAGCGGCTCGGCATTCCGATCTACGACATCGTCGATTCCCTGCACGTCGACGAGGCGGTCGCACACGCATCCGATGCCGACGTCATCGTCGACGCAATCTTCGGCACGGGATTGAACCGGCCGCCTTCCGGGATCTACGCCGACGTGATCCGCGCCATCCCGAAGCTGCGCGTGCCGCTGCTTGCAGTCGACCTGCCCAGCGGCGTGAATGCCTCTTCCGGCGTGCCGTTCGACCCCTGCCTGCGTGCCGAAGTCACCGTGACGTTCGCGGCGCCGAAGTTGTGCCACGTCTTCGAGCCGTCGGCGAGCCTCTGCGGCGAGGTGATCGTGGCCGACATTTCCATTCCGCAGGCGGCCGTCGACGAGGAAACCGTGGCCCTCGCGGTCACGACCCCGCGGGAGATCCAGCCGTTGTTTCCGCTGCGCCTGGCCGCGACGCACAAGGGCACCTACGGCCACGTGGCCATCGTGGCCGGGTCGTTTGGGAAGAGCGGCGCGGCGGTGCTCTGCGCGCGCGGCGCCATCCGCACCGGGGCGGGGCTGGTGAGCGTGGTGACCGATCCGCAGGTTGCACCGCTCGTCAACAGCGGCTCCATCGAGTCGATGACGTTTCCGATCGCGCTCGAGTCGAAGTCGATGGCTGCCATCCTCGACTTCCTCCGCGCGAAGGACGCTGCGCTGGTCGGTCCGGGCTTGCGCGACGATGAGGACAGCTACGCGTTCGTCCGCGATCTCGTTTCCACGATCGAGCTGCCTCTGGTGCTCGACGCCTCCGGCCTCAACGCCTTCGCCGGACGCGCTGCCGATCTCAATCCGAACGGCCGCCCGCGCGTAATCACGCCGCATCCGGGGGAGCTGGCGCGCCTTCTCGGCAGCAATCCCAAGGTGATCAACGCGAACCGCATCGACGCCGCCCGCGATGCCGCGAAGCGCTCGAGCTGCATCGTCGTCCTCAAAGGACATCAAACGCTCGTCGCCGATCCGGACGACAACGTGAACGTGAATCCGACCGGCAATCCGGGGATGGCCAGCGGCGGCATGGGCGATGTCCTCGGCGGCGTCATCGCTGCGCTCCTCGCGCGCGGCATCGACCCTTACGATGCCGCATGCGCCGCCGTGTATGTGCATGGACTGGCGGGCGACCTGGTCAAGGACGATCTCGGCGACACCGGGATGGCCGCCGGAGATCTGGCCGAGAAGATTCCGCTCGCCATTCAGCGGCTGCGCAGGATGGAGTGATTCCTTTTTGAGCACAGAGGCACAGAGAGGCTTGTCATCCCGAGCGTTCGAATCGCGCAGGCGTGACGTCGGAGAGAAGAAACGTTCGATCGTTCCCCCTCTCCCCGCCGCAGCGGGGAGAGGGCCGGGGTGAGGGGTCTCGTTCCCGTTCGAAAGAAGACCCCTCCGCCTTCGGCACCTTCTCCCCGCTGCGGCGGGGAGAAGGGCAACATGCACGGGACCCGCATAAACACTGAAGTTTCTTGGAAGCGTGAGCGAGGGATAACAGGTTGGTTGCTGCTCATCAGAAATGACCACGTTCATCTGCCACACGGAGGATGAGACCGCGCAGGCCGGGCGCGAGATCGCGAAAATGTTTGCGCCCGATGCCGTCGTCCATCTCGTCGGCGACCTCGGTTCGGGAAAAACGTTTCTGGCCCGCGCCATCGCCACGGCGCTCGGTGCCGATCCGCGCGAGGTCGCCTCGCCGTCGTTTGCGATCGTCCACGAATATCCGCTGCCGAGCGGCGCGCCGATCATCCACATCGACGGTTACCGCCTTTCCGAGAACCGCCGCGAATGGCTGGAGATCGGCATCGACGAGCTTCTGGGCGGCCCCGGCGTGAAGCTCATCGAGTGGCCAAAGCGCGAATTCGAAGCGTTCGAGAGCGGCCACGTCGAGGTGAGGATCAGCGCCGATGACGACGGCACGCGGCACATCGAGGTGATGGCACCGTGATCGCCGGCCGCGTGGAGAGGGTACGCGTCGCCTGGCTGACCGCGGCCGCCGTCCTGTGGGGAATCGGCGCTGGCGTATCGATCGCCACACTCTGGATCGTGGAGCCGCATCCCGGACAGCTTCCGGGCGCGATGCTGTCGCTCGGCTTCGATTCACGGGCGCCGGTCCGCGTGCTCTTTTCCCTGATCGCCGGCACGTTCGGGGGGGCCTGGGTCTTTCAGCCACTCATCCGCAGGATCGTCCACGATTCGTCGTCGAGGAGCTGGGCCATCATCGCGACGGGGAGCGCGCTGGCGAGCGGACTGTGGCTCGCTCTCGCCGATCCGTACGACCCGATCCTGGTTCTCTTCGTTCCGCCAGCGGCGGCGGCGGCCTGTCTGCTGGCGCGCCGCTTCGACGCGGACTTCACTCCCCGCGACATCATCCTGATCCCGACCGGGCTCACGATTCTCGCCGCGGTTGCCGCAATTCTCCCGCAGCTGCCGTTCGCAATTGCGACGGCGATCGCAGCGGCGCTGACTCTGACGGTTCGGCTCGCGGTCGCCGCGATGCGCCCGGCCGTGGCGTCTGCGTACGCGTTCATCGCCGTTCCACCGGCCCTTCTGCTGCTCGACCGCTTCTGGATCGGCGAGGCGCTCCTGCTGCGCGTGCTGTGCCTCCTCATCGCAGTGGCTTCCCCGTTCGTGTTCGCTCGCCTGCTCCGCACGCCGCCGGCTCGAGCGCTCAAGTACGTCAGCTATCCACTCTTCGCCATCGCGCTCGTCGCTGCGGCGGATCCGGCAGGCGCCGAAGGGATGCTCCGGTTGAACCTCTTCGAGGACGGCCACTGGCTTCTCCCGGCGAACGAGATGGCCCACGGTGCGGTCCCGTTCCGCGACACCGCTCCGGGCCATGGCCTAATCTCGGACGGCCTTCTCGAATTCATCTCGATCAAGCTCGGGGCGGCGAACGCCGGCCAGGCACTGCTGCTTCGCGCAGCGATCACGGCGCTCCTGCCGGCGGCGATGTACTCGGTGACGCTGGCCGCGACCGGGAGCGGCGAAGCGGCGATCCTGGCGGTGATCGCCGGCTTCCTGATCACGTTCACCGGGACCGACGTCTGGACGCCGTCCAATGCGTTCGAGCTGACGCCGGCGATTCGAGCGCTGCCATCGATCATGGCACTGGCGATCTGCGCGCACGCGCTGCGGCGGCGCGTCCGCCCGGCGCGTGCCTTCGCCGCTGCATCGGCCGTCGTGGTGATCGCGTTTCTCACCGGTGTCGAGTTCGCCGTCTTCTCGCTCGTCGCTCTGATCGCGTCATGGCTGCTGCTGCCGCGTGCTGAGCGGCGCGGCGCGGCAATCGGCGCGGTTGCGGCCGGAGGAGCCCTCGCGGTCATCGTCGCGGTCGTCCTCGGCGCAATCGGCGCGCTTCCCTCCCTGATCCGCCTCTTCGTGCGCGACTATCCGCGGCTCAGCGAGGCCTACGCCGTCCCGGTGTTCCACTGGCCCAAGGGCTACGGCTGGCTTCTCGGATTTCCCGAGGTTGGCGCCGGCTTCTTCTCGCCGCGAATCGTGTGGATGCTGGCGTGGTTCGCCATCACCGCCGTCACGGCCATCGCCCTGGCCCTTCGGCGGCGGCCGAGCCGCATCACCGATCCGGCGCTCGCTCTGGGCGTCTGGGTCATCGTCTCGGCACTCTCGTTTGCAGAGCGCGAGCACGTGTTCGGCATGACCGTCGTGGTCGCCGTCGTCGCAGCCGCGATCTACCACCTCCGCAGGTGGCGCAGCGTCTTCGCCCTGGCAGTCGTCGCAGCCGTCGTGATCGTTGCGTCGACCCAACGGCTGCGCCTGACCGTCACGACGCTGCAGAGCAGCCATGTGCGTCCCAAAGGTTTCGTCGAATACACGGCGCTGCCCCGCGCCCGTGGCGTCTGGATCCAGCAGGACAATGCCATGAAGATCGCCGCGGCTCAGCGGTTCATCGAACGACTGCCGCCCGGAACGACGTTCTTCGATTTCGCGAACCAGCCGGCGCTCTACTACCTCTTCGACCGTCGCTGCCCTGTGCCCGAGTTCGGCGGAGCGCCGTTCTGGGAGCCGCGGGAACACCAGATCGACGTCATTCAGCGGATCGAGAGCGATCCGCGCGTGGCGGCCGCGCTCGTGCAGTTTCCGAATCGCGGCGAGACGTCCATCGACAACGTCCCGAACGCCGTGCGCACGCCGCTCATCGCCGCGTATCTGGCGGCGCGCTTCCGTCCGGCCTACGCGCAGGACGGCGTGGTCTTCTGGGTGCGGCGCCGGTGAGGCCGGAGCGCCGTCGAATCCGCTCATCCTGACCGGCTGTGCAGAAATCCCAGGTCGACTCCGGCTGGTCAATTTTCACCACAGAGCACCGAGCTCAGAGGTACACAGAGTTCTTCTCTGTGAATCTCTGTGCCTCTGCGTCTCTGTGGTTGAAACCGGTCGCGATTAGAATTCGGGCATGAAGCAGCCCGACGTCACGCCCGAGGTCGTCCAGTCGCACGGCATCAACGAATCCGAGTACAAGCTCATCGAGCAAATCCTCGGGCGCGCACCGAACTACCTCGAGCTGGGAATCTTCTCGGTGATGTGGTCGGAGCACTGCTCGTACAAGTCGAGCCGCGTGCACCTGCGGAAGTTTCCAACCAGCGGCCCGCGCGTGGTGCAGGGGCCGGGAGAGAACGCCGGCGTGATCGACATCGGCGACGGCTGGGTGGCGGCGTTCAAGATGGAGTCGCACAACCATCCGTCGTTCATCGAGCCCTACCAGGGAGCGGCCACCGGCGTGGGCGGCATCCTCCGCGACATCTTCACCATGGGAGCGCGGCCGATCGCTTCGCTCGATTCGCTGCGCTTCGGCGAAATCGACGCGCCGCGCATGCGCTACCTCGTCGACGGCGTGGTGCGCGGCATCAGCGGCTACGGCAACTGCATCGGCATTCCCACGGTCGGCGGCGAGACCTCGTTCCATCCGTCGTTCAACGGCAACATCCTGGTCAACGTCTTCGCGTTAGGCGTAGCCAGGGGCGAGAAGATCTTCAAGGGGACGGCCAGCGGCGTCGGCAACCCCGTGATCTACGTCGGATCGAAAACGGGCCGCGATGGCATTCACGGCGCGACCATGGCCTCAGCCGAATTCGACGAAGCGTCCGAAGAGAAGCGCCCCACCGTCCAGGTCGGCGATCCTTTCACCGAAAAGCTTCTCCTGGAGGCCTGTCTCGAGATCATGGACGGAGACTCCATCGTCGGCATCCAGGACATGGGCGCCGCCGGCCTGACCTCGTCCTCGTTCGAGATGGCGGGACGAGCCGGCACGGGGATCCGCATGCACCTCGATCGCGTACCCATCCGCGAGAGCGGCATGACGCCCTACGAGATCATGCTCAGCGAATCGCAGGAGCGCATGCTCATCGTCGCGAAGCGCGGGCGCGAAGCGGACGTCGTGCGCATCTTCGAAAAGTGGGACCTCAACGCCGCGGTCATCGGGGAGGTCACCGACGACGGCTACGTCCGGCTGTTCTGGCACGGCGAGGAGGCCGGCGCGATTCCCGTCGGTCCGATCTCGACCGAAGCTCCGGTCTACCATCGTCCGATCAAGCGCCCCGAATACCTCGACCGGGTCGCGCCGGCGCTCGAACGTTCACGCGTCGAGGACCAGGACGTCACCGGCGAGCTGCTGCACCTCATCGCTTCGCCGAATCTCTGCTCGAAGCACTGGATCTACGAGCAGTACGACACGACCGTGCGTACGAACACGGTGGCCGGCCCGGAACAGCGGGACGCGGCCATCGTCCGCGTGAAGGGCACCGGCCGCGCGCTGGCGATGACCTCGGACGTGAATCCGGTCTACTGCTATCTCGACCCGTACGAGGGCGGCAAGCAGGCGGTCGCCGAGGCGGCGCGGAACATCGCCGCGAGCGGCGCGCGACCGGTCGCCATCACCGACTGCCTCAACTTCGGCTCCCCCGAACGGCCCGAGATCATGTGGCAGTTCGCCGAATGCATCCGCGGCATCAGCGACGCCTGCAACGAGCTCGGGACGCCGGTGGTCTCCGGCAACGTCTCCTTCTACAACGAGACCGAGGGGCGGCCGATCTATCCGACGCCGACCGTCGGGATGGTGGGCATCCTCGAAAACGAGAGCGCAGGATGCGGGCTGCTGTTTCCGGAGCCGGGCCTCGACGTGATCCTCTTCGGCGAGACCAGCGATGATCTCGGCGGATCGGAGTGGCAGCAGCGCGTCATGCCGGACGCGCTCGCCGCACCGCCGCGGGTCGATCTCCCTCGATCCAGGTCGCTGATCGACCTGCTGGTCGCCCTTTCCGACAACGAGCTCGTTCGCAGCGCGCACGACTTGTCGAACGGCGGCCTCGCGGTCGCGCTGGCGGAGTGCTCGATGAGCGGCACAGGCTGCCATGTCGACCTCGCGGGACACGCCGATGGGCTCGATGCGATCGCCATCCTCTTCAGCGAATCGCAGGGGCGTGCGATCGTCTCCTGCGCAGCGGACCATACGGCCGAGGTGCTGCGGCGTGCGAAAACAGCTCGGGTCCGCGCGCAGCGGATCGGACAGACCGAGACGGCCGCCTTCCTCATCGAGCGCCGCGGAGTCCCGCTCGTTCGCACCACGGCGCCCGAGCTCGCCCGCATCTGGCGCAACTCGCTCGCTCTCCTCCTCGGCGGCGATTCCGCCGAGGACGTCATCCGCGGAGTAGGCGAAGAAGCCGCCGACGTCATGGCGCACTAGGAGTGCGGGCGTCCCGCCCGCATCCGCGGCGCGTCTCGCGCCGCGGTGTCGGTCATTCGGCGCCGGACGAGACGTCCGGCGCTTGCGGGCGGGACGCCCGCACTCCGAATTTTCCATGCGCTAGACTGTGTTCTGTCACTGTCACATCCCCATGTTCGACAAATTCAAAGAAGAGTGCGGTGTGTTCGGCATCCTCAACCACCCGGATGCGGCGAACCTCGTCTACCTCGGGCTTTACGCCCTTCAGCACCGCGGCCAGGAAAGCGCCGGCATCGCTTCGGTCGAGGCCGGTTGGCCGACGATCCACTCCGAAAAGGACATGGGCTACGTCGCCGACATCTTCACGCAGGAGCGGCTGACGAAGCTGCCGGGCGACACGGCGATCGGCCACGTCCGCTACTCGACGGCTGGCGGCTCGATGCTCTGCAATGCGCAGCCGATCGTGGCGTCCACGAACAAGGGGCCGGTCGCGCTCGCCCACAACGGCAACCTGGTGAACGGCGAGGATCTCCGGCAGCGGCTCGAAGCCGAGGGTGCGATCTTCAACACGATGTCCGACACCGAGGCGATCGTGCACCTGATCGCGCGGTCGAAGGAACCCACTCTCGAAAAAGCGATGGTGGAGACGCTCTCGTTATGCCGTGGCGCGTATTCGATCGCGCTGCTGACGCCGCGCCGGATCTACGTGACGCGCGATCCGTACGGATTCCGTCCGCTGGTCCTGGGCCGCCTCGACAAGGCCATCGTCGTTTCTTCTGAGACCTGCGCGTTCGACCTGATCGGGGCCGACCTCATCCGGCAGGTCAAGCCGGGCGAAGTGCTGGCCATTGAGCAGGAGGGCAGCGAGGCAGTCATCCGCGTCGTTCATCAGTTCGACGCTCCGCGCGAGGCGCGCTGCATCTTCGAGCACGTCTATTTCGCGCGCCCCGACTCGGTGGTCTTCGGCAACAACGTGGCCGAGGTGCGGCGCCGTTTCGGCGCCCAGCTGGCGCGTGAGCATCCGGCCGAAGCCGACGTCGTGATCCCGGTACCCGATTCCGGCGTCTTCGCGGCAACGGGATATGCGCTCGAGTCGGGCATCCCGTTCCAGTTCGGCCTGGTGCGCAACCACTACGTGGGCCGGACATTCATCGAGCCGAAGCAGTCCATCCGCCATTTCGGGGTGAAGGTGAAGCTGAACCCTGTCCGCGACATCGTCGCCGGCAAGCGCATCGTGCTGATCGACGACTCGATCGTTCGCGGCACGACCTCGAAGAAAATCGTGCGGATGCTCAAGCAGTTCGGCGCGAAGGAAGTGCACATGCGCATTTCCTCGCCACCCACCACGGGCCCGTGCTTCTACGGCATCGACACCCCGGAACGCCGCGACCTCATCGCCAGCTCCCACTCCGTCGAAGAGATCCGCGAGTACATCGAGGCCGACTCCCTCGGCTACCTCTCCGAACAGGGGATGCTCGACTGCGTCCGCAACGGCGACGACCCTGCGCGCCTCTACTGCACCGCCTGCTTCAGCGGCCGCTATCCGGTGCTGGCCGAGGAGCTGAAAGGGAAGACGCTGGAAGAGGCGGTCACGACGTAGGCGGTAGGGACGCGCAGCAGCGCGTCCGCAACTCTCGTCGTGGTCTAGTCGTTCGTTCGATACCGGAGCTGCGGACGCGCTGGTGCGCGTCCCTACATCGTGGCTTTCCTCGCCAGGTACGCCCGCTTGTTCTTCTCGCCGCGCCGTTCCATCGCCGGACGCAGCGCCTTCAGCAGCCCGCTCGACAGGTAACCGAGCGTGCAGAGTTTTCCTGAAAACCACGGGACGGCGATCTCTTCGTCGCCGTCGCGGATTGCCCTGAGAATGGCCTCCGCGATTTTGTCTGCGCTGCTCATCGGCTGAGAAAACACGAGGCTCGGCACACCCTCGACATCGCCGAAGAAGGGGGTATCCACCGGTCCGGGCGAGACGATCGAGACTGTGATTCCGCGTTCGCGGAGCTCTTCGCGGATCACGCGCGAGAACGCCCGCAGGCCCGCCTTCGAGGCGCTGTAAGCGGCCTCGTGATGGACCGGAACCATCCCGGCCAGACTGGCGACGTTGACGATGCTGCCGCCGCTGCGGATCAGGGGCGCCGCGGCGCGGCTGAGCGCGATGGGCGCACTGAGGTTGGTCGTGATGACGTCGACCAGCTCGGCAGCGCTGTTCCCGAGCATCGGTCCGCGGTGATTGAGCCCGACGTCGTTCACGACGATGTCGAGGCCGCCAAAGCGATCGACGACGCGCTGCGGCAGGGTCTCCAGTTCCGCGAGATTCTTCACGTCCAGCGGAAAGACGGCCGTTCGCTCAGAACCGACCTGCGCCGCGGCCGCTTCGAGCCTTTCCCTGCCTCGCGCCACGAGCGCGATGCGCGCGCCGCTGACGGCGAGCCGTCTCGCGGTCGCCAGTCCGATGCCCGAGGACGCGCCTGTAACGAGTGCGATCTTGCCGTCCATGGCGGTTGATTATGTGGCACAGACACTCTTGTCTGTGCCGTGGCAATCGCCAGGGGGTGGCACAGACAAGAGTGTCTGTGCCACATTCACACACTAGCTTCGCGGCCGGTCTTCGTCACGAACCACGGTCGCTCGCGGCGTGGTCTCAACGACTTCGCGGACTTCGCGATCGGCACGCAGGTCGCGCGGAACGTCAACGCCCTCGTTGACGAGGTCTTCGAACAGCGCGCGGTAATGCAGCATCGCCTGCCGCAGATCCTCGGTCGAGGCCGTGGCGGCGTTGTCGACGGTGGCATGTCCGGCGCGGTAGTGCTCGATCACGCGAGGGTGCCTGACCGACAGGTATTCCGCGTGCTGTTGGAACTCCGCCATCGGATAGCCGCGCGTCCGCATCACGTCGGTGACGAGCTCGTCGGCCTCAGCGACTGCGGTCTTGGGCTTGTCGACGAAGCGCTGTTCGACCACCCTCCATTCGCCGACATAGCGGTCGTGCTCGGCTGCCGAAAGCGGCCGGATGTTGAACTTGTCGACCTCTTCCTTCCGCTCGATCAGCGCCTGCTCCCCTGCCGTGCGGCTGCCTGTTGCCTTCAGCGTGCGGTCGTATTCATTGCCGTAATGCTCGCGCAGGTTTGCTGTGCGTGAGCGCCGTACTCCGAACGAGATCGCCAGAATGACGATGAGCACGGCAATCGCGATCATCGCGATCCAGATCATTTGAGGATTGATGTTCATTGGCTCCTCCGCTTCATGGGTGCGCAAAGGGCGTGCCGTGCCGTCAAGTGAGCCTACGGTGTGGGGCAGGCTTTCCAGCCTGCCCTCCCGTGGTGGAGCTGCGTGGCGCGGCGAAGAGTCCCCAGCGGACAATCGTCCCGGTAAGAGACTCTTCGCCGCGCTCCACCGCTCCCGCCCGTCCGCCGCCCCCGCGGTTCCGCCGGCTCAAGAGTGACGGGACGCGATTCCGCCGGATCATGATGATGACGGGGCCTGCACCACCGCTAGAGGAACATCCGCGGCTCGCGCGTGCCGAATACCGGCCGCTCGAACAAGGTGCGGCTCATCGTCTCAGCGGTCATGGCCGGGCTGAAGTAGAAGCCCTGGGCCTCGTCGCACTGGCGCCGCTGAAGGAAGGCGAACTGCTCGTCTGTTTCCACGCCTTCGGCGACGACGCGCAGGCGGAGGCTGCGGGCGATGGCGATCACGGCCGCGACGATGGCCTCGTCTCCTTCGTTCGTCGACACGCCGCCAATGAAGGCGCGGTCGATCTTCACGGCGTTGATGGGAAAGCGCCTCAGGTACGCGAGCGACGAGTAGCCGCTGCCGAAGTCGTCGATGGCGGTGGAGACGCCGATATCGCACAGGCCGCGCAGGACCTCGATGGTCAGCTCGGCGTTGGCCATGGCCGTGGTCTCGGTGATCTCGAGCTCGATGACGTTCGGCTCGATGCCGGCATCGTTGATGGCGCGCCGCACCACTTCCACGAGGTCGTGCTGCTGGAACTGCCGCGCCGAGAGGTTCACCGCCATGCGCAGATTCGACAGACCGCGGTCGCGCCAGACCCGCGCCTCGCGGCAGGCAGCGTTGAGCACCCATTCGCCGAGCGGGATGATCAGGCGGCTCTCTTCGGCGATGGGGATGAAGTCATTCGGTTCGATGACGCCGCGCTCCGGGTCGTTCCACCGCACCAGAGCCTCCGCCCCGACCACCCTCCCCGTGGCCAGATTCACCTGCGGCTGGTACATCAGCAGAAGCTGGTCGGCCTGGATGGCCTTGCGCAGCCGCGACTCGAGCGAGAGCCGCTCCAGGGCGCGCGTCTTCATCTCTTCGGTGCAAAGCTGATAGTTGTTCCGCCCCGATTCCTTGGCCCGGTACATGGCGCTGTCGGCATTGCGCAGAAGCGTCTCCACGTCGTGCCCGTCGACGGGATACAAGGCGATGCCGATGCTCGTCGACAGCTCGATCGTGATGCCGCCGATGACCAGCGGCGCCTCGACCGCTTCGAGGATCTTCTGCGCGACCTGCACGGCATCCTCGGGATGGCGGAGGTCCGAAAGAATGATCGTGAACTCGTCGCCGCCGAGCCGCGCCACGGTGTCGTCCCCGCGCACGCAGTTGCGCAGGCGCATCGACATTTCCAGCAGCAACTCGTCACCGGCGGTATGGCCGAGGGTGTCGTTCACGGTCTTGAAGTGATCGAGGTCGATGAAGAGGACGGCCAGCGCACGGCCGGAGCGTTTCGAGCGGGTGATGCTCAGCGCCAGGCGGTCCGTGAACAGCCGCCGGTTGGGTAGCCGGGTCAGTACATCGTGGTAGGCGTGGTACTCGATCTGTTCCTCGGCGCGTCTCCGGTCGCTGATGTCGACGAGCGTGGCATGGAGGAGGGCATCCGCGCCGCTGCCGACCAGGGAAACGTTCTGAAGGACCCAGACGTGGCCACCGTCCTTGCGCCGCAGCTCGAGCTCGACACCGTTGAGGGTCGGACTGTCGCGCAGCATGGAGGCGAGCTCGTCGCGCTCCACGCGCCGCTCGTACAGATCTCCCATGTTCCGATCCAGGAGCTCCGCGCGGCTGTACCCGAGCATCAGGGCGAAGGTGGAGTTGCAGTCGAGAATGTTGCCGCCGAAGGTGGTCACACAGACTCCCGCAGCGTTCTGCTCGAACAGAAGGCGGTAGCGCACTTCCGACTCGCGCAGCGCGGCTTCGGCGGCAAAGCGGGAAGTGACGTCGCGGAAGCTCCAGACGCGCACCGGCAGCCCATCGGAATACCGTCCGATCGAATACCGCTCGAATCGCCTCCCGTCCCTGAACTCGAGCAGATCGAAGCTCTCGGCTTCCGGCTGCTGGTAGAGCGTGTCGATGGTGCGCACGAAATCGGCTGGATCGGCCAGCTGCTCGCGGACATGGGCGATGAGCTCGCGGTCCTCGCCGCGCTGCATCATGTCGTCGGGAATCCGCCACATGTCGGCGAAGCGCTGGTTATAGGTCAGCACCTTGCCGTTTTCGCCGATGACCAGGATTCCGTCGGCGGTGGAGTCGACGGTCGACTGCAGCAGGGTCACGGCCCGCCGCGTTTCGCGCTCGGCGCGCTTGCGTTCCCGCATGTCCCGTCCGATGATCACCGCCCCCGCCGCCTCGCCCTGGTGGATCACGGGCGAGATCGAAAGCGTCAGCTCGATCTCGCCTCCGCTCTTCGTGCGAAACACGTATTCGGCGTTGCGGATGGAGCGACGGCGCAGCGTCGTGTTGATGCTCTCCGGTTCGCTGATCACCATCAGCTCGTCCAGCAGTTGCCCGGTGAGCTCCTCCTCTGCGTATCCGAGGACTGTCCTGGCGGCGCTGTTCGCGAACTGAATGCGCGTATCGCGGTCGCACACGAACACCACGTCGACCATGGTGTTGATGATCTCGTTCGCCGCGAGCGAAGGAGTGATCGGAAGCAGGTCGTAGTGCCTGACCGTGTGGGCGATGATCAGGATGCAGCCGATCACCGCCATGAAGCCGAATGGATAGATGTCGGCGCCGAAACCAGCGGCAAAGTCGATGCAGCTGATGTATGCGAGGCCAAAGGCGATGATCAGCAGGCGGATGCGAACGCGCTCCACACCGCGCGAGCTCGGGTGTGCGTGCACGAACTCGAACATCGCCGCGATCAGGTAACCGACGAAGAAGGTGAGGTAGGGGATCGCTCCGGCGGCATCGAACCGCGGATAGAAGCCCCAGCGAAAGCGGTAGACGCCGTCGACCAGATAGTCGGTACCGACGGCGAGGATCGCGAACTGCGCCGCCACAAGCCAGCCGATCACCAGCGCGGCACGCCGTCGCTGCGCGATCCGGAGCATTTCCACGGTGAACTGGTAGACGGCCGGTGCGAGGAATGGAACGCCGAGGTATGCGAACTTGAGCCAGCCGAGACATTTTTCGACCGTAGTCGAAAGAAACATCCCGGTGAAACCCACCTGCCAGATCGCGCCGAAAAGAGTCAGGATGAAGAAAGCAATGCTCGCGCGGGACACACGGCGAGTCACCACCCGGATTCCAAACAGCAGGACGAGGAGCGCTGTCGCCGCCGGCGGTATCGCGGATAGGGAAAAAGCGTAGACGTTTTGGGCTGTGGGCACGATCTAACCTGGAGAGAGAGGACGGTATTGTGAGGGACGAAGGAAGCGTTGTCGAGATCGGCTCACCGCCGGTGTGAGGTGGCGGCGCGAACGATCTCGGCGGTGATCAGGTCGGCGAAAGACGTCAGACCATGGTCGCCATCGGCGAGCTCGATGAAGCGAGAGCCTGGCTTTACCCCTTTGTCTTCCCACTCCCGCCAACGGGTCTCGACGACCTCGAAGGGCACAGTCTGATCGCGGCGGCCCATCATCACGACGACCGGCACTTCGGGCGGCTCGCGGTCGGCATCGACATCGTTCATCTGCTCGAAGAAATGTCGATGGATCGGCTCATCGGTTCCCGAGGCGTGATTGAAGACCAGGATCGGATCGCCGGCAGGCAGGTGCATGAGCCAGCGTGCGCCGATCCCGAGTGCCGGAGCGATGAGCACGAGCGGCGCGTCGATGCCGCGCCGGACGATCTCCAGCGCGACCAGGGCGCCGAGTGAACTGCCGACGATGGCGTCCGGCGGGTGGCGGCGCGCCGCATCGAGAGCCCGCTCCACCATCGCGTTCCAGTCGAGATGCCCGAAATCAGGAGCATTGAGATCCGGGGTCTCGAGCTCGACCCCCGCCGGCGCGAGCAACGGCCTCAGCGCGACGATTTTCGCGCTCTGCGGCGAGGAGGCGAAGCCGTGGAAATAGAGGACGTGCATGACGAGTGCTGAGTACTGAGTGCTGAGTACTGAGTACTGAGTACTGAGTACTGAGTGTCCAGTGAGTGAAGGGTACCGAGCATTGAAAAGCCAGGTGCGAGAGAGCCTGCCTCCTGTCAGCCCACTCAGTACTCAGCACTCAGTACTCAGCACTCAGTACTCAGCACTTCCGATAAAGTTATCGCATGGCGCGACCAGAAAGGGATCTCCTTCTCCGGATTCTCGACGAGTCGTACGCCCGGAACGGCTGGCATGGTCCGACGCTCCGCGGAGCGCTGCGGGGACTGACCGCGAACCAGGCGTTCTGGCGGCCGGCCCGCGGACGGCACAACATCTGGGACTTCGTACTCCACTGCGCGTACTGGAAACACACGGTCTGGCGCAGGCTGACCGGCGCGCGGCGCAGTGCGTTTCCCCGCCAGGGAAGCAACTGGTTCGAGACGCCGTTGCCGACCGAGAAAGCATGGCGCGACGACCTGCGGCTCCTCGCCGGCACCCATCGCTTGCTGCTCGAGGCGGTGGAGGAAGCGCCCGCAATGTTGATCCGCGCCAAGGCACGCCTGATCTACGGCGTAGCCACCCACGACGCCTACCACACCGGACAGATCCAGATTCTCAAGAGGCTGTATGGATTGTGAGTTCGAGTGCTGAGTACTGAGTGCTGAGTACTGAGTCCCATGGTGGAGATAGACGCACTCAGTACTCAGCACTCAGTACTCAGCACTCGTATGCCGATCGTCTGGATCATCGACGCCGACCAGTGGCCGCGGGCGCTGCTGCGGGCCGAGCTGATCGAGCGTGGCTACGACGCGGTCGGCTTCCTCAGCGTCGAGGACGCACTCAACGCCTCGCCCGAGCGCTTCCCCGACCTGATCGTCGTGGAGATGCACGGCCTCGCGCTCATGCAGGCCGACGCGTCGAAGCTGTTCACTCTCGAGGCTCCCATCGTCCTGCTCACGGGCGCCGCCGAAGCGACCGAGCCGTGGATCGCGCAGTTGCCCTGGGCCGCGGTCCTTCGCCGGCCGGTGTCCATCGGCGAGATCGCTGTCGCGGTGGAGAGGATTCGGCCGGTTGATGGGTAATCACGAGGTTGCGCGGTTACGCGGTTACGCGGAAAGAAGACTCTAGTGGCCTGTATCGGCTGAATTGGTACCACCTGGCTTGGTCTCGACGCCGTGAGCTTCGTTGCGCCTCCTCAGCATAGTCACCGCTATGCCTGCGTCGGCGCGC
>JAJXWV010000030.1 GCA_021781455.1 Acidobacteriota bacterium | reverse complement strand
TCGTCGATCCCGATCCAGTGAATAATCGTCATGACCCGTTCCTCCTGTATGTGGCTCTGCGCCTTTCGGGTGTAACCCACGAAAAAGATACGCGAGCGGACGGGTCACTCCATTCTGTCTCCGCCGGTGACGGGGGACCCGGTTCCGCCAGCTTCAGGATGACGGCGGGACAATTGCGAACGTCAGCCGTCGTTCGCTCAGCGCCTTTTCGAATTGCTCGGCCTGTGACTGCCTGACGAGGAAATCGAACTCGTTGGTCTCGGCGAATCGCTCCTGCTCGAGGATGACGTGCGGCGGATTGACCAAGCGGTAGATCGTGCCGAGGGCGTCGAACGGCGCCACCACTCGAAATCGCGTGTAGAGATAGCGGTCGAGGGGCTGCGCGTTTTTCAACGTTTCCGCAGCGGTGTCGCGGTAGGCACGCGACAGGCCGCCGGTTCCGAGTTTCACACCTCCGAACCACCGCACCACGACGACCGCGACGTCGTAGAGGTCTGCTCCTTCGATCGCTGTGAGAATCGGCCTGCCTGCCGTACCAGACGGCTCGCCGGCATCGGAACTGCGCGCGCGGACGTCGCCCGCACTGCGCAGGCGGAATGCCCAGCAATGGTGCGTGGCATCGAAGTACTGCTTCTCGATTTTGTGCAAGTCGAAGAAGAACTGCTCTTCGTCGACGATCGGAAATGCGATCCCGAGAAACTCGGATCGCTCGATCTTCTGTGTGACATCGCAGCGCGCGGCCAGAGTGCGGTAGTGATCAGACATTGCGGTATGCGGAGACGTAGGGGTTTCCCCGCAGAAAGAATCGGAGCGGCCAGTGAGCCGCGTCGCCTGCTCCTTCGACGCCGATCCGTGGAGACACGGCGATGTCTTCGTCGCGGACCGCGAGCTCACGGCCGGTGAGGAAGAGACGCTCACCGTCGAGCGGATCGCCGTCGAGCTTCCTGTCGATCTGCATGGCCGAGCAGAGTTTTCCAGGGCCATTCATGAGATCGCGCTCCCGCTGGGCCTTGGGACGCTGCTTCCACATCGTCTCGATCCCCAGCAGTGGCTGTGCAGCGCGCAGGAGAACCGCTTCGGCGGTGTCCGCTTCCTGGGTGACGACATTCAGGCACCAGTGCATGCCGTAGCTCAGATAAACATAGGCGTGGCCGCCCTCGAGGTACATCGACTCGTTACGCTCCGATCGCAGGCCGCGGCGGGCGTGGCTGGCGGGGTCGTTTGCGCCGAGGTATGCCTCCACTTCCACGAGTCGCGCGGAAAGAACCTGGCTGCGCGTGCGGCGCCACAGCACGCAGCCGAGGAGCGCTCGCGCGACTGAGACGGTGTCGTGAAGATAGAACTGGCGAGGAAGCTTCTGCGGTGTCACGTGAGGCGGCTCTTCACGCGATGATCCAGCTGATCCTCGGAAACGTATTTGCCGATCATACGGATCAGCCCCTCATGAACGCCCGGCGGCGCGCCGACGATGTTGCCGCGCTCCAGCCAGCGGTTGCCCCCTGAGAAATCGGACACGAGACCGCCCGCTTCGGTCACCAGGAGCGAGCCCGCTGCCACGTCCCACGGCGCGAGATGCATCTCGAAGAAACCGTCGAATACGCCCGCCGCCGTGTAGGCGAGGTCGAGAGCGGCGGATCCGGCACGCCGGACGCCCTTGGCCACGGTGATGACGTCCTGAAAGATCTTGCAGTACGTCCCGACGTACTCCTGCGCGCGAAACGGGAAGCCGGTCGCCAGAAACGCGCTCTCCACGCCCGCCTGATCGGAAACATGCATCCGATGAACGTCGCGAAAGGCCCCGCCGCCTCGTTCAGCCGTGTAGAAGATGTCTCGCAGCGGCTCATAGATCAGGCCGGCGATCATCTCATCGAACTGGCGCAGCGCAATCGAGATCGACCACACCGGAAAGTGCTGAAGGTAATTCGAGGTGCCGTCCAGCGGGTCGATGATCCAGGTGCGGCCGTTAGACCCCCTGGCAGCCGTGTATCCGCCCTCTTCGCCGAGACAGACGTCGTCCGGACGCTGGTCACGAATGAAATCGACAATGGCCAGCTCGCTCTCCTTATCGGCACGCGAAACCCAGTCGTTGCGCGCCTTGACCTGAGCGTCCTCCTTGCCGAGCTGCTCCCAATACTTCAGCAGCACCGCCGCACCGCGCCGGGCTGCTTCCTTTGCCACCTCGATGTTGTCCACGGCACCTCCGGGCGAGGCATTGTAGGCCACGCTCTTTCCGGACGGATTTCATGAACTGCACAGGTCCGTTTTCGGCTATTCTCGGCGCGGTCATTCCCCATGTCCCTCGAAAGAATCTCCCACTACCGCGTGGATCGCCTGATTGGTGTCGGCGGTATGGGAGAGGTGTACCTGGCGGAAGACTCCACGCTGCGGCGGAAGGTCGCCCTCAAGTTGCTGCCGGAGCGATACACGGGCGATGCCGAGCGCGTGCGCCGTTTCCAGCGGGAGGCGCGAGCCGCTTCGGCACTCAATCACCCCAACATCATCACCGTTTACGAGTTCGGCGAAGACGAGAAGCGCCACTACATCGCCACCGAGTACATCGAAGGGCAGACGCTGCGGGACCGCATCAAGTCGCCGCAGCCGATGACCGTCGGAGACGTGCTCGACATCTCCATCGGCATCGCCAGCGCCATGGCCGCTGCGCACGAAGCGGGCATTCTTCACCGCGACATCAAGCCTGAAAACGTGATGCTCCGGCCGGACGGATACGTGAAGGTCCTCGACTTCGGTCTGGCCAAGCTGGTCGAGAGCGACGTCGCGAGAGAGAGCACGACGGGCGCGATCATGGGCACCCTGCTCTACCTGTCGCCCGAGCAGGCCCGGGGTGAAGATCCCGACGGCCGCTCGGACATCTACAGTCTCGGCGCGGTGATGTACGAGATGCTCACGCGGCGGCCGCCCATCCACACCGGCAACTTCGTCGAGCTGGCCATCGCCATCGCCACGCGCAATCCCGAGCCTCCTTCGAAGCTGGCCGCGAACGTTCCGCCCGAGCTCGATCGCGTCATCCTGAAAGCTCTGCGCAAGAAGCCCGACGAGCGCTATGCCACCGCCCGGGCCATGGCCGACGACCTTCGTTCGCTGCGGAAGGAGCTCGAGTTCGAGAACAAGCTCAGCGCCTATGCGGACCGCCGCGGTACCGACGCGCTGCTCCAGCTGACCGTTCCGATGCGTCCCCGCGATCGCAGCGGCGCCGGGTTGTCCTCGCGGCTGTTGGAGAAAGTGACCCTGCGCCAGCTCTCGGTCGTCGTCGTGCTCCTGCTGCTGGCCTCCATCATCGCGTACACCATCGGGCGCAACGGTGCCTTCGCGGACCATCCCATCAACTCGGTGATCGTTCTACCGTTCGAGAATGCCACGGGCGACAAGGCCAGCGAATACCTCAGCGATGGGATCGCCGAGAGCGTCACCGATACTCTTGCCCAGATCCCGCAGCTGCAGGTGATCGCACACAGCACCGCCGCCAGGTACAAAGGAAGGAACGCCGACCCGCTGCAGGTCGGCCGCGATCTGCACGTGCGCGCCGTGGTGACGGGGCAGCTGCTCAGGAACGGAGAAACGCTCGTCATCCGGGCCGATCTCACCGACGTCGACAAGGGAACCCAGGTCTGGGGAGAGCAGTTCAACCGGAAAATGGCTGACGTCCTCGCCGTGCAGCAGGAGATGGCGGAGCAGATTTCGAACGAGCTGCAGGTCAAACTCAGCGGCGACCAGAAGAAGCGGTTGATGCAGGCCGCGCCCGAGAACCCCGCCGCTTATCAGGCATATCTGAAGGGTCTCTTCTTCTACAACACGTACACCGAAGAGTCGGTCCGGAAGTCCGTGACTTTTTTCAGCGAAGCTGTGCGGGCCGATCCGAGCTACGCCGCCGCGTACGCCGGTCTGGCCAGCGCTTACTACTACCTCTCCAATCAGTACATGGCTCCGCGTGAAGCGATGCCGCTTGCGCGCGAGGCGGCGGAGCACGCGGTGCGGATCGACGATCATTCCGCCGACGCACACGCCACCCTGGGCCTGGTTCGCACGTGGTACGACTGGGACTTTGCGGCTGGTGAGCAGGAATTCCGGCGTGCCCTGCTCCTCAATCCCAATGACGCAGAGGCCCACCGCTTCTACGGCGACTTCCTGATCGTGACACGGCAGTTCGACCGCGCCATTGCCGAAAAGCGCCTGGCCGAGCAGCTCGATCCCCTCTCCGTCCCCGCCAGTTTCGATGTAGCCAGGGCCCTCTTTTTCGCCGGCCGCTATGCCGAAGCGGAACAGCAAATCCGGCGCACGCTCCAGATGGATCCCCACTTCCCTGTCGCTTACGGGATTCGGGCGCAGATCGCCATTCAACAGCATCGCCTCAACGACGCCCTCCCCCTGCTCGAGAAAACCATGCAGGAAGGTGGGCGCAAGCCACTCTTCCTGGCGATGTGGGGCTATGCCAACGGCCTGGCCGGCAATCGCGAAGTGGCCCTGGCCACGATCGAGGAGCTCAAGGCCTCGCCCACGTACACCCTTCCGCTCTTTTTAGCCCGAATCTATGCCGGTCTCGGCAACAAGGAAGAAGCCTTGCGTCAGCTCAGCATGCTTTACGCTGAGCGTTCCGAATCGGTCGTCTGGCTCACCGTCGATCCGACTCTGGACAGCGTCCGCTCCGATCCGCGCTTCGTGGCCATGGTGAAGCGCATCGGTATCTGATCTCTCCGGGACTTCTCGTTAGGAACGGGCGCCAGGAGCGCCCAGGCAGTCATGCCCATGAGAGGCGGGTCCCGCCGTGCGGCCGATGCGATCAGCATTTCGCCGCGTGCATTCGAATGGGATCGCTGCGCAATCGCGACGCTTCGACACTCCACGTTGCCATGGAGCGGTGTGGTGGCTCCGGATGTCTCGATCAGGGCCACGCTCCTCACCGGGACGGGACAGCTGGGACGGCGCGACCGGCTGTCCCTGCTTGCGCAGTTCGCGGCGCACCAGGGTCTGCTTCGGTTCGCCGGAGTGGCCGACGGCGAATTCGATCCCGGCGAATGGGCGGTCATCCAGAAGCGCGGAGCGGACTGCCGTCTGCTTCGTGTCTCGGCCCGATCCGCGGCGACAGACGACGCTCCGCCGGCGCTCACCGTCATCCAGGAGTTCGCAGATTTCGTACAGGCGCCGCCGCTCGAAACGCTGCGGCGATCGTGGGCTCGTGCCGAGGCGCTCTACGCCGAGATCTTCAAGAACCTGCGTGAGGATGCCGCCGTCGACCTTTCCTGGACGCGCCGCGCCGCCGTGGGATCGATCCTGGCCCCGGGTGCAGAAGCCCTGCGGGAGATCGCCGCGCAGCGGGGAAAGCGCTTCTCCTATGCCGATGTCGCAACGGTCGACGCGCTCGAGTCTCTGGGCGCACTCGATCCCGCGCTGCGCATCGTGGTTCTGCGCGGGCGCGGCATCACGCGGTATGGCGCGCTCGACGGCTTGCGCGTCCTCGGGATCGGCGATTTCGAGCGGCTGACCGAAAGCGAGATCGCGGAACGCGTGGCGGCGGTTCTCCCCTCTCGGCCAGTCATCTTCGCAGTCGCCGAGCCGCAGTCGTTCGACCGCGCTTCCTCACGTGTGGTGCAGCTGCTGGGAAGCGTAGGGGACGGCATATGGCTCACACCATCGCAGCCGGGCCTTCTCCCTCGCACGCGGTGGTACGTGGTCGCACCGCGGCTGGCCACGGTGCGCGAGTTCGAACAGCGGCTGCTCGCAGGCAATGAATGCGAAGCGGCGCTCGAGGCGTTCCTCGGCGGGTCGGCACTTGGGGAACTGCTGGATCGAGGCCTGCTGACCATCGGCGACGCGCGGCTGAAGAGCATCAGCGAGCCGGTGCGGTCCTACATCGCGGCCCTGGCGCTGCTCGGAGACTCCATTCCGCTCGCTCATGCGCGCCGTCTCCTCGCGGAATTCATGTACGAGCAGCCACTCGACCAGCTCGTGATCGACGGCGTGACGCGGATCGAGAATGAGTCTTTTCTTTTCGCCTCCGAGGCGGTGCGGCGCGCGGTGGCGCAGCTGATTCCGGAGGCCTCACGCGCGGCGATCTGCCGTGTGGCCGCGGCGATCGCAGCCGGAGCAGACGACTCCGTCCGCGCCGCTGCGCTCCTCCTCGACGCCGGAGAGATCCGCGAAGCGGTGAACGTGCTCGATGCGGTGAGTTGGAAGAGCGATGCCGAGCTCATCGCCGCCCTGGACGCTCTGCCCGGCAGGGCTCTGACGGCTTCCCCTCGCCTGGCCTCACGTTACGCCGGCGCCCTCTTTCGCGCCGCCCGCTACAGCGACGCGCGAGCGCTCGTCGACGCACTCGAGGCGAGCGACCGCGATCTCGTTCTGGCGTCGATCGAACGACGCACCGGCGATTACGCGTCCAGCCTCAGCCGCCTGGAGCGGATGCCGCGAACCTGCCAGTCCGACTTGTTGCGTGCCGAGATCCTTTCCGTTCAAAGGCGGGAGAAAGAGGCCGCGGAGCTGCTTCGGACCAGCGTCGCTTCGAATGACGAGGAGCGGATTCGGCTCGGCTACGCGCGCTGCCTGGCCGGCGCAGCGGCGGACGAATCATGGATGGAATTGTCCTCGCCGCCGGCCGGCTACTACGCCGCCAGACTGAAGACATACCGCGCACTGGACGCCGGCGATATCGAGGCGGCGCTCCGTGCCGTCTCCGTTGCGCTCGCCGCCTCCACCTCTGTGGTCGAACGAGTGGATGTGCTGATGGACCAGGTCTTCGCGCTTTTCTCGGCAGGGCGCTGGGCAGAGGCGCGCCGTGCGGCGCTCGAGGCGCTGGCGGTCGTGGAGGAGACGCAGGGCGATCGGGCGGCGGGAGGTCTGTTGTTCCTTCTGGCGTACCTGGCCGCTGATGATGGCCAGTGGGCGCACGCCTCACAACGGATCGGACGGCTGAGGCACTTCTACGGCGGCACGCGCGACGAACGGCATCTGGGCGAGCTCGATCTGCTCAACGCTCACCTGGAGTTCTCTCGCGGCCGGTTCGAGGCATCGCGCCGCGTGGCATTGCCACTGGTCTCTCCGGCGCAGGACGAGCCGATCCGAGTCGCGGCGGCGCTGATCATCGACGAAGCCGACTGGCTCGCGGGGCGCGAGACGGTTGTGCCGCCTGAAACGACATCGGGCAATGCCGAGTTCGCCGACCGCATCCGCCTCATGGCTGCCAGGAGAGGTCGCCAGGCGCCGGCATGTGCGGGATCGTTCAATACTGCACTTTCGCGTTGGGAGCGCGGCGGAGGGGCAGTTCCCGAAGCGGAAAACGGCTCCGACAGGCTCAAGCTCTACCGGTCGCTGCTTTCGTTAGGCCGGAAGCGTCGTGACGCCGCTCTGCTCGATCGCGCAGCGCAGATCGCAGAGGCCATGCACATCGAGGCCGACGAGGGCTCCACGAAGGGCGAGCCTGACGGCGCGGAACGCGTGCTGAGGGCTGTCGTCGTCCGCGACTATCCGTTCGCACCCCACGACATCGACTGCCCGTGGCGCTATGCAGTGCGCAACCGCCTCGGCCAATGGAGCGAGATCGGCTCGCTCCCGCCGCTGCCGCAGGCGCAGCTCGACGAGATCGCCGGCGCTTCGGCGAAGGATTGGATGGCCTGCAGCGACCGCGAGCTGCTCTACCTGGAAGGCATGAGCGGCTGGACGACCGAGGGACGTGATGCGGTCGGCGCAGCGTTTCGCACGCGCGCCGAGTTGCACCGCCTGCGAAAAGTCGCGGAACAGGAGCAATCGACGACGTCCGCGCAGCGGCCGTCGCTGACCGGCATCGTCGGCGACTCGCCCGCCATCCGCGGCGTCATCGAGCGCGCGGCTCTCGTGGCCCGGCGCGATGTCGCGGTGTGCATCCTCGGCGAGTCCGGAACCGGAAAGGAGCTCGTCGCTCGTGCCATCCACGCGGGATCGCCGCGGCGGCACAAGCCGTTCACGCCCGTGAACTGCGGTGCGCTCCCCGAGAATCTCATCGAGAGCGAGCTCTTCGGACACGTGCGCGGCGCGTTCACCGGAGCCGATCGCGACCGGGCCGGACTGATCGAAGCGAGTGACGGCGGAACGCTGTTTCTCGACGAGATCGGCGAAATGCCGCTGCTCGCGCAGGCCAAGCTCCTTCGCTTTCTGCAGGAGGGAGAGTTCCGTCGCGTCGGCGAGACCGCCAATTGCGCCGCGGACGTGCGCATCGTGACGGCTACGAATCGCAAGCTCGACGAGGCGGTGGAGGGCGGAAAATTCAGGGAAGACCTCTACTACCGCGTCGCCGGAATCGAGATTCTTCTGCCCCCGCTGCGCGAGCGGGGCAACGACGTCCTGGCGCTGGCGTCGCACTTCCTGGCGATGGAGCACGACCGTCATCGATCGGGTCCGGCCCACTTCTCTTCGGAAGTGGAGTCGCTTCTGGCGGCATACGGCTGGCCCGGCAACGTTCGTGAACTGCAGAACGCGGTGCGCGGCGCGCATGCCGTCGCCGGTGACGCGCAGGAGATCGCCATCGAGCACCTGCCGGACCGGCTGCGCAGCGTCGTGGCCACGCGGACCGCTCCCGGCTCCTACCAGGATGCGGTGGCGCGTTTCCGGCGCGATCTCATCGAGCGTGCGCTCGGCGAGGCGAAGGGCAACCAGAACCGCGCCGCGACCATGCTCAAGATCTCCCGGCAGGCCCTCGGCTATCAGATCCGCGAGCTCGGGATCCTGGTCGGAAAGGCCCGCGCGCACCCGACGTCGTAACCGCGCCCGCCCCGTTGTAACGAACTTCCAACGGCTTTGTGGCGAAGGCGTTGCTGCCCTGTGAGGAAGCGGACTCTGCCGTCGGTTACCCATGGGCCGCAGCGTAAAATCGACTTAGTCATTAACTGGATATGCGTTTTCGTGGCACGCTCGTCTTCTGCTTTCCGGTGCTCCTGCTGGCGGGATGCTCCCTCTATTCCGACGTGTCCATTTCGCCTCTCAACATCAATCCGATGCAGATCGACCGTGGTTCCGATCTGCAGTCGATGGTCAACAAGTCGGACTATTTGCGGGCCATCGAATTCGAGCCGACGATCGAAGCGCGCCAGCGGAAATCCGTCGTCGACCTGCAGGCCCTGGGCAATGCCGAGCTGATTGCGGGCCGCTATGACGAGGCGCGCCGGCACCTTCGCGCCGCGATCGACAAGGAGCCGTTCCGGGAGACCCGGGCGCACATCGAGTGGTCGCTCTCGCAACTCGAATACCTGACGAACAATTACGCGGCCAGCCTCGACTGGGCTCAAGCGGCCACCGCGCACGGCCTCACGGTCAAGCAGTGGCATCAGGACTATCTGGCCGCACTCTCCGGAGTCCAGATCTACCGCGCCTCCGGGCTGGCCTCTTCGCAGATCGCGATGCGTTACTCGCGGCCGGACGTGCCGCGGATCGAGGTGCGCCTGAACGGCCATAAGACGGTCAGCGCCGTGATCGACACCGGGGCGGTGACCTCGATTGCGTCGCAGCGGCTCGCCGACGAGCTGTCGCTTCGCACCCTGCCTGGCGTTCGGGGGACCTTCTACGGGTTGCTGGGCGAGCCGATCCCGGTGGAGTTCGCGCTGCTGGACTCGGTCACCGTGGGCGACATCGTCGTGGAGAACGTTCCCATCGCGATCATGCCCGACGACAAGATGCAATTCGTCGTCAACGGCCGCCGCGAGTTCAAGCTCGATTTCCTTCTCGGAGCCAACTTCCTCAAGGAATTCCGGACCGATCTCGATTTCGCGCGCTCGGTGGTCACGTTCAAGCGCCTGACGCCCGCCGACCGCCATCCGGCTCCGAATCAGAACCTGTTCATCCAGAGCTTCCGGCCGTTCGTGCGCGGCACGATGAACGGCCACGGCTGGTACGTCTTCGTGCTCGACACCGGATCGGAGATCACGTTCCTCAACGAGAAGCAGATCATGAACCTGCCGATCTCGCAGATCGCGCCTCGTGTGCACAGTGCTCTCCTGCAGGGATTGGGTGGCTCGCAGAAGCGCGGCGGCAGGATCGACGACGTGGAGATCGGCATCGACCGCTGGGCGGGCACCTTCCGCTCGGTGCCGATGTACTCGTCGGGCGAACAGGAGAACGCCGCCGGGATCATCGGCGAAAACTTCCTGAAGCACTTCCGCGTGATCATCGACTACGGCCGGATGCGCGTCGACCTCGTGCGCGGCAACTCGGCGCTCGTCGTTCCGCCGCCGAACGCCCTGACGGCGACTCGTTAGGCCGTCACTTGGCCTGGCCGTCCTCTTTCTTCTTCGCCATTTCCGCGCGGCGTTTCGTGGCCCAACCCTCCACGTTCCGCTGCGGCACACGGCTGAGAGCGAGGGCGTCGGGGGGCACGTCCTTGGTGATCGTCGATCCGGCACCCACGTAGGCCCCATGGCCGACGCGCACCGGTGCGACCAGCTGCGTGTCCGATCCGATGAAGACGCCGTCCTCCAGAACGGTCTTGTGCTTTCGGACGCCGTCGTAGTTGCAGGTGATCGTCCCGGCGCCGATGTTCACGTTCGCCCCCACCTCGGCGTCACCGATGTACGAGAGGTGGGAAGCCTTCGAGCCTTCGCCGAAGACGGCTTTCTTCGTCTCCACGAAATTGCCCACCTTCACGTGCTTGCCCAGATTCGTCCCCGGACGAAGGTGCGCATACGGACCGACGCTGGCCTCGTCCCCGATCGTGGCTTCCTCGGCCACCGTGCCGCTCTTGACGTGCACGTCGTCGCCCACCGTCGTGTTGACCAGATGGACGCCCGGCTCGATCACGCAACCTTCGCCGATCCGCGTGTTGCCCTCGAGCGTGACGAAGGGATAGACCACCGTATCCGCGCCGATGCTCACCGTCGAATCGATGACCACCGTGTTCGGGTTGCGGAAGGTCACTCCGTCGGTCATGAGCCGCTGCACGACCCGTCTCTGAATCTCTGCCTCGACCACCGCCAGCTCGCCTCGTGAATTCACGCCGATGGCCTCGATGGGATCGGCGGCCACCAACGCGCCCACGCGCTTGCCGGAGTCGCGCAGCATGGCGATGAGATCGGTGAGGTAGTACTCGCCCTGGGCGTTGTTCGTCGAGAGGTTGCGCAGGTTGGCGAAGAGGTCCGCGGCGTTGAACAGGTAGATGCCGGCATTGACCTCGTCGATGGCCTTCTCGCCGGCGCTGGTGTCTTTGGCCTCGGCGATGCGGACGACCGCGCCGTCGCGGTCGCGCACGATCCGGCCGTACATGCCGGGATCTTCGAGCTTCATAGTGAGCAGCGTCAGGGCGTTCCTTTCGCGGTCGTGCTGCGCGGCAAGACCGCGAAGTGTCTCCGGGCGGGTCAGTGGGACGTCTCCCGACAGGATCAGCACGTTGCGCCCGGCCATGTCCTCGTGCTCCAGGAACCGGGCCGCCTGCATCACAGCGTGGCCGGTTCCGAGCTGCTGCTCCTGGACCGCGAAGCGCGCCCGTTCGCCGATCGCCTTCTGAACCGCCTCGCGCTGGTGGCCGACGACCACGACCGGCGGTCGTTCGGAAACATCTGCGGCGAGATCGAGGACGTAGTCGATGATCGGGCGGCCGGCGGCACGGTGCAGCACTTTGATGGTGGCCGACTTCATCCGCGTGCCGAGACCCGCGGCCAGAATGATGACTTCAAGGTTGTGGGGCATGTCTTTCCTCGAGCATGAGCGGAGTGGCACTGCTGTCTGTGCGGCTCGGATCAAACTCTGGCACAGACAAGAGTGTCAGTGCCAGACGTCGCCTCAGGGTTCGCCGCGTCGCATCCGCTCGCGCGCTCGTCCGTAGCGGTCGTACAGCCGGAAGATCGTATCGGCCAGGGCGCGGGAATCGTGGCGGACATAGTTGCCCTCGGAGATGATGTCGCCGAAAAACGGCGTCACGCCGAGCTCGCGGACTCTGCCGACGTCGAACGGCACCGGATGCTGATTCTCGACTGCGTACGCGGCGATGATCGGCTCGGACGGCTTTCGTCCGTTGATGACCATGACGTCGACGACGAGGCCGGCGTGCTCGATGATCGCGCTGAGGTGATCCTCGGCCGCGTAGTCGTCGGTCTCCCCAGGCTGGGTCATGACATTGCAGATGTAGACGCGCAGGGCGCGCGATTGCCTCAGCGCTTCGGCCAGCGGCTTGATGACGAGATTGGGTAGAACGGAGGTGTACAGCGAGCCGGGGCCGACGATGATCAGGTCCGCTTCGGCCACGGCCTCGAGGGCCCGTGCCACGGGTGTGGCGTCCGGGGGATCGATGGCGATTGAGGCGATGCGGGCGTGGCGCGGTTTCGTGCTCGCTTTCTCGCCGAGGAACGAACCGCTGATGGCGACCTCGCCAACGAGCTCGGAGCCGTCTTCCAGAGTGGCGCGCAAACGGACGTCCTGAAGGGTCGAGGGAAAGATCTCGCCGCGGATCGCCAGGACCTCTGAGGCTGCCAGCACTGCGTCCTCGAAGCTGCCGGTGATGTCGGTCATCGCCATCAGCAGGAGGTTCCCGAGCGAATGTCCCTTGAACTCCGAATCGCCTGCGAACCGATAGTTGAAGACCTGCGACAGGAGCTGCTCTTCCTCGGCGAGAGCGACGATGCAGTTGCGCACGTCGCCCGGGGGGAGCATCCCGAACTGCCGGCGCAGGACCCCCGACGATCCGCCCTCGTCCGTGACGGTGACGAGGGCGACCAGGCGAGCGATCGACCAGGCGCCGTCGGCTTCGACATGGGTCTTCAGCCCGCGCAGCAGCGTCGACAACCCGGTGCCGCCTCCCATCGCGACGATGTTCAAGCCCTGACGCATTGGCCGGGGATTCTATCGGAGCGCAGCGCCGAGAGAGCAGAGGGCAGGCCAATTGCGGCCAAATCAGTCCGCAAGATTCTTGACCATCCGAGCGCACGGCATCTCGACGCCGCCGCGCGTGCGCGAGGTGGCGTGCTCGACGAGATCGAAGCCGACGGCGTGGTAGAACGGCATCGCGTACAGCGAGGCCGTGACATGCAAACGGATGATGTCCGCCTGGCGCGCGGAGGCTTCGATCGCGTCGATGAGTCGTCTCCCCGCACCGCGGCGAACGTGCGCCGGATCGACGTAGATCGAGGCCACCTCCGCGTGATGGCGGTCGAGCGAGGCGAAGCCGATGACGCCGTTCTCGCCGTCCACGATGACGAAGAAATCGGTGGCGGCGATGTACGGCAGATAGGCTTCCGGAACGATGTGCGCCGCCCACGACTCGATCTGCGCCACCGAGTAGAAGGAGGTCGTGCTCCGAATCGCGCGCTGATGGATGCGGGCGATCGTGTAGATGTCGGAGTGGGTGGCGCGTCGGACGATCATCTCTGGAGATCGCAGATGGCAGATCGCGGATCGCAGGTGACTCCGCGCTACTGGTCAGTGCTCTCCACCAAGACAACGCGGACCGCCTGCGATCTGCCCTCTGCGATCTCGTGATCACTTCTTCTTCAGTTCGGTGAGCACGAGCTTGGCGACGGCCTTCAGTGTGTCGAACACGCCGGTGCCGTTCATGGCCACGGCCTCGTAGGTCGGCTCGCCCTTGAAGTTCAGCTGCCGGTACATATCCTCGGCCGAAACCGCCGTGGGCAGGTCGCGCTTGTTGAACTGCAGAACGTACGGGACGCTGCGCAGGTCGTATCCCTGCTCCTTGAGGTTCTTCTCGAGATTCAGGAGCGACTCGGAATTGGCCTCCATGCGAGGCTCCTGCGAGTCGGCGACGAAAACGACGCCGTCCACGCCTTTGAGGATCAGCTTGCGCGAGGCGTCGTAGAAGACCTGGCCGGGGACGGTGTAGAGGTGGAAGCGGGTCTTGAAGCCGCGGACCGTGCCGAGATCGAGAGGAAGGAAATCGAAGAACAGGGTGCGGTCAGTCTCGGTGGCGAGAGAGATCAGCTTCCCCTTGGCCTGCGGGTTGGTCTTGTCGTAGATCCACTGCAGGTTGGTCGTTTTTCCGCACAGTCCGGGACCGTAGTAAACGATCTTGCAGTTGATCTCTCGGGCCGCGTAGTTGATGAAAGTCATGCGCTATTCGCTGAACAGGCTGTCGATGTCCTCGTCTGTGATCTCAGCGAACGGCGAGTCGAAGCGATTTGCCAGACTGCCCCGGTCCGCTTCGGCCTTCTTCAGTAATTGCTCGAACGTTCGCTCGAGCTCCTGTGAAGCCTTCTTGACCCGCAGCCGCACCAGGCCGAGCGACGACTTCTCGTCGAAAATGACAACGAGAATCACGCGCTCGGCCACCAGGGAAATATGGATGTTGTCGCGCTCGCCTTCGTGGAAAAGGATCGAGAACTCCTTTTCACCGATGAGTTTGGCCAGCCCGTCCGTGGCGGCCACGTTGCCGGCGGTCAGGGAGGCCAGTGACGTGGCATCGACGCCCCGCATGTCACCCTGCGACGCGATCTGCTGGCCGTTTTTGTCGACCAGAAAGACGATTTTTGAGTTGGAGTCGACCTGCAGACGATGGAGAGTGTCCTTGATCTGCTGGTACTCCTCCTCGTACATCACGAGATCAGGAGAGGCCATCGATTGTCACCAGTTGCCCGTGGGCGGGACGCAAATGTATAGCATGATAGCGACTTAAGCACCTAAGTTTAAATCTCGCGACGCCCTTCCAGCGCCTTCGCCATCGTGACCTGATCGGCGTACTCCAGATCGCCGCCGACCGGCAGCCCGAACGCCAGCCGCGTGGCCTTCACCTGCAGCGGATGGAGCTGCTGGGCGATGTAGAGCGCCGTGGCCTCTCCCTCCACGTTCGGATTCGTGGCGATGATCACCTCGCGCACACCCCCGGCCTGCACGCGTTTGACCAGCCCGGCCACGTCGATGTCCAGCGGTCCGATTCCCTTCAGAGGCGACAGTGCGCCGAGCAGGACGTGGAACATCCCCTTGAACTCGCGCGTCTGCTCGATGGTGGCGATGTTGTACGCCTCTTCCACGACGCAGACGACCGACGGATCACGCCGCGGATCGCTGCAGATCGCGCAGGGATCGACGTCCGTCATGTTGTTGCAGACCGAGCAGCGAAAGATCTTCTCTTTCACGTCCACGATGGCGCTGGCCAGCGCCTCTGCTTCCGCACGCGTGCGCTTCAGGATCCAGTAGGCCAGCCGCGAGGCCGACTTCCCTCCGATCCCGGGAAGCTTGGTCAGCTCGTTGATGAGATTCGAGAGTGGCGGTGCTGTCATGTCTACCGTGAAGCGGGTAGCGGGTAGCGGGTAGCGGGTAGGTGGAAAGTGAAGGTTCGTTCTCCTACCCGCTACCCGCTACTCGCTACCCGCTCAAGTTCAGAAAAGTCCGGGGATCTTCATGCCGCCGGTCATGGCTCCGATCTGCCCCTGCATTTCTTCGTCGACTTTGCGCGAGGCTTCGTTCACCGCGGCCACGACCAGGTCCTGCAGCATCTCCACGTCGTTGGGATCGACCGCTTCCTTGTCGATCACGACGCCGAGCAGCTCCTTCGAGCCGTTCATGGTGGCCTTGACCATCCCGCCGCCGGCGCTTCCCTCGACGCGCAGCTCGGCCATGCGTTGCTGCATCTGCTCCTGCATCTGCTGGACCTGCTTCATGAGCTGCTTCGGATTCATAAGGGGCTCCTTACCGCTTCTTCGAGTCGATGATCTCGCCGCCGAGGTGCTTCTGAAAGGCGCGGACGACGGGATCGTCGCCGAGCGCGGACGGCTGATCAGAAGCACGCTTGCCGCCGCCGGCCTGCGGCTCGTCGAGTTTCGCTTCGATCGTCGTCGGCATGCCGAAAATCTCCGATGCGATCGACTCGATGACGCCACGCGCTTCAGTCACCGCCTCGGCGTAGTACGCATCGGTAAACGTCCAGACGATGCGGTTGCCTTCCTTCTGCACGTGTTTCGCGTGCTCGACATAGCTGGCGATCCGCGGTTTCGATTTCTGCAAACGCTCGACCACGCTGCTGAGCTCACCGCTCACCGCCGCGCGAGGGGCCGGCGACGAAGCCTTCGCGGTTCGCGGCGGCTCAGCAGTCTCCTGCTTTGGCGCCTGGGCCGTGCGCGACGGAGCGGTTGCCGCCGCCCGGCGCTCGCTGCTGGCCCGCTGCGCTCCGCCGCCGGCGGACAGCACGTCCTCCACCGCCTTGAGGCGCGGGTAGGTGGCCGCTTTCAGAAGGGCGATCTCCACCGCCAGCCGCTGATGCTCGGCGTGATTGACTGTGTCGTCGTCGCGCAGCAGAAGGTTGGCGATGCGCAGCAGCTCCGAGTACGAAAAACGATCCGACACCGAATGGATCGTGACCAGATCCTCGGGGGAAGCGGAAAGCATGGCTTCGTTCGCGCCACCCGCAATCAGCAGCAGGTTGCGAATGAAGTTGAGCAAATCGCGATAGAGCATCTTGAAATCGCGACCTGTGTCCGCCGCTTCCTGCAGCGCTTCCAGAATGCCGGAGTGATTCCCGTCTGCCATGAGCCCGACCAGCCGCGCGAAGAAAACCGTTTCGGAGAGGCCGAGGACGGTGGCCACGTCGGTCGTGCTGATGTTGCGGCCGCTGAACGCGATCACCTGGTCGAGGAGCGAGAGCGAATCGCGAACACTTCCCTCTCCGCGCCGGGCGATGACTTCGATCGCCGCGCGGTCGATGGTGATGTTCTCCTCGTCAGAGATCTGCTGGAGGCGCGCGATGAGCTCCTCGAGCGTGATCTTGCGAAGCGCGAATTTCTGCACGCGCGACAGGATCGTCGGCAGGACCTTGTGCACTTCCGTCGTGGCGAACATGAACACCACGTGCGGAGGAGGTTCTTCGAGGATCTTCAGCAGGGCGTTCCACGCGGCGGTGGAGAGCATGTGCGCCTCGTCGATGATGAAGATTCGATTGCGGTCGCGAGCCGGCTGGAACTGCGTGACCTCGCGCAGGTCGCGGATGTTGTCGACCCCGGTGTACGTGGCGGCGTCGATCTCGCGCACGTCCATGTCGATGCCTTCGGTGATCTCGAGGCAGGCCGTGCACTCATTGCAGGGCTCGGTGGTAGGGCCTTTGACGCAGTTGAGGGCCTTGGCCAGGATGCGCGCCGCGGTGGTTTTTCCGATGCCGCGAACACCGGAAAAGAGATAAGCGTGGTGGATCCGACCGGACTCGATGGCGTTCTGCAGGGTGCGAACGACCGTGTCCTGTCCGATGATGTCTTCGAAGCGCTGCGGACGGTATTTCCGCGCGAGTGCCTGGTAGGCCATGGGTGCGTGGAGTATAGCGAAGCGGGTAGCGGGTAGCGGGTAGCGGGTAGCGGGTAGGGACGTTGTTCTCGCCCTGCCCGCGACTGGCTACCTGCTGCCCGCTGGATAAAAAGGCTCGCTCGAAAGAGCCCAGGCCGGACTGTGTCACGCAGGTTGAGCACCTTATCGCTGCTTCCTTCCGGACCTGACGAGGTTCGGTGCGCCCGCTGCACAGGACCCGGGCTCCTTCCAGCGAGCCTGGTGTCGGTACTGGCGGAGAGAGTGGGATTCGAACCCACGGTACGCGATTAACGTACACACGCTTTCCAAGCGTGCGCCTTAAGCCACTCGGCCATCTCTCCGATTGAGAATTGAAAATTGTAAATTGAAAATTGACAACAAATCGTCAGCGCTAAAGGATGACGATTTCAATTTTCAATTTTTCATTTTCAATTCTCCTGACGATCCTGGCGGAGAGGGAGGGATTCGAACCCTCGATACCCGTAAAGGTATAACGGTTTTCGAGACCGCCGCGTTCAGCCACTCTGCCACCTCTCCGTTCGATCGCGTTGGCGCAGCTCGCGAAAAAAAGCCTGCAGAAGATCGCGGGAGCGCTCTTCCATGAAGCCCCCCTCCACTTCCAGCCGGTGGTTCAGCCGCGCGTCCTGCACGAGGTTGCCGAGGGAGCCGCAGAACCCCGCCTTCGGATCGAAGGCAGCGAACAGCAGCTTCGACACGCGGGCGTTCACCAGAGCTCCGGCACACATCGCGCACGGCTCGAGGGTGACGACCATGGTCGTTCCCTCCAGCCTCCAGCCCCCGACCGCCCGGGCCGCCTCGGCGATGGCGATCAGCTCGGCATGACCGAGCGGATCGCCCGATTCGCGGCGGTTGCGGCCACGGCCGATGATCCGTCCTTCGCCGTCGACGATGACGGCACCCACCGGCGCCTCACCCTCGGCGGCCGCCGCGGCGGCGAGCGCAAGCGCTTCTTCCATCCACTGCGCCTGATTCATTTCTCAAAGATACCAACGGCGGGCTCGTTGCCCGCCGTTCATTCGTTGTCGGTTGGTGCACCCAGCAAGACTCGAACTTGCAACCTTCTGATCCGTAGTCAGATGCTCTATCCAATTAAGCTATGGGTGCGAGCAGCGACTCCTAACCGCCACCGGGGAACCGGAATTCCGCGCGGGAACGCCGGGCGGAGGCGCATTCTAGCTGCCGGTTCCGCGCTCCGCAAGCGGCCAATCTGGTAGACGGCACATCACTTGCGGTAGACTTGCTGCTCTCGGAATTCGAGAGCAAGTTGTCACTGCCTCCACGGCTGGCTACTGCCTATCCAACCCTTCCCCAGCCAGCCGTGGAGGCGTGATTTTTCTGCGCGGACCGGCGAAAGCGGCGCCGATCCTGCTGGACTCCGACCTCCAATGGACAAGACGGCCTTCTACAACCGCACCATGCACACGCCGGACGATCCCGCCCGTGCCCGTCTTCGCGAGGCTCTGCGCGACCTGTCGCAAGCGCTGATCCCGCTGCACCGGAACCTGATCGAGGTCGCCCGCGAGGAGTACGCGTTCGCTCACGGCCCGGTCGGCGGTCCGACCCAGCTGATGCGGCTGCTCGGCGACGATCCGTTCTTCGCCTGGCTCAAGCCGGTGACCTCGCTGATCGTCGACATCGACGAGATGGCGCGCGCCGACTTCGAGGCCGCCGACGCAGCGAGGATCGCCGAGCGCGTCGAGGACCTCTTCGACGGCAAGGGCGGCGATTTTTCCACGCACTACGTTCCGATCCTTCAGCGCAGCGTCGACGTGGCCATGGAACACGCCGCGGTCCGGCAGGCCGTGGGGCGGCTGGGCGAGAAGCGGAATTGAAGACGAGCGGGGGGTGGTCTCCCCGGCGTGGCTCGAACACGCGACCCACAGCTTAGAAGGCTGTTGCTCTATCCAGCTGAGCTACGGGGAGAAAGGTGAGAACCGAAATTGAAAATGAGAAATTGAAAATTGAAAAGCCTGAACGAGGAGAAACAGGCTGAGACCCTGTGCTCCAGGGCTCTTTCAATTTTGCATTTTCAATTTTCAATTCGGCAAAGCCGATGTGGTCGGGGCGAGAGGATTCGAACCTCCGACCCCCTGCTCCCAAAGCAGGTGCGCTACCAGACTGCGCTACACCCCGACGCGACCCACGGCAGAACCTGAGGAACAGGGTGTCCCGCGGGGGCATTCCGGTCGCTACGACGCGCGCGCGGCGTTCTCACCGGCACGGCGAGGCGGCAGCATCGCCTCCCACAACTTGCTCTGCGCCGGATCGAGGACGAACTCGAACGCCGTTCCATGCGATCGCAGGCGAAGGGCGCGTGTCCCGTGCTCGAGCGATTTTCCGGTGGCGAGCTCGCTGTCGTACTCGATCTCGTCGACGTGCTTCAGCTCGAACGAGGCCTGCAGGTCGGGATTCTCGTAGTAGAACGAATCGTCGGTGAGCGACAACGCGACCTGGATGTGCTCCATCCCCTCAACGTAGTCGGCGCGGCTGACGAGCTTCGATGTCGCCTTCCGTTTCGCCATCATGTCGGCGATGAGGTCTCGTGAGCGGGTCCTGAGGAACAGCCAGATCAGGACAGCGAGAACGACGAGACCAACGACGGTAATGATACCGACCGAATCCATGGTGGTCCTCCTCAAAGACGCCTGTTCTGCTTGAAAGGCTGCACGAAAAATGTACGCTCTTTCGGAAAAAAGCACTAGGGAGGAGCGCCACCGCTAGAATGTGACGGATGCTGCAGCAGCGGCGACCGACTCGCAATGAGCACTCCTCCGGCGGTGCGGTGATCACGTTCCGCGATCGCACTCCCTTTGTCGCGCTGATCGCCACCCGCGGGAAGACCCGCTGGGGCTTGCCGAAAGGGGCGGTCGCTGAGGGGGAAACGTCGGAAGAGGCCGCTTTGCGGGAAGTGAAGGAAGAAACCGGCCTCGAGGCGAAGGTCGTCAAGTCTCTCGACACGATCGAGTACTTCTTCCGCGCGGCGGGCTCATTGATCCGCAAGCGCGTCGATTTTTATCTGATGGATTATGTCGCCGGCGAGCTGACCCCGCAGCTCAGCGAGGTCGACGACGTCGAGTGGGTCGAGCTTTCGGAAGCGATCGAGCGCGCGAGCTTCGACTCCGAGAAGAAGCTGCTCGAGATGGCGCAGCGTGAGATCGCTTTGCCGAGCGCAGGGCTCGAGTCTTCGCGCTAGCCGCGGGAATCCGCGTCCGGGGTGGTTTTCCTTTGGGCTTCTCCTCCCCCAGTGTCGCCGCCACGGTCAGGCCGCGCTTCGTGCGCGCCGCCGGACGGTTGCTCTGCCACTCGTTTCGCGGATCGACGTCGTCGACCAGGCGGTTCGACACGACGCTCCGCGGCGCCACCGCGGTGACGTCGACCTTCGCGTTCGCGAACTCGTCGCGGTGCTTCAGCAGAAGCCATTCGTTCCCTTTCGGCGAGCGCCCCTTGATCTTCACGAGCGCCCATTCTCCGAACATCTTCTTGCCGTAGAGGCGGAAGGTCAGCTTGCCGGCCGCCAACGCCCTGACCGGATCGTTGCCAGGCTCGATGAACTCCCATGTGCCCTGGTCCCAGATGATCACGTTGCCGGCGCCGTAGTTTCCCGGCGGGATGATCCCCTCGAAGCCCGCGTAATCGTAGGGGTGATCCTCCGTCATCATCGCCAGCCGCTTGATGCCGGGATCGTACGAAGGACCTTTTGGAACAGCCCACGACTTGAGCACCCCTTCCATTTCCATGCGGAAGTCGTAGTGGAGGTGGGAGGCGTGGTGCTTCTGGATCACGAAGATCGGGAGCTTCGCCTTGCCGCGAGTTTTCGCTCCGGACGGTTCCGGAGTCTCCTGGAAGCGGCGCATCGAGCGGTATTTCTTCAGAAGGTCGGACATGGCGGCTTTCGAACCGGGTTGCGAGGTTGCGAGGTCGCGAGGTGTACCGGGTCACGAGGTTGCGTTGCGAGGCGTAGCTTACTGGTGACCTGGTGACCTGGTGACCTGGTGACCTGGTGACCTCCCCAATTGCACCTGCCGTTCCATCCGCGTTCGCCGGAAGTTCAGCAGATCCCATGACTTGCGAGGTGGTCGGGCGCGAGCGCGGCCCCGAATTTGCATCGAGTTGCATCGCTTCAGTCATGGTGTCTTCCATTCGCAGAATGCTGTGGGGAACCTTTGCAGCACTGCTGGTGCTGGTGCTCGTTGGTCTGAGCCTCAATGTGTCGATTCTCCGCCTCGAGCAGCGGCAGGAGTCCGACCTGCAGAGCGCTACCCCGCTGATCGACGCCGTCAACGACATGGACGCGGACACGAACCGCATTCTGTCGGCCTCTCGAGCCTATCTGCTGAGCCAGCAGACCGAGTACCTGCAGCAGTACGACGACGCGCTGCGCGACTTCGACAAGTCGTCTTCGCTGGCTGTTCAGTTTGCGTCGGATCCCCGCGACGCGCGGCTGGTTCACGAGTTCCGCCGAACGTTCCTCGAGCTGAAGCGCCTTGCCGACCAGCAGATGGCGCTGGCGAAAGAGGGCCGCGCCGCCAACGGGGTCGAGTTCATGCTCGCCGCCTCTCACCTGCGCAGTACCGCGCCCGACTACGCCGGCACGATCACGCAAAACCATCGCAGCGCGCAGCAGCTGGAGGTGAAGCGGATGGATTACGTCCGCCAGTGGCTGACGCTCTGGATCGTCATTGCCGGATTCGTCGTGATTGTGGGAGCGGCATTCGCGGTGTCGCGCATCGAGCGCTCCCTCGGCAAGTCCATCGTCCGCCAGGTCCGCAGAACGGAGACGATGATCGCCGGAATGGCGGACGGCGTGATGCTCGTCGACGGCGAGGGAAGGACGGTCTTCGTCAACCCTGCCGGCCAGAAGCTGCTGGGGACCAACGAGACCGCCATCCCGATCGACAAGCACGCCAGCGTCTACCACCTCCGCAGCGAAGAGGGCGCCCCCCTCGAGCCGACGGAGCTGCCGGCCGCGCAGGCACTGGCCACGGGACGCTCGGTCGAAGAGCGGACCATGCTGATCAAGCGTGCCGATCGCCAGTTCGCGATCTCCATGAATGCCACGCCCCTTCGCGAGGAGGGGCGAACCACAGGAGTTCTGGTCACGTTTCGCGACGTCACCGAGCGCCAGCGCCTGGAGGAGGAACTGCAGGCGCAGGCCGAGCGCGCGCAAACGCTTGCCGACGCCGGAGCCTTCTTCGCCAGCAACATCGACCCGGTGTGGGTGACGCAGGCGATCGCCGAACGGGTCGCCGAAGTTCTCGGCGACTGGGCCGCCGTCATCCTGAAATCGGGCGACTCGAGCGAGCTTCGCGTCGCGTCGATCTACCACCGTGACATGGCCTCCCTCGGTCTGGCCTGGTCCTACATCTACCGTCAGCCGCTGGTGACCGGCGAGGGCATCATCGGACAGGTAGTGGCCACGGGATTCCCGTCGCTGACCGCAAACGTCGGTGGCTCGCATTCGGGCGAGGCCTATCGCGTCGGAGCGGCGGCCAGCGCTACCCCGATGAAGCTCGCTTCTCTGTTGATTCTCCCCCTTCGCACGCGACGGGAAATGCTGGGCGCGCTGGTGATCGCCGCCAATGATCCCGATCGCGCGATGACGGACGACAAGCTGCCGCTCGCGGAGATCCTGGCCGAGCGGGCCGCCCTGGCCATCGAGAACGCGAAGCTCTACACCGAGCAGGTCGAAGCGCGGCGGAAGGTCGAGGATCTTTCCCGGCTGAAGGACGAGTTTCTCTCCATCGCTTCTCACGAGCTGCGCACGCCGGTCACTTCGATCAAGGGCTACACGCAGCTGGCCAAGAGCCTCATTCGCGAGGGCGACCTGGCGACATCCGAGGAGTATCTGGACATCGCACTCGACCAGATCGATCGCATGTCGCGGCTGATTCTCGAATTGCTCGACGTGTCGCGCATCGAGACCGGCCGGCTCGAGATCCGGCGTGAACCGATCCCGTGGTCGAACTTCGTCCGGGACGTCGTGCACCGGCATCACACAGCCGTCAGCGACCGTCGGTTCCACCTCAACGTTGCATGTGATCACCGGGTCGTGACGGGCGATCGCGATCGCCTCGAGCAGGTCCTCGGAAATCTCCTCGAGAACGCCATCAAGTACTCCCCGGACGGCAGCGAGATCTCGGTCAGCGTGGAGGATCGGAACGACCACCTCGTGACCGCCGTCGCCGATCACGGCATCGGCATTCCGGCCGACGAGCTGGCACAGGTGTTCGAACGCTTCCACCGCGGCCGCCAGGTCTCGTCGACCAACTACGGCGGCCTCGGCCTTGGTCTCTACATCACCAAGCAGATCGTCGAACGGCACGGCGGCTCGATCTGGGTCGACAGCAAAGAAGGCGCAGGCACGACGTTCTACTTCTCACTTCCGGTGGCGGACGTTCCGGCAACGACACAACCGCCGCAGGCAGTGCGTACGTAGAATTGTGCCGATGATCAAGCTCCGGGCGGCCGCGCTGGTGACGATCCTGGCGGTGGCCTTCACCGCGCAGGCGCAGCCGGTCTCCGAATTTCGGCTCGACCGGGTTCGCCAGTCGCTCACGGGCACGCATCGGCATTACCGGCAGTTCATCAACGGCATCGAGGTCGTGGGAGGCGAACGCGCGGAGACGCTTCTGCCGGCCGGCGAGATTCGCGTCGATTTCGACCGGTCGGCGCGCCTTCCGGCCAGCCGCGTGTCGGCCGAGGCGACGATCGCTGCCGCGTCGAAGGCCGGTCTCGTCTACGTCAATGTCGACGGCCAGGCCCGCCTGGCGCGCCGCGTGATCGTCGAAGAGCGAAGGCTGGAGCCGCACGCGCGATACCTCGACGCGGTTACCGGCGTCGTGCTGCGAGACGAGCCTCTCTTCTACACCGCGAAGGGACGAGTCTTCGACGTCAATCCCGTCGCCAGGTTGAACGACCCTTCGCTGAGAGACGACGACGATTCCGCTGCGGCGGTGCCGGCCGCGGCGTACAGCGAAGTCGATCTGCCCGGTCTTGCGCCTTCGGGTCTGCTGAGCGGGCCTAACGTGCAGATCGTCGACATCGAAGCGCCGTTCACGCCACGTGCGGATGCGTCGCAATCGCTCGACTTCGACCGCAGTCAGCCGCAGTTCGAGGAAGTGAACGCCTATTTTCAGATCGACCGGGCCCAGCGCTATCTGCAGTCGCTCGGCTACACCGGCGCCCGGCAGCTCGTCGCCTACTCGATTCCCGTCGACGCCCACGCGGCGAACGGCACGGACAACTCCTACTACATCGAGGGATCGCCGCCGGGCCGTGGCACGCTGTATTTCGGCGACGGGGGAACCGAGGATGCCGAGGACTCGGACATCATGCTGCACGAGTTCGGGCACGCCATTCACGACTGGATCATTCCGGGCGCGTTGACCGGCCCATCGTCGTCACAGGCGCGAGCGCTGAGCGAGGGTTTCGGCGATTACTGGTCGTTTTCCTCGACCTACGCGCCCACGATCGCGTCGGGGCGCGATCCGTTCTGCATTGCCGACTGGGATGCCCGCTGCGCGGGTGACGATCCCTCGAGGCAGTGCGGGTATCCGGCCGGCGCCGACTGCCTCCGGCGCGTCGACAGCACGAAGACGATCGCGGACTTCATCAACTCGAACGACGCCGGTACCGAGCACAAGAACGGGATGATCTGGTCGTCGGCATTGCGCGAGATCTTCATGACGCTGGTGCGACAGCTCGGGGTCGACCAGGGCAAGCGGATCGCGGACACGATCGTGCTGGAGTCGCTGTTCGGCCTGCCGCCTGGCCCCGACTTCCGCACCGTGGCGCAGTCGATGATCACGGCCGACCGGCAGCTGCGAAATGGCAGTGAAGTCGACCTGATCTGCTCGGCGATGACGGCGCGCGGGATCTTCTCCGCCGGCGACTGCGGCAACGCTCCCCGCGGCGAGTGGACGCTGTTCCAGAGCCCTGACCGGCAGGCCGCGATTCCGGACGGCACGGGCTCGATGACGTCATCGCTGACCATCGGCGACACGCGCGCCATTGCGAAGGTCGCCGTGCGCGTCGACATCGCGCACGCCTCGCGCGGCGATCTCGTGATCACCCTCGTCGCGCCGAACGGGACGACGGTGAAGCTCAAAGACTCGTCGCAGACCGACCGCACGCCGGACGTGCACGCCACGTTCGGGGTCGACGCTCCCACGGTCGACCCGCTCGATGCGTTCAACGGCCAGTCCGCAGGCGGAACCTGGAATCTCGTCGTCAGCGACGTGTACGCCGGCGATGTCGGAGTGCTGCAGGGCTGGAACCTGCTGATCGATTTTGCCGGGGACGCTCCCGCGGTGACTCGTCCCTCGACTTCGCTGTTACGCAGGATCATTCCTGCCGTTGCACACGCGACGGGAGCCGCCGGAACCGCGTACACGAGCGACCTCTACCTGTTGAATCGCGGAAGCCGCACGGCGGAGCTGATGATGATCTTCACACCCGCCGGCGCGGACGGAACGAGCGCCTTCGCGGCCGAAAAGGTTTCGATCGCCGCGGCCCAGGGCATCGCTCTCCACGACGTGGTGAGTGCCACGTTCGGTATAACTGGCGTCGGATCGCTCGAGATTCAAGGCGATCTGTCGAGCATCGTGGCGACGAGCGTGACATCGAATGCGACGCCGGCCGGAACCGTGGCGCAGGCGATTCCGGCGCTGCCGGCGGAAGCTGCCGCGGGCGCCGGCGATCCGTTGCTCTACGCCTTCCCGGTCGTGACCTCGCCGTCGGCCCGGACCAACGCGGGTGCAGTCGAAACCTCCGGCGCTGCGGGAACCGTGCGAGTGACGCTGCTCCGTCCGGGCGGCGAGGCTGTCAGCAGCGTCGACGTGCCGATCGCGCCATTCAGCCAGATCCAGATGCCGGTTCTGTCGGCCGACGCGTGGGACCTCATCGAGTTTGCAGTCGTTTCGGGCAACGCGCGGATTCTTGCGTACGAGTCGTTGGTCGACCCTCGTTCGGGCGACGCCATGTTCGTTCCGGCGACGGCGCCGACGGCCGCACCTCAGACGATCACACTTCCGGCAGTCGGTCACGCTGCCGGCGGCGGGGCAATGCAGTGGGATACGGAGCTGTGGTATGCGACGCCCGGCGCTTCGTCACCGAATTCCGCGTGGATCGCCTTCTATCCGGCCGATTCGGCCACGCCGCCGGCGGTCGAGAACTTTCCATCCCCGACGCATACGTCCGCTGTCGTTCCGCAGGTCTTCCGGATTGACACGAACGCGATCGGTCAGATCGATGCGGCTGTTCCCGCGGGGGCGCTCATCGTCGCGCGGACGTACACGCCAGGCAGCGGTCGCGGCACGGTCGGAGATCGTGCGGGCGCCGCTGTGAGCTCATCGTCGACACTCGACGTCGTTCACGTGGAGTCGACGCCGGCAGCGCGAACAAACATCGGGCTGGCGGCACTCGACGGCACGCTGACAGTCGTGCGCATGACTCTGTTCGACGATGCCGGACGGGTGCTCGCGACCGACACGCGTTCTCTCGCACCTCGCGGCAGCATTCAAATTCCGATTGCCGCGATCTACGGAGGTATCGTGACGAATGGGCGCGTGCGGTTCGAAGTCATGAGCGGCGGCAGGATCGCCGGCTACGCCTCGGTCGTCGACAACAAGACACAGGATCCGGTCATCATCCCGGCGGAGTAGGTGCCGGAGCGCCACGAACCACCGGTTATTTGCGCCAAAGTCCTGAAATCCTTATCCTTCGCCGGCCATGCCCACCCAGACGCTCCCGGAGCCGCACGACCTCAAAGCGCTTCCGCTGAAGCAGCTCGAAGAGGTCCTTCGCCAGCTCCGCTCGACGCGCAATGACGTCATGCGTTATGGCGTGTGGAACATCCGCAACCTCACGGACGACGAGTTCAACCACGCCGATGACCGCAAGCTCCTCGGCTACTTCCGGCAGGATCTGCTGGAAACGCGGTTCCTGTCGAAGGGCCGCCGCGTCGACATCATCCAGCTCTGGCGCTGGTTCGACGACCAGATGAGCGGTACCGAGCCGCTGCTCATCGACGAGCAGGAGCTGTTTCTCAACGTTCAGGACAAGGATCTGGAGAAGGTGCGCAAGCGCATCGCCGAGATCCAGTCGTTTCTGCCCATCCTCCGCAGCGACGACCTGGAAGGGTTCAAGCGCGTCAAATACAAGCTGCGGCGCACGGTGATGCGGCTGACCTACGACCTCCACCACCTCTTCAAGCGTCTCGAAAAATACCGGAAGAACTTCTTCGCCAGCGATGCCATCGGGCCGCGGCCGGACCGCATCTCGCTCGAGGCCGTCGGCGATATCCCCGAGCCTCCGGCCATGGAAGGCGAGGACGACGAGCCGCACGAGTCCTGAGCCGCAATGGACACTCGACGCGGCCGAGTTTAGTGGCGGTTCCGCCCAATCAGCGCAGAGCAGCGTCCGACCGCGCGACAGATCCTGCTGTCTCTCTCTTCAGTCGGGCACTTCGTGTCCTTGTACGCTGGCGATCGATCGCTCCCGCGGCGGCCTGACGGCCGCCGCTAAATTCTGTCGGCGGCGCCGCTGCCTCTCAATCGTCCCGACAAAGGAGCGAGAGCCGGGCTCCCGGGAGGCGGCCGCACTACCCGACGTCGAGGGCAGTCTCATGGCCTTCGACGACGACCACCGTCAAAGTCGTCGCGACACTGCCGTCGGGGGCGAAGATCTGCAGCGTGTACTGGCCGGGAGCGACGTTGGGAAGGCGCGTGTCGCCGATCGGAATGATGAACGACGGAGCGGTGGCGTAAGGCCGCGTGTACGGCGTGCCGCCTGCGTCGACGAGCACTGCCCGGCGTGCCGTGGCGCTCTTCGAGTGCAGCACGAGCGAGCCACCGGGAGTCAGCGATACCGTCTGGGACGAGGGCGACATGAGCGTCACCGTCTTCGGCGCATATCCGTTTGCGGCGATGACGGCGCGGTACTGTCCCGCCGCCACCGGGATGCGCTCGGAATCCGAGCCGCCTCCGAAACCGAACCGCGGCGTGCTGTAGACCGGCCGGTTCTGGGAGTCGTAGACGGCGAGGTTGGGATTGAGCGTCGTGCCATCCCGCCCGTCGACCACGCGCAGGGTGATGCCGTCATTGCGAGCCAGATCGAGAGTCAGGTCCTGCGGCGCGCTGTCGGTGAAGGAGACGCCCTTCACGACGTTGCCGTAGCCGTCCTTGTTGGCGCTGACCGTGTACGAGCCACCGGTCACTCCGTCGATGAGAAAGGCGCCGTTGTCGTCGGACGTGGTCACGATGTTCGACATCGCACTGTGCGTATCGGTCCGTCGCACCTGCACGGTTGCCCCGCTGATCGGGCTGCTGTCGCCGCGATCGACGACGTGGCCGCGGAGCGCGGAGCTCTTGATGTCGATGTCGAAGTTGCCCGAACCGTGGACCGAATAGGTCGTGGTGTAGGCGTTCAGGCTCTGCATGTCGACGACGGTGACGGTGTAGTCGCCGTCGGAGAGGCCGCCCACGCTGTAGTTGCCGTTGTCGTCGGTCGGTCCGGCGGCGCGGGTCTGGATCGATCCTCCGCGCGGCGAGAAATTGATCGTGGAATTGGAGGCCGGCACGCCGTTGCGGCTGATGTGGCCGGTGATCGTGGTGTCGGTGGCGAACTGCAGGTCCAGCTGCGCCGACCCGCCCGCCGCGAGATCGACCGACTGAACGTTTGTCGAGCGGACGTCGTCGAATGAACGCATCAGCATCGCCGAGACTCGCAGCGTGCCCGTGGGCGCGCCGTCCATGCGGTAGTTGCCGGCCGCGTCGACCGTTGCCTCGCTCGAGCCCGACGAGCTCCTCGCCGTGACCGTCACCTTGGAGAGATCGGCGTCGGCCACTCCGCTGACGTGACCGAACAGCGTTCCGCCTGACTCGAGGACCACTCGCGGAGGAGCGCCGCCGGTGATGTCGAAGTCCGCCAGTTGCCCGTTTGTGAAGCCCTGCTTGAAGGCGCTGAAGGTGTAGTGGCCCGGCGCCATCGCATCGAAGGTGAACATGCCGCCGGCATCGGTCTGGCTGGCCTTCGGCGTTGCCCCTGCGGCCGCGGACGTGGCTCGCACGTCGGCATCGGGCACCGGAACGCCTGCGTCGGAGACCACCTGGCCGGTGACGGTCAGGCCGCCGCTGAGCTGCACGTCGAGCCGCGTCTCACGGCCGGAGAGGTTGACCGTGCGATCGGCAGGAAGCAGCCCGGTGAGCATGAACGAGAAAGTCTTGTTGTCCCCCGACTCGAGTGAATCGAGCACGTAGTCGCCGTTGGCATCGGTGGTGGCCACGGAATCGCCGAACATGCCCGGCATTCGTATCGCGCCCGCACCGGCCGGCCGCACCGCGACTCCGCTGACCGGCGCACCGTCGGGACCGGTCACATGCCCGACCAGCCGCACGCCCGTGTCGAGATCGACCTCGATGTCGGAGAGCGTCTTGCCCTCCTCGACGACGAGGTTAGGCACGTGCGCGGTGGTGTAGCCGGCGGCCGAGACGACGAGTTGAGTCGGACCGGAGGGAACGTTCTCGAGCGTGAAGCTCCCGTCGTCGGCGGTGAAGTTCTTCAGCGCCGGCGGCATCATGATCATCCTTCCGCCTCCGCTTCTGGAGTTGCTGATGCCGGCCTGAAAAGCCGTGACCGGCTCATGACTCGACTTGTCGACGACCCGTCCGGTGATGTTGCCTCCGGCGGGAAGATCGATGGACACGTTCTGCGCCGGGGCATTGATGGTCCGCCTCTGCTGGATGAAGTCATCGGGCTTGGAGAGGTTGACCATGTACGAGCCGGGGGCGAGATCGGGCAGGACGAAGCTGCCGTCAGGCCCAGTGGCAGTCGCAGACTGGGCATCGAGGTCGAAGGCGGCGATGTCGATACCCTCGACGCCGTTGCCGCCGCGCGTGACGCGGCCCGAGATCTCCACGCCGGGGTCGAGGGTAACCTGGAGGGGTTTCGTCGAGGCGCTGACTTCGTCGACCTTCACGAGCTTCGAGGCGTAGCCTTCGTGCGAGAAGTGAACGTCGTATGAACCGGGTCTGACACGGATCGAGAAGGTGCCATCGCTTCCGGTGGTGACCGGGTCGGATTGCATCGTGGCCGCGAGATTGATGATCACGCGGCGCATGATCGCGCCGGGCCGTCCCCCGCCGGCATCCTCGGTGGTCGTGACGGCGACGCCGGAGATCGGCTTGCCGTCATGGCTGATCACCCGGCCGGAGAGGGCGATGCCGCGCGGTACTGTGATCGTCAACCCGCTCTTCTTTTCACCGGCGGCGATGTGGAACGCAGAGCTGGAGGCGTCGGGCAGACCCTTCCTGGTGGCGGTGAGCTCCACCTCGCCCATCATCGGTGTACGCAGGACGAAGCGGCCGTCGGGTCCGCTCATGGCGTTCACCCCCGCGCCGGCGCGGCCCCTCATCATCATCGCGCCGAAGCCGCCGCGGCGGCGCGGCGGGGCGATGCTGATGTTCGCCGCCGCGACCGGCCGCTTGCCGTCGTCGACCACGTTGCCGCTCAGCTGCGCCAGAGGCGCCGCAGCGATGGCCTTCGAGACGTGCTGGCCCGGGCCGATGGCCACGCGCATGCCCGTCATCGCGTACGCAGGATGGACACCGACGATCTGGTAGTTGCCGGGCGCGATCGGCGTGCTGAAGTTGCCCTTCGCATCGGTGATGACCGAGGCGGCGGTCAATTGCAGGCGGCGGCCCATCGGCTCCAGAAACGCGAGCTCCGCGCTCGGCACCGGCTGGTGCGTCTTGGCATCCAGCACGGTTCCGCTGATGGTCGCCGGAGACGCGAGCTTGAGCGTCGGGGCGGTCTTCGCATGCGGCAGCGATGCGGCCAACACGCCCGCCTGCGCCTGCACGAGCTGCCACTTCCGCGGCGCGTGGGCGATGACGAATGACCCGTCGTCCGCGGTCGTCGCCATCGGGAAGCCGTCGACGAAGACAGCGGCTTTGCCCACGCCCGCAGTCCCGTTCACGACATGTCCCGCCAGCGGAGCGCCGGCGTCCAGCGTCAGATTGACGTTCGGCTTCTGTGGCGGCGTGATGCTCTCGTCGAAAAGCGCGAAGTCGGGATGGACGACGTCTACGCGCACAGCCCAGGACGGATCGGCAACCGAGTAATGTCCCGCTGAATCGGTCGTGGAGACGGCTTCCGTGGCGCGGTTCCACCAGATGACCCTCGCTCCGGCAACCGGTTTTCCGCCGGCAGTGACGGTCCCCTGCTTCTGCGCTGCGGCGAAGAGTGCCACGACCGCGGAATCCTCGTCGCGGACGACGCGAATGACCTGCGGCGCGAATCCGCTCGCGTCGACCTGGACGTCGACAACGGGATCCTTCGGCGAGTCGAGGATGAAAGCTCCTCCGCTGTTCGTCGTCGTGCTTGCCAGCGCCACGCGCTCCGGCGTGCTCGATACCAGCCTCGCCCGGCGCGCGGCTCCGGTCTCGAGCGCGAACGCCGACACCTTCGCCCCGGCAATCGGCTGGCCGGAGCGGTTCATCACCGTGCCCCGAATCGAGGCGAATGTCGGAACAGCGCTGAGCAGAATGAGGGTGGCGAGCAGCCGTGCGCGCATGGAACCTCCGTGTCTCCAACTCATACGACCGACATTCGTTCCCGTTGATCGAGGAACACTTTCGTAACGGCCCCTGTTGCCGCCATCGATGAGGCGCATGCTCATGCTGGCTGTCCTTCTCTGCGGCGGCTGCACGACCGCGGGTGCGGCACAACCGAAGGCGACTTTTCGCGAGCTGAAGAGCGGCGCGTATGCCGCTTCCTCCTCGTCCGCTCCGCAGGTGATTCTCGCCGCAGACGCTGACGCCTATCGCCGGATCTGGGGCATTCTGATCGGATCCGGTTCGCCACCCCAGGTCGATTTCAGCCGCGAGACGGCGGTCTTCTTTCTCGATCGGCAGCGGAACACCGGCGGCTATTCGCTGGAAGCGCGCAGCGTCGCCATGGAAGGCGACACCGCGATCGTCAAGGTGTCTACGCACGCGCCGAAGCGCGGCTCGGCCACCACACAGGTTCTGACCACGCCGTTCACGGTCATCGCCGTGTCGGGAGCTGCGATTCATGCGGCACGGTGGGTCGACGCGGAGCACGGCGCGGTCGTTGCCGAGTCGGCGAAGAAGCCATGAGGCTGCGCAAGCCTGTGTCCGAGGACGTTCTTCGCGAACGCCTCGACGTACTCGTGGAAACGTTCGACGTCTCGACGATCGAGCCCGACCCGCTGCAACTGGTGCTCCGCTACGGCCATCCGCTGGACCAGGAAGTCGCCGGTCTGATCGCCGCCGCATTCGCGTATGGCCGCGCGGACATCATCGTTTCCAACATCGGTGCGCTGCTGGACTCGATGGGCCCGTCTCCGTTTGCATACCTCGCCGCGTTCGATGCGCAAGAAGGGGGGAAGCGCTTTCGCGGGTTCTCGCATCGGTTCCACAAAACTGCCGAGCTCGTCGCGTTTCTGGAACGCATCGCGTCGGTGATCAGCGAGCACGGCTCGTTAGGCGAGCTCTTCCGGATCTGTTACGACGCGGAAGAGCCGGATATCGGTCCGAGCCTCGATCGGTTCGTGAACGCCGTCATCGGCCGGTCCGGGTCACGAGGTCGCGAGGTTTCGAGATTTCGAGGTGCACGTGGCCTCGCGACTTCGCGACCTCGCAACCCCGTGCCCCCGAAAACGGCGAAGACGCTCGAGTACCTCCTCTCCTCTCCCGCAGACGGTAGCGCCTGCAAGCGGATGAACCTCTACCTGCGCTGGATGGTTCGCCGCAGCGCGCCCGATCTCGGCCTCTGGGACTTCGTCGATCCGGCAAAGCTGGTCATTCCGCTCGACACGCATGTCCACCGCATCGCCACGTTTCTCGGATTGAACGATCGGAAGTCCGCAGACTGGAAAACGGCGCGGCTGCTGACCGATCGGCTCGCCCGCCTCGATCCGGCCGATCCAGTCCGTTATGACTTCGCGCTCTGCCGCCTCGGCATCCTCGACCTCTGCAGTCGTGTGAGGCGGAAGTCAAACTGCGACGTCTGCCTTCTGCGCGATACGTGCAGATTTCCGGTCACATAAATCCAAGTAATTGAAGAAAGCGCCGCGCAGGAATGCCGTTGGGTGACTTTCCACTTTTGGAATCAGGTAGTTAGCTCAATTTGTCCGCGGCACCTGCGTTGAATAACTCAATCCACACATGCGCCGTTCGGTCCTGACGAACACGATCGTGGGTCTGCTGACCGTGTCGATCATCATCGGCGCATTCGCCTCGTTTCAGCGGAAGCGCTCCTCATTCGAACGGATCGATTTCACGTTCACGCGCAGCAACGGCGTGATCGTGGTCAAGGATGTGGAAAGCGGAAGCGGTGCGGCGCGCGCCGGCCTCCGTTCCGGCGACCAGATCTGGCTGATCGGCGACACGCCCACCGCCGAGATCGAAGGCCTGCAGAAGACCTTGCGGCGGATCGGCCAGACCGTGCCGATGCTCGTGGCCCGCGGCGGCCGCACCTTCACCACGACGTACCGCGTACCGGAACTGAAGATCGACTACCCGTACCTGATTCTCAGCTTCATCGGGTTCCTCTATCTGGCCATCGGCTTATTCACGCTGTTCCGCGGCGAGACGACCGAGAGCGTGATGTTCTACTTCGTCACGCTGCTCTCGTTCATCGTCTACGTCTACACGCGGGCCGGGGACATCGACCTTACCTACAAAGTGCTGCAAAGCGTGGAGGAGCTGGCGATGATCCTCCTCCCGCCGCTGGCTCTTCATTTCTTTCTGTTGTTTCCGCGTCCCGTGCTGCGCGACCGCCGTCTGATCGCGCTGATGTACACGCCGCCGGCGCTGCTGGCGTTGTGGAACCTCGACCTGCTGATCTTCGGAAACCGTGTTGCGCTGGCCCCGGCGTTGCGATCGTTTGCCTTCATCGAGCGGTGGGAGCTGCTCGACTTCGGGGTCTACTTCACGCTGGCCATCGTGGCCCTGGCGTACACGTACCGCAGGGCTCCGGTTGTCGGAAAGAAGCAGATCAAGTGGATCTATCTGGGGATGGCGGCGGGCTTCCTGCCGTTCCTGGCGATCTACATCGTGCCGTCGCTGGTCGGGGCGATGCCGCGCGTGAACTCGGTGGTCGCCACGATCTCGATCATTCCGCTGGCGTTCATACCGCTGGCCTTCGCGGTCTCGATTCTGAAGTACAAGCTGTGGGACGTTGAGGTCGTGATCAAGGAAGTGCTGGCGTACTCGGTGACGTTCGTCTTCGGGATCATCGCCTTCTCCACGATCAACCTGATCCTGTCGCATCTGATCGAAGAGCGCTCGGCGATGGAGCGAAACTTCCTGGCCTTCACCTCCGGCCTGTTCATTGCCGGCGTGTTGATTCCGGTAAAGGGGCGGGTGGAGTCGGTGATCGAGCGGATCCTCTACCGCGAGACTTATCGCCATCGCCGCACCATGGCGGACTTTGCGCAGGAGCTGGCCACCTTCCACGACGTTCACGACCTGATCGCCATGATGCGCGAGCGGCTGCGCGCGGCCCTCGACATCGAGAAGATGAACCTCTTCACCCGCGACGGCAGCTCGTACGTCATCTACCAGCCCGAGGAGGGGATTCCCCATCGCGCGGCGGCCGCCGATTTCGGAGGCCTGCGCGACAACGCGCCGCTGATCCTGAATGAGCCGCGTCTGCCCGATGCCTCTGATCTGCCGTGGGAGCTTCTGCGCGCCGGATATCGATACGTCTTTCCGCTGCGCAACCGCGGCGAGCTGCAGGGGCTGCTACTGCTCGGGACGAAGCGCGGCGAAGAGCCACTCTCGCGCGACGACCTGCACCTGCTCGAATCGTTGACCGCCGCAGTGGCTCTGGCCATCGAGAACTCGCGGCTGTACGGGCGCCTGCGCCGGCAGCTGGACGAGATCCGCGCACTCAAGGAGTACAACGAGAACATCATCGAGTCGTCGTCATCGGCGATCGCGGTGGTGGCTGCGGACGGCAGCGTGCTCACGGCCAACCAGGCCTTCTGGGACCTGGTTGGCTACGGCCACGAGGAGCAGTCCGTTGCCGAGCTGTTCCCGCCTTACGAGGAGCTTCGCCGGTCGAACGCGCGTTCGATCGGCACCAACTTCGTCAATCAGCAGGGCGTCGAAAAGGAAGTCACGGTGACCTCGAGCCCCCTGAACGCCGGCGACGACGACGGTGCGCGGGTGCTGGTCATTGGCGACATCACCGACCGCGTGAGGCTCGAGCGCGAGCTGCAGGACAAGGAGCGTCTGGCGTCGCTCGGGCTGCTCGCCGCGGGCGTGGCCCACGAAGTCAACACGCCGCTGACCGGCATCTCCTCCTACGCGCAGCTCCTGCTGGCCGAGACGTCGCCGGACGATCCGAAATACAAGCTCCTCAAGAAAATGGAGCAGCAGACGTTCCGCGCTTCGAATCTGGTCAACAGCCTTCTCGACCTGATCGCCAGCCGCCCGCGCACGCGGGAGCTGGTGAACGTCAACGAGCTCGTGCAGGCCACCGTGGCCCTGCACGAGGATCTTCTGAAAGCCAAATCGGTCTCGATGCACGTGGAGACGACGGGCGATCTCCAGGTGCGCGGGAACTTTCACGACCTGCAGCAGGTTCTCACCAACGTTCTCATCAATGCTCGCGATGCGGTTGCAGATGGTGGCAACATCTGGATCCGGGTCGGGGTGGATGGGGAGCAGGTCGTCATCCGCGTCAAAGACGACGGCAAGGGCATTCCGCCGGAACTGCTCGGCAGGATCTTCGAGCCGCTGGTCACGACCAAGCGCGGCCAGGGAGGCACGGGCCTCGGACTGGCCATCACGCGGCGCATCGTGAATGCGTCGGATGGCGACATCGAGGTCGAGAGCACACCGGGCCACGGCGCGGAGTTTTCCATCTCCTTGCCTTTGGTTCCCTGCGCAGGAAGAGAGAATAGCGAAGCCGCAGTTCGACAATTGCTGCGCCCCGAATGACCGAGCCCAGATCACTGCGTATTCTCATCGTCGATGACGAGGAGGTCCTGCGCGACGTCCTCGAGGCCGTGCTGCGCCGCGAAGGCTTCGACGTCGTCCTCGCCGCCAGCGGCGAAGAGGCGCTCAGCGTGCTCGACACCGAGGAAGTGGACTGCGTCATCCTCGACGTCATGCTGCCCGGCATCAGCGGCATCGACACGTTGCGCGCCATCCGCATTGCCAATCCCGAGCTGCCGGTGGTCGTGATCACCGCCTTCTCTTCGATCGACGGCGCCATCGAGGCCATGAAGCGCGGCGCCTTCCACTACATCCCCAAGCCGTTCAAGAACGAGGAAGTCGTCCTGACGGTCAACAAGGCCCTCGAGCAGCGGCGCCTCTCGCGCGAGAACGAGCGGCTCAAGGCCGAGCTCTCCGAGAAATACGCCTACTCGAACATCATCGGAAAGAGCGAGTCGATGAGGAAGGTGTTCGACCTCATCCGCCTGGCCGCGCCGTCGCGATCCAACATCCTCATCTTCGGCGAGTCCGGCACAGGCAAGGAGCTGGTGGCCAAAGCGATCCATCACGCCAGCCCACGCGCGCGCAACGCCTTCGTCACCGTGAACTCCGGATCGCTCCCGCCGGAGCTGCTGGAGTCGTCGCTGTTCGGACACGTGAAGGGCGCCTTCACCGGCGCCATCGCCACCAAGCGCGGGCTCTTCGAAGTCGCCGACGGCGGGTCGATCTTCCTCGACGAGATCGGCAACATCAACCTCGACACGCAGGCCAAGTTGCTCCGCGTCATCCAGGAAAAAGAGTTCATGCGCCTCGGATCGGTCGAGACCATCAAGGTCGACGTCCGCATCATCGCCGCCACGAACGCCGACCTGCAGAAGCTGATGGCCGATAACCGCTTCCGGGAAGATCTCTTCTATCGCCTGAACGTCATCACCCTCACCCTGCCGCCGTTGCGCCGCAAGCGCGAGGACATCCCGCTGCTGGTCAACCACTTTCTCCAGAAATACAGCGACGAGAACAAGCGCAAGGTCAAGGAGATCACCCCTGACGCCATGCGCGTGCTGATGGACCACTCCTGGCCGGGCAACGTCCGTGAGCTGGAGAACACCATCGAGCGCGCCGTGGTGCTGTCCACAGCCGACCGTATCGGAACGGAGCTGATGCCGGAGTACCTGCGCTATCCGGTGAACACCGATCAGCCATCGATGGTCGTTCCGGCCGAGGGCGTCTCGCTCAAGGATGCGGTCTCGCGGTACGAGCGGACGATGATCCTGCAGTCGCTGGAGCTTGCCAACGGCGTCCAGAAGAAGGCCGCGGAGCTTCTGCAGCTCAAGCCGTCGACGCTGAACGAGATGATGAAGCGCCTCGGTATCCACGCCCGCTCCACCGCCGGCGTCGATGACGAAGTGCCCGTCGCAGAGTAGGCCCCTGTCATCCCGAGCGTGAGCGAGGGATCTGGGAGTGCGGGTGGCGCACGGATGACAAGTGGCTCACGCCCTCGACTCCCGTATCACCACCCACAAACCGTACGCGCTCACGATGGTCCACGATCCCTCGAGAAGAATGAACCCGTACTGCCGTGCCGCGATGGCCGAGATCCACAAACAGGCGCCGCCGAAAAGGTTCAACGCCTGGTACGCGGGCGCGGACGCGTCGAGTTTCCGGAGCTGCTGCGCGCCGAAAGCGGAGAGAATGAGAATCGCTCCGACGAGCGACACGATCTGATACGCCATAGAATTCCCTGCCGTTTGTGAAGTAGGGCAGCCGCGAACGCGACTGCCGGCACTCGACTCCGCATCCATCCCACGATCGAGAGGTTCCGCTGATGCTGCGTAAGTTCTTCGTCGTTATCCTGCTGCTGGCTTCTGCTTCCGTTGCCTTCGGCCAGGCCGCCGTCCCCACTCCCGAGCAGTTTCTCGGCTACAAGCTCGGCGACCGCTTTACGTCGTGGGATCGCATCCTCGACTACTTCGGCGAGCTGACCAGGCACTCCAATCTGATCACAATCGAGAAGATCGGCGAGACCTATGAAGGCCGCCCGCTGGTCCTGGCGGTGATCACGTCGCCGAAGAACCGGGCTGCGCTCGAGTCGATCCGCGCCGACGTGGCCTCGCTGGCGAACGGAAGCGTCGATCCCGGCCGCGCCGCGGCGATTGCGCAATCGACGCCCGCAGTTGCCTGGCTCGCCTTCGGCGTCCACGGCAACGAGTCGTCGTCCTCCGAGGCGGCCATGGAGGTGGCGTCGACGCTGCTGAGGGATCCCGAGTCGCAGAAGCTCCTCGACGATCTGGTCGTCGTCATCGACCCGTTGCAGAATCCCGACGGACGCGAGCGGTATGTGCAGTGGTACCAGCGCACCCGCGGCGCGCAGCCCAGCGACAGCCCCGAAGCGGCGGAGCACGCCGAGCCGTGGCCGGGCGGCCGCTTCAACCATTACCTGATCGACATGAACCGAGACTGGGCCTGGACCTCACAGCGCGAGACCCGCGCCCGCGTCGCCCAGTACCAGCGCTGGAACCCGGAGGTGTTCGTCGACTTTCACGAGATGGGGACGAACTCCACTTATTTCTTCCCTCCCGACGCCAAGCCGATCAACTCGAACCTGCCGAAGGACGTGGAGAAGTGGCTGGGAGTGTTCGGCCGCGCCAACGCCGAAGCATTCACGAAGCGAGGCTGGCCGTTCTTCGTCGGCGAGGTGTTCGACCTGTTCTATCCCGGCTACGGCGACTCCTGGCCCTCGCTCCACGGCGCCATCGGGATGACTTATGAAGTCGCCGGAGGGGGCCGCGGGGGCACGATCGTGCGGCGCGAGGACGGCACCGACCTAACGCTCGCCCATCGCATCGACGAGCACTACACCACGGGCATGACCACGCTGCGCACCGCCGCCGCCAACCGGGAGCAGCTTCTGCGCTACATGTACGACTCGGCGCGGGCGCAGATCGAAGGCGGCAAGAGCGTCTATCTCGTGGAGAGCGGCTCGCCGAATTTCGATGCTCTCGTGGCCACGCTGCAGCGCGACGGTGTTCGCGTGGACATGCTCAGTGCGGCGCTGAACGTCCGCGCCACGCCCATCGATGGTGGAGTCGCGGAGCAGCACGCCTTTCCGGCGGGCACCGCCGTGATCACCACGCGCCAGCCCCTCGGCCGTCTGGCCCAGACCCTGCTCGAAAAGTCGCCGGCATTCACGCCCGGATTTCTCGAGGAGCAGCGCGCCCGCACTCAGGCCGACGAGCCGGACGAGTTCTACGACCTCACCTCCTGGGCGCTCCCGCTGGCCATGAACGTCCAGGCCTTCGCGGTGCCGGCGCCGCTTGCCGCCGACGTGAAGCCGTTCGCCACCCAAGCGGCGACGACGTTCCAGCCAGCCGCTTACGGCTATCTCGTCGACGGGCTCGATCCGGAGCTCTATCTGCTCGCAGGCCAGCTGCTGGCCAACAACGTGAACTTCAGCGTCAGCGAAGACAAGGTCATCGTCGGCGATCGAACCTTCTCGCGCGGCAGCCTCGTCGTGCTCAAGGGCAACAACCCCGCGGATCTCGATGCCACTCTCCGGCGCATTGTTCAGAGCAGCGGAGCGCACCTTGTCGCTCTCGAATCAGGCTGGACCGGCGGCACGGCATTCGGGTCCGAGCGGATCCATTACGTCCGCGATCCGAAGATCGCCCTGGTCGGCGGGCCGGGAGTCTCTGCCACGTCGTACGGCATGCTCTGGCACACCCTCGACATCGACACGCCCATTCCGCATACGACCATCGCGCTGGAGTCGCTCGCCAACGTCGACCTCGGCCGCTATCGCGTGCTTGTGCTCCCTGATGGCCGCGCCTACGCCGACCGGCTCGGCAAGCGCGGAATGGAGAAGCTGCAGAGCTGGATCCGCGACGGCGGCACCGTCGTGGCAGTCAAGGGCGCCTCCGCCTTTCTCCGCGGCAAGGACCTCGAGGTGTCGAAGCTCAAGCCGTGGGAAGCACCCAAGAAGGACTCGGAGGCGAAGAGCGGTGACGCCGCCGCACAGACGCCGGAGCAGCGCTACAACGAATACCGCGTTCCCGGCGCCGCCTTCCGCACGGCCATGAACGAACGCACGTATCTGACGTTCGGTGTGCCGCGCGCTCCTGACGTTCTGATCGAAGGAACCGCCGCGTACCGCCCGGTCGCGCACAAGGTCGACAACATCATCACGATCGAGACCAGCGATCCGCTCGTCGCCGGCGTGGCCTGGCCCGAATCGCTCGACAAGATCAGGGGCTCGGTCTACCTGGTGAGCGAACCGTTCGGACGCGGCAACGTGATCACCTTCGCCGACGAGCCGCACTTCCGTCTCTTCTGGCGTGCCACGCTCCCGTTGTTCCTCAACGCGGTTCTGTATTCGCCGTCGTTCCCGCGCCGCATGTGAGGATGAAGCGGGTAGCGGGTAGCGGGTAGCGGGTAGGACGGAGGGAATCCCCCGCTACCCGCTACCCGCTACCCGCTACCCGCTACCCGCTACCCGCTACCCGCTACCCGCTACCCGCTACCCGCTACCCGCTAGGGATGACGAATCCGCATCGTTCGCACTAAGTTGGGCTCATGAACGTTCGACCGCCTGCCGTTGCCGGAGCTTTCTACGAAGGGACGGCCGAGGGCCTGCGGGCGCAGGTCCAGGAATGCTTCGATGCGAATCCGCCCGCGCCATCGAAGCAGCGGTTCGTCGGCGGTGTCGTCCCTCATGCCGGCCTGATGTACAGCGGCCACGTCGCCGCGGCGTTCTACTCGCGAGCCGAGCTGCCGAAGCGCTTCATCATTCTCTGCCCCAACCACACCGGGTTCGGGCACTTCGCAGCCATCAACCGCGAGGGTGCGTGGAAGACGCCGTTAGGTGAGGTCCCCATCGACACGCTCCTCGCCGATGCCCTGATGTCGCACTCGGAGATCCTTGCCGAAGACTGGCGTGCTCACGCACGCGAGCACGCCCTCGAGGTCCAGCTTCCGTTTCTGCAGATGCTGATTCCGGACTTCACGTTCGTCCCCATCTGCCTCGGTGCCCATCGCTACGATTACTGCGAAGACATCGGGCATGCCATCGCACGGGTGATCACCGGGAGCAGGGAACCCGTCGGTATCCTGGCCAGCTCGGATCTGAACCACTACGAAGACCAGCAGACCACGCTTCGAAAAGATCAGCTGGCCATCGGGGAGGTCTTGAAGCTCGATCCGCGCGAGCTGTGGCGGGTCGTCGATGAGTTCGACGTGTCGATGTGCGGCTTCATACCGACCACCACGATGCTGATCGCCGCAAACCAGCTCGGCGCGAGGACCGCCGAGCTTCTCAAGCATGCCACCTCCGGCGACATCAACCACGACTACGCGCACGTCGTCGGCTACGCCGCGATGCTCGTGGCCTGACGAGCGTGTAGCGTGGGGCGTGTAGCGGGTAGCTTGCGGGAGAACCATCTGGGCGGGCCTTTCTCCTACCCGCCACCCGCTACCCGCTACCCGCTACCCGCTACCCGCTCGGGTAAACTCCGCCACCGCACGATGCGCGTCCTTTTCGCCACTGCCGAGGTTGCTCCGATCGCCAAGACCGGCGGCCTGGGAGACGTCTGCGGCTCGCTGCCCAAAGCGCTGGCCGCCCTCGGTCACGAAGTGATCGTGTTCATGCCGTATTACCGGCAGGCCCGGGAATGGTTCGAGGCAAACGGGGTCGTTCCCGAGGTCGCGGTGCCGACGACCCAGGTGATCTGGGCGAACTGGTCGGCCGAGTCGACCGTGCTGACGACGACTCTGCCGGGCAGCGACGTGCCGCTGTATCTGATCGCCAACGATTTTTTCTTCGACCGGCGGCAGATCTACGCGACACGCGACGATGGCTTCGACGACTTCCTCCTCCGCTATACGTTCTTCTGCCGCGCCGTCATCAACGGTTGCAGCACACTCGGCATCGCTCCCGACATCCTGCACGCGCACGACTGGCACACGGCGCTGATGCCGGTGTATCTCGATTCAGGGTTGCGGGGAAATCCCGCCTTCCGCGCCACGCGCTCCGTCTACACGATTCACAACCTGAATTACCAGGGGGTGGCGGCGGCGAACGCCTTTTCGATCACGGGCTTGCACAGCCGGTACTGGCGGCCGGACGCGGTCGAGCACTGGGGCCAGGTCAACCCGATGAAGGCCGGCATTCTCTTCGCGGACCAGGTGACTACGGTGTCGCCGAACTATGCGCGGGAGATCCAGACGCCCGTGTTAGGCGCGGGCCTCGACGGTATCCTGCGCAGCCTGTCGTTCAAGCTGACCGGGATCCTCAACGGCATCGACGTGGAGGAGTGGAATCCCGAGAGCGACGAGCACCTTCGCTCCACCTATAGCGCGGAGAGGCTGGCGGGAAAGAACCTCAGCAAGCGCGCCCTGCTGCGTGAGGCGAAGCTCGCCTATCGGGCCAGAACTCCGCTGATGGCCGTCGTATCGCGCATGGCTGACCAGAAGGGTTTCCAGTTGCTCATCCCGATATTGACCCGCCTGCTGCGACTCGGAGCGCAGGCCGTCGTTCTGGGCAGCGGCGAGGCGGCGATCGAAGACGGATTTCGCGCGGCCGAGGCGGAGAATCCGAAGAGCTGTCGCGTCTGGATCGGCTTCGACAACGCTCTCGCGCACCGCATCTACGGCGGAGCCGACTTCCTCCTGATGCCGTCGATGTACGAGCCGTGCGGGCTCAATCAGATGTACGCGCTGCGTTACGGAACGGTGCCGGTCGTGCGGCTGACCGGCGGCCTCGTCGATACTGTGCACCCGTTCGACGGCAGCAATGGAGACGTGGCGAACGGCTTCGGATTCGCGGCGCCGAGCAGCGATGAGCTCTTCGCCGCGACGTGGCTGGCGATCCTCAACTATCGGGATGCGAAAACCTGGAAGCAGCTTCAGCGCAACGGAATGGCCGTCGATTTTTCATGGGACCGCTCCGCGCACGAATACGAAGACGTCTACGAACGAGCACGAACGATTTGAAGTCCTGAGTCCTGAGTCCTGAGTCCTGAGTACCAGCGCGCGATCCACTCAGGACTCAGCACTCAGGACTTCGAAAAGGAGTGGCACCCGCGATGCAGAAGAAGAAACCAGGAGGACCACGGCATGACTCTCGTATTCGTCGCACTGGCCGGGCTCCTGCTGCTGGCAGCAAGCCGCGCCAGGCGGCCGGCGCCGCAGCCGGTTCGCATCGATCGCAAACGACGCTGAAAGCCTCAGCGTACCAGGAGTGCTTTGACGCGATCGTCGCCATCTGGCGTGATGAAGGCGGGAACACCCTCGACGACATCGCCCTGATGGCGACGATCAACTCGGTCCTGGCGAACCGTTTTCCGCAGTACTTCTGGACGGGCTTCTACCGCGTCTGCGGAGAGCGCCTGGTGGTCGGCCCGTACATCGGAACGGTGGGCTGCCTGCAGATCGAGTTCGGCAAGGGAGTCTGCGGCACGGCCGCCGCGCAGGGCGAAACGCTGATCGTGGCTGACGTGAATCAGTTTCCGGGTCACATCGCGTGCGATGCGGCTTCGCGCTCGGAGATCGTCGTGCCGGTGCCCGGTCCCGAAGGTGAGCTGATCGCGGTGCTCGACATCGACTCCGATCAACTCGACGCCTTCGACGAGACCGATCGAGTGGGACTGGAGCGGATCGTGGGATTGTTCGGGAAAGCCTCCGCCTAACAGTGTCATCCCGAGCGTCAGCGAGGGATCTGGGGGAAAGGGCGGCGCGCTGAGTGTGCTGAAACCACGCAGGTGGCACGCCTCGGCCCTCCCGGATTCCTCGCTGACCTTCGAAGAAACTCCCAGTGTTTATGCGGGCTCTGGCGTTCGTTGCCCTTCTCCCCGCCGCAGCGGGGAGAAGGTGCCGAAGGCGGATGAGGGGGCCCTTTTGATCGAGAACGAGACCCCTCACCCCGGCCCTCTCCCCGCTGCGGCGGGGAGAGGGGAAACGATCGAACGTTTCCTTTCTCCGGTGTCGCGTCGGCGCGATTCGAGCGCTCGGAATGACAAGTAGCGCGTCCACGCTTTCTCGATTTCTGCACAGCCTCTCAGAGTGACGCGAGCGCGCGGTTCCGCCGGCTGGGGATGACTCGCGAGCTCGCGATCGCGCCTAACAACCTATCGCGCCAGCAGCTCCAGAATCGCGGCGAGCTCTTTCTTCACGCGATGGAGCGCCTTCCGAGCGGGGTCGTCCGCGGGCGGCTGCGCGGCTTTCGATGGAGCGGGACTCACTGAAGATGGAGTGGTCGCGGCGGGCACCTCGGTTCCCCCGGCGATCTCCGTGTCGAGCTTCTTCTTCGCTCCGGCGATCGTGAAGCCTTCCGAGTAGAGCAGCTGCTTGATCCGCAGAATGAGGTCGATCTCGCGCTGCGTGTAGAGCCGCTGGCCGCCGCCGCTCTTGTTCGGAGCGAGCGCCGCAAATTCCGTCTCCCAGTAGCGGAGGACATACGGCTGGACGTCGGCGATCCGGCACACCTCACCGATCTTGTAGAGCCGTTTCGATTCAGACATTTCCGCCATCGCAACGATTATAGGCCGCAGGCGGCGACGCTCATTGCGGGTGACTAAACACACAAAGACACATGTTTTTGTGTCCAAAGCAGAGGTGACTTCCGCCACCGAGTCGTCGTTGCGGTAACTCTACAGTCGCGTGACCTCGGCTCCCAGCAATTGGAAATGGAAACCGGGAAGGAGAGCGCATGAGCGCATCACGCATTCCTCCGGAGACGATTGCCGAAAGGCTCGAACGCTCCGGCGTAGATCGCCGCCATTTTTTGACGTTTTGTGGCAAGTTGATGGTGATCGCTCCGATGGGCCTCGCCATCACGAGCAAGCTCAGCCCCGAGGCCGTCGCTGCGACGGTCGGCGCCGCCAGACGCCCTTCCGTCATCTGGCTGCACATGCAGGACTGCACCGGTTGCACCGAAACGCTCCTGCGCACCTCGCAACCCGACCTCGCCAGCCTGATCCTCGACGTGATCTCGCTCGACTACCACGAGACGGTCATGGCCGCCTCGGGCAAGGATGCCGAGGCCGCGTTGAGGGACGCCATGGACGCCAATGACGGCAAGTTCGTCTGCGTCGTCGAAGGTTCCATTCCCACCGGCAACGACGGAAAGTACCTCTACCTCGCGGGTAAGCCGGGCCTGCAGGTCCTGCAGGAAGTCACCTCGCGCGCCGCAGCCGTCATCTCAATGGGCTCGTGTGCGTCGTGGGGCGGCGTCCCCTCTTCGGGACCGAATCCCACGGGTGCCACCGGCGTCGACCAGCTCGTGAAGAACAAGCCGGTCGTCAACATCCCCGGTTGCCCGCCGAATCCCTACATCCTTCTGGCCACGGTGCTCGAGTACGCCACCACCGGCAAAGTGCCGGCGCTGGACGACCAGCATCGGCCGAAGTTCGCGTACGACCGCCACATCCACGACCAGTGCCCGCGCCGCGCGCATTTCGACGGCGGGCGGTTCGCCAAGCAGTTCGGCGACGAGGGTCATCGGCAGGGCTGGTGTTTGTACCGGCTCGGCTGCAAGGGCCCGGTCACGCATGCCTCCTGCTCGACCCGCCAGTTCAACGAGGTCGTCGACGCCTGGCCGATCGGCATTGGCCATCCGTGCGTCGGCTGCACCGAGCAGCACGTCGGCTTCACGATTCCGATCTACGACACGGTGGAGATCGAGCATCCCACGCCGCCCGAGACCTACGCGGCCGTCTCTCCCGAGCACAAGGGCATCAGCCCGATGGCGACAGGCGTGGCCGGCGTGATCGGCGGCGCGCTCGTGGGCGCCGCATTCATCGGATCGCGGAAGCTCGACGACAACGGCGACTCGTCTCAGAACGACGGGAAGGAGTAGCCCATGGCAAGCGACCGTCGAGCTCTCTTGAAGGGCCTGGCCGCCGCCGCGGCGGCGGCTGCACTGCCTGCTGTGCCGGCATTGGCGCGGCAGACACCCTCCGCTCCGAGCGACGCAGTGGGACTGCTCTACGACGCCACGCGCTGCATCGGATGCCGCGCCTGCGTGGTGGCCTGCAAGGAGGCCAACGACCTTCCTGCCGACACGACCACGTACGGCGACGGTCTCTACGACGCTCCGGCGGGGCTGAACGAGCGCACCAAGACCGTCATTCAGCTCTACAAGGAAGGCAACGAGCAGTCGTTCGTGAAGAAGCAGTGCATGCACTGCATCGATCCCGCCTGCGCCGCCGGCTGCATGTTGGGCGCGCTGAAGAAGCGCGAACACGGAATCGTCAGCTGGGACGCCAGCCGCTGCGTCGGATGCCGCTACTGCCAGACCGCCTGCCCCTTCGGCGTGCCGCAGTTCGAGTGGTCCAAGAAGGCGCCGAAGATCGTCAAGTGCGAGCTCTGCCGCGATCGCCTGGCCGAGGGGAAGCAGCCCGCCTGCACCGACGTCTGCCCGCGCCAGGCCGTCATCTTCGGCAAGCGCGAGGATCTCCTGGCCGAGGCGCACCGGCGGCTGGCCAGCGAACCCGACCAGTACGTGAAGACCGTCTACGGCGAGCACGAGCTCGGCGGGACGCAGGTGCTCTATCTCTCCCATGTGCCGTTCGAGAAGCTCGGCTTCCGCTTCGATTCCACGGATGCGGTGCCGAAGGTTCAGCACCTCATCCAGCACGGCGTCTACCAGGGCTTCCTGGTGCCGGCGGCGCTTTACGCCGTTCTCGGCACGGTGGTGTTCCGCAATCGCGGTAAAGGTTCGGTCGATGGGTCGCTGACCGACGAGGAGAAGTGAGGCGATGCGAGCGAATGCAAAGCCGATTGGCGGCCGGCTTCTCACGCCGTCATACAAAGTGATCCTTCTCATCGCCGCAATCGGTGTGGCCACGATCATCTGGCGCTTTGCCGCCGGACTCGGCGCGACGACGGCCCTCTCCGACGGATATCCGTGGGGACTTTGGATCGCTTTCGATGTCGTCGTCGGAACCGCGCTGGCCTGCGGCGGGTATGCCATCGCCATCCTGTTGTACGTCTTCAACCGCGGGCAGTACCACCCGCTGATCCGGCCGGCCATCCTGACGAGCGCCCTTGGCTACTCGCTGGCCGGCCTGGCCGTTGCCATCGACGTCGGCCGTCCGTGGCTGCTCTGGAAAGTGCCTGTGATGATCTGGCGCTGGAACGTGAACTCGGTCCTGCTGGAGGTCGCGGTCTGCATCATGGCCTACGTGGTGGTGCTGTGGATCGAGCTGACCCCGGCGCTGCTCGACCGCTGGAGCCAGAGCGGCCAGGAGCAGCTGCGGCGGCGCGCCGAGCGGATCCGTCCCAGCCTCGACCGCGCGCTGATCTGGATCACGGCGCTGGGCATCCTCCTCCCGACGATGCATCAGTCGTCGCTCGGAACGCTGATGCTGCTGTCCGGACCGAAGCTCAATGCGATCTGGAACACGCCCTTCCTGCCGATGCTGTTCCTCATCACCTCGGTGTGCATGGGCTACGCGGCCGTCGTGTTCGAGACCACGTTCTCGTCACTGGCCTTCGGGCTGCCCAAGGACCTGCGCATTCTCGGCTCCATTCAGCGCGTGGCTGCCATCGGTGCAGCCGTCGTCGTCGGGTTCCGATTCGTCGATCTCGGCCTGCGCGGGGTCATGGGCCAGGTCTTCCAGCTCGACCTGCCGGCGATCCTCTTCTGGATCGAGAACGTGCTCTTCGTGCTGCCGGTGCTGATGGTCGCGCAGAAGAGAGTTGTCAGTCTCGGGTCCCTGTTCCGCAGCGCAGTTCTTCTTGCGTTAGGCGGGACGCTCTACCGCTTCGACACGTTCCTGGTCGGCTTCAACCCGGGCCGCGGCTGGCACTACTTCCCGTCCGTTCCCGAGATTCTGGTGAGCGTCGGCCTCGTGGCCGTCGAGCTCGCTGCCTATATCGCCATCGTCAAGACATTTCCCATTCTCAGCGGCGTCAGAGAAACGTCGCCGACAGCCGTTGACTAGGAGGAAGAGGCCGTGTCCCAGCGCATAACCGTTGATCCCATTACCCGAATCGAAGGTCACCTCCGCATCGACGTCGATGTGGACGGAGGGCAGGTGCAGAAGGCCTGGGCTTCCTCCACGATGTGGCGCGGCATCGAGAAGATCCTGGTGGGCCGCGATCCCCGCGAGGCCTGGCTCTTCACGCAGCGGTTCTGCGGCGTCTGCACGACGGTACACGCCCTGACGAGCGTTCGCGCCGTCGAGGACGCGCTCAACCTCGAGGTGCCGCTCAACGCCCAGTACATCCGCAACGTGATCATGCTCTCGCACGCGCTGCACGATCACATCGTCCACTTCTATCAGCTGTCGGCGCTCGACTGGGTCGACGTCACGCAGGTGTTGAAGGCCGATCCCGCGAAGGCCGCCGCCATCGCCGAGAGCCTCTCCGACTGGCCGGGCAACTCCAAGGAACAGATGGCCGCGGTCAAGAACAAGGTCAAGGCTCTGGTCGACAGCGGGCAGCTGGGCATCTTTGCGCATGGTTACTGGGGCCACCCGGCCATGAAGCTGTCGCCCGAGGTCAACCTGCTCGCGGTCGCGCACTACCTGCAGGCGCTCGAATACCAGCGCTACGCGAACCAGGCCGTGGCCATGCTCGGCGGCAAGACGCCGCACATCCAGAACGTCGCCGTCGGCGGCGTCGCCAACGCCATCAACCTCGACAGCCAGGCGACGCTGAATGTCGATCGCCTCTTCCAGATCAAGGCCGTGCTCGACAAGGTCATCCCCTTCGTGCAGAAGGTCTACTTCCCCGATGTCTGCGCGATCGCAGGCATGTACCCGGAGTGGTTCGGCTACGGCGCGGGCGTGACCAACTACCTGTCGGTTCCCGACCTGCCGCTCGACACGAAGTCGACCCAGTACGACCTGCCCGGCGGCACGATCTTCAACGGCGATCTCGCCAGCTACAAGCCGATCCAGGGACAGAAGGACGAGTACTGGCGCAAGGGCGTCACCGAGTCCTCCGCGCACTCGTACTACAAGGGCTCGGATCCGCTGCATCCCTTCAAGGGCGAGACCGATCCTGACTTCACCGACTGGCAGGCCGACGGGAAGTACTCCTGGGTGAAGTCGCCCCGCTTCGAAGGCAAGCCGATGCAGGTCGGCCCCCTGGCCAACGTTCTCTGCGGCGTTGCTGCCGGCAATCCGCTGATGGTGAAGTGGGCCACCAGGGCGCTCGACACCATCTCGGCGGTTGCGAAGATCAAAGCCACACCCGCCCACCTGCACTCGACCCTCGGCCGCCACGGTGCGCGCGCCATCCGCACGGCGGTCATGTCGGAGCTGGCGACGAAGCACCTGCAGCTTCTCATCGACAACATCCTCAAGGGCGATACGACGATCTTCAATCCGCCGACGTTTCCGACAGGCACGATCGAAGGCGTCGGCTTCCACGAGGCGCCACGTGGGGCGCTGTCGCACTGGGTCGTCATCGACAACGGCAAGATCAAGAACTACCAGGCGGTCGTTCCGACGACTTGGAATGCCAGCCCGCGCGACGAGAAGGGGCAGATCGGTCCTTACGAGGCCGCGCTGCTCAGGAATCCCGTGGCGAACGCCGAGCATCCACTCGAAGTCCTCCGCACCATCCATTCGTTCGACCCCTGCATGGCGTGCGCGGTCCACACGTTCGATGCCGAGGGAAACAACATCGCCAGGGTGAAGGTCCTGTAGAGCGGGCAGCGGGCAGCCGGCAGGAGACATTTCCTCCTGCCCGCTGCCCGCTTCCCCGGGAACCCTCGCATGCGGGTCGCCATCTTCGGAATCGGAAACGTTCTCGCCCACGACGATGCCGTCGGCCCGTCGGTGGCGCGCCTGCTCGATGCACACTGGGTCTTCCCGCCCGAAGTCGTCGTCGAGGACCTCGGCACTCCGGCGCTGGAGCTGCCGACGCATCTGGCCGGCTACGACCGCGTGATCCTGGTCGATGCCGTGAAGGCCGATGCCCCGGCCGGAACGATTCGCATTTACCGCCGCGACGAGATCCTCCGCCACCCGCCCGGGCTCCGCCTCAGCCCGCACGACCCGGCGCTGAAGGAGACGCTGATGCTGCTCGACCTGACCGGCGAAGCGCCGGCCGATCTGCTGCTGGTCGGTGTCGTAGCGAAGCTCACAGAGATGGGTGTTGGCCTTTCGGACGAGGTGCGCGCCTCGCTGAGGCCGGCAGCTGAAGCCGTGGTCGCACAGCTCGCCGAAATCGGATTCACGGCGACCCGCCGCGAGACGCCACGGGCGCCAGACCTCTGGTGGCAAGCGGCTTAACGCCCACGTCGCAACGCTTTGTGATGTCGTGACTGGTATCACGCGCCCACGTGCGACGAGTCATCACACCATGTTCTGCCATCCCCTACTTTGACCAGGCGAGGTTCTCCACCAGTGGCACTCAACGGCCGGCACATCGAGATCCGCGGCGTAGTCCAGGGCGTCGGCTTCCGCCCCTGGGTCTACCGGATCGCGCACAGCCACGGTGTGTCGGGCGATGTCCGCAACGATTCCACCGGCGTGATCATCGATGCGTTTGGCGAGGACGCATCGCTCGACGGCTTCGAGGCCGACCTCGTGCGCAATCCGCCGCCTGCGGCGCGGATCCGCGAGTTCCAGGCTCGTTCCATCCCCTGGGTCAGCATCGACGGTTTCACCATCGCGAATTCCGAGCCGTCCGCCGTCCGGCGCGTGACCATTCCGCCGGAGCTCGCCACCTGCGACGACTGCCTCCGGGAAGTGTTCGACCCGGCCGATCGGCGCTACCTCTACCCGTTCACGAATTGCACGAACTGCGGGCCGCGCTATTCGATCGTCCGCGACATTCCCTACGACCGCGACAAGACCACGATGGCGCCGTTCGCGATGTGTGACGACTGCCGCCGCGAGTACGACGATCCGCGCGATCGCCGCTTTCATGCGCAGCCGAATGCCTGCCCGAAGTGCGGGCCGCGCGTAACGGCGGTCACGGCCGCGGGGTATGAGATTGAGACCGACGACGCGATCCGGTTCGTGGCCACGGCCATCCGCTCGCAGCTCGTCGTAGCCGTCAAAGGATTAGGCGGCTTCCACCTCGCCTGCGACGCGACCTCGATGATGGCGGTCCATCGCCTGCGCGAGCGCAAACGCCGCGAAGCGAAGCCGCTGGCCGTGATGGTGCGCGACCTCGCCGCGGCCGAAGAAATCGTGGAGCTCACCGATACGGAAAGAGCCCTGCTCCTTTCCGTCGAGCGGCCGATCGTCCTGGCGCAGCGCAGTACCAGCAGCACGATCTCCCGCGAAGTCATGGGCGACAACCCGCTGATCGGCGTCTTTCTCCCCTACACGCCGCTGCACCACATCCTGCTCCGCGAATGCGACGTGCCGATCGTGATGACCTCCGGCAACGTCTCCGACGAGCCGATGGCCTATCGGAACGACGAAGCCCTGGCGCAGCTCGGCGGCATCGCCGACGTCTTCCTTCTTCACGACCGCGAGATCGAGTCGCGCATCGACGATTCCGTCCTCCGCGTCATCGACGGCCGCGCCACGATGTTCCGCCGCGCCCGCGGCTACGTGCCGCGCGGGATCGAGATCGCCGGCGAGTTTCCCGAGCCTCTGCTGGCCTGCGGCGCACATCTGAAGAACACCTTCTGTATCGGCGTCTCCAACGCCGCCTTCCTCGGTCCGCACATCGGCGACCTCGAGACTCTCGAGACGCTCCGCTCCTACGAGCACGCCATCGAGAAGATGAAGCGCTTCATCGGTGTCGAGCCGAAGTTGCTCGCCCACGATCTGCATCCCGACTATTTCTCGACGCGTTATGCGCTCGCCCAGAGCGGAGTCGAGACCATCGGCGTCCAGCATCATCACGCCCACGTCGCTTCGGTCATGGCCGAGCACGGCCTCGACGAAAAGGTCGTGGGAGTGGCCTACGACGGGACGGGCTACGGTGCCGACGGCACGGCGTGGGGCGGCGAGATCCTCATCGCGACCTTCGAGGGATTCGAACGCTTTGCCACCTTTCGGGGCATCCCGCTCGCGGGTGGAGATCAGGCCATCCGGCAGGTCTGGCGGATTGCCCTGGCGCTGCTCGACGACGCCTTCGAAGGCCGGCCGCCGCTCAATGCCATTCCTCTTTTCCGCGCGGTGCATCGGCGGGTCATCGAATCGGTCCGGCGGATGATCTCCACCGGACTGAACGCGCCTCTGGCCCGAGGCGTCGGTCGCTACTTCGACGCTCTCGGCGCAATCGGTCTGGCTGTTCCGGAAACGCGCTACGAGGGCGAGGTAGCCTTCCAGTGGAACGTTGCCGCCGACGAGCAGGAGCTCGGGCGATATCCGGTCATCGTGCACGAAGGTCTCTCGCCGTGGGAGATCGATCTTCGACCGCTCGTGAAGGCGGCAGTGGAGGATCTGATTGCCGGGAAATCGCCGGCCTTCATCTCCGCGCGCTTCCACAACACGCTCGCCGAGGTGACGGTCGAAGTCGCACGCGCGGCCGCAGAAGCGGCGGGCAATGTGCCGATCGTCCTCAGCGGCGGATGCTTCCAGAACGTCCGCCTGACCCAGAGCATCGTGAAACCGCTTCGCGCAGCCAATCGCGTATACATCCACCACGAGGTCCCGCCGGGCGATGGCGGCCTGGCGTTGGGCCAGGCGCTCGTCGCGGCGGCCGTCGCTCGACGTCAGGCCGCCAATCGCGGATCCACTTCTCGCCTGGAGGTTCCCACATGTGTCTAGGTGTTCCGGGAAAGATCGTCGACATCGACGGTGACATCGCCACGGTCGACTTCTGGGGCGTGCGCCGTCAGGTGCGACTCGACATCATCGACGAGCCTGCGGCCGTCGGCGACTACATCCTCAATCATGTCGGCTTCGCGATCCGCCGCATCCCGGAGGAGTCAGTCGCGGAAACGCTCTCGCTGTACGAACAGCTGATGGCGGAAGCGGCCGATGACGCCATGACTTCGGACATCAGGGGCGAGATCGCCGCGGCTTCGGCCATGGCGCCGGAGAAAGGGCGCGCGTGACCGGCGAGGCCCTGAAGTTTCGCGATCCCGAGCTTGCCAGGGCGCTGGCGGCAAAGCTCGCGCACCAGATGACCGAGATCGGCCGTCCGGTGTCGGTGATGCACGTCTGCGGCAGCCACGAGCAGGCCATCGCGAAATTCGGGCTGCGTTCGCTCTTTCCGAAAGCGCTGACCGTGATCATGGGCCCGGGTTGTCCGGTCTGCGTGACCGACGTCCCGGAAGTCGACGAAGGCGTCGTTCTCGCGGAGCAGGGAGTCCACATCGCCACGTATGGCGACATGCTGAAGGTGCCGGGCACGGTTCGCTCGCTCGCGGACGCGCAGGCTCTCGGCGGGAAGATCCACGTCGTCTACAGCCCGGCGCAGGCCGTGGAGCTGGCTCGTTCGATGCCGGAACAAGAGGTGGTCTTTTTCGCAACCGGCTTCGAGACCACGGCCGTTGTCACTGCAGCCGTGATCGTGGACAACCCGCCGAAGAACTTCTCGGTTCTCTCCGCGCACAAGTACATCCCGCCGGTCATGGAGATCGTGGCGGAGATGCCGGAATCGCGCGTGGAAGGATTCCTGGCGGCAGGACACGCCGCGACGATCACCGGCTGGGCCGTGTTCGAGCCTTTCGTGGAGCGTCACAAGATCCCGGTCGTTGTCGCCGGATTCGAGCCACTCGACATCCTGGCCGGTCTGGTCGAGCTCGTCGAGCTGGTGAAGGAAGGCACTCCCAGAGTGGTGAACACCTTTCCGCGCTGCGTGACGCGGGAGGGGAATCGCGCGGCGCAGGCCGAACTGTGGCGCGTCTTCCGTCCGCTGGGCGGGCGTTGGCGCGGGATCGCGCACGTGCCGAACGGAAATCTGCGGCTTCGCGACGAGTACGCGCACGTCGACGCGCGCCGGCGGTTCAAGATCGACATCACGAAATTGTGGGACTACGCGCCGCCGCATCTGGCCAATCAGTGCATCTGTGGCGACATCATGGCCGGCATCCGCAACCCGTACGACTGCAAGCTCTTCAACAAGGAATGCCTGCCGGAGAACCCGGTCGGCGCGTGCATGGTCTCCAACGAAGGGACCTGCAAGATCTGGCATCTCTACGGCGGCGTCCCCGACCTCAGCGAGGTGCCGGCATGACCGCCGCGGCACCGATCCTCGGACGGGTCACGCTCAAGCAGGGCGGCGGCGGGCGCGCCATGCGCAATCTCATCGAGCGCCTGTTCATCCGCGAGTTTGCCTCGCAGCCGTTCGACGGCGTGGGCCTCGCGGCGATGGACGACGGCGCGGCAATCCCGATCGGTGATGGCCAGTTCCTCATCGTCACGACCGACTCGCACGTCATCCATCCGATCTTCTTTCCCGGCGGCGACATCGGGCGCATTTCCGTCAGCGGCACGGTGAACGACCTGGCCATGATGGGGGCGACCCGTCCGCTCGGTCTCACCTGCGGCGTCATTCTCGAGGAAGGCTTCGACATCGAGAAGCTCGAAGCCATCCAGAAGTCGCTCGTCGACACCTGCCGCGAAGCCGGCACGGTGGTGGTCACGGGCGACACGAAAGTCATGGGACGCGGCGAGGTGGACGGGATCGTCATCAACACGACGGGTGTGGCGATCACTCGGCGCGTCGTGCGCGACAACGGACTGCGCCCCGGCGACCGGATCATCGTCACCGGCACGATCGGCGACCACGGGCTGGCGGTGATGGCCGCTCGCCACGGCCTCGAGCTGGAGGGCGACCTGCGCTCGGACGTCGCCCCGATCAACGGCCTCATCGAGGTGGCTCTCCAGGCAGCAGGCGATGCGATCTCGGCGATGAAGGATCCGACCCGCGGCGGCGTGTCGAGCTCGCTCCACGAGATGGCCTCCAAGAGCAACGTCGGGGTCGTGATCAGGGAAAGCTCCATCCCATTGACCGATGCCGTTCGTTCGAGCGGCGAGATTCTCGGCATCGACCCTCTCCACGTCGCCAATGAAGGAAAGGCGCTGATCGGCGTCCGCCCTGAATCCGCCGAAGCGCTCGTTGCCGCGCTGCGCACACACCCGCTCGGACGGCAGGCGGCGATCATCGGTACCTGCATCAGCGAGCGCCCGGGCTCGATCATCCTCGATACGGGATTCGGAAAGAGGCTGCTGGCCGAGCCGGAAGGCGAGCCGCTGCCGAGAATATGTTGACGAACCGGACTGCGGGCGTCTCGCCCGCCTGTCGCCGGCCTTCCAGCCCGGCGACTGAACACGTGGAAATGACCGGGCCGGGCAGGATGCCCGTCCGCAGGCGGGCGGGACGCCCACAGTCCTCATGACCTTCATCCGAACCGAAATCCGCGACGGCGTCGGCATCATCACCATCGACCGGAAGGAGCGATTCAACTCGCTCGACGTCGAGACCGCCCGCGATCTCCGCAAGGCCGGACTGCAGATGGCGCGTGACGACCAGGTCCGCGCCGTGATCCTGAAAGGCATCCCGGGCATCTTCTGCAGTGGCGCCGATCTGAAGTACATCCGCAACGGCGGCGACCGGCAGGACCTGGGCTACCTGCAGCCGTCGTCGCGCGAAGTCGGCCCCGGTTACGGCGAGATCTTCAAACAGATCCTCGAGTACATCCACAGCACGATCTCGGAGATCCGGCGCGCGCCGAAGCCGTTCATCGCCGCGGTCGACGGAGTCGCGGCCGCCGGCGGACTCGGCGTGGCGATCTGCTGCGATCTCGTCATCGCCTCCGAGCGGTCGACGTTCGAATGGGCCTATTCGAAGACCGGGCTGACGGGCGCGGAGAGCTCGACGTTCTTTCTGCCGCGGCTGGTGGGCTTCCGCCGGGCCATGGAGATGCTGTTCCTCAATCCGCGGCTCGACGCGCATCGAGCGCTCGAGTACGGGCTGATCACCGCCGTGCTGCCTGTCGAAGGCTTCGACGAGCAGGTGCTGGCGGTCGCGCGTCAGATCGCGCAGGGGCCGACCGAGGCGCTGGGGATCGCCAAGAATCTGATGAACGAGTCCGCGGGGATGGATCGACTCGACGTTCATCTCGACCGCGAGCTGGAGAACCTGGCGCGCATCACCAACGGTGCTGCGTTTGCGGAAGGCCTGGCTGCATTCTTCGAGAAACGGCAGCCGGATTTTCAAGCGGCTGTGGCGAAGTCGGTCCGGGACATGGCGGAGGCGGGGCCGGCGAAAGGCCGCTCCTGAGCGACATGCACGAGTACTCGATCGTTCAGTCGCTGGTCGACTCGGTGGAATCGGTGGCCCGGCCGTACGAAGGCGGATCGGTGCATCACGTGTACGTCGACATCGGCGAGCTCGCCGGAGTGGACTGCGACCTGCTGCAGACCGCCTACGACACGTTTCGCGAGGGAACGATCTGCCAGGACGCACCGCTGACGATCGAACGAATTGCGGCGCAATGGGAGTGCCCTCACTGCCATCTCGCCATCCGGCGCGGAGAGATCCTCCGCTGCCCGTCCTGCAACGAGCCGGCGAAACTCGCCGCCGGCGACGAAATTCTCCTGAGGCGAGTCGAGATGGAGGTGGCCTGATGTGTCAGGACTGCGGATGTGGTGATCCCAATCTGGTTCCGATCGAGGTGCAGCACCGGATCCTCGAGCGGAACGATCAAACGGCGATTCACAATCGTGAGCATTTCTCGGCGGACTCGATCCTCTGCATCAACCTGATGGGATCGCCCGGCGCGGGAAAGACGGCCGTGCTCGAGGCGACTGCGCGCGCCGCCGGAAACCCGCGCGCGTTTGCCGCGCTGGCGGGCGACCTGGCCACCGAGAACGACGCGGATCGGCTGCGCGCGGCCGGCATCCGGTCGCGAGCTATTACTACCGGCCAGGCCTGCCATCTCGACGCCGAGCTCGTTCATCGATCGCTCCACGGGTTTGACCTCGACGATGTCGAGTGTCTCTTCATCGAGAACGTCGGCAATCTCGTCTGCCCGGCCGTCTACGACCTCGGCCAGGCTGCGAACGTCGTGGCGCTCTCGGTGACGGAAGGAGAGGACAAGCCGCTCAAGTACCCGACCATGTTCCAGAAGGCGGATCTCGTACTCCTGACGAAGACCGACCTCCTTCCCCATCTGCCTCACATCCGCGTGACGAAGATCTATGACGCGCTGGCGCGGGTCATGCCCGATCCGCAGGTCTTCACGATCGCCGCGATCAACGACTCGGGAATGACCCAGTGGCTGCGCTGGCTCGAGCAGCGCCGGGCGAAGCTGGCTTCATCGGCTCCGGCAACGCATCACCATCACGAGCACGCGCACGCTCGGTGAAGTGACGTTGTTGATCCCTCTGTGACCGGCGGTGCCGATTCGCCAGCGTCCGGTGCGGGGGAGGAACTAGTACTAGTTCGGACGCGGAAATCGAACATGGAGGCAGGCGGCGTAGCCGCCGTAAGAATTTAGCGGCGGCCGTGAGGCCGCCGGAGCGGCGGCCGTGAGGCCGCCGGAGCAAGCGATCGCATCAGCGTACGAGGGCACGAAGGGCCCGACAGAAGGCTGGTCACATGGATCTGTCGCGCGCTTCGCGTGCTCGGACGCTGCGCTGGGTTGTCGCACGGCGGCCTCACGGCCGCCGCTAAATTCTGTCGGCGGCTGCGCCGCCTCGAGAGCCCATCCCTGCGGTAAACAGAAACGCCCCGGCGATACCGGGGCGTTCGTCGATCGATCGGGCGATCTGTCTGCTCGTCTAATGTCTTCGCGCTTCGCGGTTGCGCTCGTACTGAACCGCATCGCCGATTGCCGCACCGATCAGCGCGCCTTTCACCCCGTGACCGATGACCGCTCCGGCGACGCCGCCCACGATCGCGCCTCGCGTCTGGCTGTAGTGATGCGGCCGGCGCGTGTAGTAGGTGTGGTGAGTCCGGGTGCGGTAGTAGTGGTGATGATGATGCGTGACCGCAAATGCTGAAGTCGCGGGCATGAGCAACGCTAGACTCAGCACGGCTGCCTGGATTTGCCTGGTCATGGTGACCTCCTTGTCCACCTCTGATCAGTGCGAAAAGGGTGCCCGGGACCAGCGCTGTCAAGTCATGAGATAGCAATATGTTACGTAAGATTTGATGGGTCCGTGTCTCGGCCGCCGGGCGCTACAATGCCTGCTTCTCATCGGCAGTTTTTACGCGACCCGCCCCACACGTTGAAGGAGACGTTCATGACCGCTCTCAGCGCGCTCTGGCTGTCGGGGTATTCCGCTTCGTCGGAGCAACGGCCTTCATCGCCTACGCGGCTGCGCTCTGGCAGATGTCGATCTGGTACGGACGCTCCTGGCTGACCACGACGAAGACGACGGTCGACGGTCTGATCTACGCACTATTGACCGCCGGCACGTTCGGTTGGCTGTGGCCGCGTTGAGCACGCCGCCGTAGAATCACGCTCTCCATGCTTCTCGATCTCTCCCGGCTCTATCAGGTCGACGACGCCGGACGACTCTTCATTTCGCCGGTGATCACCGACTGGCGCATCGTCTCCTCGTACGGCGTCGACACGATCATCGATCTCGAAGGAGGGTTGGACCAGTGCATTCCGACTGTTCCGAACGAGTGCCTGTACATCTACTTCCCGATTGACGACGAAGAATTGCCCGATCTCGCCAAGCTCGATGCGGTGGCTCGGCTCGGCGCCGATCTTGTTGGTGCCGGCCATCGCGTGCTGTCGCACTGCGGAATGGGATTCAATCGTTCCGCGCTGGTGGCCGGACGGATTCTTCATCGACTGGGCATGCCGGGCGAAGCGGTCGTCGAACGGCTTCGCGAGCGGCGGCCCGGCGCGTTGTTCAACGAGGCCTTCGCCAAACACCTGCGCCAGCTGACGTAGGGACGCGCAGCAGCGCGTCCGCAACCCCCGGGGGGACGACGAGAGTTGCGGACGCGCTGCTGCGCGTCCCTGCGGCTCGATTTAGAACGCGATCACGCCTGTTCGTGGCGCGTGGCACGGCCTCGGCCGCCGTTCGGCTCGATGAAACTCTCGAGGTGCTTTCATGAGCGAGTCGATCAATCGCTTCATCCCCGTCGGAGACATCCGCGATTCGCACGAGATCATCGTCGACGCGCCGGCCTCGGTTGTCTTCGAGGCGGCGGCGCACTTCGACATCGAGTCCGTTCACGCCGTCCGGGCCATCGCCTGGTTCCGTGCGAAGATCCTCGGTGCTCCCCACAGCCCGATGCACGGCGGCCTGTTCGAGGCGATGAAGCAGCTCGGCTGGGTGCCGCTGGCATCGACAGAACGCCGCGAGCTCGTCATGGGAGCCGTTGCGAAGGTGGCGGGTGAGCTGAAAATCGAGGCGATTTCGACCGACGGCTTTCTGAGCGCCGCAGGACCGGACACCGTGAAAATGGCATGGTCTGTCCAGGCCGAGCCGATGACGGAAACGATCACGCGATTGCGGACTCAGACGCGGGTCATGGCCTGCGACGGTGAAGCCAGGCGGGAGTTTGCCGCGTACTGGCGACGCTTTTCACCGGGCGTGCCGCTGATCCGCCGGTTGCTTCTGCGAGCCGTGAAACGGGAAGCGGAGCGGCAGTTCAAGGCTCAGGCGACACGGCTTACCTCCGCCGCGACGCACGCGCACTGAGGCGTCACGCCCGCAGCAGGCCACAGCGTGCGGTGCGCATTCCGAACAGGTGATTCAGCCCGCAGCTCGACGCGAGCCGTTGAGCGTACCCTGCTCCTGGACCGCAGCCGCAGAGGCCCACGACGCCGACCTGACCGAAAATAGAGGTGGTCCGAACCAGCGTTGAAACGACTGACCGGCACGCACGCGTTGCGGCCGCTCGAGGAGCGAACCATGAAACGGATTCTGCTGTTCGCAGTGGCAATGTTCTCCATCGCCGCCGCCGCATCGGCCGAGGTGGTGCGGTTGAAGGTCGACGACATGATCCACCCGATCAGCGACGAGTTCATCGGGCGTGGCCTGGATGCCGCGGCGCAGAGGCACGCGGACGCCGTTCTGATCGAGCTGCGCACGCCGGGCGGCCTCGAGGATTCGATGCGCGACATCGTGCAGAAGATCTTCCGCTCGCCCGTTCCGGTCATCGTCTATGTCGCGCCCAGTGGCAGCCGTGCCGCCTCGGCCGGCTTCTTCATCCTGGAAGCGGCCGACATCGCAGCGATGGCTCCGGGCACGAACACCGGTGCGGCGCATCCGGTCACACTGGGCGGCGAGAAGATGGACGACGTCATGAAGGCCAAGGTGGAGAACGACGCCGCGGCCTTCATGCGGACGATTGCCCAGCGCCGCTCCCGCAACGTGGCCGTCGCCGAGAGCGCGGTCCGGCAGTCGAAGTCCTTCACCGAGCAGGAGGCTCTCAGCCAGCACCTGATCGACATCATCGCCCCCAACATTCCCTCATTGCTGAAAGCGATCGACGGCCGGACGCTGCGCCGCTTCGACGGCTCGACGACCACGCTGCACGTCGCCGGAAAGCCGGTCGTCGATTACGAGATGACGCTCAAGGAGCGCCTGCTCTCGACGATCATGGATCCGAATGTGGCCTTCATCCTGTTCGCCCTGGGCGGCCTGGCGCTCTGGGCGGAGTTCAATCATCCGGGCGCAGTCCTGCCGGGAGTCGTTGGCTTGATATCCATACTTCTCGCCGTCTTCGCTCTGAACCTGCTTCCCACCCGTTTCGCAGCCATGGCGCTGCTGCTGGCGGCCTTCGTCCTGTTCGCGCTGGAGGCGAAATTCGCCACGCACGGAGTCCTCGGAATCGGAGGGATCATCGCCATGGTCATCGGCGCGCTCTTCCTCGTCGACGGGCCCATCCCCGAGATGCGCGTTCACCTGCTGACGGCGCTCAGCGTCAGCATCCCGCTGGGCATCATTGCCATTTTCCTCATGGGCATCGTGCTCAAGGCCAGGAGAAACCGCATCGTCACCGGAACCGAAGGGATGATCGGCGAGATCGGTGTGGCGCGCACACAGCTCGGGCCGGAGGGAAAGGTCTTCGTGCACGGCGAGATCTGGAACGCCACGGCCAGGGCGCCGCTCGCGGAAGGAACTCGCATCCGCGTCGCCGCCGTGAACGGGCTGCGGTTGGTCGTGGAAGCTGCCGAGTAGGGGTTGCGCTGTTGCGCGGTGAGCAATCGTTCAGTCGGTTTGAAAACTGCGCAACCGCGAGACCGCGGAACCGCGCAACCGAATCAATGCCCCTCTGACTTTCTCTCCCAAGGCAGCTCCCACCGTCCTTCATCCTCGTCGAGCTTTGGCAACGGGACGGGCTTGCCCAGACGTTTCAGCTCCGTACGCTCCCACAGCTTCGAATACTTGAGGAACGTGTAGTAGACGTGCATGCCGACCGAGATCAGGCCGCGCGCGCCGTCGAGGAAACCGAAGTTGACGAAGTAGTCGCGGACGAATTTCGCCACCGAATGGCCGAAGATTCCGGAGGCGCTGGTGGTCTTGCCGTCGATGAACATCTGGGCCGAGGCCCAGTCGGCGTACCGGGTCATCTTGGCGATCATGTGGTCGAAGGTCCGGATGTAGTAGTGGTCCATCTTGTGCCGAAGCACGCCGGTCTCGCCGTCCACGAGGAGGTCCGCGTGGACGCGCCGGTTCGGATATCGGGCGTGCATGCGATGAAACAGGCGGGTGACGCGATCGCGCTGCAGGCCGCTGAATCGCACGGGCTTGCCGAGCATGAAGTTCAGCCGGCCGACCGAGTAGGCCCAGTACCGCAGATCTCCCGAAAGAGTGCGCAGGATCTCGTCGCGGAGTTGCGGCGTCACGCGCTCGTCGGCATCCAGGACGAAGATCCAGTCATGGGTGGCTCGATCGATTGCGTAGTTCTTCGTCGATGCGGCGCCGAGGTATTCGCGCTGCTCGAGGCGGACGAGCGGAAAGCGCTCGCGAATGCGCTGCACGGTGCCGTCGGTCGAGAAAGAATCGACGACGTAGATGTCGTCCGCCCACTCCACCGAGGCCAGGCAGTCGTCGATGTTGTCGATCTCGTTGAACACGTGGACGACTGCGGAGACAGGGACGCGCGCCATCGCCGGGGAGTTTAGCCGAAGCGGGCGTGGCCTTCCGCTTCGCGTTCTGGAACATGGGTGGGGCTTTGTCGAGGCGGCGGAGCCCCCGACACAATTTACAGTAGCGGCGGCCGTCAGTCCGCCCGATCGGCCCGACCCAGCGTCCGAGCGCGCGGAGCGCGCGACAGATCCTCGGCCTGTTTCGCCGCTCTTCTGTCGGGCGCTTCGCGCCCTCGTACGCTGACGCGATCTCTTGCTCCGGCGGCCTGACGGCCGCCGCCAAATTCTTACGGCGGCTACGCCGCCTAACGGCGACTGCGCCGCCGGAGTTTGGCTGCGGGCTCGTCGTGCTGTGTTCTGTGGTGACCGTCCTCATTGCGACTTCGTTACACTCTGGCGATGCGCACCAGATCCGTTCTCGCCCTCTTCCTGTTTGCTTCCTGCGCGCATGTTGCGCAGCAGACGCAACAGCCGCCCAGGATTCAGGACTCAGCACTCGGGACTGGAGAAGTCCGCAGTTACGCGATGGTCATGGGCGGCGGTACCGCCGGGACGGAGACCGTCACGACGAACGGCAACGATCGTCAGATCGATTTCGCGTACAACGACCGCGGGCGCGGACCGAAGACGCGGACGATTACGACGCTGAGCGCAGCCGGCATTCCGGTGGGGCTGCACACGACCGGCGTGGACTATCTCAAGTCCGCGGTGAACGAGCGGCTGACGGTCGCAAACGGCCGCGCGCATTGGGACAACGGCTCCGAATCCGGCGACGGACAGGCGCACGCGTTTTTCGTCAGCATGTATGGCGCGCCCGAGGAGATCGGGATTCTTTCGAGAGCGCTGTTGCGGAACGGTGGCCATCTGTCGCTCCTGCCGGCGGGTGAAGCATCGATCCAAAAAGGGGAGGAGCTCACCCTCGAGGCGAACGGCCGGCAGGCACGCGTGACCCGGTACGCGATCACCGGCCTCGGCTTCTCGCCGACCGACGTCTGGCTCGACGACAACGATGAGCTCTTCGCGACTGCCTCGTCATGGTTGAGCTGCATCCGCACGGGATGGGAAGGAGCGTTGCCGAAGCTCATCGACTCGCAGGACGTCGCGGGGAAGAAGCGGGCGGCCGATGCCGCCGCGTCGCTGACGAAGCGGCCGGCCGTTCTGGCCATCACGAATGCGCGGCTGTTCGATCCGGTCACTCTTCGCGTGATTCCCGGAACGACCATCGTCGTGCGCGGCAATCGCATCGAAGCCGTCGGGACCGACGTTGCGATCCCGGCGGGTGCGGAGCGCATCGACGCCGCCGGAAAGACGGTGATCCCCGGCCTGTGGGACATGCACGTCCACCTCGGCGACGAGGACGGCCTGCTGAACATCGCCAGCGGCATCACCGACGTCCGCGACCTCGGCAACGACCTCGACTACGCGCTCGCCCTGCAGAAGCAGTTCGCCGCCGGCGCCGCCGTCGGCCCGCACGTCATCCTGGCCGGTCTCGTCGACGGTCCGGGACCGTACGCCGGACCAACGAAGTTCCTCGTCGACAACGAGGAGCAGGCCCGCAAAGCCATCGATACGTTTGCTTCCCACGGCTACGTCCAGACCAAGATCTACAGCTCGATCAAGCCGGAGCTCGTGCCCTTCATTGCGCGCTACTCGCACGAGAAAGGGATGCGCGTCAGCGGGCATGTTCCGGCGTACATGACCGCGGCCGACGCCGTGCGGGACGGATTTGACGAGATCCAGCACATCAACATGCTGCTGCTGAACTTCATGCCGGACGTGAAGGAGACCAACACGCCGATACGGTTCACGGCTGTGGCTGATCGCGCCGCCGGTATCGACCTTGCCTCGCCGGAAGTGCGCAGCTTCATCGACCTTCTGCTCCGGCACCACACGGTCGTGGATCCCACGGTCAGCGTGTTCGAGAACATGTTCGAGGCGCGCCGCGGAGTCATTTCTCCGTCGTACGCCGCGGTGGCCGATCGATTTCCACCGCAGATCCGGCGCGCGTTTTTAGCCGGAGGCCTGCCGGTGCCGGAGGGGAAGGATCAGCGATACCGCGCCTCGTTCGAGAAGATGCTCGAGCTCGTGAAGGTGCTCCACGACTCGGGCGTTCCGATCGTCGCAGGCACCGACGGACTGGCCGGGTTCACGCTCCATCGCGAGCTGGAGCTCTATGTTCAGGCTGGGATTCCGGCGCCGGAAGTCCTGCGCATCGCCACCCTCGGCGCAGCAACGGTGATGCACCGCGAGAACGATTTCGGCTCTGTTGCGCCCGGCAAGATCGCCGATCTCGTCGTCATCGACGGTGACCCGACGACAAACATCAGCGACGTGCGCAAGCCGGTGTGGGTGGTGAAGGATGGCTTGCTGTTCTCGTCGAAGGATGTGTACGCGGCGTTGGGCGTGCGGTGAGTTTCCACCGCCCGGCCCGTGATGAGATTGCGGGATACCCTTCGCCGGCCTCCGCCGCTCCACTGTCAGCGCGAGCTCGCCCCCTCATCCGCCTTCGGCACCTTCTCCCCGCTCTGACATTGCCGACCGCTCGTTCTGCGCGAACCGACGCGGGGGAGAACGTGCCGAAGGCGGATGAGGGGGCAGTTCGCGGAATCTTCGCGTGGCCCGAAGATTCTTCAGATCAGTCGTCAGGATGAGATCGGACCCGAGTCGTGGCTACAAGGTGTAGTTCTTCTCGAGCAGCACTCGGGCCCGGCGATCGCGCAGGTTGCGGATCTGCGATTCGATGTCCCGCTCGAACGGCGTCTTGCGATGTGAGGCGTACACCGGAGCGTCGACGATGATCTTCTTCAGTTCGTGGCCGAGTGTCTCGGGCGAGAGATGCGCAGTCTCGTCGGCCAGGGCCTGCTGATCGTTCGGGAACGACGCTTCGGTGACCACGGCGACGATGTTCGAAGTCTTGTTCGTCCGCTTCCAGATCTCGGAAGTGGGTCCGGTGTCGCCGGTGAAGGTGATGGCCTGTCCGTGCATCTCGATGATCGCGCCGGCCGCCGGAATCTGGTGATCGACGAGCACCGGAGTGATGCCGACGCCGTTGAACGTGATCTTGCGGCCGGGCATGAGAGCGCGGTATTCGACGACCGGCTTTCCGGTCTGCGGCGCGGTGATGGTCGAGAAGTCTGGCCACACCAGCCCGTTGAAGACGTTCTTGCAGAGGATGTCCATCACGTGCCGGGCGGCAAAGAGAATCAGCGGCGGAGCGCTCTGGCTGAAGCGGTTGTGGATCAGGTGGGGAAGGTCACGGATGTGGTCGGCGTGCGAGTGCGTGATGAACACAGCCTGGATGCGCGCCTGCTGCGCAAGCGAGAGCTTCGACGTCATTGTGCCGGCGTCGACGGCCAGCCAATCGTCGAGGAGATACCCCGTCAGGTTATGTTCCGCATCTGACGCGCCGTACGCGCCGAGCACTTTGAGCCGCATTCGCTACCTTTAGTCTGCCCGTGTGGAGAGTCCCAGTATTGTTGCAGTCACCAGAAGTGTTGTCCAGCAACGTGAGGCCAGTCACGCGCTCCGTTTTGCGGCAAACCGAACGGAGCGTATAGCGTGTAGCGGGTAGCGGGGAGGACAATCGGGCCGCATTTCTGCAGCTCCTGCCCGACGTGCTCGTATGCCGACACCATCAGTTCTTGCCCGCTTTCATCCTGCCGTGCGCGAGTGGTTCACCGGCTCGTTCGCGGCGCCCACGCGCGCGCAGGAGCTGGGGTGGCCTTCGATTGCCGGCGGCGATTGGACCCTGATCTTCGCGCCGACGGGTAGCGGGAAGACGCTGACGGCGTTTCTCTGGGCTCTCGACCGGCTGATGTTCGCTCCGATCCCGAAGAAGGAGCGGCGCTGCCGGGTCGTTTACGTCTCGCCCCTCAAGGCTCTGGCCGTCGACGTGGAGCGGAACCTGCGCGCACCTCTGGCCGGCATCGCGAACCTGGCGTCCGCTCGCAACGAGGCCTTCGTCATGCCGGAGATCGCCATCCGAACGGGTGACACTCCACAGGCCGAGCGGGCGCGTTTTCTCCGCCAGCCGGCGGACATCCTGATCACCACGCCGGAGTCGCTTTACCTGATGCTGACGTCGAGCGCCCGCGAATCACTGCGGGCCGTGGAGACCGTCATCGTCGACGAGATCCATGCGCTGGTTCCGAACAAGCGCGGCGTGCACCTGGCGCTTTCGCTCGAACGCCTGGCGCGGATCTGCGAAACGCCGCCGCAACGCGTCGGTCTCTCGGCAACGCAGCGGCCGCTCGATGAGGTGGCGCGTTTCCTCGGCGGTTGCGAGGTCACGAGGTTGCGAGGCCACCAGGTGGAGAAGAAACCGCGGAACCGCGCAACCGCGGAACCGCGTAACCCTGCCGACGCCGTCCACGACGAGTTCGCGACGACCGAGAAGACGCACTTCCGCGCCGTCTCGATCATCAACACCGAGGAGAAGAAGCAGCTCTCCATCCGCGTGGAAGTGCCGGTCGAGGAGATGGCGAAGCTCGGGGAAGCGACCGGCATTGCCAGCGGTCCGGCCTGGAGCGGCCCGGCTCGCGCCTCGATCTGGCCGGCCATTCACCCGCGGCTGCTCGAGCTGATCCGCGAGCACCGCTCGACTCTGATCTTCGTGAACTCGCGGCGCCTCGCCGAACGCCTGGCCGGCTCGCTCAACGAGCTGGCCGGCGAAATCCTGGTGCAGGCCCATCACGGCTCGATTGCCCGGGCGCAGCGGGTGGAGATCGAAGACAACCTCAAGTCGGGGAGGCTCCCGGCACTCGTGGCCACGTCGTCACTGGAGCTGGGGATCGACATGGGGGCCATCGACCTGGTCATCCAGATCGAGGCACCGCCCTCGATTGCCAGCGGCATGCAGCGCATCGGCCGGGCCAGCCACCAGGTCGGCGCGGTGAGCGAAGGAATCATCTTCCCCAAGTTCCGCGGCGATCTGGTGGCCTGCGCGGCGGTCACGCGGGCCATGCACGACGGCCGAATCGAGCCGACGCGCTATCCGCGCAATCCGCTCGACGTCCTGGCCCAGCAGATCGTGGCCATGGTCTCGATGGACGACTGGAATGCCGACGATCTGTTCGCTGCGATCCGAGCGGCCGCGCCGTTCGCGGAGCTGAGCCGTGGCGCCTACGACGGAGTGCTGGACATGCTTTCGGGGCTCTATCCGTCGGATGAATTCGCGGAACTGCGGCCGCGGGTGACTTGGGATCGAGGCACGAACGGGCTGACCGCCCGCGCCGGGGCGAAACGCGTGGCCGTCACCAGCGGCGGAACGATTCCCGATCGCGGCCTGTACGGCGTTTTTCTGGCCGGAGCGGAGAAGGGGAGCGCACGCGTCGGCGAGCTCGACGAGGAGATGGTGTTCGAGACGCATCGGGGCGAGACCTTCACGCTGGGCGCCTCCACCTGGCGCATCGAGGAGATCACGCACGATCGCGTGATCGTCACGCCCGCGCCGGGCGAGCCGGGAAAGATCCCGTTCTGGAAGGGAGACGCGGCCGAGCGCACGGTTCCATTCGGCGAGGAGATCGGATCGCTGGTCCGCGAGCTGCGGACGCTCAAGCGCGGCGAGGCCGTGCGCATTCTGACGAAGCGCCACGATCTCGACCGGCTCGCGGCGGAGAACCTGCTGCAGTATCTCGATGACCAGCAGGAGGCCACGGGCGCGATTCCGGACGATCGCACCGTCGTCGTCGAGCGCGTGCTCGACGAGCTCGGCGACTGGCGCGTCTGCGTGCTGACGCCGTTCGGCGGACGGATCCACGCACCATGGGCGATGGCGGCCACGGCGAAGATCCGCAACGAGCTGGCCATCGACGTCGAAACCATGTGGAGCGACGACGGCTTCATCGTCCGCTTTCCGGAGACCGATCTCCCGCCGCGGGCGGAGCTGGTCCTGCCCGAGCCGGAGGAGGTCGAGCCGCTGGTGGTGCGGCAACTCGGCTCGAGCTCGCTCTTCGCGGCGAAGTTCCGCGAGGCGGCCGCGCGGGCGCTGCTGCTTCCCCGCATGCATCCGCAGCGCCGTGCACCGCTCTGGCAGCAGCGCAAGCGCGCCTACGACCTGTTGCAGGTGGCATCGCGATTCGGATCGTTCCCGATGATCCTGGAGGCGTATCGCGAATGCCTGCGCGACGTCTTCGATGTGCCGGCTCTCGCCGCCACGATGACGAAGATCCGCGAGCGGTCGATCCGCGTCATCACCGCGGACACGCAGAAGCCGTCGCCCTTCGCGGGATCGCTGCTCTTCCGCTACGTTGCCAACTTCATCTACGACGGCGACGCGCCGCTGGCCGAGCGCCGTGCCCAGGCCCTGGCCATCGACCAGTCGCAGCTCCGCGAGCTCCTCGGCGAGCCCGAGCTGCGCGAGCTTCTCGACCCTGCCGCCATCGAGCGGGCCGAGCTCGAGCTGCAGCAGCTCGACGAGAGGCGCAAGGCGAAAAACGTCGACGGAATCCACGACCTGCTGCTGCGCATCGGCGACCTGACCGGGGACGAGATTGCCGCACGATCGAAGGTGGAGGGCCAGGGGGACGTCGCGCAATCCGCGATTCGAAGCCTCGCCAGACAGCGCCGCATCCTCGAGATCCCGATCGCGCGCCAGAAGCGCTTCATCGCCATCGAGGACGCCAGTCGCTTCCGCGATGCTCTCGGCGTTCCGCTGCCGGCCGGCATCCCGGATCGCTACCTCGAGCCGGTTGCCGATCCGCTCGGCGACCTGATCCTGCGCTATGCCCGAACGCATGGCCCGTTCACGCCGCAGGAGGTGGCGCAACGGCTCGGGCTGGGCGTTGCCGTCGTGACCTCGATGCTGGACCGTTTCGTGGAGCGGGAACGGCTCACGGAGGGCGAGTTCCGACCGGGTGGCACGCAGCGGGAATGGTGCGACACGGAAGTCCTGCGCGCCATCCGGCAGCGATCGCTGGCAAAGCTGCGCCGCGAGATCGAGCCGGTCGAGGCGCCGGCTCTGGCGAGGCTCATGGCTTCGTGGCAGGGCGTCTCGAGCAAGCGCCGCGGACTCGATGCGCTTCTCGAAGTCATCGAGACACTGCAGGGCTATCCGATGGCGGCCTCGATCTTCGAAACGCAGATCCTGGCGGCGCGCATCGAGGACTACCGCTCCTCCGATCTCGATACGCTGACTTCGGCCGGCGAGGTGGTCTGGGTCGGGGTCGAGCCGTTAGGCGAGAAGGACGGCCGCATCGCGCTCTACCTCGCCTCGAGTCTGCCATCTCTGGTTGCGCCGCCTGCAGGGGCGCACAGCAGTGCGTCTGCTCCCTCGTCGACCGAGGAGAAGATCGTCGACTATCTCCGTACCCACGGGGCTTCCTTCTTTACGAACATTCACGCGGCAGTGGGCGGGTTCGGCAACGACGCCGTCGATGCGCTGTGGACGCTGGTCTGGCGCGGCCTCGTCACCAACGACACGTTCCACGCGCTGCGGTCCTTGACGCGAACGGCGCCGGCGGCGAGGCGGACGGTCTCGCAGCGGGGCGCGTTCCGCTCCCGCCAGACGACCCCTCCCGCCACCCAGGGACGCTGGTCGCTGGTGCCGCCGTTCACCGTCGCGCCGACAGAGCGGGCCAATGCTCTCGCCCATCAATTGCTGGCGCGCTATGGCGTGGTCACGCGCGAAACGGCTCCTGCCGAGAGCATCGCCGGCGGCTTCAGCGCGGTCTATGCGGTGCTCAAGGCGATGGAAGAGGCGGGCCGCATCCGGCGAGGATATTTCGTCGCCAGGCTCGGCGCGACGCAGTTCGCCACGGGCGGGGCGCTCGATCTTCTGCGATCGTTCCGCGATCCTCCGGACCAGCCGGAGACGGTCATGCTCGCCGCGACCGATCCCGCCAGTCCGTACGGCACGATCGTGAAATGGCCTCAAGGCCCGTCTGCGCTGATGCGCGCCGTCGGGTCGAGCGTGATTCTCGTCAACGGAGCGCTCGCGGCCTATCTCGGCCGCGGCGAGAAGCAGGTGTTCACATTTCTTCCCGAGGATGAGCCTTCACGATCGATGGTGGCGCGGGAAGTCGCGTCTGCGCTGGCATCGATCGTCGAGAGCGGCGCCCGGCGCGCGCTGCTCATCACGGAGGTCAATGACGAGGCGGTGGCGAAGAGCGCGCTCGCTCCGTTCCTGGCAGAGGCGGGATTCGCACCGAGCGCCCTGGGCTACCAGATGCGCCACCGGGTAGCGGGCAGCGGGTAGCGTGTAGCGCGTAGGGAACGGCAAGAGCATCGCCCCGGTTCTCCTACCCGCTACCCGCTACCCGCTGACAATGCCCGAAGGCGACACCATCCACCGCGCAGCACGCACGATCCTTCAGGCACTCGGCGGCCGGACCGTAACGCGCTTCGAGACCGTGCTCCCGCAACTCGGCCGTGTCGATGATCAGAGTCCGATTGCCGGCCGCCGGGTTGAGAACGTCTCCGCCATCGGGAAGCACCTCATCATCGAATTCTCGGGCGGCCTCTTTCTCCGCTCGCATCTGCGGATGAACGGCAGCTGGCACATCTACCGTCCGGGTGAGCGCTGGATGCGTCGCCGCAGCGACATGCGCGTGGTGATCGAGACGGATGCTTATGTCGCCGTCGGCTTCAATCTTCCAGTCGCCGAATTTCACGACGCCCGTTCGATCGTTCGCTCGCCCGATCTCCGTCGACTCGGTCCCGACCTTCTCGCGGGTGATTTCGACATCGAGGATGCGGTGCTGCGCATTCGTTCCCGCGCCACGCAGGAGATCGCCGATGTCCTGTTGAACCAGACGGTCATCGCTGGAATCGGGAACGTCTACAAATCGGAGGTCCTCTTCATCTGCGGAATCAGCCCGTTCACATCGGTGGCCGTGTTGACCGACGAACAACTTCGCAAGGCGATGACGACCGCGCGCAAGCTCCTGCAGCACAACGTGGAACGGGAGGGAAGCTCGCGGCAGACGATGAGCAGTCTGCGGCGCAACCGGAACCTCTGGGTGTACGGGCGCAGCGGCGATCCGTGCCGCAAGTGCGGGAGCTTGATCGAGTACCGCAAGCAGGGCTCCGACATGCGCGGGACGTACTGGTGCCCGCATTGCCAGTCGTAATGCCTCGCGCCAGGCTCATCACACCGGACTCAGGACTATGTACAATCCGCGCAACTTTGCCGCGAGGAGTCAGAGCTTGCCCATTGAGCTTCCACATCCGTTGACAGTCGAGGAGATCCGCGTTCTTCAGGAGTTCCGGCGTCTGTCGGCCGAGACCTTGCCGGCCGAAGCGATCCGGAAGATCAAACATCCGGCGGGCGGCGGTGACGCCCCGGCGCACTCGCTGGTCGCGAAAGGTTATTTGACATTCGATACGGCAGGCCAGAACTACACTCTCGCCAAGAAATCCAAGGAGTTCCTTGCCATCGATTACAAGCCGATTGAGGAACCGACCGGCAAATCGACCCAATGATGCACACGAATGAGTGCATCCTCAAAGCTCCCTAACAATCTGAAGAGAAGTGACTTAGAGGTAGGCGACCCCCCGCCCCCGAGTTCGCGATTTTTCTAGACGAGCCGTAAAATGCATTGACTCAGATAGTTAACGGGCTTACGATGTCTTTTCGAGGATGCAGATGAAGCATGGCGACAAAGCAAAAGCCAAAGCAGCCAAAGCCTCCCGCAAAGCCTCGGACAAAAAAAGCAGCAAAGCCAGTGGCGCCGGCAAGAAAACCCACGCCGTCAAAGCCACCAAAGCCGGCAAGGCAGGCATCGCGAAAGCCTCAGCCGTCAAAAGCAGCCCTCCCTCCACACCGAAAGGCGCCGGAAACGCCCGCATCGTCGTCGAAGCCGCCGGTTTCGCAAACCCAGCCGTCGCCGCAGCCTTCAAGCGGGCCGTCAAGAAGTATCCCAACGCCCTTCGCCGCCTCACAGACTGACGGCGGCGTCCGTTACCTGAGCGTCCAGGATCTCGTCGATCTGCACAAAGCAGTCTCGACCGAGTTCGGCGGTACGCAGGCGCATCCCGGAGTCGTCGAGTCGCAGTTCGGGCTGCTCAATGCCGTGCAACGCCCCCAGGTGACCACGCTTGGTCGCGAGGCCTACCCACAGTTTGCCGACAAGGTTGCGGCGTTCGTTTTCGCGCTGCTTCAGGCGCGGCCATTCCAGGGCGGAAACCGCCGGGTGGCCCTCGCATCGATCGTCGCGTTCTGCGAGGTCAACAACCGCAGCATCGACTCGCGCGTACTCGACGAGAAGACTGCAGAGAACCTTCTCAAGCGCGCTTCGGCATATCGCGAGCTCGGTATTCCGCCGGAGAACGTCTTCAGCGATCTGCGCGAAGTTCTGCGGCGGGCGATCGGCCATCCATAGCTGCGCCCGCGGCGCATTGGCGTGACTCGCCGGCGTTCACGCCGCTCGATCGGTTCTCTCGCTCCGCTTGCTCAGCTCGGAATGAATGCGCCCGAGAATGATTCGCGCCACGCGGACATCGTGGCCGGCGTCGATCAGCAGCAGGGTAATGTCGCCGCCGCCCCACATCAGACCAGCCAGCACCAGCAGGCGGGTCGCTTCGCCAAGCAGCGTGATCAGCGCACCCTGTCCCTCAGTCACCAGCCCTGTGACGACTTCCCCGATGAGCATTACCACCATCAAAATCGCGAGGATCTTGAACAGGCGTGCGATGTAGCGCAGGGTCACGTAGGGCTGGAGATCCTGGTCGCGAACCTCTTCCTCGCGCCCGCGCTTGTCTTCAGGCCGGACTGGGGCGGCGCCGCAGGTCGGACACGGCTGTGAGGCGTCGGCGCGCCGCGTCGCACACTCCGGGCAGGTCAATTCGATAGCCACGCACTTCCTCCTTCGGGCCACATCAGCCATTCCCGAATCCGCGCCAACGTGCGCGGTACCCGCGAACGTCGATGTGCGTGAACGGCCCGTGTCCACAGCATGCGGAATAAACGCCAACTCCGCCGACGAGCTCGGGATGAGCTTTTTCGACGCGCTCGACGGCCTGCAGGATCACTTCCGCATCCCGGACGTCGACTCGTCCGTCACCGTTGAGGTCGTCCATCACGCCGTTGCGATCGTTGTCGACGAAGACGTCCGAGGCGTCGCCGTACATGTGACGGCTGAGGTTCGCCCGGCCCTGTGTGTTGCCGCCGGTGTAGTTGTACTCGGGAGTGCGGAATCCGCTCATGATCTGCATGTGGCGTACGGGGTGGCCGCTGCGCTCGAGCTCCTGGATCGTCAGCTCGAGCTTGTCGAGCAGCTTCGGGTTCAGGAGGATGTATTTCGGCCAGACGTTCGGCTGGTCTTTCGTCAGGAAGTCGCGCAGCTTGAAATGCTCGGAGACAGCCGTGTCTGCATTCTGCGGAGTGACTTCGATGAACCCGGCGGGGTTTGCGTATGCGGGTGTTCTCGGCCGCCCGCCGCGCTCGAAGGGCCACGTGCCGAGGTAGTACAGGCCGATGTGGCCGGCCTGCTTCTGCGCGAAGGGCACGAGAGTGATCACGTTGAGGTTGTCGACGGCCTCCGTGACCTGACCCAGCTGAACAGCGAGGTGGTACATACCTGGATTCGGGGGCGCCACGAACTCCGGAGAGATCTCGACCGTCTTGCCACCCTCGGACAAAACCGCCTTCGAATTCGACGGGGCGCGATTGACGATCGACGCTCCGCCCGTTCGCGTGGTGAAGTAGACCTTCCCGCTGGCTCCGTGCAGCGGATTGATCGCAGACAGCAGTGCCTCGTTGAGAAACGCCAGCGACGGGCCGGCATTGCTGCTTAAGGCCGTAGCCACCTGCTGAGCGGGGGCGACGGGCCGGGGCAGCGGCTGTTTCACTCCGGCCGCTTTCTGCTGACCGACGAGCTCCTGCTGCACACGACGCATGTTGAGAAAGGCGCCGATCCATCCCGCGACGAAGAGCAGAACGACGAGGCTGGCGATCCAGGAGAAGACGCGCTCCTGACGCTCGTTGAGGCCACCGAACACACGGTGACGCTTTCGTGGCGTGGGCAGAAGCGAAGCGCTCGTCACGGCTGCTCCCCGCTTCACGAGGCGTGCCGCGCCTGATCAGTGATCCACGAGCTCGACCGTTCGCTGGAAAGCAAGCGTAAGAGCCCAGCTGCGCGTCCGCACCCGTGAAGGGGTAAGACGAGAGCTGCGGACGCGCTGCTGCGCGTCCCTACGACGGTTTGTCCCTAAGGAAAGTATCCGCGCGGCACCCTCAGCGTCTGGCCTCCGCGCGTGTCGACCTTGATGGAATGCCACTCGTCGGCGGCGCCGGGGCTGGAGTAGAAGACCAGCTGGTACTGCTGGCGCAGCTCAGCGGCGAGGCGCTGGTAGACGGCCGGGAGCTCGCGTTCCCTCTGGATGATGAAGTAGGTCGCGCCGGTATCGCGCGCCACGTCTGCCAGACGCTTGGTGGCGACGTAGCCGACGCCGAAGCGCATCCATCGCGACAGCCGCTTGTTCTTGATGATCGGATACACCGGCACGCCGGCGTAGCGCGCGTAATGGATCAGGTGGTCGAGCTTGAACACGCTTCCCTGGTCCACGCCGTCAGTGAGAACGATCAGCGCATGACGTCCCGGGAGCTTCTGCAATTCGAACAGCATCTCGATGGCCGAGTCGTAGAGGTGCGTCTCGCCCGCGGGCTGAATCGTGTCGACGGCTGCTGCTGCCGCGGCGTAGTCGTTGGTGAATCCCGTCAGCCAGAACAGACGCTGGTTGAACCCGACCACGGCGATCCGGTCCCGCGGCCGCAGAAGTGTTCGCGCGAACTCCTTCGCGGCGGCTTTCACGACCGGGAGCTCCTCGAGCATGCTCTCGGAATAGTCGATCAGCAGAATCGCGTACAGCGGCTGATCCGAGGCAGGCACGAGCGATTCGATTTTTCGCGGGAGCCCGTTGTCGACGAGCGTCAGATCGCTGAGGGTGAGCGGCTTCGAGCCCGAGGCCACAGACAGCGGAAGCTGCTCGATCGTGACGTTCAGCTCGGCGTTCGCCCGGTCGCCGAAGAAGTCGACGTCATTGGCCTCCTCGCCGTCCTCTGCGTGAGCGGTGACCCTCGCGTACACCGCATGCGGATACTGCGAGGCGTCGACCGCAATCTTGTACGGCGCTGTCGCGACAGTGCCCACCTTCTTCTCTCCGATGAAGAAGTCGACCGACTGTACGTGTGTCTCGACAGGCGCCAGCACGTTCGCGGAAAGCATTGCTTCGCCCGTGTCCGGCAGCTTCGCCGGCGCACTCAGCGTCACTCGAAACGGCGGCCGCGGGTCGTTGACCACCATGTCATCCTCGCCGGCCACGTTCCCGCTGGCGTCGTAACCGACCGCACGAAATCGGAGCCGGCGGATGTACTCGCCGATGTTCACCTGCGCCGTCATCGTCTTCCCGGCCGCCTCGGTGTACTTGACGTTGTTGATCAGCAGCTCGACCCGGGCGACCGGATCGGTGGCCACGATCGGGACGTACAGCATCCCGTGCACGAGCCCCTGCGGCTTCTGCACGATGCGCACGGTCTGAGCGGAGGCTGTGGTGGCGAGGAGGAAGAAGATCGCTGAGGCCAGGAGACGCTTCACGGTCCCGTTAACGCAAAGAGCACGTGGGTGTCATCCCGAAGAGTCTCCAGCTGACAATCGTCCCGGTAAGAGACTCTTCCCCGCGCTCCACCGCTCCGCCCGTCCACCGCCCCCGCGGTTTCGCCGGCTCAGAGTGACGGGAGCCAGTGACGGGGCCGCGGCTTTGCTGACGCTGGCGGTTGATCGATCACGCGAAGATCTTCGCGACCGACTTGCCCCGTGCCGGTTTCGTGATCACCTGCTCCATCGTGCACTGGCGTGGCTTCTTTTCCGGCCTCCATCGAAGGAACTTCGATCCGTGGCGGAATCGGCCCTGGGAGAAGTAGTCGAACTCGACTTCGCAGACGAGCCCCGGACGGACCGGCTCCCACTCGCCGCTGCGGCCCTGGGACCAGCGGCTCGGTCCTCCCGGCACGCGTACCTCGAACGGATTCGCCCCGCGCATCGACTCGAGCTTGTCCGTCAGGGCGGCCTTGTCGCTGTTCTTCAGCGATGAGGTGTGGCCGATGAAGACCAGCCGCCCTTCCTCGTCGTACAAACCGAGTAGAAGTGAACCGACGAGCTTCGTCCCTTCTCCGTAGCGGAAGCCGCCGACCACGCAGTCGGCGGTCTTGAGGTGCTTGACCTTCACCATGCCTTCGCGATCGCCGGAGTGATACGGCTCGCCGAGACGCTTGGCCATGACGCCGTCGAGACCGAGCGCCCCGAACTTGTTAGAATTCTCTGTGTTCTCTGTGTTCTCTGTGTTCTCTGTGCCTCTGTGGTTTCATTTCTTCATTGGCTCACGAAGGCGTGAGGCGCGTTCCGTCTTCCCGGCCTTCTTCGGTGTCTCGAACACTCTCCTCAGGTCGAACCGCCTCTTGCCGAGCACCGGTTTCCATAGGTCGCCGACCTCGCGAGCGCGCTCGACGACGTTGTCGATCCGGAAATCCTCGATGCGTACGCCGCGCTCGACTTCCTCCCACGTGACCGGTGTCGAAACGCTGGCCACCGGCGTCGGCCGCACCGAGTAGATCGAAGCGAGCGTCCGCCCCCAGGCGTTCTGGTTGTAGTCCACGAGCACGCGCCCATACGGCCGCTTCACCTTGCGGTACTCGGCGGTGATCACGTCGGGATGGCGCGACTCCAGCTCGATCGCGATTGCCTTCGCGAATGTCCAGACCTCCTTCTGCAGCGGGCCGCGGACGATCGGGATGTAGACGTGAATTCCTTTCGACCCCGTGGTCTTCGCGTACGTCGGAATGCCGAGCGTGCCGAGAATGTCGCGGACGTAAAGGGCCACGCGCCGCACTTTCGCGAAGTCCGCCCCCGGTCCGGGATCGAGGTCGAAGTGGAGGAAGTCCGGCCGGTCCCAGTCGTCACAGCGGGCGTACCACGGATTGAGGTCGATGCAGCCGAGGTTGATCAGCCACAAGAGCGAGGCCAGGTCCTGCACGATGGGGAAGTTGACGAGGCCGGCGTTGTGCGGGATCCCGCAGATGTCGATCCACGGCGGCCGCGGCGACGGCGCCCGCTTCATGTAGAAGAACTCGCCTTCGGCGCCGTTCGGATAGCGCTTCATGACCATGGCCCGCTCCTCCACGTGCGGGAGGAGCCAGGGCGAGATGTCGGCGTAGTACTGCAGCAGGTCGCGCTTGGTGAGTCCGAGCTTCTTCCAGAAGAGCTTGCGGAGGTTCGTCAGCCGGAGCTCGTGCTCGCCGAAGCGCAGCACGACCTCTTCGCTGTCGGTGGGCAGGAGCAGTCGTCGAACTGCCATCGCTTCCGGCCTCTGCAATTTCCGCGCACTCGGAGTGCGGACGTCCCGCCCGCACCCGCCGCACGTCCGCGTCCGGCGGTTCTTCTTAAGGCAACGCTGGCATCTTCCCCGACGTCCCCGGCGCTCGGTGCCGCGGCGCATCGAGAGTCGCATACGGAAGCTCGCGGCTTTCGCGCGCGGCGCGGAGCATCAGGCCGCCGCGAGCCATGTCGCCGAGGCCGGCAAAAGGAGCCGGGAACAGCAGCTTTTCGCGAAAAATCGGCAGGAGGACGTCGACATACTTGCCGCTGGCGATGCTCCCCAGAAGCACCACCTGCGCGTCCGCCTCGCCGTCGATTGCCTCGGCAATCGATTTCGCGTGATCGCGAAGTGGTTTCGCGTAGGAGCGCTTCGCCGCGTCGATGTCCGTGGCTCGAAGCTTCCTCATCCGCTCGTTCGTGATCCGCCAGTCGCTCGGTACCAGCCCGAATCCCGGCGTGATGACGAAGATCCCGTCGCCGCCGATTCGCGTCGAGGCAGCAGCGAACCGCCGGGCGTAAGCGATCTTTCCTCGGAAATAGAGCGCGCTCATGAACGCGAAAGCGTCGGCGATCGGCACCCCTTCCGGCGAGCGGTACTGGACTGCCGCCGCGAAGCTCGCCCGCGGCGACATGAGCTGTCTGGCGCGCGTACCGCCGAGGTTTGCCGGTGAGAGAAGGAAGATTTTCGTGGGCATGAGAACGGGAAGAAGAACGCACGAAATGACGGGAGTCATCCCGGCCGCCGCGTTCCCGCGGGGGCAAGCGGCTGGGGATGACGGGGCGGCGGCTTCCGCCGGCCCCGCGTGAACGTTGGGCGTGCCGCTCAGCGCAGGCGGGCCAGCGTCTCGCTCAACAGCTTCTGGCCCTTTTCCTGGTCCTCGCTCTTCTTGCTGTGCATCAGGTCGTCCGCGCGCCGGAGGTCCTTCACGACCGCAACGAGGGGAATCGGCTCTGAATCGGGGTAGAGATTCCGCTCCAGGCGCGCGATCTCGCCGTCGATCGAATCGTTATCGTTGCGGACGCGCTGGAGCGACTGGATCGTGTCGTACGCCGGGTTATCAGGATCGTCCCTGGCGACGGCGTTGCGGAAGTGAATCTCCACAAGGGCGTTCTTCGCGTCCTTTGCATTCGTCGAGGCGTCGAGCGCGACCTCTGCGCTGTCGGCGACGGTGCCGAGGTCGATGGTCCGCGACGTGTCCGGGTTCATCCAGGAGTTGATCGCCTCGTCCTTGCTCCGCGTCCGCCCCTCGACCGTGTACGAGATGTGAACCGTCCCCACGTACACGGGATTGTTGCCGCTGAACAGCGACTTCTTCTGCGGCACGACCACGGCCACTGCGAAAGTGTGCTGGCCGGAAGCCTCGAATCGATCGCTGTCCGATCCGTTCACGGCGGCGACGGTGTGGCCGTGCTTGTCGTAAGGCGCGTCTCCAGTCGGCCGCACCCACCGCACCCAGCGATACCCGCCGTCGGGCAGCGGTCCGCGGAGCTGATCGAGCTGGTTGTCGATGACCTTGTTGATGTCGTACGACGATGAGTACGGCTTGAGCATCAGGTCGCGAATCTCGTACAGAGCGGCCAGTTGCTGATAACCACGGCAGTCGTCGGACTCGACGGCGAGGAGAGGCGCGGCCGCGCAAAGAAGTGCAAAGAGCACGAGCATGCGTTTCATGAGGGGACCTCCATCGGGCATTTTACGGGACCATGAGGAGTGCGGACGTCCCGGTGGATTACGTTCTCACCACCCTGCTTCGGCGGAAATGAGGAATTGGAAATATGCTGCGGCTTACCCGGAGAGGATCGCGAGGCTGGTTTGATCACCGCCGGACGAGACGTCCGGCGGTTTGCGGACGAGGACGTCCGCACTCCTACGCCACGGCTTTGCGCTTGCTGAGCACCTTGCGCAGGTACTGGCCGGTCGCGCTCTGTCTGACCCGGGCGATCTCCTCGGGCGTGCCCGTAGCGATGATGTAGCCGCCCGCGTCGCCCCCCTCGGGACCGAGGTCGATGATGTGGTCGGCGGTCTTGATGACATCGAGGTTGTGCTCGATCACCACCACCGTGTTTCCGCGGTCCACGAGACCCTGCATGAGGTGCAGCAGCTTGGCGACGTCGTCGAAGTGCAGGCCGGTGGTCGGCTCGTCGAGAATGTAGAGCGTCTTCCCGGTGGCGCGCCGCGCCAGCTCCTTGGCCAGCTTGACGCGCTGCGCCTCGCCGCCGGAGAGCGTGGTCGACGACTGGCCTAACTTGATGTAGCCAAGCCCCACGTCGTCGAGCGTCTTCAGCACGTTGTAGATCTTCGGGATGTTGCGAAAGACGTCGATGCCCTGCTCCACGGTCATGCCCAGGATGTCGGCGATGGAGTGGCCCTTGTATTTCACTTCGAGGGTCTCGCGGTTGTAGCGCCGCCCGCCGCAGACATCGCACGTGACGTAGATGTCGGGCAGGAAGTGCATCTCGATCTTGATCTGGCCGTCTCCCCTGCAGGCTTCACAGCGGCCGCCCTTCACGTTGAACGAGAACCGTCCCGGGCCGTAGCCGCGCATGCGCGCTTCGGGGGTCTGGGACATCAGGCTGCGGATCTCGGTGAAGAGCTGGGTGTAGGTGGCGGGATTCGATCGCGGCGTGCGGCCGATCGGGGACTGGTCGATGTCGATGACCTTGTCGACGAGGTCGAGACCCTCGATGCGGTCATGGTCGCCCGGCGTGTCGGGCGAGTCGTAGAAGTGCCGCGACAGCGCGCGGAAGAGGATGTCGTTGACCAGCGTCGACTTCCCGGAGCCGCTGACACCCGTGACGGAGACGAACAGGCCGAGCGGGATCGTGATGTCGAGATCCTTGAGGTTGTTCTGCCGCGCGCCGCGGATGATCAGCTTGTTCTCGCCGATCGGCCGCCGCGCGGGCGGAGGATCGATGCTCAGCTCGCCGCGGAGGTATTTCGCGGTGAGCGAGCCCGGGAACGTCTTCACCTCTTCGAGCGAGCCCTCCGCGGAGATCTCGCCGCCGTGGACGCCGGCCCGCGGGCCGAGGTCGATGATGTGATCGGCCGTGGCGATGGTCTCTTCGTCGTGCTCCACCACGATGACGGTGTTGCCGAGATCGCGCAGCTCGAGAAGCGACTCGATCAGCTTGCGGTTGTCGCGCTGATGCAGGCCGATCGACGGCTCATCGAGAACGTAGAGCACTCCCATCAGCTTCGAGCCGATCTGGGTGGCCAGGCGGATGCGCTGCGCTTCGCCGCCGGAAAGGCTGGCGGAGCTGCGATTCAGGGTGAGGTATCCGACGCCGACGGCGTTGAGGAAACCGAGGCGATCGCGCACTTCCTTCAGGATCTTTCCGGCGATCTGTTCTTCGCGGGCGTTGAGCGTGATCGTCCGGAAGAACTCCTGGGCCTCGCTGAGCTGCAGGCTCACCACCTTGTCGATGGGGCGGTCGGCGACCGTGACGCCCAGCGCTTCCGGCTTGAGGCGCCGGCCGCCGCATTCCGGGCACTTCGTCGGCGTCATGAAGCGCTCGATCTCTTCGCGCATGTCGTCGGAGTCGGACTCGTGGTAGCGCCGCTGCAGCATCGGCACGAGGCCCTCGTAGCTGCCGGTGTACTGATAGGCGCTGGAGTCGCCCTGGAACTCGAACTTCATCTTGTCTTCCGAGCCGTAGAGGATCGTGTTCTGGCCCTTTTCGGGAAGCTTTTCCCACGGCGTGTCGAGCGAAAACTTGTAATGCCTGGCCACCGTCTGGATCTGCTTGAGGCGCCAGTTGTCGGCCCCCTCCTTCCAGAGCGCGATGGCGCCGTCGCGGATCGAGCGTGTCGGATCGGGAACGATCTTCTTCTCGTCGATCTCCAGGAGAACGCCCAGCCCGGAGCAGCGGGGGCAGGCACCGTAGGGCGAATTGAAGGAGAACAGCCGCGGCGTGATCTCGCCGACGGAGATACCGCAGTCTGGGCATGCGTAGCTCTGGGAAAGGAGCTCCTCGCGGTTGCCTTCCGCGTAGAGAATCTTCACCAGCCCCTTGGCGACGCGTGTAGCCGTCTCCAGCGAGTCGGCGAGGCGCTGGGCCATTCCGTCCTTCACCACCAGGCGGTCGATGACGATGTCGATGGTGTGCTTCTTCTGCTTGTCGAGATTCGGTGGATCAGCGAGCTCCACCATCTCGCCGTCGACGACGGCGCGTGTGAAGCCTTCCTTGACCATCTGCAGCATCTGCTTGCGGTACTCGCCCTTCTTTCCGCGGACGTAGGGCGCGAGGACCGTGAATTTCGTTCCGGCGGGAAGGGTCAGGAGGCGATCGACCATCTGCTGGATCGTCTGCGGCCGGATCTCCTGGCCGCAGTTCGTGCAGTGCGGAACGCCGACTGAGGCATACAGGAGGCGGAGGTAGTCGTAGATCTCCGTGACCGTGCCGACGGTCGAGCGCGGGTTTCGCGATGTCGTGCGCTGCTCGATGGAGATGGCGGGCGAGAGCCCCTCGATGGAGTCGACGTCGGGCTTCTCCATCTGCTCGAGGAACTGCCTGGCGTAGGCCGACAGCGATTCGACATAGCGGCGCTGCCCCTCCGCAAAGATCGTGTCGAAGGCCAGCGACGATTTTCCGGAGCCGGACACGCCGGTGATGACGACGAACTTGTTGCGCGGGATGACGACGTCGATGTTCTTGAGGTTGTGCTCACGCGCACCCCGGATGACGATCGATTCCATGGACGGGTGATACTAACTCCCGGCGCAGGCGAAGAAATCCAGCGGGCGCGCGGCGGGCAGAATTCCGAGGGCGGCGAGCTTTTCAAGACTCTCGAGTTCTACGGGTTGTGGAAAAGTCCGGCTCCGGCTGGGCCCGCCTCGGCAAGCAGTGAGGGCTGAATATTCTGCCCTCTGCGCTTCCCGTCAGACGTTTCGTTCCTGGATCATCGCTGCGGCGATGAGCCAGTCGCGGTACGGACCTTCGAGCGCGTCGATCTCGATGACGACGAACTCCGGCACGTCGTAGGGGTGCCGTTTGAGAATGAACTCGCGGAGCTCGTCGAGGCGCTCGTCGAGAGTCTTGATCAGCAGGATCTGCTCGTTGTCGTGTTCGACCTTCTCCTCCCAGCGGTAGACAGAGAGAACCTGGGGAAGGATGTTCACGCAGGCAGCCAGGCGACGGCTGACGAGCTCCTCGGCGATTTCCCGAGCGTCGTAGGTCTGCGCAACCGTGGTGAGGACGATCAGTGGCTTCATGGTCGCGTCTCAGCGCTGCACAGTCTCGCTGACTGCAGCGGCAGCGTCGCGCGCCACGCCGTGGGCCGCGCTGTGGACCTGCCGCCACTGAAACAGCGGAATTGCGGCAGAGAAAAACAGCCGGCCGGACCATCCGCCGACGCCGAGGCCGGTCGGGACGACAGACGTGCCCTCGTAGCTTCGCCCAACGGGAAATGCGTCGAAGCCGCGGCTCCGCAGCTCGTCGCACAGGTAGCGCTCGATGAGGACGACGGCCTGGTTGTCGCGAGAGTCGTAGCGCGCGGCAGGGTCGAGCACGCCGATTCGATGGCCGTGGAGCGTCGGGTCGAATGCCAGCGCCGATCCGGCCAGTCCGGCAACGATGAGGAAGAGGGCCCAGGGCCGCATGAAATCATCTTAGGTTCGTGTCCGCCCTTGCGTCGAGAGTGCGCCGGCCGCGCTCCGCTAGAATCGCGGGTGTGATGCGGAAGGTCTTCCTGCTGTTCCTCGGCGTGATTGCCGCTGTGGTGGCGTGGGAAGTGGTCACGTTTCCCGATGTATCGCCGCTCGCGACGAAGGCGCCGTCGACGACTGCATTCATGGAGCAGCGGAAGCAGGAGCTCCGCGCCGAAGGAAAGGACGACACGATCTCATACAGGTTCGTGCCGTACGCACGCATCTCGCCGTACCTGCGCCGTGCGGTGCTCGTCGCCGAGGACGACAACTTCTACGAGCACAACGCCATCGACACCAAGGCCATGGCCGAGGCCATCCAGCGGGACTGGGAGCGGAAGAAGCTCACGCACGGCGGCTCGACGATCACGCAGCAGCTGGCCAAGAATCTCTATCTCTCGCCCTCCCGCAATCCGCTGCGCAAGATCAAGGAGTACTTCATCGCCCGATCGCTCGAGAATCACCTCACCAAGAAACGGATCCTCGAGCTTTATCTGAACGTCGTGGAGATGGGCGAACGCGTCTACGGCGCAGAGGCCGCGTCACGGTTCTATTTCCACAAGCCCGCTTCGCAGCTCACTCCGCAGCAGGCCGCGCTGCTCGCGGGATGCCTCCCGAATCCGCGGATCATGAATCCCGGCGATCCGAACAGGCGGTTGCGATCGCGCCAGCGGATGATCCTGTCGCGCCTGAGGCGATGGGGGTATCTGTTCGAGACCGAAGTGCTGACGGAGAAGAAAGCGGGAACGCCTCCCTCCGCACCGCCCGTCGTCGACACGGCAATCGAGCAGACGCCCCCGAGCGATACGGCATCGCCTGCACCGACGGAGACCTCCGCGACCACGCCCCCCGCGCAGGCCCCGCCCGCGACGGAAACAGAAACCGCTGCTCCACCAGCCGCGGAGACGTCAACCACGACGACCACCAGCACGACGACCCTGCCGCCGCCCTAACGCGAAACCTGCAACTCCTGCCGACGTAGAGCTCTGAGCAACGAGACCGCGCCGCTGTTCGCGTCGAGCCGGTCGTTCCAATCCAGTCGTAAGGTCGCGCTGACATTCGCGTGCAACGATTAGGCGAATCGCCGGTCGATGTGCGATGCTCTTGTATCTCCGCAGCTGAGCAACACGTTCAGCGATGCCATCGCGCATCGAGTTCGTCACTTCACCAGGGGAAGACGAACACCGGGTCCCCATCGCCAATGACATCGATGTCTGTGTGATCAAGTTGCGGCAAGAGCATTCACGAATGACGACGAATCCACAGGTTGAAAGCGCAAGAGCCGACGGAAGCACGACTTTCGACGTGGTGCGCGGAAGCGCGTGGACGGCATTTCCGTTCTCGCGCCATTGCGATCTGCGGCGGCGCGCGCCTATGTTGAGCGCAAACGGGCGGTCGATCGAGTGATGATGCGGCACACGGCTGTGCGATACGAGAATGCCCGGTTTGCAGGGCGATCATCGCGGATGCGCGAGAGCGCACGGCGTCGCGACCGCACCGCATGGCCGCCGCATGCAATCGAGGAAATGCGCGCGGGCTGCGATGGTCGCGCCTTGGTCCGCCGCTTCGATCGCTCTACCGCGGAGTCCCGTAAGGCCCGGAACAAGAGGCGGGCCGCATTCGCGGTTTGCGTCCCACGTAATTCGACGAACGAGCCTCGGTCTTTCCGATTTCGACTTGCGGATTTGCTGTGGACGCCGATCTCAAACTCACGTTTGCTCAGAGAGTTGTTCGATGCCGGAGCAAAAGTGGTCCGGCTTTTGCCCTCCGTCGGCCTGCGTATGGCCGCACGCGCGACGCGCACCACGTCGAGACCGACCGGAAAAGACTTCCGGATCATTTGCGATTGTCAGCGCCACGCCTTGCGCGAGCGGACTCTGTGGCGCCGCTCCCTGCGCGTCGTCGCTCACCTCAGGCGCGGAGGATTCGCCCTGCTGGTTGGCGTCCCTCTGGTGCTCGGCGTCAGCGAGCTTCCCTCGATCAGCAGCATCGCCGAATCGCGCGTGGCGGCGCGCCCGCAGGCAGCCGTCAACGACTTCCGCATCTTCACCACCGCAAGAATCCGGAAGGGCTTTCTCGATCCGCAGCCCGAGCCGGCAGTCATGACGTTGGAAGTGACGAAGGAAGAGTTCTTCCGCACTCACGTGCCCTACGGTTCGATCATCTACCGCGAGGCCCAGCGCAATCAGCTCGCGCCGGAGCTCGTGGCGGCCGTCATCGAGGCCGAAAGCGACTTCCGCCCCCGCCTCATCTCGGAGAAGAACGCCCAGGGACTGATGCAGATCGTCCCGAGCACCGGTGAGCTCCTGGGCGTGCACAACCTGTTCGATCCGGAGCAGAACATCGTGGCCGGGACGAAGTACCTCCGATACCTGATCGACCGCTTCGGCAACTTGCGCACTGCTCTGGCGGCCTACAACGCGGGCGAGGGGAACATCGAGAAATTCGGCGGCATGCCGCCCTTCCCGGAGACCGTGAATTACGTCCAGCGCGTGAACTCGCATACGCGGTGGTACCGGCTCCAGGTCAGGGAATCGTTCCTGGCGGCCTCGCGGATGAACATGACTTACGCGCGCTGAGGCCGTCTGCCGCTAAAATGGCGGTCATGCAGGCCGTCGAAGAGCGCCGCGAGTTTCAGCGTTTGCGACTCGATCCATCCATCCCCGGGACCTTCGCCGCGACAGCCGTCGCGCTGGTCGAAGTCGGAGTCCTCGGTGCGCGCGTGCATCACGGCACGCCTCTGGACGAGAAGAACGGCGAGCTGCGCTTCGCCTACGATGGCGAGGAGATTGCGCTGCGTTGCGAAGTGGTCCGCACCATCAACAGCCAGAACGCGAAGTATCCGGGCAGCGGCCTGGAATCCGGTATCCGCTTCGTGGCCGCGTTAGGCGAGTCCGGTGACCGCCTCCGGAACATGCTGGGCAGCCTCGTTTCTCATGAGCTCGAAGAACGCCGCAACATGACCCTGGCCGGCATCGGCCGCTCCATCGACGGCGATCGCACGGTGCGCGGCACCGACGCCGGGTTTCTCTCCTACCGATTCGAGAACGGAGCGTGGCACCGCCGGCGGATCTTCCTTCCCGAACAACCGCCGGTCGGCTTCACAGTGGCCCGAAGCGAAGACAGCGAAGAGATCCAGCGACTCTGCCGCGTCTACCAGGCCTCGGATGACGAGGGCCGCCGCCTGATCCGCATGTTCGCCGAGCTCAGTGTGAGCGACGCCCTGAATATCCCGCCGAGGGCGTAAGAGCGGAATCGACTTCCGTCACTCAGAGCGGCGCGGAGCGGCCGCCCCGTCACTCTGACCCGGCGGAGACGCGTGGAAGGGTGGTTGGGTGGAGCGGCGCAGCGCGGCGAAGAGTCTCCAGATTGCACGATCGCGGTGAGCCTGCTGTCACGCGCGATCCACTTCCGCCTGACAATCGTCCCGGTAAGAGACTCTTCGCCGCGCTCCGCCGCCGGGGGCGGCTCCGCCGGCTCAGAGTGACGGGACGTGGGTTCCGCCGGCTCAGGGATGCCGGAATTGAGCGCGTCTACGAATCCTCGAACTTCACCGGCATCGGCGCCACACCCCAGATGTCCTCGGCGTATTCGACGATGGTGCGATCGGCCGAGAAGCGGCCGCTGCGCGCCGTGTTGAGGATCGACATGCGGCTCCAGTCGTTGGCGTTCGTGAACAACTCGGCGGCCCTCTTCTGCGTTTCGACATAAGAAGCGAAATCGGCACAGAGAAAGAACCGGTCGCGATTCCTCAGCTCGTCCACCAGCTTCTGGAAATGGCCGCGGCGCTCGATCGCGGCGATCACTTCGCGGAGCTCGGGATCGGCGTCGATGAACGAGCGCGGGTCGTAGGAATTGCGGAGGGCCGCGATCTCGTCGGCGTTGCGGCCGAAGATGAACATGTTCTCTTCGCCGACTTCGTCGCGGATCTCGATGTTCGCTCCGTCGAGCGTCCCGATCAGGATTCCGCCGTTGAGGACGGCCTTCATGCAGCCGGTGCCCGAGGCTTCTGTGCCGGCCGTGGAGATCTGCTCCGAGAGATCGGTGGCCGGGAACAAGAGCTCGGCGGCGGAGACGTCGTAGTTGGGCACGAAGACCACGAGCAGCCGTTCGGCGATCTGGGGGTTGTTCTGGATCATGCCGGCCAGGTCGTGAATGAGGTGGATGATCAGCTTGGCCGCCTCGTAGCTCGGCGCCGCTTTGCCGGCAAAGATCACGGTGCGCGGAATGGTGGGCTGCCCCGCCTCGATGCGCCGGTAGAGCGAGATCACGTGCATCACGTTGAGGAGCTGCCGCTTGTACTCGTGGATGCGCTTGATCTGCACGTCGAACATCGACTCGGCATCGACGTCCACGTGGTCGATCATGCGCAGCCAGCGCGCCAGGCGGTGCTTGCGGGTGAACTTCACGGCCCGCCAGCGGGCCCGGAACATCGGGTCGTCCGCGAGCGGCTCCAGCGCGTGAAGCAGGTCGAGATCGCGCACCCAGCCGTCGCCGATCGCGGAGTTGATCAGCTCGGAGAGCTCGGGATTGGCCTGCAGCAGCCAGCGCCGCTGGGTGATGCCGTTGGTCTTGTTGTTGAACTTGTGCGGGTAGAACTGGTCGAAGTCGGGAAAGATCCGCTTGCGAATGATGTCGGTGTGCAGCCTGGCCACGCCATTGACCGAGTGGCTGCCGACGATGGCCAGGTGGGCCATGCGCACGTTGCCGGCGGACTTGTCGATGATGGCCATGCGGTCGACGCGCGCCTCATCATTCGGACTGCTCAGGCGCACCGCGCCGCAGAGACGGCGGTCGATCTCCTCGATGATCTCCACGTGGCGCGGCAGTAGTGAGCGCATGAGGTCCAGTGGCCACACTTCCAGAGCTTCGGGCAGAACGGTGTGGTTGGTATAGGCGAAGACGCGCTCGCTGATCCACCAGGCCAGGTCCCATTGCAGGGCCTCATGATCGACGAGCACGCGCATCATCTCGGCGATGGCGATGGACGGATGCGTGTCGTTGAGCTGGATGGCCACCCGATCCGGCAGCTCTTCCCAGGCACGGTGGTGCTTCTTGAAGCGGCGGATGACGTCCTGGATGGTGGCCGATGTGAAGAAGTGCTGCTGCTTGAGGCGCAGCTCGCGGCCCGAGCGGCGCTCGTCGGACGGATAGAGCACCTTGGAGATGTTCTCGCTGCTGTTCTTGTCCTCGACCGCCGCGACGTATGCGCCGAGGTTGAACTGGGCGAGATCGAACTCGCGGCTCGACTTCGCTGCCCACAGCCGCAACGAGTTGACCGTGTCGTTCCGATAGCCCGGCACCGCCAGGTCGTAGGCCATCGCGTAGATGTTCTGCGTGTCGGCCCAGCGCACGCGCTTCCGGCCCTCGTCGTCGACGTAGTACTCGGTGTGACCGTACATGCGGACGGGAAAGAGAACGTCGGCGCGCGGCACTTCCCACGGGTTGCCGTAGCGCAACCAGTTGTCCGGAGCCTCGGTTTGCTGGCCGTCGATGATGTGCTGGCGGAAGATGCCGTACTCGTACCGGATGCCGTAGCCGTACAGCGGGATCGCCAGAGTGGCTGCGGAATCGAGAAAGCACGCTGCCAGACGGCCCAGGCCGCCGTTGCCGAGCCCGGCGTCGGGCTCGCGTGTGGCGACGTCCTCGAGCACGAAGCCGAGCCTGCGCATCGCCTCCGCGTATTCGCCCCTGGCGCCGAGGTTGAGGATGTTGCTGACCAGAAGCCGGCCGAGCAGGAACTCCAGCGACAGGTAATAAACGCGCTTTACATCCGAGCGGTAGTACGCGTCCTGCGCGTTGAACCATCGATCCATCAGCCGGTCGCGAACCGCAAAGGCGAGGGCCTGATAGGAATCGAGATCGGTGGCGTTGTAGTGGTCGCGGGCGATCGAGTACTTCATCCGGAACGCGAAAGAATCGACGATCGAATCCGCATCGATGCGACCAGCCTTCGGCAGCGGGATCGTGTGATTTTTCGACGTCATGACAGGGCCCGGTGCCTAGATTATGGCTCCGTTTGACTGCACCGTGGCCGAGTCAGACGGCAAAGGACGCGTGAGAAGAGCCCGCGCCGGGCGCTCTACCGCGAGGCGGCGGCGTGACCGGCGGGGAAGTCGGCGAGCGACTTGCGCGTCGGCAGCGTGAAGAAGAATTTCGTCCCTTCGCCCGGATGGCTCTCGACCCAGATCCGCCCGCCGTGCGCCTCCACGATCCCTTTTGCGATCGGCAGGCCGAGCCCCGCACCGAGCCGCTCCGCACGCTTCCCCTGCCAGTACGGGTTGAAGATGTCTTCGAGGTTCTTGCCTGGAATGCCGGGACCGGTGTCGGCGACCACGAACAGGACGTCGGAGTCTCGAGGTTCCGCTGTGACCCGGATCGATCCGCCCGGCGGAGTGAATTTCATGGCATTCCCGATGAGGTTCGACATCACCTGCATGACGCGGTGCCGATCGGCGTGGACGGCCGGAACCGCATCCGCTCCGCGCAACACGAGGTGGACCGAGCTCGCGGCAGCCTGGCTCTTGAACAGGTCCGAGATCTCCTCGAAGATCGTGGAGACCTCGACCTCGGTCGCTTCGATGGGCAGCTTCTTGCCACCCTCCAGTCGGGTGACGTCGAGCAGATCGGAGATCAGGCGGCTCATCCGCTTCGCGGAAACTTCGATGATGTCCACCTGCTCGCGATCCTCCAGCGAGAGGGACTCGGCGGATCGCAGGAGAGACGCGCCAAGGGTCACCGCGTTGAGCGGATTTCGCAGATCGTGGGAGACGATGGCCAGCACCTCTTCGCGTGCCCGAACGGCCTGCTGCGAATGGCGGTACAGGCTGGCGTTGTCCAGAGTGAGCGACGCGTGGCGCGCCAGTTCGGCCATCAAAGTCAGGTCTTCATTGCCGAACGGGTGGTCGGGTGAGCCCTGCGCCGCGACGACGCCGAGGCTTTCGCCGCGGCTGACCAGCGGCACGATGGCCCAGGCGCTGTCCCCTTGCTGCGCGACCCCGCCCACGTAACTCGACGCCTCCGACGATGAGCCGACGAGGTGGGGCACGTGGTCGATGATCACCCGCAGAATCGCGTCCGGTATGTCGTGCATGGCCTCCCCGGCGAGGCCGCGAACCACGGATTCCGAGCCGTCGCGCCTGGCCACGGCGGCCCGGCGCAGGGTCGACTCGTCGTCATAGAGATCAATGATCACCGACTGCGCAAGATTGGGAACGATCAGGTGCGCCAGCGTGGCAATCGTCTGATCGTAGTCGAGCGAGGCCGTCAGCTCCTGGCCCGCCGAGGCCAGGAATGCTGCCCGGCGCTCTTCGCGCTCGGCGGTCGCCCGCGCACTCTCGGCCTCGGTCGCTTCCTGCTCGGCTTCGCGCCGGCGTCGCATCGCCTCGCGCGCGAGCAGACGCATCTGCCGTCCCAACCCCGCCACCAGCAGCGCGGAGGTGAGCGCCAGCACCGTCAGGATGATCGTCACCCAGACGTTGACGTTCTCCACGTCTCGAATCCGCTGGAGGTCGTCCTCGATCACGGACTGGATCGCGATCTCCAGGTTCGAAGCCGACGTCAGGGACTTCTCGTACGACGGATGGTGCTCGTACAGACGCGTCAGAAAGACTTCCTGGGGGAGCTGGCGCTGCAGGAACTCGCCGCTGACCACTGCGTCATGCCATCGGGCGCTCTCGGCGGACATGTCGGCGTAGCTTCGTTCGACCTTGTCGCCCAGCTTCGGAGCGAGCCGCCCCAGAATCTCCCGTTGGGCGTGGCCCTCCCGCAGCAACCGCTCGTAATTCTCGCGGTATTGCGCCTGGCCGGTGACCTGGAAGGCGATGACCTCGTTGAGCTCGTCAGAGAGGTCGTCCTGCAGCGCGTTGGCGCTCCGCCGGGCCGGCTCGGCCAGAAGCCGTATCTCGTCGTGCATCCGCTTCGTGTGACTCGAAACTACCAGCGGAAGGACGACGAGCGACAGCAGTGACACGATGATGAACGCCACCGGCAGGACGGTCGTCCATGTGCTCTCCGGGCCGACGCGCCAGATGCTGCGCCGCTCTTTCTGCTGCTGCGGAAGGTGCATTTCGGTCAAGCGCGCGACCTCTCTCGTGAAACGCTGGCAGGGCGAGCAATATGCTTGCCTCGCTCCCTGAGTCCTGAGTCCTGAGTCCTGAGATCTGAGAGCTGGGGGCTGCCTCACCCCCTCAGGACTCAGCACTCAGGACTCAGGACTTCTCTAAGACGCCCTGAGGAGCGAAATCGTTGCACACGTCGCGTTGGCAACGGTTCAGCCGTTCCGCCATACTTGAAAGTCCAATGGCCGCGACTGAAAGACGCCACTCGCAGCGCATGAAGCTGGCTAAACCGTTGATGGCCCTCATCGACGGCCAGAACGGGCTGATCCTCGACATCGGCATTACCGGCGCATTCGTCGAGCACCACGGAGTCTTCAAAACGGGCGGGCGGTCCCGGCTGACCTTTCGGTGGCACGGGTCGGACATCGAATACCTCTGCGAAGTGATCCACACAGAGGTCATTCGGGAGGGTTCCGGCGGCTCGGATATGGTTTCACACAGCGGGTTCCGTTTCGTGCAGGCCGTGGGGGAGTCCGACGAGCTGCTGCAGGACATGATGGCCACGTTCGTGGGGCGGATTCTCGCGGCACAGCGCGCCAACGCCAGCGGAGAAACGAACGGCACTGAAGGCGAAGTGATCCTGGCTCGTCTCGGTGAGGCCCGCCGCGCCCGTACCGGCGGGTTCGTTACCTACCGGATGATCGACGGTGAATGGCGATCCAGGCCGACCGGCTCGCCGCACCAGCCGCTGGACGGATTCACAGTCGCCGCCTACGAGGACCCGGACGAGCTGCAGACGCTCTGCCGCGCGTACGAAACGGCGGACGACGAGGGCAAGCGCCTCATCCAGCTCGTTGCGGACCTGAGCGTTCTCTCGGTGAAGAAACGCTAGCGGCCTCGAGCTCTTCGAGCGACTGCAGGATCACGTCCGCCTCCCCGAGATCCTGAACGGTCCGCGCCCGCGGATTCCGCACCGCAAAGCAGAACATCCCGGCGGCCTTTGCCGCCCGCACTCCCGCCTCGGAGTCCTCGAAGACGAGGCATTGCGCCGGATCGACGCCCAGCCGTCGAGCGGTCAGGAGGTAAGCCTCGGGATCGGGCTTGCCGTGACGAACTTCGCTGCCGTCGACGATCGTCTCGAAGAGATCCCGAATGCCGAAGCGGCGCAGGATCTCGTCGATGGCGTCGCCCGCTGCACTGGAGGTGATGGCCAGCCGCAAGCCGTGGCCGTGCAGCGCGCGTACGGTCCGCTCGACACCCGGCATGAGCTCGAGGCTCGCGCGGCGACATTCGTCGAGGAAGGCTCGATGACGGATTTCGTACAGCGCGTCCGGCGATTCACTCCAGTCGAAATACGCGCGCATGTCGCTGATGTCGTCGACGATGCGGCGCCCCGAACCGAAGCGGAAGCTCTCCGGCATCCGGTCGTAATCGGAGCCCATGGCCCGGCATAGCAGGCGATGCGCCGCGTCGTGCTGGCGTTCGAGATCGATCATCGTCTCGTCGAAATCGAAGAGGGCGGCGGTGACGGGATCGGGAAGATTTCGCGGGTTCATGCCTGGTTGCGTGGTTGCGCGGTTATGTGGTCGAAAAAAGGCACGTGCCTGCGGACACCGCGGAACCGCGGAACCGCGCAACCCGTGACTTCAGGATCACGGTGATAGTGTTCCCACCGTGGATCCCGAATTCAAGCAGCTCGTCCTGCGAGTGCTGGCCATCGGTGGCATCATGCTCACGCTCGGGACGACGGCCCTGCTGCTCGCGTTCCGCCGTCTCGGCCGTGCCACACGCGAAACGGAGCCGGCGTCGTTTCTGATCCTCATCGGAGCGGCGGCGCTGATCATCGTTTTCTGTATCGTCCTGCTCCGGATGTCGCCTCAGGTCCAGTGATCTTGTCGCGGCCGCGGTGCTGGCGGGCGTGGGGCAGCAAGGCATGTGTCATCCTGAGCCGCCGAGCGCGCGGTTGGCGGGTGGGGCAGCGCGGCGAAAAGCGCGTGTCATCCTGAGCCGGCGAGGCACGCGCGGGTGGCGGGTGGGACAGCGCGGCGAGAAACGCGTGTCATCCTGAGCCGGCGGCGCCGCGGGGAAGGTGGTTGGGTGGAGCGGCAAAGCGCGGCGAAGGATCCCCCGCAACTCACCCCGCAATGGGCTCCTCACCGGTACTGCTGTTTGAGCGCCTCGAGGTCGGCGAGGGTCTTGCGCAGGATGGCGACGACCTTGTGGACCTCGGTGCCATAGACGTGCATCTCGGCATCGCAGTCGGTCATGCCGTAGACGGCCTCGTCTTTTTCGAGGCGCTCGCGCTCGAACCGCAGCCGCTCGCTCAGTTCCTCGATCTCGGTGACCAGGACGAAGTTGACGTCCTTCTCGCCGAGGTAGCGCTTGCACTGGGGGCAGTGGATGGAGCGGTCGTCAGAGGATTCGACCAGTTCAAAAACGAACTGTCGCTGGCACTGCGGGCATTCGAAAACTTCGGGCAGCACGGCGTCATCCTCTGCGGCCATTGTGCCACGCATGTCAAAGAAACGAGGCTCTTGACAGACGCAGATTTGAGGCCGCGGAGAGCGCGGAATGCGCTCCTTGACCGGGCGGTTTAGCGCCGTGTACGATCCGCGCCCGCGGCCGATCCTGGGAGATCGTTCAATGGTAGGACAATCGGCTCTGGACCGATGAATCGGGGTTCGACTCCCTGTCTCCCAGCCAAGCTCATCTGCGGTTCTTCACCTCCGCCCGCCCGCGGTACGATGATAGCTACCGTTGGTAGATATCATGGCCAGCAAAGCAACTCAGAGGAAAACCGCGCGCGTTTTCTGGACCGGCAGAAGCCAGGCTGTCCGTCTGCCGAAGGAATTTCGATTCGACGGTGACACGGTTCTCGTTCATCGAGAGGGCAACGCCGTGATCCTCGAACCGAACGGCGACTGGCCGGAAAACTACGTCGAGTCATTCTCCGGCGTCCCGGCCGACTTCGAACGACCGGAACAGGGAACTCTGGAGAAGCGGCGAAAGCTCTCGTGAAGTACCTGCTGGATACGGACCTTGCATTTGCGCTCTGACCAGAAGGTCCTTTCTGAGTTGCTCATACGAGCTCGGGAGGATGTCGCGATCAGCGTCATCACAGAGGCTGAGCTCCGAACGGGAGCGGCCAGGAGCACGTCAGCGGCGAGGACACTTCGGCTTGTCGAGAACTTCCTTGCCCCGCTAGAACCATCCTGGAGTTGACGTCGGGAGACGCTGCGGTGTCCGCTCAAGTGCGTGCAAAGCTCGAGGGTGCGGGCACACCCATTGGCCCGGCTTGATACTCTGACCGCTTCGCAAGCCGTCGCGCGCGGCCTGACGCTGGTTTCGAACAACGAGAGGGAGTTCCGTCGCGTTTCCGGGTTGGTTGCAGTGCGATGTATTCACCGCCACGTCTGTCAGTGTTGAGTTCCACGAAGAGCTTGACGCACCTTGAATCTCCAGCCATCCTCCCGCCATTACATATGTAGGGGCGGCCATATGTGCTTTCCAATGCTCAGTCTCGCTCTTCTGATCGCTCAGCTTGCGAATCCATCTCACAATGCCCCGCTGCACGGGCCTGACCCCGACACGTGGATATTTGTGCCGATCACCCGGCTCACGACACAGGCCGATGCCGCCACACTCGGTATGAGCGCCATCGAAGCACGAACGGCACTCATGAACCGTGTGACCGATCGACGCAAGGCATGCACCGAGGAGGTCCTTGGCGACGTCACTACAGATCTCCAGAGCCCGCCTCGACGCGATGTCATCGGCGACAAAGCCGCAATTCGCGGAACCGTCATCGACGTGGTGCCCGGTATTTGCCTTCCCTACAAGAACATTTGCGCATCCGTCTGGATTAGAACTCAAGAGGTCATAGCAGCCGACGACGCATCCGTTGCTTTCGGTGCCGTCTTCGCCTACGTGTTGCAGCACGGCGACGCAACCATCGACGGCACACGGGTGTGCACCCGATCGACGCGCGAGCCGGATGTAGTGTTAGGCGACGAAGTTGTCGTGATCGGGAGTGAACCACGAGACGGCCAACTTCGTGGCAGGATCTTCGTCGTGCGCGACAAAGCTATCGATCTGTCAATTCCGCCTGGTGTCGCGCAGCGTTACACTCTTGAAGAGCTTCGGCATCTGGCGAAGGACGCGATCGCACAGTAACCAATTACGCGTCGGCCTCAAGTTAGGATAGGACCGCCGTCGTCTTGAAGAAACATCGGCGGAAGTGGTCAAACGCAAAGGCAAGGCTTTCCGAGCGTCTCACCTGTCACGCGCTCCCCTGCGCTGCCCACCACGTTCCGTGTTCGCGCCACGCTGGGTTACGGTCATGGTAAGGCCAATGCTAATGCTGTCACCCAGCAGAAGATGTACACCATCTTTCGACCTTTCGACGATCTCCCGCCTCACGGTACCGAGAGGGGATCGTGGTCGTCCCTCACGGCGAGGGGGTCTTATGGCGGCCGGTACGTCATTGGGAGTTGGTCGAGCCTGAGCGCGAAGGATCGAATCCACTGTTACCGATTCAGGCGAATACGGCGGTTCTGACTTCGTCCAATCCTCCCCGCCAGCCTCATCCGTCAATCCCTCTTTGATGATCCCGTGCGTGCTAGCATATTGCTAGCATCGCGAGGAATCATGGCACGCGTACTGATCAGAGACTTGGAAGAGCGCACGGTGGAACGGCTGAAGGCTCGAGCCGAGCGCAATGGCCGTTCGCTCCAGGCGGAGCTGCAACTCATCATCGAACGGGCTGCTGACGCCGACATCGTCGAAAGCCGTATCGCCGCCGCTCGCATCCGTCGCAAGCTCGGCGGTCGAAAACACTCCGACAGCGGTGCGTTGATTGCTGAAGACCGTCGGCGATGAAGAAAGTCGTCGTTGACGCCAGTGTCGCGATCAAGTGGTTCATACCGGAAGTCCACTCGGCGGGGGCTGCCCGACTCCTCGATTCAGATGTCGTTCTCTCCGCTCCTGATCTGATTGCACCCGAGTTCGGAAACACTCTCTGGAAGAAAGTGCGCCGGGCCGAGGTCACGCACGTCGAGGCCGGCGAGATCCTGAGCGCGTTTGCAGGCATCCCGCTCGACATTTATCCATCTGCTGCTCTTCTTCCTGCCGCTTTCGAGATCGCAGCCACATTGGATCGGAGTGTCTACGATAGTTTGTACTTGGCACTCGCGGTCGCGGAGAATTGCGAGCTCGTCACCGCGGATGCGAAGTTCCATTCCGCCGTCCTCGAAAGTCCGCTCGGTTCTCATATCTGTTGGGTCGACGCCGAAGCTTGATCCGCTCGATCGACTTGTTCGCAAGCCGTCGCGCGCGGCCTAACGCTGGTCTCGAACAACGAGCGGGGGGTTTCGCCGCGTAACCGGGTTGCACGTCGAGAACTGGACCGGGTGATGTTGGTACGACAGCAGCCGGAACGAGCCCCTTCGTGGAGTCCGCGCTCCGTCTCAGTCGAAATCACACGGAGGAAGGTCCATGAGAGTTGTGGTCAGTGGTCTCATTGCGCTCGTCTGCGCAATCTCGGCGGCGGCGCAGCCGTTCCTGAACACGTCCCCTGCAGTGGATGCAAAGCTCGCCTCGTACTTCGACGTCTACACGACCGAAGAGACGATCGACGCACGTGCAGCGCGCGCGGCCGGAGCCGGCGAAAAGCACGTGGTCGTCTCCCGCAGCATGGAAGGTTCGTTTGTTGCGCACGTCGACCCCGCGACTCTCCCCGCGAGCGTCAACCCCGTCCTGCTGAACGGCGTCGCGAATTCCGACCTCGTCATCAAAGGCATTCCCCTGGAGCGGCGGTCGTTGCCGAACGCGAAGCGGACGTTCCTCTTCTCCGAATACGCCGTTCGGGTCCTTTCGGTTCTGGGCGACGCCACGAACAGCGTCCACCCGGGCGACGTCATCGTGGTTGCGCGTCCCGGCGGCACGCTGATGGTCAACAACGTCTTCGTGCGGGCCACCGAGCCTGACGCGCAACTCTTTCATCTCGACGAGCCGTACTACTTTCTCCTGATGGTGATTCCGGCAGCGGGTGCATTCCGCGCCCTCGGCTCGGGAACGTTTCATCTCGAGAACGGGAAAGCCGTCGTCGCATCCCGGCGCCGCGCCGCGCTCGAGCCGGCACGAACGGAGTCCGACTTCGTCAACCAGCTCGAAAACGCGATTGCTTACACGCGGAAACGGCGGTGATCGCGATGAACGTCATCCTCACCGCCTGGCGCGCGGCACCACGGTGGGGCGTCGGCGATGCGGGCAGCGGTCCGCGCGCGGCTCCGCGCCGGCTTCAACCCAGGCCCAGCCGGACGCTGCGCATTGCTCGCAGCTCCACGCTTCCCGCGCGAACACGCGCGGCGGTGGCGGAGAATCGAAGTGGCCCTCGGCGCTCGTCATTTGTCCAGGGCCGGTGTGCCGCGGCACTTCGACGGTATCGGGCGCATTTTCGCTGTTCGGGCAGGCACGCCAGGGACACGGCAACTGGCGATGCTCATGATGGTGCTCCGCGCAGGTCTTCATCCTCCGCTCATGGTATCGCTGCTTCCTTAGAGTCGCAGCACCAGATTGTGGAGTTCGGCCGATCGGCCACTCTCAGCGGTCGAAGTCGAAGGTGTTCTTCTCTTCACCACAGAGGACACTGAGATCGCGGAGCGATTCAGATCGCGACGAAGCCTCCGTGCTCTCGGTGAGCTCTGTGGTCAAACGACACCGATCGCGCGAACGACGCGTTCCCGCGCCACTGTGCCGGCCAGGCGCCGAGGATTCGGCGAAGCTGGATCATCTGGCCGACGTGGTAGGCGTTGTGATCGGCGATCACGAGCACATCGCGCATCAGAGCCGTTTGCCGCAAATCGCCGGGGGGACGTTTTTCACGGCCGCGTCGAACCCGGCGTGTGCGTGATCGCGGGTCAGAAGGTCCAGCAGCTGTTGTCGTAGTTCATCCATGGCCATGACTCCTTCCTTTCGTTGTCTCCGAGGCTCGCCCCTGCCGTCTTACCTCGCGACCGCTCTTTTGGTTCAGGCCTGAACCTACTCCCGCGATCCCGCCCTCTTGCGAAGCTCGAAGCGCTTCAGCTTCCCCGTCGCCGTCTTCGGCAGCTCGTCGACTACACGGATGCTCTTCGGGCACTTGTACGGCGCGAGCATTCCCCTCACGAACTCGCGCAGCTCGAACGTGATCATCTCGTCCGCCCTGACGCCCGGCTGCAGCACCACGTAGGCGTGTGGTTTGTGAAGACCATCTTCGTCCTCGATGGCGATGACCGCACATTCGAGGACCGACGGATGGCGGATCAGCGCCGCTTCGACTTCGACCGGAGAGACCCAGATGCCGCCGGCCTTGATCATGTCGTCCGAGCGGCCTCCGTGAACGTAGTAGCCGTCCGCATCGCGCGTGTACTTGTCGCCCGTACGGATCCAGTCGCCGTTCAAGGCCGACTTCGTGGCTTCGTGCTTGTTCCAGTACAGCGCCATGGTCGAGTCGCCGCGCACGATCAGGTCGCCCATCTGGCCGGTTTCGACCGGGCGCCCGCTCTCGTCGACGATGTCGAGCTCGTATCCAGCGACGGGCTTGCCGCTCGATCCCGGACGAATGTCGCCGCGCCGGTTGGTCAGAAAGATGTGGCAGATCTCGGTCGAGCCGATGCCGTCGAGAATGTCGGTGCCGGTGCGGGCGCGCCAGCGTTCGAGAATCGCCGCGGGAAGAGATTCGCCTGCGCTGACGCACGTCCGCACCGACGTGAAATCGGCGGCGGCACCGTCCTCGATCGCGGAGAGCATGTTCGCGAATGCGGTGGGTACGCCGAAGAACAGCGTCGGACGATGGGTGCGGACGACGTCGAACACGGCGGCCGGCGTCGGGCGGCCAGCGAACAGGACTGCCGCCGCGCCGACATGGAACGGAAAATACTGCGCGTTGCCGAGTCCGTACGCGAAGAAAAGCTTCGCCACGCTGAAGCAACGGTCATCCGGCCGGATCTCGAGAACGGACGTGCCGTAGGTCTCGCAGCAGATCCACATGTCGTGCTGCAGATGCACCACGCCTTTCGGCTCGCCGGTCGTGCCGCTCGAGTAAAGGAAAAAGGCCATCGCATCGCGATGCGTTGCCGCATACGCCGGCTGCGCTGCCGCCCCTTCGAGACGCTTCCGCATGTCGTCGACGGTCCACACTTCGGTATCGATCGAAGAGAGTGCCGCAGGGTCGACGATCTGGGGATCGACCACGGTGACGCGCGCGCCGCAGTCCTCGAGAACACTGCGGAAATCGGATGCCGTCAGGAGTGTGTTGACCGGCACCGCGACCGCGCCCGCGGCGATTGCCCCCCAGAACCCTATCGACAGCCACCGCGAGTCCGGCGCAACGAATGCCACCCGCTCGTCGCGGCGGACGCCGGCATCGCGAAGAACCCGCGCAAAGCGGCGAACGGCCTCGTCGAGCAAGCCATAGGAGAGCGAGCCTTCCTCATCGATGATCGCCGTTCGGCTCCCGCGGCCCTCGGCGGCGTGGCGGCCGATGAACCACTCGGCTGCGTTGAATTGCAGAGGAAGGCGATCGGCGGCGCGAACGTACATGGGGGAATGTGCGGCTATTATGCGGCTGCTGGTCGCGTGTCTCGGTTCCTCGGTTCCTCGGTTCCTCGGTTCCTCGGTTCCTCGGCTGCTCGAGCGTGTCGAAAACACCGAAGGTTCCCCGAGGAACCCCGAGGAACCCCGAGGAACCCCGAGGAACCCGAGGAACCCGAGGAACCCCGAGGAACCCGAGGACCCCGAGGAACCCCGAGGAACCCGAGGAACCCGTCACAACCGTTTTGCACAGCACTAACCTCGAATCGATCTGGTACGGCCCTCCGGCCGGCGCCGCTCCGACGCTCGTCTTTCTTCACGAAGGCCTCGGGTCGGCCTCGCTGTGGCGCGACTTTCCGCGCCGGCTCGCGGACGAGTCCGGCTGCGGTGCCCTCGTCTACTCGCGCCGTGGTTACGGATCCTCTCCGCCGGCCGAGCTGCCCCGACCCGTCGGGTACATGCACGACGAAGCGGACGTCCTCGCCGAGGTCATGCGCCACCATGGCGTTCGCGAGGCCATCGTGGTGGGCCATAGCGATGGCGCCTCCATCGCCCTGATCTATGCAGGCCGCAACGTGTCGGGTCCGTTGCGGGGGCTCATCCTCGAAGCGCCGCACGTCTTCGTCGAGACGCTCAGCATCGAGAGCATCGCGGCCATGAAGGGTGCCTGGGAGACGACCGATCTCCGCAACCGCCTCGCGCGCCATCACCGCGACGTCGACAACGCCTTTCGGGGCTGGAACGACGTCTGGCTGGACCCGGCGTTCCGCGACTGGAACATCGAAGAGTACCTGCCGGAGATCGAAGTGCCGATACTGGTGATCCAGGGAAGCGATGACGAGTACGGCACCTGGAAGCAGGTCGAGGCGATCGAGCGGCAGGTGCGCGCCCCGGTTCAGACGCTGCATGTGCCGGGCGCCGGTCACGCGGCCCATCGCGATCAGCCGGAGCTCGTGCTGCGGAAGATGGCTGCGTTCGTGAAAACGCTGCGGGCGGTCTGACCGAGGATCCTGAACCGCTGACATTCTTCGCGGAGATTTCTGCCGGGCGCTCCGCGCCCTCGACGGAATCGAACGCCTGAGTTTCGGCGGGCTGACGGCCGCCGCCAAATTCTTTCGGCGGCTTCGCCGCCTCTGTTCCTTTGCAGACGGCTGAGTTCTTCTGCAGACGGCTGAGTTCTTCAGTGCAGCGCCAAGGGTCGGGGCACTCCTGCAATCGCCGCTGCCGCCCGCGAGCGTACAATGCCCACCTTACCTACTTTGAATGCGGCGACCTCCACACGCTTCGCGATGCGCATCGCGTCGGTGCGGGGTCTCGTTCTGGAGAGGTTCGTAAGCTGAGGAGCTCGGATGATCGGTCAGACGATTTCCCACTACAAGATCCTTTCGCAACTCGGAAAGGGTGGGATGGGTGTGGTCTACGAAGCGGAGGACACGAATCTCGGCCGCCACGTCGCGCTGAAGTTTCTTCCGCCGTCGATGGCCAGTGACGAGGCTTCGCTGCAGCGATTTCAGCGTGAGGCCCGCGCGGCCTCGGCCCTCAACCATCCGAACATCTGCACCATCCACGGCATCGAACAGGCGGGCTCGGAGCAGTTCATCGCCATGGAACTGCTCGATGGCGAGTCGCTCGCCGATCGCATCCGCCGCGGGCCGTTCGATCTCGAATCGCTTCTGATGTTCGGACTGCAGATCGTCGACGCACTCGAGTCAGCGAATTCGCACGGCATCGTTCACCGCGATCTGAAACCGGCGAACATCTTCATCACCTCGCGGGGACAGGCGAAGATTCTCGACTTCGGCCTGGCGAAGATCGAACGCCGCGAAGGCGCCGAACCGTCGGCGATGGTCACGGCCGTCCGGACGGACGAGCTGACCTCGGCCGGTACCGCGGTCGGAACGGTGTCCTACATGTCGCCGGAGCAGGCGCGTGGCCTGGTCACCGATTCGCGCACTGATCTCTTCTCGTTCGGCACGGTGCTCTATCAGATGGCGACGGGCGTGCTTCCCTTCCAGGGCGACACCTCAGCGGTGATCTTCGAATCCATTCTCAACCGCGATCCTCAGCCGGTGACGCAGCTCAACCCGTCGCTTCCGCAGGAGCTGCAGCGCATTCTCGCGCAGGCGCTCGAGAAGGATCGCGAGCTCCGGTTCCAGACGGCGAACGACCTCAAGACGGCGCTCAAGCGCCTGAAACGCGACCTCGACTCGGGCGGCCGCGCCGCTGCCGACAGCAGCGGGAGCCGCGCCACGGCGGCCCTGCGGGAGCATTCGATCGCCGTGCTGTATTTCGAAAACCTCAGCGGCGTGAAAGAGGATGAGTATCTCCGCGACGGCATCACCGAGGACATCACCACCGAGTTGTCGAAGATCAAAGGGCTGAAGACGTTCTCCCGCGCCATGGTGCTGGCCTACCGCGGCAAGCCTGTCACTGCCGGTCAGGTGGGGAAGGAGCTCGGCGTGTCGTACGTGCTCGCCGGCAGTCTGAGGCGGGCCGGCGCGCGGCTGCGCATCAACGCCCAGCTGCTCGACGCAGCGACGAATTTCCCCCTCTGGTCCGAGCGGTACGACCGCGAGATGAAGGACGTCTTCGAGGTGCAGGACGAGATCGCGCAGAAGATCGCGGCGGCCCTCCGGATCACCCTCTCCCCGCAGGAGCAGCAGGCGCTTTCGGCGAAGCCGACGGAGAACCTGCAGGCCTACGACCTCTACTTGCGCGGCCGCAATTACGCGCGGAGGGTTGGGCGGCAGGACCTGCAGGTCGCGCTCCAGATGTACGAGAACGCCGCGGCACTCGACCCGGAGTTCGCCCTTGCACACGCAGGCGTGGCCAACGTGTGCGCGCAGTACTACTACCACTTCGAACGGCAGCAGCAGTGGATCGACCGCGCCATCGCCGCGACGCAGAAGGCCAGCGCCTCCGGCCACGATGCACCGGAGATCCAGCTGGCCGAGGCGTGGGTGACGTTCGCGGAGGGCCACTACGAAGAGACGATCGAGAAGATCAAGGCGGCGCTGAGTCGCAATCCCGATCTCGACGGCGGCTACTACCTGTTAGGTCGAACGTATTTCTCAGCCGGCCGCTACCAGGATGTCGTCGACATGATGGAGGAAGCCCTCGCCCACTCGGGCGAGAACTACAACACCACCATTCCGATCCACAACTCGCTCGGCGCGCTGGGCAAGAAGGATGCGCTGGCGAACTATCTTCACCGCGAGATTGCGATCTACGAGGCGCACCTCAAGAAAGTGCCGGAGGACGCACGCGCTCGCGTTCTGCTCGCTGGCGACTACGCGTCCCTTGGACGCCACGACGACGCCAAGCGCGAAGCGAGCATGGCCATGGTGCTCCGCCCGGACGACTCGATGATCCTGTACAACACGGCGTGCGTCTTCTGCGCAATGGCGAATACGGACGATGCCCTGATCGCGATCCGGAAGGCCTGGGAGTCGGGCTACCGCGACTCGACGTGGACGCGGCAGGATCCCGACCTCGCCCCGCTCCACGGAAATCCGGAGTTCGAGCGCCTCTACCCGGCCGCCTCGTGAGAGGCGCCTCGCCGACCGGCGATATTGAGCGGTGAGCATGCCGGCGTTCCGCCCGATCACCCCAGGACCTGTCCCTGGCGATGCTTTGACGAATCCTCGCGAGATCATCAATCGAGGCCCTTCTCCCCCGCGCCAGCGGGGGAGAAGGTGGCCGAAGGCCGGATGAGGGGGCTCATCACGGCCTCCGTTCAGTGCTGCGTCGCGCGGCCTCTGCCGCTGAAGGAGTGCGTGCTGATCGTGAACTGGCGCGACGAATACACTCGGCCGCCCGGTGCACCGCCGCCCCCGCAGCCGAACATGTAGAAGACGTAGCCGTTCTTCGAAAGATGGCCCGCTCTGGTGCCGAGGGACATGAAGGTTGGATACGAAGGCACGGCCGGACAGCGCTGGCCGACCGGTGGAAGGAACAACGCTGGACCGCGCGATGCAGCGCAAAGTCGAAGCTCCGGAGTTTCTCGTTCAGCAATACGACCTCGCTTTCCTGATGAACGACCGGGCGGCGATGGATCGAGCGGTGTCGCTCGCCCATGGCGATTCCGAAGCGGAGAGCAGGCTCGACGGCCACCAGGCGTTCGTGCATGCGTACTCGGGTCAAATGCGGGAAGCGGCGACAGCGACACAGCGCGCGGTCGCAATCGCCCAGCAGTCCGGCGAAAGGGAACGTGCTGCGCAGTTCAAGGCCGCAGAAGCGCTGTGGAACGGTTTCTTCGGAGACGCGGTCGCGGCGAAGCGAGCAGCCGGGGAAGCCCTCGAGCTCTCCAGGGCTCGCGATATCGAGTACGGCGCTGCGGTGGCGTTGGCTCTTGCGTCCGACTCCGCCCGGGCGGAGGCGCTGGCCCGCTACCAGATCGCGAGGGCGTACGCGATGGCGGGGGATCCGCGAAGGGCGAAATCCGCGTACGAGGACGTTCTCGCGCTGTGGAAAGGTTCGGATCCCGACATTCCGATCGTCAAGCAGGCGAGAGCCGAGTATGCGGCGCTGCGCTGAGGCGATGGCATACTCTCCAGCCGTGGCCTCGAAAGCGTTCTGCTACATCCTCAGCTGCGTCATCCTCATGACCGTCTTCGCCTGCGCCTCGGCGCCGCGTCCGAATCCTGCGCTCCAGTCGTACGTCCTCGATTACGACACGCCCGTCGATCCGTCGCTGCAGGCGAGCCTTCAGTCCATCGACGCGGAGCTCCGGGCGCGCTACGGCATGACGGAGGAGCAGACTGCGATCGGCGTGCTCGACCTCGATCACCTCAGGCTGGCCATGCTCCGGCCCGACAGCATCCAGTACGCCGCGAGCGTGGCCAAGATCGGCATTCTGCTGGCGTACTTTCAGCTGCACCCGGACGCCGCCACGCACCTCGATCCGCAGACCCGCCACGAGCTGGGAATGATGATCAAGATCTCCAGCAACGAGATGGCGGCGAAATACTCTCGGCAGCTCGGGCTGCGCGAGATCCAGCAGGTGCTGAACTCGTACGGTTTCTACGATGCCGCGCATGGCGGCGGAATCTGGATGGGGAAGCACTACGGTCCCGGCAGCGAGCGCATCGGCGATCCGGTCGCGAATCACTCCCACGCCGCGACCGTGCGGCAGCTGCTGCGCTACTACCTGATGCTCGAGCAGGGGAAGCTCGTCTCGCCGGCCGCCTCGCGCACCATGCGTGAGATCTTTGCCTCGCCCGACATTCCGCACGAGGACCTCAAGTTCACGAAGGCACTCTCCGGGCGCAATCTTCAGATCCTCCGCAAGTCGGGGACGTGGGAGGATTGGCTCCACGACACCGCCGACGTCACCGGCCCCGGCCGCCACTACATCCTCATCGGCCTTACGCACCACCCCAAAGGCGACGAATACCTCGGCGATCTCGCCATCGCGGTGGACGACCTGATGATCAAAGCCGCGCAGTGACGCGGCGTGATCGCTCAACGTGCAGGGACGCGCAGCAGCGCGTCCGCAGCTCTCGTCGCAAGAAGATCCCCTGGAGTTGCGGACGCGCTGCTGCGCTTCCCTACAACGATCGATCGTGACGCGCTAAGCTCCGCATGATGATCTCCGCCATCATCCTGGCCGCCGGGCAGGCCACGCGCTTCGGCCAGAGCAAGCAGCTCACGCCTCTGCGCGGCAAGCCGCTGCTCCAGCACGTCGTCGAGTCCGTGAACGCCTCACGTGCCGATGACGTCATCATCGTTCTCGGCGCCTATGCCGACGAGATCCGGGCGCAACTTCACTTCGGCCGGGCGCGGCCGGTGCTGAACGCCGCGTATGCGGAAGGGATGAGCACCTCGATCCGCGCCGGGCTGCGGGCGATGGGTGAGGATACGGAGGCAGCGATGATCGTGCTGGGGGACGAGCCGTTCGTGAGGACGCGAACGGTCGATGACCTGATCGAGGAATACGAGCGCACGCGGGCGGCCGCGGTCATTCCCACGCACAAGGGAATCCGCGGCAATCCGGTCATCGTCGACCGGCGGCTTTTTCCCGAGATGATGAACCTGCGCGGCGACGTCGGCTGCCGCGCGATTTTTGCGGATTACGCCGGGTCCATCGTGAAGCTGGCGGTCGACGATGGCGGCGTCCTGGCCGACATCGACAGGGTCGACGATCTCCCGCGATCAGAGTCGAAGGAGTAATCGCCGAACCGACCTCTCGCAGTTATTTGCTATCATTCCTCTCGCGCCCGCGGCGCATCGGTCTCCGCCGCACGCAAGTCCAAATCGATCCTGGTGCCCATGAAGCGACTGCTCCTCACGCTCGCCCTCGCAGTCCTTGCTGCCGTCCCGTACGCGTCCGCTTCGACGACCTGCGGCGCTCCTCCTTCCGACTCGTTCGTTTCTTCGCTGCTCCGCCAGGCGCCCGGCTTGCGCGCGGACGTCCTCCGCCTCGCTCTCGACGCCACGGAATGTGCGGAAGAGCGAGGACTGGTGAAGAGACGCGACCTGCTCACGGTGATCGACTATTCGCTGTCGTCGTCGCAGCCGCGGATGTTCGTGTTCGACCTGACCTCGAACAAGCTCCTGTTCCGCGAGCTCGTCGCTCATGGGAAAGCGAGCGGCGGCGATCACGCGGGCTTTTTCTCGAACAGCCCCGGCAGCCTGGCCACGAGCCTCGGGCTGTTCGTCACGGCGGGAACGTACTTCGGGCACAACGGCTACTCGCTCCGCCTTCGCGGACTGGAAGAGGGAGTCAACGACATGGCCTGGGATCGGGCCATCGTGATCCACGGCGCGTCGTACGTCAGTCGCGCCGCCGTGCAGGCGCTCGGGCGGCTCGGCCGCAGCTGGGGCTGTCCTGCGGTGCGCAAGGAAGTCGCGGCGAAGATCATCGACACGCTTCGCGGCGGGACTCCGATCTTCGCGTACTACCCGGACAAGAAGTGGCTGACCACGTCGGCCTTCCTGCCGCGCTAGCTAGTGGCCTGTATCGGCTGAATTGGTACCACTTGGCTTGGTCTCGACGCCGTGAGCTTCGTTGCGCCTCCTCAGCATAGTCACCGCTATGCCTGCGTCGGCGCGACTCGCTCACGTCGCCGATCCCGGCGCCACTGGTACCAATTCAACCAATACAGGCCACTAGTGAAGTGCGGGCATGCAGCCCGCTGGCCGTCGGTCCGATGGTTCGCGCTGTGCACGTCGTCCGGCAGGAGGTCACAACTATGGCAGTGGCATGGAATCGCGACGTCAATGCGGCACTCGGACAGGCGAAGAGCACGGGCAGGCCGATCCTGCTCGACTTCAGTGCCGCTCCCGCGTGAGGCGGGTGCGCTCGGCTGGAAGCCGAGTCGTACGGCGACAATGGGGTGGCCAGCTTCATCGAGCAGAACTTCATCCCGGTCGAGGCGCACATCAAGGAGCACCCGGTCTGGTTCAAGCGCTTCGACGCGGTGTGGACGCCGACGGTGCTGGTGATGGACTCCGACGGCGAGGAGCGCTGGCGCATAGAGGGCTACCTTCCGAAGGACGACTTTCGTGCCCAGTTGGAAATGGGGCTGGCGCGGCTCGACGTGGTGCACAAGCGCTGGGAGGAGGCGGAGCGGCGGTACGCGCACGTGGTGGAGAGCTATCCGAAGAGCAAGGCCGCGCCCGAGGCGCTCTACTGGCGGAACGTGAGCCGGTATAGCCGCAGCCACGATGCCGGCGAGCTCCAGAGCGTCGCGAAGGAGCTCGAGCAGCGCTATCCCGACAGCGTGTGGACCCTGAAATCCACGGTGTGGAAGCACTCGGCCTGACGGCAGCAGGTAGGGACGCGCTGCGCAGCGCGTCCCTACATTCTCCTGCGTCCTTGCGCCTGCCTCGCGGTTCGTGCACTCTGCAGCGCGCATGTCCGATCGCGACGGGGCCAACGGCTACAAGTGGATCGTTGTCGCGATGCTCTGGACCATTGTCTTTTTCAATTACGCGGACCGCCAGGCACTGTCGGCCGTGGTGCCGCTGATCCGTGGAGAGCTGCACCTCTCCCCCCACGAGGAAGGCATCATCGGTGCCGCTTTCGCCTGGGTCTACGGACTGTGCTCGCCCTTTGCCGGCCGGCTGGTCGACCGCATCCGTCGCCGCACCGCCATCCTCGGCGGCCTGCAGATCTGGAGCGTCATCTGTGCCGCAACCGCGCTCGCTCCCGGTTTCGGCTGGCTCGTCGCTTTCCGCGCTGCCGAAGGCCTGGGCGAAACGACCTACTTTCCGGGATCGGTCTCGCTGATCAGCGATTACCACGATCGCCGCACGCGGTCCCGCGCCCTTGGACTTCACCAGACCGGCGTCTACGTCGGCGTGGTCGGCGGGACGACCGTCGCGGCGCTCATCGGCCAGCACTACGGGTGGCGTGCGCCGTTCGTCGTCTTCGGCCTCTGCGGCATGCTGCTGTCGGTGGTCCTCTACTTCGTGCTGCGCGAGCCGCCGCGCGCTGCCGCGGTGAGCACGGCCCACGAGGCCAGTTTCTTCGACGTCATCGTCGAAGTGACGACCACGCCGGCCGCGCCCTTCCTGCTGGCCGCGTTCGTCTGCGCGAACGCCGTCGCTTCGGTGCTGCTGTTCTGGCTGCCGACCTACGTTCACGATTCCTTCCACCTGACGCTGGCGGTCTCCGGGCTGAGTGCGAGCTTCTTCGCGCAAGCTGGGAGTTTCGCGGGGGCGATCACGGGCGGCTGGTCCGCCGATCGCGCGGCCATGCGCTCGCGCAATGGAAGGATCCTCGTGCAGGCCTTCGGGCTTGGCATCGGCATTCCGTTCGTGGTCCTGAGCGGGATGACGCGATCGCTGACCGTGGTCTTGATCGCGTTCTTCGGCTGGGGATTCTTCAAGGGAATGTACGAAGCGAACATCTTCGCGTCGATGTTCGACGTGACGCGGCCGGAGATCCGCGGGAGCGTGGTCGGCCTGATGAACATGGCCGGATGGCTCTTCGGCGCAGGCACCGCGCCGGTGCTCATCGGTTACATCGCCGAGGAGAGCTCGCTCGGAACGGCGATCGCCTCCGCCGCGCTGATCTACGTGGCCGCGGTGGTGCTGCTGCTGATCGCGGCGGCCCGGAATCGGGGAGACGTCGTACGGGTGCCGGCGGACGGGTTGCCAGGTCACCAGGTCACCCGGTGACTCGGTGACCTTTCCTTCTACCGCGCCACCAGAATCACGTCTCTCGATTCGGCGGCCTCGAACGGTGCTTTGGCATACGAGCCGAAGGCTTCGATCGATTCGAAGCCGGTTTCCCGGAACGCGGCTTCGATCTGCGGCCGGCGCCAGCCGCGGATCTCCACGCGCCGCGTCGAGACGAGCTCGATCGGCTCTTCGCGATCGGTCCGCTGCCGCAGTGTGGTGGGCATGAAGATCACCTGGCCGTCCGGCAGAAGCTCCATCGTCCGGAGAAAAATGATCGTGGCGCCCGGGTTGTCGCGGTCCGGAAGAAACGACAGCGGCAGTGCGCGCTCCCGCTTGATCTCGAGGCGGTCGTAGTTGATCAACTGCAGGACGAACGCTGCGCCCGGCAGCAGCACGCGGCGCAAGCTGCCGGCCAGGCGCTGCAGGTCGTTCACGCCGCTGAGGTGCGGAAGTGCGTTCCCGACGCAGAGTGCGCCGCCGAACTGTCCGTCGACGACGGAGCCGAGATCGCGAATGTCGCCATCGAGAAAGCGCACGCTCTCGCCGGGGAGGATCGAGGCGCGGCTCTTCTCGAGCATGGCCGGCGAGCTGTCCACCCCGGTCACCTCGAAACCCTTCGAAGCCAGAAAGCGGGCGTGCTCGCCGGTCCCCGAGCCGAGGTCGAGCAGGCGTGGCGAAGGAGCCTGGTGGAAGACGCTCTCGAAGAACGGCCACTCGCGGTGCAGGCGCTCGTCCCAGTTGACCAGACGGCTGTAATCGAATTTGGAGTAGCGATCGTTCGAGGACATCGGGTGGAGTGTAATTGAACGAGGTTGCGAGGTAACGAGGTTACGAGGTTTTGTAATCTGGCGCTAAATTGTGGGCATGGCAAACTCCCTTCCCGCGCTCTTCTTCGGCCACGGCAACCCGATGAACGCGATCGAGGAGAACGCGTACACCCGGGCCTGGGCCGCAATCGGCAAACGCCTTGCGAAACCGAGGGCCATCCTGGCGATTTCGGCACACTGGTACCTTCCGGCGACTCTCGTCACGGCGATGGACAAGCCGCGCACGATTCACGATTTCGGAGGATTCCCGCGCCCGCTGTACGAAGTCGAGTATCCGGCTCCCGGTGATCCGGAGCTCGCAGCGCGCGTTCAGGAGCTCGTTTCGCCCGTCGCCGCGGTGCAGCGCGACCAGAGCTGGGGCCTCGACCACGGCACCTGGTCCGTTCTCTGTCGACTCTTTCCCGCCGCGGACATCCCTGTCGTGCAGCTGAGCATCGACGAGACGCAGGAGCCTGCATTCCATTACGAAGTGGGGAAGTGCCTGACCCCGCTCCGCGACGAGGGCATTCTGGTCATTGGCAGCGGGAATCTCGTGCACAACCTGCACACGTACGCGTGGGGCCGCCACCCAGTCGAGCCGTTCGACTGGGCGCTGCGCTTCGAAAAGCAGGCCCGTGATCTCCTCGTCGCCGACGATGTCGAGCCGATCATCGACTACGAGTCCCTCGGCCGCGACGCCAGGCTGTCGGTGCCGACGCCCGATCATTACCTGCCGCTGCTCTACGTCCTCGGCCTCCGGCGCGCGGGCGATCGGGTTTCGTTTCCCGTCGAAGGTGTCGATGGAGGTTCGATCTCCATGCTGTCGGTGGAGATCGGCTCAGAGTGACGGGACTTGCGATCCGCCCTCGAGGTCGCCCTACCGTCGCGAGATGTGCATCGAGCCGTTGTGCGTGTTGAAGCTCAGCTCGGTGCCGCCGCCGTTGACCAACGCGGTCGACATCGTGCCCGTCGCCCTGATCGTCATCGGCAGGTCGCAGGTGAACGAGGAGTGGTGGCTGTCGACCTTCACCGTCATCTTCGATGCGGCGGGGACGACGACGCTGGCCGAGCCGTTGTGGGTCTCGATGCTGCTGGGGCGGCCTACATTCGCATAGACCACCCTCACCGAGCCGTTGTGAGTCTCGATCCTCGCGCCGCCGTCGATGTCGACGACCTCGACCTCGCCGTTGTGGGTCGCGACATCGACGTCTCCTTTGACGCCCGTGACCTTGACCGTCGCATTGTGTGCTCTGACCCGAAGCTGTGCGGTCGCAGGGACGTGAATGGTGTAGTAGATCGGCGGATTCGATTGCTGAATGCCAAAGAGCGAGACGTGCGACGGCACGGCGCTGTAATCGGACTCGATGGCGACGTCCTTCCCGCTGCCGGTCACGCGGACTTCCGTCTTCTGCACGTCCTCGGGATGATCGAAGTGCTCGGCCGGCTCGATCCGTGCGTCGATCGAGACGCTGGGCTGGTTCCAGGGCGTCACGGTGATGGCGCCGTTGTGGGCGTCGACGGTGACGCGGCCGTTCGCGTCGAGGGGAACGATCTTGTGGACTTCCTTGGACTCCGCCGCATGGACGACCGCCGCCAGAAAAATGACAAGGGCGAAGGTGAACAGAACCGGGCTGCGTCGCATGGCTTCTCCTTGTTCGCGGCGATGCTCCGCCGCTTTCATGCTTGTACGTCGCTGGGAGCGGAAGGTTAACAGCGCGCTCCGTGCCGGCCGATCGCGTAACCTTTCCCCCCGTCACTCTGAGCCGGCGGAGCCGCTGGGGAGGGCGGTTGGGCGGAGCGGCGTAGCGCGGCGAAGAGTCTCCAGATTGCTCGATCGCGGTGAGCCTGCCCGGCACTCCGCTCGAGCCGACATATCGTCCCGGTAAGAGACTCTTCGCCGCGCTCCGCCGCACCCCCCACCCAGCCGCCTCGGCTCCGCCGGCTCAGAGTCAGAGTGACGGGGCGCGGTTCCCACGACCAGGTTGAAGAGTCACGAACCCGCCTCAGTACCGCTGCTGGATTCCCACGATGTAGTTGACTCGCGAGGTCAGCTGCAGGCCGTTGACGTCCTGGTAGACCGGCAGCTGAACGTAGACGTACGCCGATGCATGGCCCGGCAGGGGACACGCCCTTCCTCATCCCGGTTATGCTCCGCACCCGGTTCGAATCGATGGACAAGCTCGTCACAGAAGACACCGCCGACGCCGTCGTCGCGACCGGAGAGAGCGCGGTTGCGGATCGCGCCTTCGACGTCTTCGACATCCCGGCTTCCGCCTCCGCGACCGGCGTCATCGCCGTGACGCTGGCCGGGATCGCCGCATTCCTCAACCTCTACGCCACACAGCCTCTTCTGCCGATGTTCGCGAAGTACTTCGGAGCATCCAAGTCGGCGGTGGGGATGACCATCAGCGCGTCGACGATTGGGGTGGCGCTCTCCGCGCCATTCTGCGGACTGCTTGCGGAGCGGATCGGCCGGAAACGCGTGATCGTCAGCTCCACGCTGCTGCTCGCGCTGCCGACGATCCTGGCCGCGACGGCGACCTCGCTCTCCATGCTGATTTTCTGGCGCTTCCTGCAGGGCGTGGTCATGCCCGGCATCTTCGGCGTGACGATCGCCTACATCACCGAGGAGTGGCCGCCGGCCAACGTGGCGCGGGTGATGTCGATCTACGTCAGCGGGACGGTCCTGGGCGGCTTTCTCGGGCGCGTGTTCACCGGATTTCCAGCCACCCACAGGATCATTCCGTCGATCGCGCCGAGCTGGCACCTAGGATTCGTGTTCATCGGACTCTGCGATCTCGCCTTTGGAATCGTGATCGCGAAGTGGCTGCCGCGCGACCGTAAGACGGCGCACGGCTCAACGCCGCACCGCGCCGGCGGCAACATCCTCCGGCACTTCCGCAATCCGCAGCTGCTGGCCACCTACGCCGTCGGCTTCAACGTGCTGTTCTCGCTGGTGGCGACGTTCACGTACATCACCTTCTACCTCGCCGCGGATCCCTATCGCTTCACTCCCGCGCAGCTCAGCTGGCTCTTCGTCGTGTACCTGGTGGGCCTGGTCATCACGCCTGTCGCCGGCGTGTGGATCGGGAAGGTCGGCTCGCGAACGGCGTTGGTCGCCGCAGTAATCGTGTCGATGATCGGCGTAACGATTACCCTTTTCCATGGACTGCCATTGATTCTTCTCGGCTTGGTGCTCTGTTCGTCGGGCGTCTTCGTCTGCCAGTCGGCGTCGACGAGCTACATCCAGTTTGCCGCTCCCGCGGGCGGACGAGCCTCGGCGGCAGGCTTGTACGTGGCCTGCTACTACATCGGCGGAAGCGTAGCCGGCGTGCTGCCCGGATACTTCTGGGACTTCGGTGGCTGGACGGCCTGCGTGGTCCTCGTGCTTCTCGTTCAGCTCATCACGATCACGATCGCCACGGTGGGCTGGAAGCCGCAGCAGCTTCGTCCCCGCTGACGTTCACGAGTGGACGATGCCGTTCTCCCGCTTGGCCTTACAATGCTGCGCATTCCGAGCCCAAACGGAGAACGGCGCCCGCCCGCTCTCAGATGCATGAGGAGGATGCGTGACTACAGCGCAGAACGTGTACGCCCCCACAGGCGCGGTGCCCACAGCGCGCTATGCCGGATTCGGAATCCGGCTGCTCGCCTATCTCATCGACATGGTCATTCTGTTCGTGATCTTCGCCATGATCATCTTCGTCTCGATCTTCGTAGGGCGCGCGGCGGATCCCGGGAATCTGGCGACGGGCACCGGCCGAAGCATCGGCAACCTCGCGTGCGGCCTGATTGGCCTCGTCTACTTCCTCTATTTCTGGGGCAGCAAAGGCGCGACCCCCGGCAAGATGCTGCTGCACCTTCGTGTCAGGCTGCAGAACCAGCTGACTGGCGACGCGGGGATCGGCCAGGGGCGGGCATTCATTCGCCTGATTGGGTACGCGATCAACAGCGTGTTCCTCTATCTGCCGTTCCTGATCATCCTCACGAACAAGGAGAAGCGCGGACTGCACGACTTCATCGCTGGGACAGAAGTCGTCCGCGAGTGAAGCAGGCGCCGGCCGCGGCGTCTCTGAGCGGGGATCATGTCCGACCGGCTGCTCAGGCCGCTAGCGTTTCCCATGGCCGCCGCCCGCGGAATGTGACGCGCCGGTACGGCGCCTGTAAGCGACCATCAGTGCAATGACGACGACAACTGCAACCGCCACGACGACCCCGGTGCGGCCGACCCAGTGCTCGAGAGTCTTCCAGCTGCGGCCGAAGGCGTAACCGAGTGAAGCGACGGCAACGCTCCAGACGACGGCGCCGGCTGCGTTGAAAAGGAAGAAGACAGGCCAGCGGATTCTGCTGATTCCCGCAAAGATCGCGGCGACGACGCGAAGACCCGAGATAAAGCGCGCGAAAAAAATCGTGCGCGGGCCATGCCGGCGGAAGTACTTCTCGACTGCGGTGATGCGTTTCGGCGTGAGTCCGACGAAGCGGCCGTACCGGTCGACGAACTTCTTTCCCCCGCGACGCCCGATCCAGTAACCGAAATTGTCGCCACAGATCGCCGCCACGGTGGCGCACGGAATGACGATGCCGAGGCGCAGCAGGTTCTCGCGGCAGAAGAAGCCGGCTGCCAGGAGCACCGTCTCGCCGGGGACCGGAATGCCGAGGTTTTCCAGGAAGACGCCGGCGAAAAGGGCGATGTAACCGTATCGGGTGAGAGCGTCGGCGAGCCAATGCGGCATCAGGACGAGGACCTTTGCGCGTCGGGTGCCATCACGAGCGGGTAGCGTGCGGGAGCGGTTTGCGACGGCGTCGCAAACGAGCGGAGTATCATTCCCAATCGCTTTTGCAGGTTCCCTGCAGCGCCGCCGCTGCGTGCGCCTGGCATCCGTTCATGAAGAAGCTGGAGAAGAAGCATCCGCTCGCGATCCGGTGGTTTCACTGGATCAACTTTCCGCTGCTCGCTCTGATGATCTGGAGCGGCGCGATGATCTACTGGGCGAACGCCGTTTATCGCGTCGGCGTCGGGAAGCACCAGCTCCTTCCGATGAACTTCGCGCAGCCGACCTGGAACGAGCTCCACCTGAGCTACCGCCTCGCCGAAGGGATGGCGCTGCACTTTTTCGTGATGTGGTTCTTCGCCATCAACGGGCTGCTCTACGTCGCGTACACGCTCTTTTCGGGTGAATGGCGCCTGCTCGTGCCGAATCGCGCGTCGTTCCGGCATGCGCTGCTGACCGTGCTGCACGACCAGCACCTGCGCCGCGAGCCGCCGCCTCCGCAGAAGTTCAACGGCGCCCAGCAGTTCGCGTATACCGGCATTGTCCTGATGGGATTCGGATCGCTCGTGACCGGCCTGGCCATCTACAAGCCCGTCCAGTTCGCCTGGCTCGACGCGCTCCTCGGCGGCTATCCGATGGCGCGCTTCTTCCACTTCTGGATCACGATCGGCTATCTGCTCTTTTTTCTCGTTCACGTCGCGCAGGTGGCTCGCGCCGGGTGGAACAACTTCCGGTCCATGGTCATCGGCTACGAGCTCCACGATGCGCCGCCTTCCGAGGTGACGGGTGACTGATCCGGGAAAGACTCCGGATGAAGTCGCCGCGGTCGCTCCGGAGAGCGAGCCGTTCGAGACGCCGGAACCGCCGTCCGAGGTCCACGAGGCGGACGAAGCGCATCTCGAGCGCGAACGCGAGATCGCAAACGACGCAGCCGTCGACCGGGAGCTGCGCCGACTGAGCCGTCGCGGGTTCGTGACGGCCGGAGTCGCGGCGGTGGCAGGTGTCGCCGGCTGGAGCTGGCTGCGGGGACGGCCGCGCACCGACGGGCTGGCCTGGCCCTTCCGGCGCATGCTGCAGCTCAACGAGAAAGTCGCGGAGGCGTACTTCCGGCCGTCGCGGATGAGTCCCTCATTCCGGCCGGACCAGATCACGGCTGCACGCATCAACGGCGGGCTGGGCCTTTCGGCGAGCTATGACAATGCCGACTGGCGGCTGCGCATCGAGGGAGCGGCTTCTCGCGCCGTGCTGACGCTCGACGAGATCCGCAGCTTCCCACGCCGCGAGATGATCACGGAGTTCCGCTGCATCGAAGGATGGAGCTACATCGTGAAGTGGACGGGCGCGCGCCTCGCGGACGTCATGGCGAAGTACCCGCCTCCGACGCGCGATGGCAGCGCGCCTGACCTCGAGCGCCCGGACCGGCTCGTCCGCTACGTCTCGATGGAGACACCCGATCGCGGCTACTACGTCGGCCTCGACATGCAGAGCGCGCTGCACCCGCAGACGCTGCTCGCGTACGAGATCGACGGCCAGCCGCTGTCGTGGCAGCACGGCGCCCCGCTGCGCCTCGCCATTCCGGTCAAGTACGGCGTCAAGAACATCAAGCGCGTCGGCACGATCCGCTACACCGACGTGCGCCCAGCCGACTACTGGGCCGAGCGCGGCTACGACTGGTACGCGGGACATTAGGACTGCGGGCGTCCCGCCCGCCTGCAGTCGGGCATCCTGCCCGACTGCTCCTGAACAGAGAAGTCGCCGGGCTGGGAAGCCGGCGACGGGCGGGCGAGACGCCCGCGGTCCGGTGCCTACAGCACCTGGCGCGTGTCGCCGACGCGTCTGGTGACGCCTTCGCGATCGAACCATTCCAGCAGAGGAATGGCGACTTTGCGCGACAGGCCGAAGAGCTCCTTGAACTCGCCGACATCGATCGTCTGCCCTCGATGCGCGGCGATCTTTGCGCGCGCCGCATCGAGCGCGGTGCGGTGCACGTACACCCCGTCGGCCAGCCGCGCCAGCGTGCCCTGTTTGACCAGGAAGCTCACCACGCCTTCGATGACCTTCGGCTTCTGCGGGATGGTGTTGATCAGCTCGGACACCGGCGGCGGCTGAAGCCCGGCCACGGCGAATCGCTGCTCGATGGCGCGCGCCAGTTCGCCCTCGGCACCGCCGAGCGTCTTCGAGCGGCCCGGAATGTCCAGAGAGTCCGCCTGCACGGCGACGATCTTCTCGCGGCCGAGATCGGAGAGCAAAAAGCTGACGAGAGCCGCGTCGGCACCCGCCGGTAGCAGCTTCTGGACAAACTCTCCCTTCGGCACGTTCACCGCCATCTTGTTCGTCTTGAAGAAGCGGTCGAGGAACTCGATGGAGCGTCGGCGGAAGTCGCTGAGCACGTCCGCGTGCAGCCAGCGTCCTTCGCTCACCTTCGCGAGATGCTGGACGCTGCCGAGCTGTGATCGGAGCGCGGAGACCCGGATGCCCGTCCGGGCCTGCACTTCCTCGATCGTCAGTCCCCGCAGGCCGGCCAGTTTGGCCATGAGCTCGACTCGCTGAGGCAGCGTGCCATCGGCGAGCGTTTCGAGGATCTCCGTGCGCGTGCCGCGGCTCAGCTTCGGCACGTGCGCGTCCATGATCGCGCCGCCGCCGATGGTGAGGGCCGGCGAGTAGCGCCGGATCACGAAGCGATCACCCGTCACCGCAACCACAGGCGACTCGAGCCGGATCTGCACGAACGCGCTGTGGCCCGGAGCGAGCTCGCCCGGCGTGTCGTCGACGAAACGGATGCTGCCCAGCAGCTCGGAGGCGAGATGGTGAAACCGGATCCGCGTCTGCTCTTTCAGCGGCCTGGCGTCTGCCAGCAGCTCGAGCCTTGCGGTGATGACCTGCGAAGGCCGCAGCGTTCCGGGTGCGACCACCTGCTGTCCGCGATGGAGCTCGTCGAGCGGGATGTCGGCAAGATTCATCGACGTACGCTCGCCGGCCGACGCCTCCTCGCGGCTCTGGCCATGCACCTGCACGCCGCGGGCACGGCTGCGCTTGCCGCCCGGCAGCACTTCCACCTCGTCCTCGACCCGCACGCTTCCCGAGTAAGTCGTGCCGGTGATCACGGAGCCGAATCCCTTCATCGTGAAGACGCGATCGATGGGCAGCCGGAACACGCGGGTGGTGGCGTCGCGATCGCCCACAGACGCAACTGATTCGAGGATGGCGCGCTTCAACTCGTCCAGGCCCGATCTGGTCGTGCTGCTGACCGGGATGACCGGCTTGTTTTCCAGAAAGCTGCCCGCCACCAGTTCCTCGATCTCCAGCCGGACCAGCTCGATGATGTCCGGATCGACGAGATCGCTCTTGGTCATCGCCACGACGCCCGTGCGAATGCCCAGAAGGCGGCAGATGGCGAAATGCTCGCGCGTCTGCGGCTTCACCGATTCGTCCGCGGCCACGACCAGCAGCGCGCTGTCGATTCCGCCGACGCCCGCCAGCATGTTCTTGACGAATCGCTCGTGCCCGGGAACGTCGATGAAGCCGATCTGGTAATCGTCGGTGAACCAGCTGGCGAAGCCGAGGTCGATGGTGATGCCGCGGCGCTTTTCCTCGGGAAGCCGGTCCGTGTCGATTCCGGTCAGCGCTCGCACCAGCGCCGTTTTCCCGTGATCGATGTGGCCTGCCGTGCCGACCACGCGTTTCTTTCTGGACATCGGGCGAAGGATACCTTGCGAGCGGGTAGCGGGTAGCGGGTAGGAGAAACGTCTTCTCAAGAAGAGATGCGCTACCCGCTACCCGCTACCCGTTCTCCGTACGCTTCCCGCAGTTGCGGCGGCACCTTCGCCGGCCGGCCTAACGCAATCTCCAAGTCCGCAGCGTTGACGATGGCCTGGCCGCGAAAGTGATTGTTGGTGATGACGTAGGTCTCCCGTTCCCGGGCGATGGCCTCGATGCGGCCGACCCACGGCGCCAGCTCCTCTGGCGAGTAGAGGTAGTTGTAGCGCTCCCATGACTCGGCATGCGCAAACCATTTCTCGTAATTGCGGCCGTGAAGCCGCACATATCCGACCGGTCCGGTTGCGGTGTCGGCGGGCTTCACCGATTCGTGAAACAGCGGCTGATCGACGTTGACCCAGGAAACCTCGTGCTGGTCGAGAAAGGCGAAGAAATCGCCGGCCTGGAAGGAGGCGTGGCGCACTTCGAGCGCCTTCGGATAGTCGGCGAAATCGCGGAACAGCGACTCCAGCCGCTCGATGCTCTCGGGCGTATTGCGGAAGCTCCACGGGAACTGCAGAAGGATCGCGCCGAGGCGACCCGAGGAGGCCAGTGGGTCGAGGTAGGACTTGCACGCACTGAGATCACCGGGTGCCAGGGCCTGCGGCTCGTGCGTGAAGGCGCGGAAGATCTTGGTGGTGAAGACGAAGTCGCGATTGCCGGCGACGCGCCGCACCCAGCTCTGGGCATGCGTTGGCGGAGGGATGCGGTAGAAGGGCGAGTTGATCTCGATCGTGTCGAAGAACTGCGCCAGATAGGCGAGCTCGTCGAATTTCGATTTGTGGGGCGGATAGACGACGTCCTGCCAGTCGGTGTAGCTCCATCCGGCGGGGCCGATGCGGATCGTGTGCATGTTGGGTCGAAGGGCTGAGTACGAAGTGCTGAGTACTGAGTGCTGAGTACTGAGTGCTGAGTACTGAGTGCTGAGTACTGAGTGGATCCCGACCTCGCCGTTCTTACTCAGTACTCAGCACTCAGGACTCAGCACTATCTGAAGCGTATCGCGCTGGAGAGACAGCCGCGACTGGTCAACACCTTGACATTCTTATTTTGAGCAGGCCCCGCTTTCGTTGATTCCACCTCATAACTATGCTAAAAGGCGAGCCAACGGACACAAGGCAAGAACTCCAGGACAGCTAGCCGCTTTCGGGGGTCGACCTGTATCCGGTGCATTTTCGGAAGGGGGTCGATCAGTCAGGTTCGTTGTGAGATCCCACATCGCGGGGGCGAAGTCGCGGCACCCCGCTACGAGTCACGCTGCGGCAAATTCTTTCTTTCGGAACAACTAGGAGACCAGAGTTCCATGGATACGTTCAACGATAAAACCCTCATCTGCGCTGATTGCGGTGGGGAGTTCCTTTTCAGCAAGAATGAACAGGCCTTTTACGCAGAGCGTGGATTCACCAACGAACCGAAACGCTGCAAGAACTGCCGCGACAAACGGAAGACCGCCCGTGACGGAAACGGTGGCGGCCGCGAGCGCCAGATGGTCAGCGTGACCTGTGACAGCTGCGGCGTCGCCACAGAAGTGCCGTTCACCCCGGTGAGCGGGAAGCCGGTGTACTGCCGCGACTGCTATAACGCGCGGCGGTCGTCGTCTCGCCCGAACTCCTGGGCCTGATCGACTGCTAAAACGACGACTGGAAACGGCGGGCCGGCAGCGGCCCGCCGTTTTGTATTTGGGCCGGCGGACCCCGGGTCTGAGTCCTGAGTCCTGAGTCCTGAGCGGCGAGCGGCCTTTGGTCACTCAGCACTCAGGACTCAGCACTGAGGACTTCGGGGACTTGCGGTCCGCCCCACCACCCCCTAGAATCGCGCGCGCTTTGTCCTCCCCACTCCGCAAGCCGGTCGACAACATCATCGACCTGGTCGGCAACACGCCGATGCTCCGGCTCACGCGCATTCGCACGGACCGCGACGCCGACATTTTCGTGAAGCTCGAGTTCTACAACCCGGGACTTTCGGTGAAGGACCGCATCGGCGTCGGCATGATCGCGCGCGCCGCGCGCGCCGGGCTGCTCCAACCGGGTGGCACCATCATCGAGCCGACGGCGGGCAACACCGGAATCGGCCTGGCTCTCGCCGGCGTGCGCCTGGGGTATCGGGTGATCCTATGCGTGCCCGAGAACTTCTCGACGGAGAAACGCGAGATCATGCGCGCCCTCGGCGGCGAGGTCGTGCTCACGCCGGCCGACAAAGGCATCGCCGGCGCGATCGCAAGAGCGGAATCGCTGGCCGGAGAGATCCCGAACGCGTACGTGCCGCAGCAGTTCCGGAATCCGTTCAACAGCGAATCACATTACGAAACGACGGCCCCGGAAATCTTCGAGCAGATGGACGGACGCATCGACGGTTTCGTGGCCGGATCGGGCAGCGGCGGAACCTTCACCGGCGTGGCCCGCTACCTGCGCGAGAGGCTGCCGAACGTCTACTGCGCCGTCGTCGAGCCTCAGGGCTCGGTCCTCGGCGGAGGCAAGCCGGGGCCTCACGAAGTCGAGGGAATCGGATCATCCTTCATTCCACCCGTCCTCGACATGGCCCTGGCCGATGAAGTCATCACGGTGCCGGACGAGCCGGCCTTCCGGATGGTCGGACGCCTGGCAGCCGAGGAGGGCGTTCTCGGCGGATCGTCGTCCGGGGCGAACGTGGTCGCCGCACTACAGGTGGCGCGGAAGCTGGGCCCGGGCAAACGGGTGGTGACGATCGTGCCCGATTCCGCGGAGCGCTACATGTCGAAGGGGATCTTTTCGAAGTGGCGTTCGGAATAGTGGATTGACAATTGAGAATTACAAATTGAATATCGATAACGTACGCTATAACGCTACCTTGATTAAAGTTATCGATATCTCAACGTGTTTTAATTTCTAATTTGAAGCTCTCAATCCGCGAGCGAAGCGAGCGACAGCCATGGCTTTCTCCACCGACTGCATCCACGCCGGCCAGGAGCCGGAGCCGCATACCGGCGCCGTCACCATTCCGATCTACCAGACCTCCACCTACGTGCAGCCCGAGCTGGGGCGGAACAAAGGCTATGAATACGCCCGGACGAAGAACCCCACGCGCTCGGCGCTGGAGGCCAATCTGGCCGCTCTGGAGCGCGGCAAGCACGGTCACTGCTTTGCCTCCGGCATGTCCGCCATCGACGTCGTCTTCCGGATGCTCCGCTCCGGGGACCATGTCGTAGCCGGCGAGAACATGTACGGCGGCTCGTACCGCCTTTTCAGCCGCGTCCTCGAGAACTTCGGGCTGCGCTTCACCTACGTCGACACCTCGCGGATCGACGCCGTGCGGGCGGCGATGCGTCCGGAGACCAAGGTCCTGTACCTGGAGACCCCGACCAATCCGATGATGACGATTACCGACATCGCCGCCTGCGCCGACGTGGCGCGGAAAGCCGGTGCTCTGACAGTGGTCGACAACACATTCTGTTCGCCCTACCTGCAACGGCCCATCGAGCTTGGCGCCGACATCGTCGTCCACTCCACCACGAAGTTCCTCAACGGCCATTCGGACTCGGTCGGCGGCGCCGTCGTCTCCAGCTCCGACGACGTCGCGGAGAGGATCGGTTTCCTGCAGAACGCCGTCGGCGCGATCCTCTCCCCCTTCGACTCCTGGCTCGTTCTGCGCGGCGTGAAGACCCTCGGCGTGCGCATGAAGCGCCACGAGGAGAACGGTCAGGCCATGGCCAATTACCTCGCCCATCACGCCAAGGTGAAGAAGGTCAATTACCCGGGCCTGCCCGACCACCCGCAGCATGAGCTCGCCACGCGCCAGATGAACGGCTTCGGATCGATGATCTCCTTCGAGCTGGGCTCGAAGGAGAAAGCAAAGGCTTTCCTCGACCGCGTCCACCTTTGCTCGCTGGCCGAGTCTCTGGGAGGGGTCGAGACGCTGATCTCGCACCCCGAGTCGATGACCCACGCCTCGGTTCCCATTGAGGATCGGATGCGCCTCGGGATCACGCCGGGCCTGGTGCGCATCTCCGTCGGCATCGAAGACATCGAGGACCTCATTGCCGACGTCGAGAACGCGTTCGACGGCGTTTGAGGCGAGTGCTGAGTACTGAGTGCTGAGTACTGAGTGCTGAGTACTGAGTGCTGAGTACTGAGTGAGGAGGGCATGGACTCAGCACTCAGCACTCAGCACTGACATATGAAGCTGGTAGCGAAACCAGTCGGTACAATGTGCCGCCAATGTCCGCTGCATTTCCAGGCATCATTGTCGTCGCGAGCTATCTGATCGGCTCGATTCCGTTCAGCTTCCTGGTGGCCAGGCTGATGGCCGGCACCGACATCCGGCAGCAGGGAAGCTTCAACGTGGGCGCGACCAATGTGGCCCGAACGGCGGGGAATCGCGCCGGCGTCATCGCCCTGCTGCTCGACATCTCGAAGGGTTACGCGGCCGTGGCCCTGGCGCAGTGGATCGCCTATCGCCCCGACTGGCCGATCCCGGCGGCCGTGACCGGCGGCCCGATTCAGTCCCGCGCGTTCTGGATCGCGCTGGCCGGGCTGGCGGCGGTCCTCGGCCACATGTTCCCGATCTGGCTTCGATTTCATGGCGGAAAGGGCGTGGCGACGGCCACGGGCGTTTTCCTGGCGCTTGGACCGATCGTGATCGCAGCGGCGGCGATCGTGTTCCTCATCGTGCTGCTCAGCACCCGATTCGTGTCGCTGGCCTCGATGTTCGCGGCGGCGTCGGTGCCGATCTTCTTCCATTTTCTACAGCCGGGCGCGCCGTTCTGGCGCCTGGTCATCAGCATCCTCATCGCCATTGCGGTGATCGTGAAGCATCATTCCAACATCGCCCGCCTGGTGAACGGGACCGAGGGGCGGTTGGGCGAGGGGAGGAAAGACGAGTGAAGCTCTCCATCATCGGTGCCGGATCGTTCGGAAGCGCTCTCACGCTCGTGGCCTCGCGCTGCAACAATGAAGTGATGCTCTGGGCGCACGAGCAGCAGGTGGTCGATTCCATCAACACCGCCCGGAACAATGCGCTGTACCTGCCGCAGGTGGCCTTCCCCGAAAACGTGCGCGCCACCAGCGACCTGGCCGAGGCGGCTGCATTCAGCGACACGATCGTCATGGTCGTTCCCAGCCACCACTATCGCGGGGTTCTCGAGCAATTCGGAAAGCACGTGCGCGGGCAGGTCAACGTGATCTCGGCGACCAAGGGGATCGAGAACAAGTCGCTGGCACGGATGTCTGAGATCGTCGCAGAAGTCCTGGAGGAGAAACTGCGCGCGGTGGCGGTCATGTCGGGCCCGACGTTCGCTGCGGAGACGGCACGCGGCGATCCGACGGCGGCGGTGATCGCCTCGGCCGATGTCGTCTTCGCGCAGGATGTCCAGCACATGCTCTCCAGCTCGACCTTCCGGCTGTATCGCTCCGACGATGTGGTCGGCGTCGAGCTGGCCGGCTCGCTGAAGAACGTCATCGCCATCGCTTCGGGTGTCCTCGAAGGACTGGGGCTCGGCTACAACACCACGGCGGCTCTGATCACGCGCGGCCTGCACGAGATCACCCGGCTGGGCATGGCGCTGGGTGGCCGGCTGGAGACGTTTGCAGGGTTGGCGGGCATGGGTGACCTCGTGTTGACGTGCATGGGTGCGCTTTCCAGGAATCGCAGTGTGGGCGTGGCGCTGGGACGCGGCAAGGCGCTCAAGCAGATCCTCAGCGAGACCCGCGAAGTAGCGGAGGGAGTGAAGACTTCGAAATCGGCCAAGGAGCTCGCCGACCGGCACCACATCGAGATGCCGATCACGGCCGAGATGTACCGCGTGCTGTACGACGGCGAGCCCCCCCGCTCTGCGCTGCAGCGGTTGATGACGCGCACTCTGAAGGCGGAAGCGGCTCGGTAGCGGCCGAGCTCGCCGCAATTGACGGCCCGGGACTGCGGGCGTCTTGCCCGCCTGTCGCCAAGTTTCCAGCCCGGAGACTTTGCTCAGTTGCCAACGAGCAGCCGGGCAGGATGCCCGTCTGCAGGCGGGCGGGACGCCCGCAGCCCTCCGCCCCGCTGTTTTTCCGATACGATTCCGACGCATGCAGCGGCAGAACCTGGGCGAGATGCTGATCGCCGCAAACCTCATCGACGAAGTGCAGATGCAGATCGCTCTGGCTGCGCAGAAGCAGAGCGGCAAGCGCTTCGGCTCGACCCTGGTGGAGCTCAAATTCATCGACGAGAACGTGCTGGCGGCTTTTCTCTCCCGACAGATCGACGTGCCCTGCATCAGCCTCTCGCACGTCGAGGTGCCGAAGAAGGCGCTCTGGAAGATGTCCCGCGACCTGGCCATGGACTGCCATTGCATTCCGGTGCGCATCGACGAGGCCGGCCGGCTGGAAGTGGCCATGGTCGATCCGACGGACGTCGATACCGTGGGGAAGCTGGAGAAGGCCACGGCCATGACGGTGTCGCCGCTCATCGCGCCGGAGAGCTCGATTCAGCTGATGATCGACCGCTATTACCCGGAGGAATTTTCGCCCGAGGACACGATGTCGGTTCGCCAGCGGCCAGGGCGGACCATGCCCAACGATCCGGTGTTTTGGGACGTCATCGCGGAGCTGGACAACGGCGACCTCGACGCCCGCCTGAGCCGGATCGAAGAGTCGCTCGACCGCGTGTGGGTTCTGCTCGAGAAGGTTCTGCGCACGGTCGAGAACAAGGAAGGGGCGCTGCACGAGCGGTCGCGCGCCAGTGTCGAGAATCCTTGATCTTCAGGGCTTCTGAGGCTTCTGAGGAGGAGGCGCCGGCTGCGTCTGCGGCGTCGACTGCGTTTCGATCTGATGCTCGATCTCGGCAGGATCCGTTTCGGGGTTCAGCGAATCGTCCTCGGAGCGTGCGGCCAGCGCGGCCTCGCGTCTCTTGTGGGCGGCTTCGGCTGCAGCCTTCTTCGCTGCGGCCTCGCGATCCTTCACCGCCTGAACCTTTGCCGCCGCCTGGATCGCTTCGAGAGTGTCCCAGTCACTGCTGGTCCGCGGTGGAAGGATGGGCACCGGCGGCTGTGAGGCGGCCGTGGTGACGTGCGCGTTCTTCCCCGCGAGGGTCTCGTTCGTGATGACGATCCTCGGTTTCTTCGAAGCGCGATTGGTGCTCCGGGCTGCGGCGACCAGAGGCGACACCTCGGTGGCTTTCGCGTCCACCGACAGCTGCACGGGCGCGGACCCTGCAGCCCTGTCCGACGCCGCAGCTTGCGCGGTGGCTGCCGGCGCGGCAGCCGGCTTCTGTTCGGCTGCCGAGAGTGGCAGGGCCATCAGAATTGCGGCCGAAATCGTGGCGAGTGGCCTCATGGCGGTCGTCCCTCATCGAGAAGAACGGCGGGAATCGGAGCCGCAATTCCGTCCCCGATCGTGCCTTTTGCGAGTTCAGCCATGACCCCCGAGCTGTTGCTGCAGAAATTCGGCTACTTCGCCGTCTTCATCGGGACCTTTCTCGAGGGCGAGACCATCCTGGTGACGGCCGGCTTTTTCTCCGAACGCGGCTACCTGCAGCTCGTCCTGGTGATGCTCTTCGCATTCCTAGGCGCCTATTCCGGCCACGTTTTCTGGTTTTGGCTGGGACGCACGCAGGGCGTCCGCCTCCTGGACCGCTATCCGCGCATGCGACGTCATTTCGGACGTGGCGTCCGGATGTTCGAGCGCTACGGTGCGCCGGCCATTTTCATCACGCAATGGTTGTACGGACTGAGAATCACCGCCGCCGTGATCATCGGAATCTCACGGATTCCGGTGCTTAAGTTCCTTATTTATGAGGCCGTCAGCTGTTTTGTGTGGGCCATCGTCATCGGTGCCGCGGGGTATTATTTTGGGCGAGCTGTCGAGTCGGTCCTGGGAAAAGCGGCACACATCGAAAAATGGGGCTTGATCCTGCTCCTCGTCGTTGCGACGGGAGTATGGCTCTGGCACCAGTGGCGAGATCGCCGAAACGCCGCCGAGTAGTGCAGCATCTCCCAGCCCCCCGCCCGCTTCTCAGCAATAGCCATCAGAAGTGAGGCACCGTGAAACGTTGGTACATCGTTTACCTGCTCGTTCCGCCGCTGATCGTCTTCTTGCCCCTCGCCGTCGCTTTCATCAATGGGGTGGCGCGGCTCGACCAGCTTCCGATCTGGAGCATCACGCTGGGCGCCGTGATCGGGTATGGCCTGGGCGCGATCGGCTGCTACCTGGCCCTCAATCCGGCTGTCAGTCGCGTTGCGACGGCTCTTGCCGGAGGTCAGGAGGTCAGCGAGCCGATTTCGGACTGTCTGCAAAGGACCGAGATCGTCTCGGCCGCGTTCTGGGTCGCGTGGGGAACGGTCATGGCGATGATCGGCAGCGCGCTCTTGCTTCCGACCTTTCGCGGAGTGCAGGTGTTCGCGGAAGCCTCGTTGATCGTGTCGGTGCCGGCGATGGCCTGGACGTACTGGGGCGCGAAGTGGTTTCTCCTCCGCGGAGTCAGTCAACGCCAGGCGCTCGCGTATCGCGGACGCGTGTACTCGGTCGGACTGAAGCTCGGGCTCGTGTTCATCGGCTTCTACGTGGTCTCGCTGGGAGCATTTGTCCAGCTGATTGCGGGGCGCCTCGCCTACCGGCTTCGCCAGCCGAATCTGGCCGTCGATGCCGTCGTTGGCGACATCATGACCTTCGGCATCGGAGTGACCATCATGACGGCGCTGATCTTCGCGGCGGCGACGTACCTGCTGGCGCGCGACATCACCGGGCCGATCGATCAGCTCGCCGCGCTGGCGCACGATCTCGCCGAAGGGCGGTTCGACACCCACACGCGCGTGTTCTCCGACGACGAGATCGGCCGGGTCTCCGATCGTTTTGCGGCGACGCAGCGGAATCTCCGATCGCTGGTCGGCCGGATGGGATCGAGCGGCACCGCGATCACCGACGGTGTGCGCGTGATGAATGACGGTACGGAGAGCCTGCTCACCGGTGCGAAAGAACAGTCGCAGCTCGCCGCCTCGTCGACCGAGGCGCTGTCCGGCGTTCGCAGCCAGGCCCAGTCAGTCCTGGACGCGGTCGAGAAATTCGCGGAAGTCACCTACGACTCGGCCAGCCGCGCTTCCGAACTGAGTGCCTCGTCGGCAGAGGTGGCGCGGCAGATGGACGAGCTTTTCCAGTCGGTGGAAAAGACCTCCTCCTCCACGACCGAGATCGACGCCTCGGCGCGGGAGACCTCCCGGCGCACCACCGATCTGGCCGGCTTCAGCGCCGAACTGCTCACATTCGTGGCGGAGATGGAAGCGACGGTCGACCACATCCACGGCACCGCCTCCTCGACGGCGAGCATCGCCGATCAGGTTCGCGATAACGCGCTCTCCGGCCGCAAAGCCGTGCAGGAAACGGTGACCGGGATCCGCAGCGCGCAGGAATCGACTCGGCGCACGGCCGGTGCGTTCGAAGCGCTGCAAAAGAGCCTGGGGCAGATCGATCAGATTCTCCTGCTCATCGAAGAGCTCACCAATCGCACGAATCTGCTCTCCTTCAACGCCGCGATCATCGCCGCTCAGGCCGGCAGCCAGGATTTCGGCTTCTCCGTCATCGCAGACGAGATCCGGCAGCTCGCCGACCGCACCCGCGGCGCGACCAAGGAGATCGCCGACATCATCCGGGACGTGCAGCCGATCGCGAAGGAAGCCGTCGGCGCGATCAACGAGGGTGTATCGCGTGTCGATGCCACCGTCGATCTGGCGCAGAAGACCGAACAGGCGCTGGCCAGCATCCTCGACAGCGCCGATCGCGCGCAGGAGATGTCGCAGCGCATCTCCCGCGCCATGGAAGAGCAGAGCCAGGCCACGCGGCATCTGCACGGGGTCATGAGCCAGACCTCCGAGGCAGTGACGGAGATTTCCCGCGCCACGAAGGGACAGGCGGAAGCGACCCGTCTGCTCGCTCAGGAATCGGAGCGCGTCCGCGACATCGCCCTGCACGTGAAGCGCGCGTCCGACGAACAGACCGACGCCAGCGGCGGAATCGCCGCGGCCATGGAGCACATTGCGAACGATATCCGGGCCATCCGCGACCGCCTCGGCCATCAGCTCTCGAAGGCGGACGAGATTGCCAAAGCCTCGCAGGTGACACTCACGATTGCGCAGAAGAACAACGCCATCGCGGAGCAGTTCAGCGAAGCGCTCTCGTCGCTGGTCCGCAGCGGAAGCGAATTCGCCGAGGAAGTGGCGAGGTTCAGGGTGTAGCTGGACCGCAGACCGCAGAAGGCAGACCACAGACCGCAGACCACGGACCACGGAAGGCAGACCACAGACCGCAGACCACGGACCGCGGAAGGCAGACCACAGACCACACGGACCACGGACCGCTGGTCGAGGCGATTGACTCAGTTAGGCAAAAGGGCCGGCAATGAACCGGCCCTTCATCAAACTGCGATCTGCGCTCTGTAGTCCGTGGTCCGTGGTCCGTGGTCTGTCTCCGTCACCCCTCGTACGCCTTCAGCTCCAGTTCCGCCTGCGCGGCCGCCAGCCGGGCCACGGGCACGCGATACGGCGAGCACGACACGTAGTTCAGGTTGCAGCTGCGGAAGAAGCGGATCGAGTCGGGATCGCCGCCGTGTTCTCCGCACACGCCCACTTTGAGTTTCGCGTTGGTGCTGCGACCCTGTTCGGTCCCGAGGCGTACCAGCTGGCCCACGCCTTCCTGGTCGATCGACTCGAACGGATCCTTCGGCAGGATCTTCTTCTCGACGTACTCGGGCAGGAACGTTCCCGCGTCATCTCGCGAATAGCCGAAGGTCATCTGCGTCAGGTCGTTGGTGCCGAAGGAGAAGAACTCCGCGATCGCGCCGAGTTTCTCGGCGATGAGAGCGGCGCGTGGAATCTCGATCATGGTTCCGACAAGATAGGCCACGCGAATGCCTTGTTCCTTCATCACCTCTTCGGCCACGCGGCGGGTCATGTCGGCGGTGATCTGCAGCTCTTTCAACGTGCCGACCAGCGGGATCATGACCTCGGGATGGACGTCGATGCCTGCCTTTTTCACCGCGCAGGCGGCCTCGAAGATCGCTCGCACCTGCATTTCGTAGATCTCGGGAAAGGTGATGCCCAGCCGGCAGCCGCGATGCCCGAGCATGGGGTTCATCTCGTGCAGCTGGCTCACCTTCGCACGCAGCTCGACGAATCCCCACCCCATTTCACGCGCTACCTGAGAGATCTGCTGCTCGCTCTGCGGGAGGAACTCGTGGAGCGGAGGATCGAGCAGCCGGACCGTGACGGGCATGCCCGCCAGCTCGCGGAAAATGCCTTCGAAATCGGCGCGCTGGAACGGCAGCAGCAGGCCCAGGGCCTTGCGCCGGCCCGCTTCGTCGCGCGCCAGGATCATCTCGCGGACGCGCAGAATACGGTCCTCGGCAAAGAACATGTGCTCGGTGCGGCAGAGCCCGATTCCCGCGGCGCCGAAGAGGCGAGCCACGCGGGCATCGTTCGGTGTATCGGCGTTGGTCCGCACACCGAGCGTACGGATCTCGTCGGCCCACTTCAGGAGCCTGTCGAAATTCCGGAACACTTCGGAGTCCTGAGGCTTCATCCTTTCTTCGATGAGAACCTGGATGACCTCGGAGGGTCGGGTGGCCAGTTTTCCGCCGATGATCTGGCCGCTGGTTCCGTCGATGGAGATCCAGTCTCCTTCTTCGAGCGGTTCTTTTCCTTCGCCTCGCAGCTCGCCGCGGCTGTAGTCGACCTTCAGCCCGCCGGCGCCCACGACGCAGGGGCGCCCCATGCCGCGCGCGACCACGGCCGCGTGCGACGTCAGGCCGCCGCGCGTGGTAAGGATGCCGACCGCGCTGTGCATGCCGGCGATGTCCTCGGGTGAGGTCTCGATGCGCACGAGCACGACCGGCCCTTCCCTGGCCATCGACACCGCATGCTCGGCGTTGAAGGCGATGCGTCCCGCCGCCGCTCCCGGACCAGCCGGAAGGCCACGGCCGAGGAGGCGTCCGCCCTGGAGGGCCTTGTTCTTCTCGTCCGCGTCGAACACGGGCGCCAGCAGCTGAATGATCTGTCCGGCCTCCACGCGTTCGACTGCATCGCGCGGGTTGATCAGCCCTTCCTCGACCATGTCGCAGGCGATCTTCACGGAGGCGAAACCGGTGCGCTTGCCGGTCCGGGTCTGCAGGAGATAGAGCTTCCCGGACTGGATCGTGAACTCGATGTCCTGCATGTCGCGGTAGTGACTCTCGAGTTTCTTGTAGACGTCGACGAGCTGCGCGTAGACGCCCGGCATCGTCTCTTCGAGCGACTTCTCCTCGGTCACGACCTGCGCCTTCGAGATCGGGAGCGGAGTGCGGATGCCTGCCACGACGTCCTCGCCCTGGGCGTTCGGCAGGTATTCGCCGAAGAACTTCTTCTCGCCTGTCGCCGGATTGCGCGTGAACGCGACGCCGGTCGCACAGTCGTTGCCCATGTTGCCGAAGACCATCGACTGCACGTTGACGGCGGTGCCCCAGTCATCGGGAATGTGATTGAGCTTGCGATAGGTGATGGCCCGGGCGTTGTTCCAGGAGTTGAAGACGGCCCCGATGGCGCCCCACAGCTGATCCTGCACGTTCTGCGGGAAATCGTGTCCGGTCTTCTCGCGGACGATCTTCTTGTAGGTGTCGACGAGCCCGCGCAGAGGCTGCGCGGGAATCTCGGCGTCGGTCTTCACGCCGACTTTGTCGCGCAGCGCGAACAGCTCGTGCTCGAAGTGCTCGCGGTCGATCTCCAGTACGACATCCGCGTACATCTGGATGAAGCGGCGGTACGAGTCGAAGGCGAAACGTTCGTCCCCGGCCGATGTGGCGAGGCCCTGCACGGTCTCGTCGTTGAGGCCGAGATTGAGGATCGTGTCCATCATGCCGGGCATGGAAGCGCGGGCGCCGGAGCGGACGGAGACGAGCAGCGGTGCCGTCCGATCGCCGAACTTGCGGCCGACCGACTTCTCGACGCGGGCGAGACTTGCCTCCACCGTGGACTTGAGCTCCGGCGGGTAGCTCTTGCTGTTGGCGTAGAAATACGTGCAGACCTCGGTGGAGATCGTGAAGCCGGGGGGGACTGGGACGCCGATGTTGGTCATCTCGGCGAGGCCCGCGCCCTTGCCGCCGAGGATGTTCTTCATCTTCGCGTTTCCGTCAGCGTGCCCGTCGCCGAAGTAATAGACGTATGTGTGCATTGAGACCTCGCCGGTTGCCCGCTTTTCCTGGAGAAGTGTAGAGGTCATCGCGTTTCCCTCCACGTCGCCCGGATTATGGCCAAAACGCGCCTACCGGGCTACGTTCAGCTCGAGATCGATACTGCTGTACATCGCGCGGGTCAGATCGATCGACGCCTCCCGGTGCGGCTTCTCCGCCCCGAAGGCTTCGAAGGTGACATGGGCGAGGTTCACGCCGTTCTTCTGAAGGGCTGCGCGCAGCGAATCGAGTCTCGCCTGCGCCAGCCGGCGGTTCAGATCGGGCGTGGACTGCAGCAGCTCATGCGCGGCGAAGCGTACGGGGAGTGCCGGATTCGCGATGAGGAACTGTGTCACGCGAAGCAGTGTCGCAGCGCTGTCAGCTTCGAGCAGCCGGCCGGAGTCATCGAAGCGAAGGCCGAAGAGCGGGAAATAGTGGAAGCGCTCCACATAGGCGCGGAAGACGCTGAGGGCGGGCTGCTCCGGCGCCGCAGAACACGGCACGCGGTCGCCCAGGAGGTCGTCGGCGAAGAACTGGCTCGCCTGGACCGCTTCCTCGTGCCAGACGATCGCGGAGAGATGCTTCCCATCGGGCGTGACGGTCATCGCTGCAAGCCCGAACTGCGGACCGCGTATCCAGGCCAGCCGGTAGAAATGCCCGTCGGTTCCCCCCTCGAAGGTCGTGTGGTCGTTGCCTCCCACGAAGCCGGTCACGGTCGATCCGCTCTGAGTGAAGGTCGAAGGAAATCCGTTGACCGAGAAGCAGCCGTCCAGCTGGCCGGCGTTGGTGGAGTCGAGCAAGGCGCCGACGGCATGAACGGAACCGATCTGGGCAAAGTTCGACTTCGCGCCGAGGACGCTCACTCGGACGAAGGAAGCGATCGTGGGCGAGATTCGAAAAAGCTGCGGCTCGTCGGATTCCTTCGGTGAGACCGTAGCGGCGGTGACGAAGTGCTCGCCGTCGGCGGATAGATCGAAGCGCACGCCTTCTGCGGTGTACGCGCCATTCGTGCCGGTCTGCAGGCCGAGCTGCTCGAGGCGCGAACGGCCAGGCAGAGAGAAGACGATCGTCTGCTGCGGGTCCGACGGCGGGGAGAACCACTTCGTGTGGATGTCGCCGTCGATGGCGCGTACGGCAGAGGCCGTGAGCAGTGCTTCTCCGGTGCGCGACACGACTGCGGCGCCTCGCCGCAACTCCAGCAGATTGGGAGGGGCGGGCGGTTTCGCGGGAGCAGGCGCGGGTTGCGCCTTCTCAGGCGCGGGCCGGCCGCAGAAGGCGGCGGCGAGGGCGAAAGCAATGACGGCTCTTCTCACGGTCGATAGTCGCGCCTGGCCACCACGACTTTCGTGACGTCCGCGATCTGCGAGACGGCACCGCCGATTTTTCGCAACAGCGACATGCGATTCTTCCGCAGCGCTTCATCATCGACCATGACCATGACGTCGTTGAAGAACTTTTCGAGCTCCGGGGCCATGGCCGCGAACGAGCGAAGGGCGTCGCTGTAGTGACGGGAAGCCACGAGCTCTGCAATCTGAGCGGTGACGACATCGGCAAGCTCGTTCAGGCGCTTCTCGGTCTCGTGCTCGAGTCGCGAGGCCTCCACCTTTGTCGACGCCTGGCCCGCGGTGATGTTCTCGATGCGTTTCGCGGAATCGAGAATGGAGAGGAAGTTTGCCTCGCCGCGCAGCGCCTTGAGCGCTTCGATCCGGTCCACCAGATCGGGCAGCGATGCGGCCCATCCCGCTTCCATGGCCGCGGCAATCTCGTCGTACGCGAAGCCGTAGCGGGACATCTCCAGCAGTGTGCGAACGCGCTCGGAGAAGAAGGACAGCAGATCGCCCCGTACGCCCGCAGCGGTCTTCGCCGACCGCGCCTCGAGCGCCAGGTCGATCAGACGCTCGATGCCGATCGACACCCGCCGCTTGTCGCGATTCAGGAGGATCTGCACGACTCCCTGTCCGGCCCGGCGCAACGCGAACGGGTCGCGTGACCCGGTCGGCTTCAGGCCGATGGTGAAGAACCCCGCCAGCGTGTCGATTTTGTCCGCGAGCGAGACGATCGCGCCGGCGATGTTCCGCGGCAGCTCGTCGTCAATGTTGACCGGAAGATAGTGATCGTAAATCGCCTGCCAGACGATCTCCGGCTTCCCTTCCTCGCGTGCGTAGATGCCGCCGATCTTTCCCTGCAGATCGGTGAACTCCTTCACCATCTCGGTGACGAGGTCTGTCTTGCAGAGGCGCGCCGCTTCGAGCGCGTCGGCAGGCTCCTCTCCCGCCTCCCTGCAGATCGCTGCAGCAATCCGCTCGATGCGCCGGGTTTTCTCGAGATAGTTGCCCAGCTTCTCCTGGAACTGCAGGTGCGCGAGTTGCTCCAGACGTGCCTCCAGCGGCTTCCGTCGGTCGGTCTCATAGAAGAACTGCGCATCGGCGAAGCGGGCATTCGTCACGAACGAGTTCCCGTATGCGGCGTTGCCGTCGGGATCACCCTCGTTGTCGAGCACCGCCAGAAACGAGTTGGTCAGCTTCTCGTCGGCGCTGCGGATCGGGAGCTGCTTCTGGTGGACGCGCATCACCGTGACGAGCACTTCTTCCGGAAGGGCCAGATAGTCGCGACGGAACTCCGCGCGGACGATACCCGGGTATTCGGTCAGGTATTGCCACTGCGACCAGATCGAGACGTCGAGGGCTGGAGCACCTCCAGCCTGCATCCCCAGCACGCGCGCCCGTTCGGCCATCACGTGCCGGCGGCGCGTGGCGTCGACGACGACCCGCGCCAGCTCGAGCTTGGTCACGTAGTCGTTGAACGAGGTCACCTCGATCCGACCCGGTGCGAGCGTGCGATGGCCGACCGTCGACGTGCCGGAGGCCACGCCGAAAATGGAGAGCGGCAGGTGCTGCCCGCCGTACATCGAGATCAACGAGTGAATCGGGCGGATGTACGAGTACTCGCCCTTGCCCCAGCGCATCATCTTCGGCCAGCGGAGAGATTCGAAGATCTCGGGAATCCGCTCGGCCAGGACCTCCGTCGCCGGCCGGCCGGCCACGTTGCGCCGGATCATCACGTAATCGCCGGTGTCGACCACATCCTCGAGGGCGGCGTTGCTCTTCCTCAGGAATCCGAGCAACGCCTGTGTCGGCGCGCCCGAAGCATCAAAGGCCACTTTCTTCGGAGGCCCCTTCACTTCCTGCTGCCGGTCCGATTCGCGCTCCGGGATTTCCGGCACGAACACGACGATGCGGCGGGGCGTCGAGGTCACGGTAATCGTGCCGGGATCGCCGCCTAACTGCTGCACCGTGGGGGCCAGGCGCTCCTGCACCGTCTTCTGCGCTGCCTCGTGCATCCAGGCCGGGATCTCTTCGGTGAGCAGCTCGAAAAAATATTCGGCCATCAGCGGGCTGCCTCCTGCGGAAGCGCCGCGCGCTCGCTTTCAGGCAGCAGCGGAAAGCCGAGCTCACGTCGCGACTCCAGGTACTGCTGCGCACAACGGACCGCCAGGTCGCGGACGCGCTTGATCACCCCGACCCGCTCCGTCACCGAGATCGCGCCCCGTGCGTCGAGCGTGTTGAACGCATGCGAGCACTTCAGGGTCCAGTCATACGCCGGAAGAACGAGCCGCGCTTCCAGACAGCGCTTCGCTTCGCCTTCGTACTGGTCGAAGAGCTTCCAGTGCAGATCGATGTCGGCCACTTCGAAGTAGTACTTCGAGAACTCGTACTCCTCCTGCTTCCGCACCGGCCCGTAGCCGAAGCCTGCACCCCACTCGATGTCGAAGATCGAGCTCTGGCGGGACAGGAACATCGTCAGCCGCTCCAGGCCGTACGTGATCTCCGCCGACATCGGTGCCAGATCGATCCCGCCGGCCTGCTGGAAGTAGGTGAACTGCGTGATTTCCATCCCGTCGAGGAGGATCTGCCAGCCGACGCCCCAGGCGCCGAGGGTCGGTGCTTCCCAGTTGTCCTCTTCGAAGCGGATGTCGTGGCGCGTGAGGTCGAGGCCCAGCGCGCGCAGCGAGTCGAGATAGAGGTCCTGCACGTCGAGAGGCGACGGCTTGAGGATGACTTGAAACTGGTAGTGCTTGCCGAGCCGGAAGGGATTGTCACCGTAACGCCCGTCGGCGGGACGGCGCGACGGCTGGACATATCCGACGTTCCACGGCTCAGGACCGAGAACGCGAAGGAACGTTGCCGGATGCATGGTGCCGGCGCCGACCTCGATGTCGAGCGGCGTCTCGATCATGCATCCACGATCCGCCCAGAACTTCTGGAGGGTGAGAATCAGCGACTGAAACGTGACCCGCGGCATGGGAGGCGAATGATAGCGGAACGAAAGCGGGTAGCGAGTAGCGAGTAGCGAGTAGCGGGTAGCGGGTAGCGGGCAGCGCGCAGGACGCCTCTTCCTACCCGCTACCCGCTATCCGTTACCCGCTGGGGGGGGGAGGCGGCGGCGGTGGGGGCGGCTGCGTGTCGGTCGATGTGGTAGTCGTGCTGGTCACGGCCGTATTTGTCGGTGGCGGTTGCGGCTCAGCGGTTGCCGTCGTGGGGGCCGGCGGCGCCTGTTGCGGAGGCGGTGTCGGCGGCGTCTGTGTTGTTCGCGTCGTCTGGCTCGGTCGCGGTCGGACCACGGCGGTCGTCGTCCGTGGCGCGGGCGAGGCCGGGACGGTGAGCATCCCGCTGCTCATCCGGCCGCTGGAGTCGGAAGTCGGAAGGGTTCCCGCCAGATTGCCGGGTCCGGTGGGTGCGCCCTCGGTCGCTGTCGGAAGGGTAAACGCGGTCGTCGTGTCCGCGTTCGGTCCGGTTCCGGTGATCGGCGTGTTGTCGACCGGAGGCGCCGTTTCGCCCGGGGCGTTGATGGTCGAGGTGACGCCGTTCGCCGAGCCTTCCTGGACGACGTCGTATTGCTGGTTCTTCCGCGTGAGATTGCCGTTGCCGCGGCACGCCATCGCCAGCACGCACGCGGCAGCGAGGATTCCTGAGGTCGTTTTCATGGCCGCCTGCGATCGATTTCGCAGGATCGATGCCAGAGGGAGATCGCAGATGGCAGATCGCAGGCAACGCTGTCCCAGCGGTTTCCGGCGCTACTGTTCTGTCTGCACTGCTCCCATTGACCTGCGATCTGCGATCTGTGACCTGCGATCCGTGACCTGCGATCTCAGTTCAGCTTCGTGAAGAAACGGTCGAAGCGCGGCATCCAGTGATGAGCATGGTCGATGGAAAAGGCCACGGCCATCGCCCTGCCGACGATGCGGTCGCGGTCGATGAATCCGATGTAGCGGCTGTCGTTGCTGTTGTCCCGGTTGTCGCCCATGACGAAGTACTTGCCGGGCGGCACCTCGAGCGGACCGAACGAGCGGAGAGCGGCGATCTGCGGCGTGAACATGACCTCGTGATCGCGGCCGGCGAGCATCTCGTCGGCGATGAAGGTGACGCCCTGCTCATCGTCGGTTATCGGGCCGCGCGGCTTTGAGATCGGCACCGGCACGTCGTTGACGAAGAGCTGGTTGTTGACCATGGCCAGTTTGTCGCCCGGCAGCGCGACCACCCGTTTGACGAGGCGAACGCCATCGGCGGGCGAGAAGAGCACCACGATGTCTCCGCGCTTCGGGTTGCCCCACTTGGCGATCTCGATCGTTGTAAACGGAACCTTGAGGTCGTACGCCAGCTTGTTGACCACGACGCGGTCGCCTTCCTGGATCGTCGGCTTCATCGACCCGGTCGGCACATCGTTCCAGTCGGCGAGCGCGGAGCGGAGGGAGCTGATGACGATCAGCATCACAAGGAAGACCCGGACCTCGTAGAAGATTTTCTTGGTATTCATTGCTCGTTTATTCGTACGGGCGGAGGCCGCTCAACGTTTCGTGCCGGCAGCAGGGTTTCCGTACGCCACATCGTCCAAAGGAGAAAAACCGATGAAAAAGTTCCTCACGGCGGTTGCGCTGACCGTCAGCTTCGTACCGGTCGCGTTCGCGCAGGGCGCAGCGGCTCCCGCCCGCCTCCACGCCCGCGGCGCGCGAGCCGCGTTCGCAAGGCTCAACCTCTCTGCCGACCAGAAACAGCAGATCCGGGCCATCCGGCAGGCGGATCGACAGCAGAATCAGGCGCTGTACTCCTCGTTCCGGGCTGAGGTCGCCGAATACCGTCAGCTGAGACAGGGGGCAGGTCGCGGAGTGCGAAACGGGTCACGAGGTCATGGGTGACCGACCTCGTGACCTCGTGACCTTCAATCCCGTCGACTCAGGACTCAGGACTTCAATCCCGTTTTCCACGCCGGTTCACGATCGACATGAACTCGTCGCGGGTGCGCTCGTCGTTGAGGAACTCGCCGCGCAGGACGTTGGTCTCCATGAACGATGATTCCTGCTCGACGCCTCGCATGATCATGCACATGTGAACGCCGCCCATCCAGACGGCCAGGCCGCGGGGCTCGAGGATCTTTTCCACCGTGTCGGCCACGTCGTGGGCCAGGTGTTCCTGCGACTGCAGTCTGCGCATGTGCACTTCCACGATGCGCGGAATCTTGGAGGCGCCGATGATCATCGTCTCGGGGATGTAGCCGATGATGAACTGCCCGAAGAACGGCAGGATGTGGTGCGCGCAGAGAGTCTTGTAGGTGCCGCCGATGACGACCATGTTCTGGCAGTTCACGTCGGCGGCCGAGCAGGCCTTGCGGAACAGCGTGGTCAGTTTCCGGACATCGGTGTAGTCGTACCCGCTCGTCAGCGTGACCAGCGACTCCGACCAGCGGCGGGGAGTGTCGAGGAGATTCTCGTCCTGAAGGTCGACGTGGAGCAGGCGCAGCACCTCGCGCAGGTGATGCTGAAGCTTTTCGCGATCGACGGTCGGACGCGGTCCGGTGAGGAGGCCTCGATCGTTGACGATTGCTTCGACTTCTGCCAGGACCACTGATTCACCGCCTTCTTCCGACTTCGCGGATTTCATGCGCTCACCCTTTCGATCGCCGGCGCCGAGAAACGTGACAGCGGGGTCTCTCGCCGGGAGTGCAAAGTCTACGCGCGAAGCACAGCGTGGACGCGAATGTCACCATGTTGTGCTTTTACGAGATCGCGAGGTCGCGAGGTCGCGAGGTCGCGAGGTCACGAGGTCACGAGGTCACGAGGTCGCGAGGTCACGAGGTCGCGAGGTTAACGTGAGATCGATGAAGGTCCTCGACCGCGCAACCGCGCAACCGCGCAACCGCGCAACCGCGCAACCGCGTAACCCCGCCCGCCGGCATTCGCACGCCTGTCCATGGCAGTCCGATTGCAACATCAAGTCTTGACTGCTGAATGAGCGTTCATTCATACTACGTGACATTCATCACATTGCACAAACCAGTTCGTGTAACTGCAACCCTCCAAAGGAGTCTCAGCCATGGCTGAAGTCAAGACCCAGGGCGCCGTGGAGGCGATGGAGGTCGCCGAAGCGTCCCGTCAGACCGAGTGGGAAAAGCCGTCGTTTGTCGGCGATCTTTTCCTCGGCAAGCTCAACCTCGATCTGATCTACCCCTTCCCCGAACAGCCTCCCCAGGACAAGGCGGAGGCCGACGACTTTCTCCAGAAGCTCGAGCGTTTCCTCGCGGAGAACGTCGACGCTGACGAGATCGACCGGACGGGCGAGTACCCGCGCGAGCTCTTCGCCGGATTCAAGAAGCTCGGCGCCTGGGGCATGAAGATCCCGAAGGAGTACGGCGGCCTCGGATTCAGCGCCACCAACTACAACCGCGCCATCGGTCTGGTGGCCACCTGGTGCGGCTCGAGCGTGGCTTGGCTGTCTGCGCACCAGTCCATCGGCGTGCCGCAGCCGCTCAAGCTCTTCGGCACCGAAGAACAGAAGAAGAGGTACCTGCCGCGCCTCGCCAACGGCGCCATCTCGGCGTTTGCCCTGACTGAGCCGGGCGTCGGTTCCGATCCGGCGAAGATGCAGACGACGGCGGTCAGATCGCCGGACGGCAAGGGCTGGATCATCAATGGCGAGAAGCTCTGGTGCACCAACGGGACGCAGGCCGAGCTCATCGTAGTGATGGCCCAGACGCCGCCGAAGATGGTGAAGGGAAAGGAAAAGAAACAGATCACCGCCTTCATCGTGGAGACCAGCACGCCGGGATTTTCCGTCGAGCACCGCTGCCAGTTCATGGGGCTGCGCGGCATCGGCAACGGCCTGCTCCGGTTCAAGGACGTCTACGTTCCGAACGAGAACCTGCTGTGGGGTGAAGGCCTCGGCCTGAAGCTCGCGCTGATCACGCTGAACACCGGCCGGCTGACCATTCCCGCCGGCTGTGCGGCCAGTGGCCGGCGAATGCTGGAGATCGCACAGGAGTGGGCCAACGAGCGCGTGCAGTGGGGTCTGCCGATCGGGAAGCACGAAGCGGTGGCGGCGAAGATCGCCTGGATGGCTTCGCACACCTTCGCCATGGAGGCGATCGTGTGGCTGACCTCCGGCCTCGCCGATCGCGGCAAGGTCGACCTGCGGCTCGAAGCGGCCATGGCCAAGCTGTTCAACACGGAGGTGGCCTGGCAGTGCATCGACCACCTCGTGCAGATCCGTGGCGGCCGTGGGTACGAAACGGCCGAATCGCTGCGGGGACGCGGCGAGAAGGGCTATCCGGTCGAGCGGATCATGCGCGACATGCGCATCAACCGCATCTTCGAAGGAACGAGCGAGATTCAGCATCTCTTCATCGCCCGCGAGGCCGTCGATCCGCACATGAAGCGCGGCTTCAAGATCCTCCAGCCCGAAACGCCGACCCGCGAGAAGCTCTCCGCCGCGGCCAAAGCAGGCGCTCATTACGCGGCCTGGTATCCGTCGAAATACCTCGGCTGGAGCCGCTATCCGAAGTTCGCGGAGCTCGGGAAACTGGCCACGCACATGCGCTTCGTCGAGCGCAACTCACGGCACCTGGCGCGGTCGATCTTTCACGCCATGATGCGATACCAGGCCAGGCTGGAGCGGAAGCAGATGGTGCTCTTCCGCATCGTCGACATCGGCACGGACCTGTTCGCAATGGCGGCCTCGATCAGCTACGCCATGATGCTGGCCAGGAAGGGCAACCAGAACGCCATGGATCTCGCCGACGTCTTCTGCCGCGAGGCGGAGATGCGCATCGAGACCAACTTCCGCTTCCTCTTCACCGACTACGACGACGCGGCGTACAAGCTCGTCTTGAACTTCCTCGAGGGCGAGTACGACTGGTTCAAGGGCCCGCTGGTCGAGCCCCTGATGCCGAGCCCCGAGCAGCTGGAGGAAGACATCCGAAAACTGGCGTAGCGGGCCAGCGGGCGCTCTGGAGTTTGACGCACACGCTTGTCATCCCGAGCGTCAGCGAGGGATCTGGGAGGGTGGGTGGCGCACCAAACATGCTGAAACCGCACATGTTAGGCGCCCCCCCGACCACCCAGATCCCTCGCTGACGCTCGGGATGACAAGTGTCCGGATCGACTAGTTACCTCGAGAGAGAAGTGCCAAACTCCAGAAAGCGGTCGCAAGCGACCGCACTCCAAAGCGCTTCGCGCTACTTCTCGCCGGCCGCCGGGAACACCGGAGCAATGTCGACAGGGATGTCCGCGAGCGTCGCGATCACGGACTGCATCTCCGGAGTCGACACGCCGTACTTGTCCAGCAGCGCCCGGGCGCGGTCGTAGTCGCCGGTGGCCTCGATCGTGAGCAGCTCGGTGGCGAGCGACTGCACGGCATCGCGGAATTTCGGCACGTCGATCGTGTACCTGCCGCCGGCGATCGGCACCACTCCGCCGCGTTCGCGGATCCAGTTCCACTGCACGGCAGTGCCGCGTCCATGCGCCTCGTCGATGCCGAAGCGCATCGATCGGAACATCAGGCCGGCGTAGGTCGCATAAAGCTGTCGCTCGTCGAACGACGTGATGAGCTTGCGGTCGAGCGCGTAGCGGATGTTCCAGAGCCCGAGGACGTCCGCCTTGCACTCTTCGATCGTGGAGAAGAGGTTCTTGAGCGGAATGCGCACTTCGACGCGCTGGCCGTCCGGCTGGGTGATGAGTCCCGGCCCGAGGCCGTGGGACATCTCGTGGAAGAGCGTGTGGGTGAAGTACGCATCGAAGGAGATCAGATCCGTGAGCGCGGGATCGAGGACGCGCTGGGCGATGGGGCGGCCGCTCAGGCGGAATTTCGCCTCCATGACGTTCTCGAGGAGGACCTTCTTCGAGCCCTTCTTTTCCCGGACTACCTCGTCGTTGGGCAGGTTGAACGCGGAGGTCTGCACGCCGCGGCGTGCGTCGCCGGCCGTGTAGATCTCCTGCACGACTTTGATCGGCGACGACGTTCCGCGGCTGAGGTTCTTGTACTTCTCCGGCTCCGGGAGATTGCGCTCCATGTCCGGAAGATGCTGCGCGTAAATTGCGAGCTTCTCGCTCTCCGTCTTGTCGACGACGGTCACGAAGGACTCGAAGGAAGCCTTGTAGTTGAAGAGCCCGTCCTCGTAGACCTCGTAAGGCCCGATCACGGCCTCGATGCTGCCGTCGAGGTCCATCCAGGCCATGTCGCTGTCGCGGTAATTGTTCGATGCGAACGCGTCGGCAAGCTTCGTCAGATACGTGCGCAGCGACGAGTCGGACGTCAGCGCCGCGGCCTCGCGCAGGCGGGCGGCCGCTGGATCGAGGAAGGCCTTGTAGTAGGCGGAGTACGGAATGCCGACGAGGTTCACGCCGTCGCGGCGCACGATCGTGAACAGACCCTCGAGCTCATCCTTCTGCGCGGGATGCGTGGTGACATATCTCTCGAATTCACCCCTGGTCATGTCCGCCGGGTAGAAGGCAGCTCCTGGCGGCTTCGCGCCGGCGGGGCCGAATGGAGCAATGAAAGGCTCGTCCTGTCTCAGCCGGTCCCAGCGTCCCTTGTTGAGCAGGAAGTAGCCGTATCCGGCGACGGCGAGCGGTGAACCGCTTTTTGCCTGCGCGTAGAGCCGCGTCCTGAGATCTGGATTGTCTTCCGAAACCTGCCGCCAGTAGATCTCGTCGATCAGTTTCGAGGCCTCGATCAGCTTCGCCACCACCTGCCGGTCGTTGTCGTTCAGAAGGGCGTGGTCGTAGTCGATGACCGTCCGTGGAAGCTGTGCGAGGCGTTGGGGCGTGTCGGGCGCGACGGTAAGTTTCGCCGGAGCGCTCCGCGGAGCGGACGGTGCCGCAGGTGCAGGCGAACCTTGCGGTGCGATCGTCTGGCAGGCAGTCAGGGCGATTGCGGCAAACGCGATCAGGAAACGTGTCACGTTCTCCTCCGTTCGGGCACGAGTGATCACGCCGCTCGGGTGCGGCGAATCGACTGGCGGCTCCGACGACCGTCATGCAAGTGCCTGACCGCCTCGGTCCCTGGAGGTTGGGCACCGAGGCTGTCGGTCGTGATCGCGCTCCGTCCCGCTGCCCGCCGCCGCGCGTTTGTATGAGATTGCGCGCACAGTAAGGCTCTCGACCACTGCCCCCCTCCGTGCTATCGTCGAGCCGCGTCCTGTCGAGGGTCTACTTGATCATCGAGTGCACGAACTGCCACGCCAAATACAAGTACGACGAGGACCGCTTCGAACGGAAACCGTCGAAGAAGATCAAGTGCGCGAAGTGCCAGACGGTTTTCGAGATCGTCAATCCGGCCTACGCGAAGAGTGACGACTCGACGGCCTCGCGCCACGACGAGACCAACATCGCCCGTCCAAAGAAGCCGCCTCAGGACACGACGGAGCAGAAACCGATCCCGCACCACCACGAAACGGGCAAGGTCACTGCCGAGCTGAAGCTGCCCATCGGCAAACGCCTGTCGCTGGCCATCATCGACGGACCGGACGCGGGAAACGTAATAAGGATCGACAAGCCGCGGGTGACCATCGGCCGGTCGGGATCCGACATTACGATCAACGACACCGAGGCCTCGCGGCAGCACGCCGCGGTGGAGATCCGCGAAACGGGCTATCTTGTCCAGGACCTCGGGTCGACGAACGGAACGCTCGTCGATGGACACAAGATCACCGGTCCCACCGAGCTGCAGGACAAGTCGGAGTTTCAGATCGGCTCGACGGTGTTGATGCTGATCGTCACAGACGAGACATGACGAGTGCTGAGTCCTGAGTGCTGAGTCCTGAGTGGAACGGCGGCGGCTCAGGACTCAGGGCTCAGGACTCAGGACTTTTGAACGAGCTGAAATCTCTCTACCGCCATCGCCAGCTGATTGCTGCGCTCACGGCGCGCGATCTCAAAGCGCGCTATCGCGGATCGATCCTCGGGTTCTTCTGGTCGCTGGCCAATCCCCTCCTTCTGCTCAGCGTCTACACGCTGGTATTCACGGTTTTCTTTCCACAGCAGGCCGTGAAGGGACCCTATCCGCTGTTTCTGTTCGCCGGCATTCTGCCGTGGACGTTCTTCTCGGCGGCGGTGCTGGAGGCGACAACGTCGATCTCCAGCAATGCCGGCCTGATCAAGAAGGTGATGTTTCCGGCCGAGGCTCTGCCGCTGGTCGTGGTGTCGTCGCACCTGGTGCACTTCGCGCTGGCCATGCCCATCCTGCTTGCGGCCACCGGAGCGTTTGCGGTGGCGCACCAGATCTCGATTCACTGGACCATCGCGCTGGTGCCGCTGCTGATGATCCTGCAGACGCTGTTCGTGGCCGGCGTGGCCATGACCGTGGCGTCGGCATCGGTGCTCTTTCGCGATCTGCGCGACATCATCACGAACCTGATGCAGCTGGGGTTCTTCATCACCCCGATCATCTATCTCATCGGCAACATCCAATCGCGTCCGCTGCGGGCGTTGCTGCGGCTCAACCCGATGACGCCCTTCGTGGTGTCGTATCAGGACGTGCTCTTCTTCGGTCACCTGCCAGGGCTGGCCGACTCGCTGCTCATGGTGTCGTATGCGCTGGCTTCGCTGGCCCTCGGCTTCCTCGTGTTCGAGCGTCTGCGCGATGTGCTCGCGGAGGCCATATGAGCCGCAGCGTTGGTGATCAACGTCCGGCAGGGGGCGGGCGGGGCGCGGCCGCCGCGTCGTTTGCCATCGGCGTCGAGAACGTCTCGAAGAGTTACCGGCTCTGGGGCCGCCGCTCGCAGTTCGCAACCCTGAAGAGCGCCCTGCTGAAACGCGATCTGAAGCTCGAGCCTGATGCTTCCGTGCCTGCGCTGAAGAAGGTCTCGTTCGTCATCGACCGCGGCGAGGCGTTCGGGATCATCGGCCGCAACGGATCGGGCAAGTCTACGCTGCTGAAGATCATCTCCGGGATCCTGAAGCCGACCAGCGGACGGGTCGTCGTGAGCGGGCGCGTGGCCGCCCTGATCGAGCTCGGCGCCGGATTCCACCCCGAGATCACCGGCCGCGAAAACATCTACATCAACGGCATCATGCTGGGGCTGACGCGGCGTGAGATCGACCAGCGCTTCGACCGCATCGTGGAGTTCTCCGGCATCGGTCCGTTCATCGACCAGCCGGTCAAGACGTACTCCTCCGGCATGTACGTCCGCCTCGGTTTCGCGGTGGCCGTGCATGTCGATCCCGACATCCTCCTCATCGACGAAGTGCTCTCGGTCGGAGACGAGGAGTTCTCACAGAAGTGCGTCGCCAAGATCCAGGAGATGAAGTACCGCGGCGTGACGCTGATGTTCGTAACGCACCAGCTCGAGCAGGTCCGGAATCTCTGCGATCGCGCCTTGTGGCTGGATCACGGCGAGGCGGTGGCCGTCGGTGACCCGGTTCGGGTCGTCGACTCGTACCTCCAGCAGGTGGCGGGGAGCAGGACCGCCCAGGGAGTCGTCGTCTCCGCGACTGCGGTTCCCGCGCCCGAGACTGAAGCGCAGGCCGAGGAGAACGCAGCGTCGCCGCGCGACTCGCTCGAGGAGGAGCGCTGGGGCTCGGGCGAGGTGATTCTTCGGAGGGTGGCTCTGGTCGATGATCAGGGCCGGGAGCTGGTGGCTCTCGGCGCGGGAACGCCGGTGTCGATCGAGCTCGACGTCGAGGTGCGCGTCCCTCAGGATGATTTCGTCTTCGGCATCGGCATCTACCATGCCGACGGAAACTGCGTGTACGGCACGAATACGGAGCTGGAAGGCTTCATGCCGCAGCACCTCGACCGGGACGGACGGGTGCGGTTCGCCATGCGTTCACTCGATCTCGTGGCCGGCTCCTATCGCATCGATGCGGCCGTGCACACGCGCAACGGCCGGGCCTTCGACTACCGCCGCGGCTGCATCCGCTTCGTGGTCGGTGCGCGCGTTCACGACATCGGCGTCTACCGCCCGCAGCACCACTGGGAGTTCGAAGGCGGGATCACCTTCCGGGAGATCGATCTGCTCAAGCGCAACGTGCCCGCCCCGGTCGCCGAGTACATCCGCGACAACGAAGACGAGCCGCCCCGGCCGAAGAAGCGGAAGTAAGTCGGTGTGGGGCAGGTTTTCCAGCCTGCCCTCCCGTGGCGGAGCGGTGCAGGCGAAGAGTCTCCCGATTGCACGGCCGACGTGAGCGATCCGCTACGCCGACAAATCGTCCCGGAGACTCTTCGCCGCGCTCCACCGCTCCCGCCTGTCCACCGCCCTCGCGGCTGCGCCGGCTCAGAGTGACGGGGACTGCGGTTCCGCCGGCTCAAGATGACGAGGGCGCGCCTAACACTTGCCCATGGGTTGGCCGTTACCGGCGCCGCGCCGCAGTCCGCGCTACAATCCCGCCCCGTTCCAGAATCGGAGGCTAGCCATGCCGTTTGCGCTGATCGTCGTCGTCATTCTCGTGATCTACCTTCTCAGTTCGATCAAGATCCTGCCGGAGTACGAGCGCGGTGTCATCTTCCGCCTCGGCCGGCTTCTTCCCGAAGCAAAGGGACCGGGCATTTTCCTGGTCTTCGCGCCTGTCGACCGCATCGTGCGGATCTCTCTGCGGCAGGAAGCGTTCGAGGTGCCGCCGCAGGACATCATCACCCGCGACAACGTCACCCTGAAGGTGAACGCCGTGGTCTTCCTGCGCGTCATCGAGCCGCGCCGGGCGGTGGTGGAAGTCTTCGATTACCGCTACCAGACCTCGCAGTTCGCGCAGACGACGCTGCGCTCGGTCCTCGGCGAGGTGGAGCTCGACGAGCTTCTCGCCCACCGCGACGCGCTCAACGCCCGCGTCCAGTCGATTCTCGACACGCACACCGAGCCGTGGGGCGTGAAGGTCGTCAACGTCGAGCTCAAGCAGGTCGACCTCCCCGAGTCGATGCTCCGGGCCATGGCCAAGCAGGCCGAAGCCGAGCGCGAGAAGCGCGCCAAGATGATTCATGCGGAAGGCGAATTCGCCGCCTCGCAACGGCTCGCGGACGCGGCTCACGTGCTGGCCGTCGAGCCAACGTCTCTGCAGCTCCGCTACCTGCAGACCCTCACCGAGATCGGCGTCGAGAAGAACACCACCATCATTTTCCCGCTGCCTATCGACATCGTCGCCGGTCTCACCAAACTCCTCAATAAAGTGGGAGCTGAATGAACGAGATCGTCATGATGCAGGCGGCGCTGTTCCAGGTACGCGCCGCCATCACCGGCATCGAGGATCCGTTCACGCGCTCGCAGGTCCAGCTCGCCTCGGACGTGCTGGCCAATGCTCTCGCCGGCGCCGCGTCGGAGCTCAACGCCGCGCGCGTCGGCGAGATCGAATTCGCGCTCAATGATCTCGCCGGAGCCGCCGGCGATCTGCCGGCGGCCGACGCCGCTGCGATGGCTTCGGCCTTCGACATGCTTCGCGACGACCTGGCCTCGATGAAAAACGCGGTGGCGCTTCCCCAGGAGGTCGTCACGGCGATTCGCGAGCTCCAGAAGAAGCTGAAAACGCGCAAGTCCGCCATCGAGCGGCAGACGTACGTCGAGAACGCCGCCGCCGCTCCGCTGCCGCATCCGCCCGAAGAGCTCAGCAGTGAAGCCATCGCCATCCGCGACCGATTGGCGAGTGCCGGCTATACGACTCCTGCCCTCGACCTGCTCATCGACGACCCGGCCTCACTTCGCTTCCATTCCATCAACGACATCATCGACGAGCTCGATGTCGTCACCGCCTCGGCCGCTCCGTAAGGCCGCTCCGGCGTCGATTGGTTCACTGCGTGCGGAGCAGGCATGCCGCGGCGACCATCGAGCCCCCATCGAAGCCTGTGGCGCAGCGGGTCCAATGCGCGACTCGAGAGATTGGCCACCGCGCGTGGCCGCGGCAGGCACGGGTACAATGAAAAGATGGTCGAGACCCCTACCGACACCCCCCATACCGGCGTCCCTGAGCTCGATGGCGAGCACGTCATGCAGATCCGGCTGCTGCTCGCGCTCGAGAAGGCGCTGGAGGGAGCAAATCGGACAGTCGCACTCGAGCTCATATCCAGACTCGACAAGTTCACGGAGTCGCATTTCGAGTCGGAACAGACTCTGATGCGGCTATATGGATACCGCGGCACTGAAGAACACGAGCGCGAGCATGCCCGGCTGCTCGAGGAGCTGCGGCGGCTCACCAAACGCGTGGCATCCGAGGATACGAAGGCATTGCCGTCAGCGGCAGCCGCAATCCGCTCCTGGGTGAACAACCATATGCAGACCTTCGATCGCGCCTTCGGTGCATTTGTCCGCGAGCTTACACAGGGCCCGATTGGATGAGGCGTCGCGAGGTCTGTTCCGAGGTACACGCGAAGTGCGCTTCCCTCACGCTGTGACGAGGCTCGGGCGCGTCCGGCAACCCCTCACGCACGTCACTTTCGCCGTCGAGAATCGTCAGATCGACTCTGGCCTCTTCGATCTTCTTTGGCGCGATCGTGGACAGGACGTGAGAGACGACAACGATGTCGCCGCGCACGCTCTGGCGCGATCCTGCCCAGGTCGTTTTCGCGGAACATCGCGTAGGCGCTGTTGACCGTGCAGCAGAGGCTGGTTGGCGAGCGCTGCGATGGTCATGATTGCCGCGATCATGCAAGCTATTGTACGGTTCGCTTCGGCAAGCATTGTGCTGAGCTGTACACGGAGGTTCAAATGAAAACCACGACGATCTTCTTCACGGCGCTGTTTCTGGTGCTGGCCGGCTGCAAGCAGTCGGAGAACGTAGCTACGACCAGCAGCAGCGAGACCACGTCGACCGTGGCCGAGACCACTACGACGGAAACTGCAACGGCCCCCCTCACCGACACGACCGTGTCGACGGGCGCGATGGCCGAGACCACCTCGACGAGCGCCTCCACGGCGGCCGCGCCGTCCACGGCGACAGCCTCGACTTCGACGGCCTCCGCGAGGGCGAAAGAGAAACGTGAATCGGCGAAAAAAGCCTCCGGTCCGGCCGCCGCCGAAACGGCCTCGTCGACCGGCGCAGCCGGGCTGCCGAAGAACCCGCCTCCACCTCCGAAGAGCGCTCCAGCAGCGAACGAGACCATGGGCACCAATCCGTCGGCATCGACTGCGGGAACCGGATCTTCGTCGAAGGCCTCTCTCGCCTCGACCGGCCAGGGCATCTTCAAGAGCCAGTGCGTGGCCTGCCACGGCTCCGATGCCAGCGGTAACACGGCCATCGGAAAGAAGAACAACATTCCGGATTTCCGAAGCAGTGTCGTGCAGGGGCTGAGCGACTCCGATCTGGCAAACGTGATCGCCAATGGCAAGGGTCCGATCTCCGCGTCGGCTCACAAGAGCAAGCACCTGTCCGCGGATCAGATCAAGGCCGTGATCGCGTACATCCGGACGCTTGGTTAGAGGCGATTTAGGATTTGAGATTGCTGATTGATGAACCGAACGCGGCGGTCTTCGGTTCATCAATCTTGGCGTTTCACGATTTTCAATGGGTATCGGCTCACACGCTGGATCGCGCGCCGATCATTCCAACGCTGACGCAGGGGGCTACTTGAATGTCGCCGCTCCGCGGCTGGAGTGGGGCGCGGGCGGTGGCGGCGTCACGTCCCGATAGGCAGGCGACACGTTCAGCCACGACTGCGGCACGTTGCGGCGCTCGATTTTCACGACGTTGGCGTCGACGACGAGTTTCCTGTTCGTGTCGAAGCCGAGCTCTGCGTGATCGGCCAGCGGAAAGCCCACGGTGTCAAGGAGGATGTCGTCGACGCTCTTCATCATCGGTAGCAGAGGCGATCGCGATGGTGCGCTGGCCAGCATCATGGCGAACAGCTTCGGGGGGATCAGCGGGTGTTTTCCGATCCACATCTGGCGCGCATAGCTCCCGGCGCGCAGCTCGATCTCCTCGGTATCCGTTCCCTGAATGACGCGGTGCAAGCCGGTCCTGACCAGCCGGGCCCGGGGAATGCCGGAAGGCAGCGGCTGCTTCAGGGCGTCGTCGAAATCGTGGAGAATCGAGGACATCGACTGCCGGCGGTACGTGCGCGCGATGTCGTCGACGTAAGTCACCTGGTCGTCGTGAAGGTCGAAGAGGCGCCACTGGTCCACCTCGTCGCCGCTGCGGGCACGATCGCCGGCGACGACGAGCGAGTGCAGGAAGGCCTTGTTCTCGGGCTGGATGGTGGTCTGAATGGTGATCACGTTCGCGGCAATGGTGGGTTCACCGGCGATGACGCGGTGTGCGGCGCGGCGCTCCTGCTGGCAGGAAGGCAAAACGGCGGCGGCGGCGATGCAGGCCACGCACCCGGCGAACTGCAGCCATGTTCGCGGCGCGGTGTGCTCAGATGTCGCGTGCTTCCTCATGCCTGATCGTCATTCTTTCGCCTCATACCAGCTCCGGCCCCAGTGCGTGTCGACGGCCAGCGGCACGGCGATCGGAAAGATGTTCTCCATCGTATCCTTCACGATTCCCGCCACTTCTTCGGCCCGGTTCTCCCGTACCTCGATGACGATCTCGTCGTGAACGGTCAGGAGCATCCGCGCAAAGGACTCGTCCAGTTTTGCGTCCAGCGCAATCATGGCCAGCTTCAAGATGTCGGCCGCTGTCCCCTGGATCGGAGCATTGATGGCCATCCTTTCCGCGTTGCCGCGCACAGTGAAGGAACGGTTGTGGATCTCCGGGATGTACCGGATGCGGCCGAACAGCGTGGTCACTTTTCCCGTCGACCGCGCCTCCTCGAGCGTCCGGTCGAGGAACTGCTGGATCTTCGGATAGCGCGCGAAATAGGCCTCGATGAAGTCCTTGGCCTGCGCCGTCGGAATGCTCAACTCGTTGGAGAGGCGGAAGGCCGACATGCCGTACAGCACGCCGAAATTGATCGTCTTGGCGGCCCGGCGCTGGTCCGGCGTGACCTGGTTCTCGGCAATGCCGAAAATCTTCGAAGCGGTGGCGCGATGGATGTCAGCGCCGCGCCGGAAGGTCTCGATGAGGTCGGGATCCTGGGACATGTGCGCGAGGATGCGCAGCTCGACCTGCGAGTAATCGGCGGAAAGCAGGGCAAACCCGGCGTCGGCGACGAAGGCCTTGCGTATGGTCCGCCCCATTTCCGTGCGAATGGGGATGTTCTGCAGGTTGGGATCGGATGAGGAGAGGCGGCCCGTCGCCGCGACCGCCTGGTTGAATGACGTGTGCACGCGCCCGTCGGAGTCGACGAGCTCGGGAAGCGAGTCCACGTAGGTCGACTTCAGCTTGTGCAGCTCCCGGTGCTGCAGGATCAGCTGCGGCACGACGAAGCCGTGCGTGGCCAGCTCCTGCAGCACTTCCACGCTCGTCGAGTATGTCTTGGTGGTCTTGGTCTTCTTCACCACCGGGTACTGCAGCTTCTCGAACAGGATGTGCGCGAGCTGTTGCGGCGAGTTGATGTTGAACTCGGTGCCCGCTTCCGCGTGGATGTGCGCCTCGAGGTCGGCCAGCTGCGCTCCCATCGAAGCCGACATTTCACGGAGCAGAGCGACGTCGACGCGGATTCCGCGTTCTTCCATTCGCGCCAGCACCGGAAAGAGTGGCATCTCGATGGAGCTGTAAATCTCGAGGAGGGCGGGATCGCGCCGCAGCTCGGGCTCGAGCACGTCGTAGAGGGCGATGGTGATATCCGCCTTGTCGCCGAGATACTGATGGTAGGGGCCGAGCTGCGAGGCGCCGATCTCGTGCTCCGGCGCGAATAGAGGCGCGGTCTTGGCGACGTCCTTGCGCGTGAGGATGTCCTGCTTGAGCCGGTCGCGCGCTACGTTTCCGAGCGTGTGACTGGGCAGGCCGGGATTGATCACGTAGGACATGATCATCGTGTCGGCCCAGTTGCGGGGCACCGGCCAGCCGTTCGAACGGAGCCGGCGCATCTGCAGCTTGGCATCGTGGGCGATGAACGTGCGGTCGCTCTGCAGGATCCGCTTCAACCCGGCGATGAGCTCGTCGTCCCTGCTCACCGCTCGGGAGATCGGAACGAGCAGAGCTTCCGATTGGCGAATGGACAGGGACGCTGCAATCAGTTCGTCGAATCCCTCTGCCGTGTTCGGCTCGAACCACACCGCCAGAGGCTCTTCGCGGGCGGTGAGCTCGCGCAGCTCACCGGCGGTGACCACCCGGTAGCTCTTCTCCACCGCCGGCGCCTCGGGCAGAAACTCCTGCATCAGAGAGGCGAACTCCAACCGCGAAAAAACATCGTGGAGCTTCGCCCGATCGGGCTCCTGCCGGTGCAGGGCGGCGAAATCGATGTTGTCCACCGGAAGATCGCAATGGATCCGCGCCAGGTCGCGCGAGAGATAAGCCTTGTCTTTGTTCTCCTCGAGCGCCTTCCGCTGCGCTGCCTTCTTGATCTCGTCGAGGTGCTCATAGACGCTGTCCAGCGAACCGAACTGCTGGATCAGAGCCTTCGCTCCCTTCTCGCCGATCCCCGGCACGCCGGGGATGTTGTCGATGGCATCTCCCCAGATGGCCATGACGTCGACGACCTTCTCGGGCGGCAGCCCGAACGCTTCTTCGACGCCCTTCGCGTCGTAGAGCACTTCGCGGCCGGTGTGGTAGAGCAGGATCCCGTTGCCGACGAGCTGGAAGAAGTCCTTGTCCGAGGTGGCGAGCACGACGTCGTAGCCGCGGTCGCGGGCCGCACAGGCCAGGGAGCCGAGAAGGTCGTCGGCCTCCCAGTCTTCGACGCCGATCACGGGGATGCGGAAGCCCTCCAGAACCTCGTTGACATACGGAAGCTGCACGGAAAGGTCATCCGGCATCGGCTTGCGGTCTTTCTTGTAGTCGACGAAGGCTTCGTGACGGCTCTTGGCCGTTCCGACGTCGAAGGCCACGGCGATGGAATCGGGATCGTGATCCTTCAGCATCTTCCGCAGCATCTGCGTGAAGCCGTAGACCGCGTTGGTGGCCAGGCCAGCAGAGTTGGTGAGGCCGCGGATCGCGTAGTAGGAGCGGTAGACGTTGTTCGAGCCGTCGACAAGGAAGAGGGTGGGACGCTTCTCGGGCATGAGCGGCGCGATTATAGAAGTCCTGAGTGCTGAGTCCTGAGTCCTGAGTCCTGAGACCGATGACACTGATGACTCAGGACTCGGCACTCAGGACTGCTCTTAGAAACACTTACGGAGCCTTTCGGCTCCGTTCGTGGTACTTCGAAGAAGGGCTGGACCGCTGCGGCCAGTTGGCAGGAAGCAAGGAAGCTAGGTGATTAATCGTCCAAAATCGGTCCAATAGTCTAGGAGGGAGCCCGCAGCGGCCACTATGCGCAAGCGAAGAAGGCTGGACTCGCGCGTCGGTTCCGAGACATCTGTCGAAACCAGATTCATCGTGGTAGCGACTGCTGCTAAAACCGCGCCATCGGGGGCTGCTGGACAACCCCTTTCCGGTGAGCGGCGTCACGAAGAACGCTCAAGTCACTGAACGTGCGGACAGCACAGCACTTGTACCTTCTGCTCGCGAAAAGAATCACGTGCGACCGGCGGACTCGAGCACGGCAACTTTTTCCTGTTTTGGCGCCTCAGTTGCAAATCTGTCCGCCATCCTGACGAAGTTCCTTCTCCGCTGCGGCGTTCTGACCCTGTTCGCGCCCCCTCGTCCACTCCAGGCGCAGGCTGGAAAGCACGCGCACACCCTATACTTTGCCGCGCATGAAAACCCGCGACGAAGCGCTGGCCCTGCTCCACGAATTCACGAAGACAGACTCGCTGCGCAAGCACGCCCTGGCCGTCGAACAGGCCATGAAGGCCTGCGCGCGCAAATACGCGCCCGCTGAAGATCCTGTGCGCTGGGGCATCTGCGGCCTGCTGCATGATTTCGACTACGAGGCCTATCCGACGGCCGAACAGCACCCGTTCGTCGGATCGAAAATCCTCGAGGAGCGCGGTTTCGACGACGATCTGCGCCGCGCCATCATGGGCCACGCTCCCTACACCAACGTAGCGCGGGAGTCGCTGATGGCGAAGGCGCTCTTCGCGTGTGACGAGCTCTGCGGTTTTCTCGTGGCCTGTGCCCTCGTGCAGCCGAGCAAGAGCATGGCTGACGTGAAGCCGGCCTCGGTGAAGAAGAAGTTGAAGGACAAAGCCTTCGCCCGCTCGGTCAGCCGCGCCGACATCTATGCCGGCGTCGAGGAGCTCGGTGTCGATCTCGAGGAGCACATCGCGTTCATCCGCGAAGCGCTGCTGGAAGTCGCTGCCGAGATCGGGGTCGCCGGAAAGTAATGGGTGTCCATCGTCGTTGGTAGATCCGATGAAAGTGCGTCTCCTCTACTTTGCGGTGCTCCGGGACATCACCGGCCAGTCCGAATCCGACCTCGATGTACCCGAGGGCTCACGGCCCCGCGAGGTGTGGCAGCGCCTTCGCGCTTCGTACGAGAAGCTGGCCGGCTACGACCAGCCTCCGATGGCGGCCATCAACGAGAGCTACGCCTCGCCGGACGCGGTCCTGCACGAGGGCGACGAGCTGGCCTTCATCCCTCCGGTGGCCGGCGGATGAGCTATCTCACCGACGAGCGGATCGATCCCCAGGCGCTGGTCCGGCGGGTCATGCGCCGGAGCGACGGCGCGTACGTGCTCTTCGAAGGGGTCGTGCGGAATCATCACGAAGGCCACGCAGTCGAGTCGATCTTCTACGACGCCTATCGCCCCATGGCGGAAAAGGAAATCGGGAAGATCGTGGCCGATGTCGAGCAGCAGTTTTCAGAGACGGCCGTCGCGGTCGTGCATCGCCTGGGCGATCTCGCCGTCGGCGATTCCTCCATCGCCATCGTCTGCGCCTCGCCTCATCGCGGCGAGGCTTTCGCCGCCTGCCGCATCGTCATCGACCGCATCAAGGAGACGGTGCCGATCTGGAAGAAGGAGCGCGGCCCGGGCGGAGAAGAATGGGTCGGTTGGCAGTCGAAATGCTGAGAGACGAGATCTGAGTGTCTGCCCACGACCCGCCAGACGATCGTCAGTCCGCGGTGCGCGCGATTCCTGCGGCCAGCGTTCTCGTGCTGCGCGAACCGTTCGAAGTGCTGATGATCCGCCGCCACGCCCGCAGCTCGTTCGTGCCGAACGCCTGGGTCTTTCCCGGCGGCGCCACCGATGACGACGACTATGGGATCGCGCGCGACGGCGGAGATGCGTCGGTCGCGGGCGTCATGCGCGTGACCGCCGTGCGCGAGCTCTTCGAAGAGGCCGGCCTCTGGCTGGGCGCTCCTCTCCTCGACGCTCTGCAGAAGCGGAAGGACCTCCTGGAAAGCCGCGCACCTTTCCGCGATCTTCTCAGCGAGGCACCGGTCGATTTCTCGCGTCTCGTGTGGACTTCACGATGGATCACGCCGCGGGCTCTGCCGAAGCGTTTCGACACCTACTTCTTTCTCGCGCGGGCCCCGGAGGCGGGAATTGCCACGATCGAAAACGACGAGGCGGTCGACCTCGTGTGGATCTCGCCGTCCGCGGCTCTGGCGCGCCACTCCGCGAACGAGTTCGAGATGGTCTTCCCGACGGTCAAGAACCTGGAGGCCCTCGTCGGGTTCGAGTCGATCGACGGTCTGATCGAGTCGCGCCGCGGCGCGGAGATCGACGCCATCGAGCCGCTCATCGTCGGCGAAGGAGAGGGAAAGAGAATCGTGCTGCCGTGAACATCCGCTCCATCACCGCTCCGAATCCCGGTCCCTTCACCCTGGACGGCACTCGCACGTATCTCCTCGGCGAAACCGCGGTCATCGATCCCGGACCGGCCATCGACTCGCATGTTCAGGCGATTGCGGCGGCCATGCCGCGTCTGCAGACGATCCTGGTCACGCACCGCCACGCCGATCACGCCCCGGCCGCCCTGCCGCTGCGGGAGCGAACCGGTGCGCGCATTCTCGCGCCCCGCGGCGTGCTCGATTCGGCTGACCTGCGCCTCGGCGGCGGCGAATCGATTGCCGTCGAGGAGACGGCCGTCGAAGTGCTCCCGACCCCTGGCCACACCGACGAGCACGTCTGCTATCTGACCGCCGAGGGCGATCTGTTCACCGGCGACACCGTGCTGGGAGCGGGGACGACGGCGATCTTCCCGCCGGACGGGAACATGGGCCGCTACATCGACTCGCTGCGCCTTCTGCGCGGACGTTCTCCGCGGCGGATCTTCCCGGGCCACGGGCCGGTGCGGGAAGACGCGACGGCGCTCCTCGACGCGTACATCGCGCACCGCCTCGATCGCGAGCGCCAGATCCTCGCCTCGCTGCAGACAGGAGCGAAGTCGATCCCCCAGCTGCGCCGCGCCATCTACACCGATCTCGATCCGCGGCTGGAGGGCGCCGCCGAGATCCAGCTCGCCGCCCATCTGGTCAAGCTGTGCGACGAAGGGCGCGCCGGGGAAGGCGGCGGCGTCTACCGCCTGACCGGCGGGAGCGGCGGCAGGCACTAGAATACGCGCGCAATTCAGGAAAACGAGGTCACCGTGACACATAAAGATTTCATCGAGATCCACGACTACAGCGCCGCCGAAGTGATGCAGATCTTCGAGCTCGCCAAACGAATGAAGGCGCATCCTGACGAGTTCAGGGAGTCACTCGAGGGACAGACGCTGGCGATGATTTTCGAAAAGTCGTCGACGCGGACGCGCGTTTCGTTCGAGGTGGGCATGTTCCAGTTGGGCGGACACGCACTCTTCCTCTCCGCTCGGGACATTCAGCTGGGACGCGGTGAGCCGATCGTCGACACGGCCCGCGTCCTCTCGCGCTACGTCGACGGCATCATGGCCCGCACCTTCGCTCACAAGACCGTCACCGACCTGGCCGAGTACGCCTCCGTTCCGGTGATCAACGGCCTGACCGACCTCTCCCATCCCTGCCAGGTCATGACCGACTACTTTACCGCCTGGGAGAAATTCGGGAACCTCAAAGGCCGGAAAATTGCGTACGTCGGAGACGGCAACAACATGGCCCACTCCCTGATGTACGGAGCGCCGAAAGTCGGGATGAACATCGCCGTGGCCACGCCGCCGGCGTATGCGCCCGATCCGACGGTCGTCGGCGAGGCACAGGCCGATGCAGACTCCGCGGGGACCAAGGTCGTCGTCACCACCTCCATCGAAGAGGCGGTGAAAGGAGCCGACATCGTCGAGACCGATGTCTGGGCCTCGATGGGTCAGGAAGCGGAAGCCGAGAAGCGGCGGCGCGACTTCGCCGGCTGGATCGTCGACCGGAAGATGATGTCGATGGCCAACAAGGACGCGATCTTCATGCACTGCCTTCCCGCGCATCGCGGCGAGGAAGTCGCCGCGGAAGTCATCGACTCCGACCGGTCGGTGATCTACGACGAGGCCGAGAATCGCCTGCACATCCAGAAGGCGATCATGCACACCCTGATGAACGACCGGAAGCGCTGACCGCCACTCCTCATGGCCCGAACGAATCCACAGCTCAGAACGGCCGCCGGACCGAAACGACATACGGCCGGCGTCATTGTCGTCATCTTTCTGGGCTGCATTTTTTTCGTCTTGATCGGGCTCTTGATCTTCACCAGTGGCCGACGGCATCCGGCCAGCACGCCGGTGCAGAGTGACACGCTCACCGTGCTCCCGCCGCGCATCCGCATGCGCACCGAGCCCAACGCCAGGGCACCCGTCGTGGCCACGGCCACGGCGGGCGAAAACCTGGTGCTGCTCGAAGACCGCGGGACGTGGGTGCGCGTTCAGGACCCTGACGGCCTGACGGGCTGGGCCGAGCGCGGCCTGCTGGAGCGGACTGCCGAGCGCAACCAGAGGCTGGCCCGGTTCGCCGCCATCCGCAAGCTGCCGCCGCTGCAGGGCGTGGTCACACAACACACGATCCTCTACGCGGGGCCGGGGATCTTCTACCCGATCGTGGGCGAGCTCGCCGAGGGCAGTGCCGCGAAGGTCTTCACCCGCGATCACGATTTCTACGCGATCGACTACAACGGCGAAGTGGCGTACGCCGACGTCGATGCCGTCGACGTGACGGCAACCGGCGCGCCGCAGCTCGACGTCGCGACGACCACCACCGCTCCTCCGCCGACCGAGACCACTGCGTCAGCAGCACCACCGCCGACCGAGACCGCAGCGGCGCCAGCGCCGGAGGTTCCGCCGATCGCGGCTCCCGAGACCTCCGTCCCCGCGACCGAGGACCAGAGCGGGGTGTACGCGGCGGTACCGCCCGGCGGAACGCAGCCGGAAGAGATCGATCGGGTCATCCCACGATATCCGGCGACCGCGCGGATGGCCGGAGTCGGCGGCGCCGTGGTCATCCGCGGCATCGTGCGGAAGGACGGGCGCATCGACGACGTCCAGATCATCCGCGACCTTCCGTACGGTCTGGGCGAGGCGGCCCGCGAAGCGGTCGAGCGGTGGCGCTTCCACCCGGCCACCTTCCACGGCGAGCCGATCGACGTTTACTATACGGTCACCGTAAATTTCCGACTGCACTGATCAAAGGAGGATGCCTTGCCTCGTTTTGCAGCCGTGCTGTTTCTGTCTCTCTTTTCGTTTTCCGCAATTGCCGCCGAACAACCAAAGCCCGCACTCCCGTCGTGGTTCCCGTCCCCTGACGGACTCTATAAGGTCAGCGACCTGAAGTACTACGCGTACAACGAATGGGACCTCAACATCGACAAGACCACGATGAAGAGAAACTCGGGCGGCTACGTGCCGGTCGCCGGGAAAGTGTGGAGATTCACGCTCGACGATGCGAAGCCCGACGCCTGGACCTCGACGATCAAGCGTCTGCAGCAGCAGGGATTCAAGTTTGTGTACGGCGACATGGAGAGCGCGAAGTCGTCGTCGACGCTGCAGAAGGGCGAAGGCGATCACGCTGTCTACGTTGCGTTCTGGCAGTGCTGCAACGCCGGGGTCATCGTCGAGCCCGGGCCGAATCCGTTTCACGTGACGCTGAAGGCGCCAGCAGCCACGCCGGAGACCTTCGGCGAGAAAGCCGACATCCCGTACGTCTCACCGCTTCCCGGAAGCAGGATGACGTCGGGAAAGAACGAGACTGGCGATCTTTGGGAGCAGCCCGATTGCACGAAGACCGAGGCCCGGGGCACTGAGAAGATCACGCGCGAATACGACGCGCCGGCCGGGATCTCGGATTACGCGCTGGTAGAAGCCTACGAAGCGGCGTTCCGGGCGGCCGGATGGAGCGCGGTCTGCCTGACGACCAGTCACGAGATGGACGCTCGTTATACGAAGAACGGCCGCGACATAGGCGTCTACATCGCTTCGCAGGATTTCGCGCCGAGTTACACAGTCGAGGTCGTCGACACTGGCGCCGGCCTTCGCGCGCAGTTGAAGCAGAACTGCAAGGCCGCGCTTTACGGCGTGAACTTCGATTTCAACAAGGCCACGCTGCGCCCCGATGCCGAGCCGGCACTGAACCAGCTTCTCTCGCTGTTGAAGGAGGAGCCGAAGCTCGTCGTGGAGATCGGCGGACACACAGACAACGTCGGCAAGCCGGATTACAACCTGAAGCTTTCCGATGAGCGCGCGGCAGCCGTGAAGCAGTGGCTCGTCGCGCACGGGATCGCCGCGTCACGGCTGACCTCGCACGGCTATGGCGACACACAGCCGCTCGTTCCGAACACGTCGGACGAGAATCGGTTCAAGAACCGCCGCGTTGAGGTGAAGCGGACGGACTGCAAATAGGTGCCTCGCAAAAACCGCTTCAAGTTCCCCAAAGCCTCAGGCGACCTCATCGGAGCCCACCTCTCGACGAAAGGTGGGCTCCACACCGCCTTCGAGCGCGGCACGGCGATCAACGCCACGGCAGCCGCGATCTTCGCGAAGAACTCGAACCAGTGGAAAGGGAAAGAGCTCACGGTCGAAGATGTCGCGCGATTCCGGAAATCGCGTAACGTCGAGCCGCTGCTCACGCACGCGTCCTACCTGATCAATCTCGCCACGACAAACGAGGAGTTCCATCGCCGGTCGATCGAGGCGATGATCGACGAGCTCGACCGCGCCGAGCGGCTCGGCATCCACGCCGTCGTCCTCCATCCCGGCGCTCACCTCGGCGCCGGAGCCGATGCCGGCATCGACCAGATCGCGCGCAGCCTCGACCGCATCCACGCCGCGCTGCCACAGCATCGCGTGGCGACGCTCCTCGAGACCGCGGCGGGCCAGGGCTCGTGCCTCGGCTGCACGTTCGAAGAGCTCGGCCGGATCATCAAGCTCGTCGATGACAAACAACGGGTCGGCATCTGCATCGATACCTGCCACGTCTTCGCGGCGGGATACGAGATCCGGACGGGCGATGGATACGAGCGCATGATCGAGGAGGCCGAACGCCACGTCGGAGTCGAGAACGTCGGAGCGTTCCACCTCAACGATTCGAAGAAGGGGCTCGGCTCCCGGGTCGATCGCCACGAGCACATCGGCGAAGGACAGATCGGGCTGGAAGCCTTCCGGCTGCTGCTCAACGATCCGCGATTCGCCGCCATCCCGAAGATTCTCGAGACCCCGAAAACGATCGAGACCGAGTCCGACCGAAAGAACATCAACACGTTGCGGTCGCTGATCGAACGGGAAGAAGTGTCCGTCGCATCGGCCGGCTGATACGCTCCAGAGAGGCGCGACGATCTCGCTTTTTCCAGTGCCCTCGGCTACTCTCGCCGCCGAATTCCGCGCGAAGGTGAATGAATGGCTGATCGCATTCCAAAGCCCACGTCAGGCTCCCACATCGATTACGAGGACGGTCACATCGTCGTACCCGACGATCCGATCGTCCCGTTCATCGAAGGCGACGGCACCGGTCCCGACATCTGGCGCGCCACCAGTCACGTCATCGACGGCGCCGTCGAGAAGGTCTACGGCGGGAAGAAAAAGATCCACTGGCACGAAGTCTTCGCCGGCGATAAGGCGAAGGAGAGGTTCGACGAGTATCTGCCGCAGGAAACCCTCGACCTGATCAGCGAGTATCGCGTCTCGATCAAGGGCCCGCTTTCGACTCCGGTCGGCGGCGGCATCCGCTCGCTGAACGTCACGATGCGCCAGGTCCTCGACCTCTACGCGTGTGTCCGCCCGGTGCGCTACTTCGAAGGTGTCCCCTCGCCGGTCAAGGAACCGCAGAAGGTGAACATGATCATCTTCCGCGAGAACACCGAGGATGTTTACGCGGGCATCGAGTGGCCTGCCGGAAGCGAAGGAGCGAACAAGATCATCGAGACGGTGAACTTGCTCGAGCGGCGGAAGGACAAGATCCGCCCGGGCTCCGCGATCGGAATCAAGCCGGTCTCGGAGTTCGGATCGAAGCGCCTGATCCGCAAGGCGATCGAGTACGCGATCGCGGCGAAGCGCGACTCCGTCACGCTCGTTCACAAGGGCAACATCCAGAAGTTCACCGAAGGCGCGTTCAAGGAGTGGGGCTATCAGCTGGCGAAGGAAGAGTTCGGGAGCATGACGATTCCGGAGTCGGAGCTCGACGGCCCGGCACCGGCGGGAAAGATCGTGATCAAGGACCGCATCGCCGATTCCATGTTTCAGCAGGCGCTGCTGCGGCCTTCGGAGTACTCCGTTCTCGCCACGACGAACCTCAACGGCGACTACATCTCGGATGCCCTCGCGGCACAGGTGGGCGGCCTGGGCATGGCTCCGGGCTCCAACGAGTCCGACGAAGTGGCGATCTTCGAGGCCACGCACGGCACTGCGCCGAAGTACGCAAACAAGGACATGATCAACCCCGGCTCGCTGATCCTCTCCGGCGTGATGATGCTGCGGCACATGAAATGGTGGGAGGCGGCGGACGCGATCGAGCAGGCGATCGCGAAAACGATCCGGCAGAAGAAGGTCACCTACGACCTGGAGCGCCAGATGCAGGGCGCCACGAAGCTGTCGACCAGCGCCTTCGGAAAAGCGATCGTCGAGAACATCTGATGGACTTTGGAATTCGCAATCGCGTAGCGATGGTCTCCGCTGCGAGCAAGGGGCTGGGGCGGGCGATCGCAAGCTCTCTTTCCGCCGAGGGTGTCCGCCTGTCGATCTGCTCGCGAACGCTCGAGTCGCTCGAGGAGGCGCGGAAGTCGATCGAATCCGCGGGCGGCGACGTCCTGGCGATCGCCTGCGACGTGTCGAAGGCCGCCGACCTGCAGCGCTGGTACGAGAAGACAATCGAGCGCTTTGGCCAGGTCGACATCCTGGTGACGAACACCGGCGGACCTCCGGCTGCCCCGTTCCTGGAGCTCGATGAGCAGCAGTGGCAGTCGGGAATCGACTCGACACTGATGAACGTCGTCCGGCTCTGCAATCTCGTCATTCCGGGAATGCAGCAGCGGAGGTGGGGGCGCATCGTCCACATCACTTCGCTCGTGGCGAAGCAGCCCACCGGGCTGCTGACGATCAGCAGCACGTTGCGCGCGGGATTGTCCGCGCTGACCAAGACCCTCGGCGACCAGGTGGCCAGCGACGGCATCACGGTGAACGCCGTTCTCCCCGGCCACTACCTCACCGACCGGCAGCGGCATCTCGCCGACATCCGGGCCCGGGAGCAGGGGATCACGCCGCAGCAGGTTCTCGACAAGTCAGTCGGTGCGATTCCCATGGGCCGCTTCGGCGAGCCGCGCGAGCTCGGCGACGTCGTCACCTTCCTCTGCAGCGAAAGGGCGAGCTACCTCACCGGCGCGAGCATCCAGGTCGACGGCGGCATCATCCGCTCGACGTTCTAGATCTTCGCCTTCATCCCGACGGAACCGCGCACCCGTCACTCTGAGCCGGCGTAACCGCGGGGCGGCCGGTGGCGGGAGCGGTGCAGCGCGGCGAAGAGTCTCTTACCGGGACGATTTGTCGGATGGAGACTCTTCGCCGCGCTGCACGGCTTCCACCCGGCCGCCCTTCCCGGCTCCGCCGGCTCTCATCACTCCCAGCTCGTGCCGTTCATCTGCGCGACGATCTTCGCGACCTCGATGTAGTCGGCCTGATCGCCGAGCTCGTTCAGAGAGGCGGTGAAGAGCTGCTGCGTCAGCGCCAGCATCGGGGTCGAGGCATGCTGCTGGTGTGCGATCGAAGCGGCGATGCGGATGTCCTTGTCATGGTGGGCGAGCTTGAAGACGAGCGGCCACTTGTGGTCCGCCAGCCGCATCGGCAGGAGGTTCTCGGAGGCATTCGACCGTCCGCTGCCGGCGTTGGTCACCGCCAGCGCGGTCTTGATGTCGATCCCATACCGCTTCGCCACGAGCAGGCACTCGCTGGTGATCCAGACGGTGGCGCCCATGATCGAGTTAGTCAGCACCTTGATGGCGTGACCTGCGCCGACGGGACCGACGTGGATGATCGTCTTCCCGTTGTGCTCGAGGATCTTCTTTGCTTTCTCGAAGTCTTCCGCGGTCCCTCCGATCATGATCGTCAACGTGGCGTTCTCCGCTCCGACGACGGCACCCGTGACCGGCGCGTCGACGAAGGCAACGCCCCTGGCAGCCAGGCGGCAGGCCGTCTCGCGGCTGACGTTCGGGTCGCCGCTGGTGGCATCGATCCACAGCGTTCCCTTGCGGAGATGCGGCATCAGCTGTTCGACGACTTCGTCGACTTCGCGGCTCGTCGGCAGGATGGTGATGATGGCCTCTGCCGCGGCGCACTGGGCGAGGTCCGCAGCAACTTTCGTCCCGTGCTCGCGCGCGTGCCGCTCGGCCTTCTCGCGGGTGCGGTTCCAGACTGTGACTTCGTGGTGCTTGGCCAGGTGGCGCGCCATCGGAGTTCCCATGGCGCCAAGTCCGATAAATGCGATCTTCATGCTTTTCTCCGGCGGCGCATTCTATGCCGCCCCGCCGCTGATCGCAGTGCTAAAGTCACCGCATGACCTTCGAAGAGACCTTCGGCAAGGCGTTCGCGTTCAGCGGCGCGGCCATCGACATCGGCCACGTTCTCCGCGACGGAAAACCGCAGCCCGACCTTCCGGTGCGGATTCCGCTCGGCCTCATGAACCGCCACGGCCTGATCGCCGGCTCGACGGGCACCGGCAAGACGCGGACGCTGCAGGTGCTCGCCGAAGGCTTGTCCCGAAATGGGGTGCCGGTCTTTCTGGCAGACGTGAAAGGAGATCTGGCGGGAATGGCGCGTCCCGGCCAGTCCAACGATCGAATCGCGGCCCGCGCGGCCAGCGTGAAGCGGCAGTTCGTGCCCGAGTCGTTCCCGGTCGAGTTCTTCAGCCTGACCGGGGTGCACGGCATTCAGCTGCGCGCTACCGTCTCTTCCTTCGGACCGATTCTCCTCGGCAAAGTGCTCGACCTGACCGATGCTCAGCAGGGCGTGCTGGCCATGGTCTTCGAGTTCTGCGACGACCGCCACATGCCGCTGCTCGATTTCACCGACCTGCGTGATGTGCTGCAGTACTTGTCCGGGGATGGCAAAGAGGAGCTCAAGCAGTACGGCGGCATGTCGGCGGCGACCGTCGGAGTGCTCGTGCGCAAGATGGTCGAGCTCGAGCAGCAGGGCGCAGCGCGATTCTTCGGAGAGCCGGAGCTCGACATCAATGACCTGATGCGCACCGTCGGCGGGAGCGGAATGGTCAACGTCCTCAGCCTCTCCGACGTCCAGGACAAGCCGCGGCTCTGGTCGACGTTTCTGATGTGGCTCCTCGGCCAGTTCTATTACAGGCTGCCGGAAGTCGGCGATCCGGAGAAGCCGCGGCTGGCCTTCTTCTTCGACGAAGCCCATCTGCTCTTCGAGGACGCGTCGTCGGCTCTGGTCGAGCACATCGAGCAGGTGGCGCGGCTGATCCGGTCCAAAGGCATCGGAGTCTTCTTCATTACCCAGACGCCCGGCGACATCGAAGACAACGTGCTCGCGCAGCTCGGCAATCGCGCCCAGCACGCCGTGCGCGCGTTTACGCCCAAGGACGCCAAGAACCTGAAGGCCAGTGCATCGACGTTTCCGCCGAGCGAATTCTTTTCCGTCGAGAAGACCCTGACCGCGCTCGGTACGGGCGAGGCACTGGTCAGCGTTCTCGATCCGCGAGGCATCCCGACCCCCGCCGCGCCAGTGCAGATTCTCCCGCCGTCCTCGTCGATGAGCGCCGTCGACGACTCGGTCTATCAGCAGGTGCTGGCTGCCTCGTCTCTCACGCCGAAATACGCGAACGCCATCGACCGCGAGAGCGCCCACGAGATCCTCCAGAAGAAGATCGCCGCGAGCGCGGCAGAGCAGCCGGCCGAAGCGCCGGCACCGCGTGCTCAGCGCGGTGCGCGCGCAGCGCAACCGAAGTCGATGATCGGGGAAGTGCTCTCGAGCCGCGCCGTGCGGGGCGCCGCTAACCAGGCGGCGCGAACGGTCACTCAGCAGGTTGTGCGGGGACTATTCGGCTTGCTCAAGGGCCGCTGACGTATCTGGGAAATCCGACGAGACCCTCCGGCCCGCGTTGCAGAGAGAGAGGTAGCTTCAGCAATTGTCCACGGAGGCACGCCCATTCGCCCGCTCTGCCGTGGTTGGGTCCGAGGTGGGCGCGAAGCTGAAGGGTCTCGCAGGATTTCCCAAAGAACGAAAAAGGGGCTTTACGCCCCTTTGTTGCCGTCCACGCGGCGCGGTTTGATGCCTGGATGAAAACTATATCGCAGCGCCGCCAAAGCAGGTGAGCTGCGTCACAAATTCTTCTAAACCTTCGCTTTGTACCAATCTGCATTCATTGCGGTGTAGTGCGCCCACTTCTCGGGAACGAGATCGGCCGGGAAGATCGCCTGCACGGGGCAGGCCGGCTCGCACGCTCCACAGTCGATGCAGACTTCCGGATCGATGTAGAGCATCGTCTCCTTGGCGAAGTTCTCTTCGTCTTTGCGCGGGTGAATGCAATCGACCGGGCAGACGTCGACGCACGCGGTGTCTTTGGTGTTGACGCAGGGTTCTGCGATTACGTAGGCCATAGGGGAGTCAAACCTCCGGATCCTGAAGTGGCGGCAATTGTACAGGGTCGGACAGCCGGGAGAGCGCCTTCGGGCACGACGCCCAGTGACGATCGTCACCGCCGAGTGTACCCGTCCGTTTTCAACACTTTACCATCGCCCGCGCGTCACGGCGAGCGGTGCGGGCGCTCGACCGCTACTCCGTCCAGCGCCGGATGGACTCGATCGTGTAGTCGTTGCCCATGAAGCTCACGATGTCGCCCGCGGTATGCCCCACGAGCGCCTTGGCCACGTCCGACTGGTTCGAGTAAACGCCGTGCTCCGGTTCCGATTCCCATGGTCCAAGGATGGTCACGTCGCGGCTGAGGTCCCCATTGCTGAGACGGATCTTCGTGCCGACTCGCACCTGAGAGACGTCGATCGACGCCGGATCGAGCACGCGCGTGTGGGAGAGCTCGGAGCTGAGCTTCGCCGCGCGGGCCGCCAGGTATTCGGCGCGTGCGCGTGCCGACTTGTACTCGAAGTTCTCGCTGAGATCGCCCAGCTCGCGAGCGGCCTGGAGGGCCTTGCTGTTGGCGGGAATCTCGACCCTGCGCATGTGCTCGAGCTCCGCGCGCTTCTTCTCGAACGAATCGGCGGTCGCGTAGATCGCTTCAGCCTGCGGCTCGCGCAGGCCGGGGTGCTTCATCAGCGCGGCGGCTTTGACGATCTCGCGGCGGTACTCCTCGACGGCGCCATAACGATCCAGCGTGTCGACGAGCTTCCGCGCCTGTTCTTCGTTGGCCTGGTCGTTGATGATCCGGACCGCCAGCCCCCCCTTGTCGAAGAAGTCCTTGAGGCGTGCGCGAACGGGTGCGAACTCGTCGTGCGTCAGAGCGTCGAGGATCAGGAACAGCAGCGCATACGTCGTGCGCTCGCTCCACGACTCGTCCTCGGCCACTCGCTTGACATACCAATAGAAGGCGCGCGGATGGCGCCGCGGATAGCGAAGGGTCTCGTCGATGAGACGGTCGCGAATCTCGGCCTGCCCTTCCTTCTCCAGGGTGGAGAAGATCGTGGTGAGGATGCGCGGCTCGTCCTCGAGGAAGAAGAGCTCGCTGTAGACCTTCGGCCAGTCGGGGTGGTGTTCGCGAACGACCTGCAGCGCGCGCTCACGCATCGGCTTGTCCCCGATCGCGGCGACGGTCCGTGAAGCCATCGGTCCGGTGAGCAGCGAGGCCGGCTCGACGGGCGCGGCGTACGAGCCGGGCAGCGACTCGAGGGTTGTCAGGATTTGCCAGGCCAGCGCTCCGTCGGTGCGCGACAGCCGGCCTGCCTCGGCAGCGAGTGTCGAAGAAAAGAAATCCGCCAGCTCCTTGCTGCGGCCGCTGTGTTTGCGGGCGAGATCGAGCTGGGTCTTGACCTCGGCACGCTCGAAGTCGCGCCGGACGGTCTTCTCGGCATCGCCGGCCGAGGCGTTCCATGAATACGTTGCCTTGGCGCCGGTACCGCTCACGACGATCTGAGGATTCTTCCGTGCCGAGGTCCACCAGGACGTCCACTTTTCGTCGGGGACGATTCCGATCACCGCGTCGCGCACTTCGCCCATCATCATGGGCCGGCCGAAGCTCTGCAGAATCCGGGCGAAGAACTGCGGCGGAGAGCTCAAGGCTTCCTGCCGTACCTTTGCCGGGTCCCGGAACTTCTCGCGCAGGACATGGCTGTCCTGCAGCGGCACCAGGTACTTCGCCGCGGCGCCCAGAGGCACCGAAACGCGCTTGTCCTTTTCGAAATCGAGCCGGGCGATTCCGAGCTCGGGATTCAGCTCGGTGATGCAGCCGGCGCCGCGACCCGCCATGAAGAAGCACTCGCCCTCGTCGTACATCAGCCAGGTCTCGATTTTTTCGGCGCGCTCGACAGGATTGCTCTGCGGATCGGCGAATTTCGCGATCTGGAAGGCGCGGTCGAAGCTCTTGTGCGATCCCAGCGATTTGCGGAGCGCCTCCTCGACCTGTGGACGGAGGTGGGCGGGATGCTTGGAGAGCCGCCCGATCTCCTTGAGGACCTGAAGGCGCTGGGACCAGAGCTTGCGGTCCTGGAAGGAATCGGCGAGGAGGCCCAGGAGAGTGTCGGACTGGGTGCGCTGCTCTGCCTTGCGCAGGGCCTTGGCCGTGGTGATGAAGGCTTCGAAGTCCGTGGAGCCGCGATCGAGCTCGGCCATCCAGAGGCTTTCGAGCTCGTCGAATTTCCTCTGCTGAATCAGCTGCTGTGCGTCGTCACGAAACGCCATAGAGGCGGCACATTGTAAGCGAGTAGCAGGTTGGGCGCAGCGGGTGGGGTTGCCGCGCGAGGAAGACGGATTAATGGCGCATCTTCACGAGCGCCTTGAACACGTCGAAGGGAAGCTCTTCGTTCCGCACGATATGGCGAAGGTGGTGCAGCGAGGTGCGCCGCTCCTTCACGTCATCAGGTGTAATGTTGTGCTTCCGCAGGAGCTCGTGGACTTTCTGTTCGGACATACCTTCCCCTCACAATTTCACGTTTAGGAGCCTTGGGAACGGGGCATGCCGGGGGCGTATTCCATCCGAGCGAGGCTGCGCGGTTGCGCCCCTGCACTCGCTCGTCTAGGCGCGCAGCCGCTCCAGGATCTTTTCGTGGACGCCGCCGAAGGCACCCGAGGACATGACGAGCACGACGTCGTCCGGCTTCGCCGCGCGTGCGATCCGTTCGGCGATGGCGTCGAAATCGTCGATCTGCTCGGCTTCGATTCCGTCGGCGTTGAGGCGCTCGAGAATCGTCGGCACCGACATCATCTTGTCGAGACCGTAACGCGTCCTGTAGCGCTCGAGATGGAAGATCGGCCCGATCACAACCCGGTCCGCCTCATGGAAGGCCTCGATGTACCCGTCCTCGAATTCCTTCCGGCTCGAGGAGATCGAGCGCGGCTCGAACAACGCCCAGATGCGCCGGCCGGGGTAGCGCTCGTGTGCTCCGTTGAGCGTGGTGGCGATGGCCGTGGGATGGTGTGCGAAGTCGTCGATCACCGTCACGCCGCGCTCGACGCCGCGCACTTCCATGCGGCGCTTGATCCCGCGAAACGATTCCAACCCCTTCTGGATCTCCTCGGCCCGGAGGCCACGGAGCCGGGCGATGGCCACGTCGGCGAGAGCGTTCAGCACGTTGTGATGTCCGGAGAGCGGGGTGCGAAAGCGAAACCACTCCTTCCCTTCCCACCACGCCGTGAACGAAGTCGTCTCCTGCGCGAACTCGGGGTCGGTGGCGAAGATGTCGCGCGATCGATCCCATCCGAAAGTGAGCCAGCGTGCTTTGGCGTCGCGCCGCAGGGACATGACCCGTGGGTCGTCCCCGTTGGCCACGATGACGTCTCCGGGCGCGACCTGAACGACCGCCCTGCGGAACATGTCCACGATCGACTCGAGGTCCGGGAAGATGTCGGCGTGGTCGAATTCGATGTTGTTCACCAGCAGCGTATTGGCGTGGTAATGGAGGAATTTCGCTCCCTTGTCGAAGAAGGCGGTGTTGTACTCGTCGCCTTCGATGACGAAATCGCTTCCCTGGCCGAGCTTGAAGTTCTGATTGAAGTTGACCGGTATGCCGCCGACCACCATGCTCGGATCGCGGCCGGCAGACTCCAGCATCCAGGCCATGAGTGAGGTCGTGGTGGTCTTTCCATGCGTTCCCGTGATGACGATGGAGTGCTTGCCACGGATGAACAGCTGGTAAATCGCCTCGGGCATCGAGGTGTACGGCAGGTCGAGCTCGACCGTAGCCGCGGCTTCGGCTTGCGTCCGGGCGGCGGCGTTGCCGACGACCACCAGGTCGGGGCGGAACGTTTCCAGGTGCTCTTTCGTATATCCCTCGAGGACGGGAATGCCCAACCGCTCGAGGTAGGTCGACATCGGAGGATAGATGTGCTCATCGGAGCCGCCGACGGTGTAGCCACGCTCCTGGAGCATTCCGGCCAGCGAGGCCATCGCCGTCCCGCAGATGCCGATCAGGTAGACACGGCGGACGTTGGTGACATCGTCAATGTAAGGCATGAGAGTCGGTCTGGTGAGCAAGAACCATGCTGTTCGGGGACCGATTGTAGAATCGAATCCCTTTCCGGCGGCGGGAATGGTCATTTGGGAGACCATGTTCGAACCGTCCGCGAATCACGGTTGTCCAAACACAGGAGGATGTTGCGCATGTCGAAGCGAATCGTTGTGCTGATGGCCGCGATGGTCATGGCGGTGGCGTCGTTGGCGTCTGCTCAGACGTCGAAGGGCGAGCACGCCAAGGCGACCGAGGCGAAAAGCCAAAAGGCTCCGCGCCTAACAATTCTGGAGCCGATCAAGGATTACGGCGTGATACCGAAGGGCCAGAAGCTCGATTGGTCCTTCGTGGTGAAGAACACCGGCGACGCCGATCTCGAGATCATCGCCGCCAAGCCCAGTTGCGGCTGCACGGTCGCGGACTTCGACAAGGTCATCAAGCCTGGCCAGACCGGTAAGGTCAACGCCCACGTCGACACGACGAACTTCACCGGCCCGATCTCCAAGACGATCGAGCTGGAGACCAACGACCCGTCGGTGCCGAGCTCACAGCTGACCATCGCGGCGGTGGTCAAGCCGTATGTCGAGGCCTATCCGGCGGGCTTCGTCCGCTACATGCTCCTGCAGGGAGAGGCCGCCACGCAGTCGGTGGTGCTCTATTCGGAGGAGGAAGCGCCCTTCGACATCGTCAAAGTGGCGACGCCGGCTGACTGGATCAAGGTCAGCTACGCGAAGATCACCGACCCCGCGCAGCTGGCCCCGGGCGTCGGGCGTCCCGGGCAGAATCAGTACCGGGTCGACATCACGGTCGGCGGGGCTGACGCGAAGATCGGCCCTCTCGCCGACAAGATTTACATCATGACCAATTCGCAGCACCAGCCCGTGTACAGCATCAGTGTGACCGGTGTCGTCCGCCCGACGTTCATGGTCGAGCCCACCGGGATCAATTTCGGCGAAGTCGCTCCGACCGATCCGGCAGCCACGCGGACGATCGTCCTGCACTCGAACAATCTCCGTACGCCGGAGCTCTTCAATGTGAGCAAGGTGGAGTCCTCGATCCCCGGTGTGGTGACCTCGGTGAAGCCGACGACCACCAGGGGCGAGTATGAAGTGACGCTGCAGGTCGGCAAGGATGCGAAGGCTGGCGACATCGACGGCAACGTCAAGATCTTCACAAACGACAAGATCGTGCCGGTCGTGACGGTTCCAGTGCGCGGGACCGTGAAGGCCGCCGTCGGATCCGCATCGAAATAAGAAGACCCCACCCTAGAGAAATGAAGCCGCGGAGGCGGGAGCCTCCGCGGCTTTTTTGACGAACACGCTTTTCGCGCCCCACCCACCCAGATCCCTCGCTGACGCTCGGGATGACAAGTTGGATGACAAGTCGGCGAGGGCGGTGGTGGGCGGTATTCCTCTACACCATGACCGAAACCCCCGTGCCGTCGCCGACCGGGAGAATCGTCGTGAGTAGCCGGGGATCCGACGTGATCCGTCGATTGAACTCGCGGAGCGCATCGGTCGACGCGTCGTGCACGCCTTGCGCGACCTGCCCTCCCCAGAGAAGGTTGTCGCAGACGATGAGAGCGCCAGGCTCCAGTTGCGGCAGAAGCTGATCGAGGTACTGGCCGTACTCGGCCTTCACGCAGTCGATGAAGGCGAAGTCGAACGGTCCCTCCAGCGTCGGCAGCACGGCGGTCGCGGCCCCCTCGTGGAAGACCACCCGGCAGGGCAGCGAGGCGTCGCCGACATACCGCCGCGCCGTCTCCAGGATTTTGTGGTCGAGCTCTACGCTCTCGAGAACAGCCGTTCTGTCGAGCTCGCGCCCCATCACGATCACCGAATAGCCGATGTTCGTTCCCACCTCGATGAGATGACGCGGTCGTTTGAGCCGCAGCAGAACGCGGACCAGTTGCGCCACCTCGGGGTCGGCAATGGGGTGGTCTTTCTCCCTGGCGAACTGCTCCATGGAGGCGAGCAACGGGTCGCGGGCGGGCAGGATTTTCTCGAGGTACTCGGCCTGGCTGCGTTGCAGGATGGCGTCGATGCCGTCTTTCATCGTCTCCTCAAACGAAGAATCCGCCGGGGATGGCCCGGCGGATTCGAGCGGAATGCGTTCTGATTGCCGTTATCGCCAGTCCCCGCTGACGTGGACCTGCTGCACGCGGCGCTCGACGCAGTTCCAGTCGACGTTGGACAGGAACGCTTCGATGTACTTCGGCCGCTCGGACGGTTTGTAGTCGAGCAGGAAGGCGTGCTCCCACACATCCATGACCAGGAGGGGGATGAAGCCGGCGACGTTGTTCGTCTCGTGCATCGTGATCCAGTGGTTCGAGACCCATCCCGTCATCGGGTCGAGATAAGCGATGGCCCAGCCCACGCCGCGCATCTTGCCGATGCCGACGAAATCGTTGCGCCAGACGTCGACCGACGGGAAGCTCTTGTCGATCGCCGCCTTGAATTTCGAGCCGGGATCGCCGCCCCCCTGTTTCTTCATGTTCCCGAAGTAGTACTCATGCAGCACCATGCCGTTGTACTCGAAGCCGAGGCGGCGGGTGATCTCGGAGTACGCCGCGAAATCCGACTGTTCCACGTTCCCGCTCTTGAAGTAGCCGGAAAGTTTTTCCGTCAGCGAGTTCGTGTTGGCGACATACCCCTCATAGAGCTTGAAGTGCGTCTCCAGCGTTTTGTCGGAGATGCCTTTGAGACCGGAGAGATCGAATTGCTTTGCCTTGTAGGTCTTCATTTCCATACCTCTCGGTGCATGCACGATGCGCACCTGACCGTACATGTAGTCACGGATCGTGTGGATGTCAATTCGAGAGCGCAGAGCGCAGATCGCAGGCCAGTGCGCAGAGGGCAGAGGGCAGGCGGGTTCAGTGAGGCTGAGCGATTCGCTCCCTGCGGTTCATCGACCTGCGCTCTGCGCTCTGCCCTCTCGTTCGCGGTTCACGCGACGCAGCGGAACGTTGCGTACACGTACGGGTACGTCGGTCGGAACCAGTTGCGAAACGAGCGGCGGATGAGGTGACGCGCGGTCGCCGGCGACGCTCCCTTCAGGACATAGTGCTGCCCGTCGAAGAAATCGTTCGAGTAGACCGGGTAGGACGCCATCGGCTCGAATCCGGGAAAGCCGTCGAACGGAGTCGAGGTCCATTCCCAGCCGTTGCCGACGAGATCTTCGACGCCCCAGGCGCTCGCGCCGGCCGGAAACGAGCCGACCGGCAGCGGATCCCAATGCGCAAAATTGAAATTGCCGCGGCTGCTGTCGGCCATGTCGTTGCCCCAGGGGAAATCGCGCTCCCGTCCGGCCGGTGTTCCGAACGCAGCGCGGTGGTATTCAGCTTCCGTTGGCAGGCGCATGCCTCTCCAGCGCGCGAACGCCTCGGCTTCCGCATGGCTGACGTACACGGGCCAGGTGGCGGGCAGAGCAATCAGCTCGAACATCCCGCGCCAATACCATCCGCCGTCTCGAAGAAGCCAGAAATGCGGATGAGTCTTTCCAGTGGAGCGCAACCACTGCCACGCTTCGTCCGACCAGAGCGATTCGTTCTGGTACCCGCCGCGCTGCACGAAGTCCATGAATTCCGCATTCGTGACGTTGTGGCGCTGGATGGCGAACTCCTCCACGTCGACCGCATGGGAGCGGAACTCGTTATCCCACCCGAAGCCAATGGCCTCGCGCTCCGCACCGAGCGTCGCCATACCACGCGGGATGGGGATGAACTCGTTGCCGCTGGAGCCATCGGTTTGCGGCGCGGTCTTCGCGTTGAACGCAGGACGCGGGCGCTTCTTTTCGTGTGGCATGTTGTGGAACATGTAGAGCAGCGTTTCCTGGTGCATCTGCTCGTGCTCGAGGATCGCCAGCGCGGCCTCGCCTCCGCGCAGCTGGGGAACGTCGTCGCAGTCGATATCGTCCTCGCGCAGCGCCCGCTCGATGATCGAGTCCGCCTGGGCGGCGTAGGCACGAACCTCGGCGCGCGACGGCCAGAGCGAAGCGCCATTGCCGGCGGCGTGCTCGCTCTCGGGATCGATCCCGCGCGCGAAGAGAACTTCGTAGTCCTCACTGATGCCGCGCCGATTCAGCGCGAGCTTCACGAGAGTGTTGATGGTGAACGCGGGAAGATGGCCTTCGTAGAAGACGATCGGGTTGCGCAGCGGGATCGGTCGTTCGTAGTAGGCACCTTCGTGTGGAATCTCGAAGAGCTGCGCCGATCTCTCGCGCCCCTGGCGGAACCATTCCAGAAGACCCTCGCGCGATACACCATCGGGAAGTGCCGCGTGCTTCATGGCGATGATTCTAAGTCGGCTTGCGAAGCGAGGATTACGGTCGCCTTACGCGAGGCGGCTTCGGTCACGTCGAGCTCGACGACTCGGAACCGCGGCCGGTCGGGATACGTGGCCACCAGCAACGGCATGGCCACGTTCAGGACCAGGGCGTTCCCCTTGGTCCTTCCCTCGGGCGATCCGCGATGGGCGTGGCCGTGGAAAACCGTGCTGACGCGATAACGGTCGATTGGTTCTTCCAGACGTGACGAGCCGAGGAAGGCTTCGATCTCCGGAGGCTCGCCCACGACCGTCGCGTGAATGGGGGCGTAGTGGAGAACGGCGATCTTCTGGGGCGTGCGCAGGCGCGCCAGGGCGGCCTCGAGCTTCAGCGCCTCCTCGACCGTCTCGTGAACGAAATCCTTGATGATCTTTTCGCCCCACGCGGCGAGTCCACGCCGGCCGAAGCCGCCGCAGAAGCCCTTCACTCCGGCGAATCCGACGCCGTGGACCTCATGCACATCGCCGTCGAGCATGACCACGCCGGCGTCGGTGAGGATCTTCACGATCTCGTCCTGCTTGCCGGTCTCGAAGTCATGGTTGCCGAGGACGCCGATGGCCGGGATGCGCAAGGCACTGGTGATCTCTTTGGCCAGGACGCGAGCCTCCTCCGGGGCGCCGTAGTCGGTCAGGTCTCCGCAGAGGAGGAGGACGTCGGCGGATTCGGTCGCCTTCGCGAACAGGTCGTGAAAAGCGCCGCCGGAGGTCTTCTTCACGTGGAGGTCGGCGACGGCGGCGATGCGCACTTTCCCGCGATCGGCGGCCATCACTTCGCTCCATCCTCGGCGATGCCCGCGGTCCAGTGGGCGATCTCTTCGCGGGTCATGCTGCCGACCGGCTCGGCGCGCGCGTCCTTGTATCCCCACTCGTGGACATCCCTCAGGTACTGCTGGCGCGAGATCATGGTGCCGTAGCAGATCTTTTCTCTCGCGTCGGGTTGTGCGCTTTCTTTGCGAATGCGATCGCCGAGCTCGTTCATGACCCAGGCCGGCACGTTCGATCGACTCGAGGGATAGACGAAGCCGAACAACACCAGATGCGAGTACAGGACGCGCCAGTAGGGACCGTAGCGGCCGATCAGGCGATGCCAGTCGAGCGTCGGCCCGAGCGCTCGGAGGACGTGCGCGACATCGGCGCCGTCGAAGCGTTCCCGCTCCATGATCAGGCCCTTGGACCAGATCATCTCTTCGGCCGGGATCAGGCGCACGTCCATGTCCAGCACGCGTCCCGGCACGGCGTACTCGAACCAGAGGTCGTCGACTGCGGCCACTCCATTGCCGGCACTGAAGATCAAATCGATGAAATCGTCGCCGTGAAATGCCTTGCCGAGCCAGTGTGGAAAGGTGAGCTCGGTTTCATATCCGGCAGCCTCCAGCACCCTGCGGGCGCGAGCGAAATCCTCGCGCCGGATGAAGATGTCGAAGTCCTTCGTGTGCCGCTCGATGCCGGTGTACTGCCCCAGGGCATACGCGCCACCGACGAGGTACTGCACGCCTTCGCGGTCGAGGTGACCGAGTGCCTCGCGATAGAAATCACGGGCGTTATCGTCCAGCTCCACTGCTGGCAGGGCACTTCCCATGGCCGTCCTTGATTGCACGGGAGGTGCCGGTCCAAGCGGCCAGCGGTGGAGATTGCCGACTCTGCTTTCTAAATTCTGCGTTCTGACTCTACTTGGATTTCGCCGCTCCGCGGCTGGAGAGCTCTCTTCGGAATTTAGCCGGACCCACTGAATATCCCGGAGAGCCTGAATTGAGAATGAAGAAATGAAAGTCAGAACGCAGAATTCACATCGGACAACGAAGATCTGAATATCCTCTCCCGCTACCCGCTACCCGCTACCCGCTACCCGCTACCCGCTACCCGCTACCCGCTACCCGCTACCCGCTACCCGCTACCCGCTACCCGCTACCCGCTACCCGCTACCCGCTGGCTCCTCCACGGGGTACTCGGCATCGACCCATGCCTCAAACCCTCCGGCCAGTGGCCGGACGGAGGTAAATCCCTGGTCCATCAACTGGCGCGCCACACGGGCGGCTGACGCTTCGTTCGGTCACGTGCAGTAGAGGATGATCTCGGCATGGGGCGGAAGGCCGGCCAGGTCATGGCTGAGCTCGTTGATGTCGCCCGACAACGCCGTGGGAATGCGGCGCGGGTCGCGCTTGCGAGCGCCTGCGCTTCGGGCATCGACGACGATCGGCGATTCGCCGCGGTCGAACATCGCCTTGAGCTCGGCGGGCGAGATGCGGGCCACGCGAAGCCTCTTGAGGAAGGTCATCCGTTGCCACCATTTCGCGGCGATGACGAGCAGCAGAGCCGACACGACGAAGACGACCGCCCACCAGCCGAGGTTCTCGAGTCTTCGCAGGATTGAAGCGATGGCGTGGTGGAACAGCCGTCCGGCGGCGACTGCGGAGCCCGCCCAGAGAATGGCGCCGCCCGCGTCATAGACGAGGAATTCGAGCGTGCTTCGCTGCGTGGCGCCCGCCAGCGGCGGAGCGACCGTCGAGAACCCCGGGATGAACTTGGCGATCAGAAGCGACTTCATTCCCCAACGGTCGAAGTTGCTCTCCGTGTCGCGGACGCAGGAGTCGGGCGAGAGCGAGATCCGGCAGAGCAGCCGGAGCACTCGATATCCCTGCCAGCGGCCCAGGACGAACCAGATCCAGTCGGCGACGAGCGAGGCCGCCACCGCGGCGATCACGACGTGAGTCGAGGAGATGCGGCCATCGCGCGAGAGTCCGCCCGCCACCAGAAGCGACGGGATGGCGGGCACGGGCGCGCCGATCTGTTCGAGAAAGACATTGAGCGCCACCAACGGAACGCCGTGGCGGACGATGAGGGCGATCAGTCGGTTCAGCAAGCCGCGATCATCGCACCTGCTCGATGAAAATTGGAGCAGTTCCCGTCGACAGGCGGATCAGCGGAAGCCCGCCGCTGATGCGCAGGAGCTTCGATCCTCCGCTCCGCGTGAGCTGCGTGTCGATGCAGGCCTTGGCCCGGCAGCGGATGTCGCCCAGGTCGTCGGTCCGCGCTTCGATCGTCGGCCGCGAGCTCCCGTTCTGCAGCTTGATCGAGATCGGCCCGTTCTGGGTCGTGGCCTGGGTTCGCCCCGTCATGTTCTCGAGCGAGATGCCGCCGTTCTCCGTCGAGAGCGTGCTCTCGCCGTCGCAGCCGGCAATCGAGATCGCGCCGTTCGTGGCGCGGGCGGTCACGCGGCCGCTCATGTTGCGGATGGCGATGCCGCCATTCGAGGCCGACAGGTCGACGGCAGCGCTCCGCGGCACACGCAGGATCAGGTGGACCCACCAGGTGCGGCTGTTGTCGGCTTCGGGACCGCGCGGGCGGATGTCGCCGTTGTGCCAGGTCACGGCGACATCGCGCAGCGTGCGATCGGCATCGACCTGCGTCAGTCCGACGGCATACTTGCAGATGGTCAGGCGAGCGACCGGGCGATCCCATCCTTTGACCGAGATTCCGCCTTCGTCGCTGGCCTTGACGCGGAGCGTCCCGATTCCTGCCAACGGTACCGCGTGCTGTTCCTCGGACTGCGCCTGCACCGGGAACGAGGTGACGGTTCGCGTGTAGAAGTGCGCGCAGTCGTCGATCGTGAGCAGCGAATGATCCTGTGAGGTCATGATCAGCGGCCGCTGGACATCGGCGAGCAGCGGCGCCGCAAGGGCGAAGACCACAGCGATCAGAACGGCGTGTTTCACGGTCGTTGGTTATTAGACGCCAAAACGTCAATTCGGTTTCAGAATTGTGAATGCCGCTCAGCCGTCGACGGGCACGTACGCCTGATCGTGGAAAGCGAGCTCTACCTTCCTGTGAGGCGCAAATCCTTCCGCCGGCCGGCATTTGACCAATGCCGCGGAGCCAGCCAATTACCGCCGGAACAGCCAGAAGATCAGGGTGAGAAGGATCGACAACAGGATCGAGGTCATCAGCGGAAAGTAGACGCTGACATGTCCGCGGCGGAAGACGAAGTCACCCGGCAGGCGGCCGAGGCCGATGCGGCTCGCGTACGGCAGCACGAGGCCTGCGATGACGAGCATCGCTCCGACGATGACCAGAAGCCTGCCCATTTCGCGCACGGCGGAATTCTAGTGGTCAAACGCACCGGGAGGGAGGGATGAGGATGCGGCGTGGTCGGCGGCCTGTCCGGGGAATTCACCACAGAGGACACAGAGAGCACTGAGAAGAAAGGCCCTTCAGGATATTCAGTGGGTCCAGCGAGATCTCGAAGAGCGCTCAACGCCGATCCATCACGCACTGAAAGGCCCGAAGAGCAAAAGAAGAAGGCCTCTGAGTTCTCTGTGTGCTCTGTGGTGAAAAACGACGGAGACTCTTCGCCGCGCGACAAGCGTCTCCCGCCTACTTCGCCGCGACCACGCGATTGCGGCCCTCGTTCTTGGCCGTGTAGAGCGCCCGGTCGGCCGCGGCGGTCCAGGCTTCCGGCTCCGTGGCGCCCTCGGGGACTGCGGCGATCCCGGCGCTGAACGTGACCTGGAACGTCGAGCCGCTGTCGTCGTTGTGCGGAAGTGCTGCCGCCTCGGCGCGCATGCGTTCGATCAGCCGCTGCGCGTCCGAAGCGTCGAGATCGTCGAGCAGGACCGCGAATTCCTCGCCGCCGTAACGTCCGATGGCGTCCGAACGACGGAGGCTCCTGCGCAGCAACGAGCCGAGGACCGCCAGCACTCGATCGCCAACCGGATGGCCGTAACGGTCATTGACCGTCTTGAAGTGATCGACATCGATGAGGATGAGCGACGGTTTGCGTGCGGGATGCCGCTGGTGATCGTGAAAGGCGCGATGGAGGTGTCCCATGAACGCGCTGTGCGTGAGCAGACCGGTCAGCCCGTCGTGCTCCATCAGGTTCCGAACGAAGCGGGCGCGCTCGATGCGCACCGCCGCGGTGGCCAGGAGCAGGCCCGGCAAGACGCCGTCGGGGAGCCAGTCGTCCGCGCCGGCGCGAACGCAGCGCAGGCGCATCTCGCCGCTGCCGTCGCCGCCCACGACGATCACCGGAACCGTGGTCATGCCCTGCTTCTGGCGCAGCCATCGGGTCAGGTCGCAGGCGGCATCTGCGAGGTCCGCCGACAGCAGCACCAGATCGGGCCTGAGCGCGGACAGCTCCGCATCGAACCGGCGCGGCTCGCGGCAGACGCGCAGGTTGTACCCGGCCGAGCCGAAGACTGATTCGACGAAGTCAGTGTCCGCGTCGGTCGTGGTCACCAGAAGCACTCGGGGCGTAATCTCGCGGGTGCGTTCCAGCAGATTCTCCAACGTCCGAACCAGCGCTGCGAAGTCGATCGGTTTCTCGAAGAATGCGTCGGCTCCCCGTCGCACCGCCTCGACGCGGTCGAGAAATCCCTGCACCGCGCTCGTGACGATCACCGGGGGAGCTTTGCCGCCCGCCAGTTCACGGAGATGACTGACGACTTCGTAGCCGGTGCCGTCGGGGACGAGAACGTCGCTGACGAGCGCGTCGGGAGTTTTTTCGTCGATGAGCCGCAGGGCGTGGCCTTTCGTGTGAGCGCTGCGAACCGAATAACCCTGCTTCTCGAGGATGCCGAGCAACATCTCGTGGGCAATGGGGTCATCCTCGAGCAGGACCACGTCGACGTGAAGATCGTTAGGGGGTGTGCCGATGCTGACCTCAAGCGCAGAGGAACCACCGCGCGCGAATTCCTGGCGCAGCAGCCTCACGCTCTCGCCGAGGGCGTCGATCAGCTCGGCGGATGCCGTGCGTGCTTCGGAGAGCACCTGCTGGCATTCGATCTCCGCGCGCCGGGCGATGGTGGTGACGGCGTTGAATCCGAACGTGGCCCCCAGCCCGACCAGACCGTGCAGCTTGCGCATGGTCTCGTCGAGCGCGCCGGCATCTGCCGGATTCTCCGCCAGCACGCCGACCAGTGCCGTTAAGTCGTCCAGCCGCCCGGCCGAGTCGCGAATGAATTTCTCGCGCAGGTCGCTCAGCGCCGCGGCGGCGGTGTCATCGGCCAAGGAGGCTCCGTACTTCTCCGGCCAGAGTCATGGGATCGAATGGTTTGGTGATGATTCCGATGGCGCCGAGCTGACGAAGGCGCTCGACCTCGGAAGGCATGGCCTTGGCCGTCAGAAAGACGACCGGGATCGACGCGGTTTCGCTGTTGGCGCGCAGGGCAGCGAGCGTGGTGGGGCCGTCCATTTCCGGCATCATCATGTCCAGCAGGATGAAGTCGGGCCTTTCCCGGATGGCATGCGCAACCGCTTCGCGGCCGCTCGAGGCGTCGCAGACCTCCATGCCGCCGACGAGGCCCAGGCTGAGCCGCGCGATCTCACGAACGTCCTCCTCGTCGTCGATGAGCAGAACTTTCATGGCTGTTTCATCACGCGGGGAACCAGGAACCAGAAGCTGCTTCCGCGCCCTTCCTCGCTGTCAACGCCGATACTACCGCCGTGCTGTTCGATGATCGCTTTGGAAATGGCCAGGCCGAGTCCGGCGCCGCCTCTCGTCTTCGAGTCGGAAGCGTCGACTTGCAGGAAGCGCTCGAAGATGGCGTTTCGGGAGTCGGGGGGGATGCCGCGCCCGCGGTCGGTCACCCGCACCTCGACAAAACCGCCCTTCGGCCGCGCTTCGACGTCGACCGCAGCACCCGGCGGCGAGAATTTGACGGCGTTGGAGAGCAGGTTCACCAGGACCTGGGTGAGCCGGTACTCGTCCGCCCGAACGTGCTCGGTGGTGGAGGCGATGCGGATCGGGACGTTTTCCTGCTCGGCGAAGGCGGCGACGCTCTCCGCCGATCTTCGGAAGATGGAATCGAGCGAGGCATCGCCGATCTGAATCGTCATGCGTCCGCTGTCGAGGCGCTCCAGATCGAGAAGGTCGTTGATCAGTGCCAGCAAACGCGAGCTGTTGCGCTCGGCGATGTCGATCATCCGTCCCACTTCCGGATCGAGCGGTCCCAGCACTCCGGAAGACAGCAGTCGCAGTGAGCCGCGGATGGACGTCAACGGGGTCCGCAATTCGTGGCTGACCGTGGCGATGAACTCCTTCTTGGCCTGTTCCGCGGCGCGCGTCTCGGAAATGTCGCGGACGTTGCCGGCCAGTTCCACGCCCCGCGGCGTGGGAAAGGCGAACATCGACAGCTCGAACGGGAAGATCTCGCCGTTCTTTCGCTGTCCCTCCCACTCCGTGACGCGGCCCAGCGACCTCGCTCGACCGGCGCGGAGATAGGCCTTCTTGTCGCCGACGGAATCGGGCACCAGGGTCGCCAGGCTCCGGCCTACGAGCTCCTCGGCCGTGTATCCGAACATCCTCTCCGCGGCCGGGTTGACGCTGGTGATGATGCTGTGCGGATCGATGGTGATGAGTCCGCCGAGCATGTTCTCCAGAATGGCCCGTACCCGCTGTTCACTGGCGCGTACGGTCTCTTCGGCCTGACGCGCCAGGGTGATGTCTTCGACGACGCCGACGAATCCGTTGATCTGATCGCGGGCATCCACGATCGGCCTGATCCGGCTGCGGACGAGCGCTGTCGCGCCGTCGGGCCGCCGGAAGCGAAGCTCCATCTCATAATCCTCGCCGCGGGGGATCGAGCGCTCTCGTGTGGCGAGCACGAACTCGCGATCATCCGGATGCACGGCCTCGAGCCATCCCAGTCCAAGGCTCTGCTCGAGAGTCAGGCCGGTGATTTCCTGATAGCGCGCATTCGTGTACTGGCAGTGACCCTGCTCGTCGCTGCGGAAGATGCCGACCGGCGAGGCGTCGCTGAGCATGGCGAACCACTCTTCGCTTTCGCGCCGGGCTTCTTCCACGCGTTTGCGGTCGGTGATGTCCTTGGCCACGGCCACGAAGCCGCTGATGGCTCCCAGGCCATCGCGCATCGCCGTCACCACCAAATCCACGAAGAAGGCGTGGCCGTCGCGGTGCCGGAACGTCCACTCGTGGTGATCGTAACTTCCCTGGCGCGCATATTCGACGATCGCTTCGAGTCCGTGGAAGCTCCGGCCGAAGACTCGTTCCAGCGCGCTGCTCCGTACATGCAGCTCGCCGGGATCGAAGAAGAGAAGCATCGATTCGCGGTCGATGAGCGACGGCGCGGAATAGCCGAGCATCCGCTCGGCCCCGCTGTTGAAGCTCGTGATCAAGCCGTCCGGGGCGAGGGCGATGATCGCCACCTCCGTGGCGGCGTTGTAGATGGCCTCCAGGCGCGTGGCCGTCTGCCGCTCCGCCGTCGCGATCTGCCCCAGCTCCGACAGGATCCGCTGCATGTCCAGCAGGACCGCGGCCTGGCGTGCCAGCATCATCAGCGCGTCGTGCTCCTGCGGCGTGAGCTGTCGCGGCTTCGTGTCGACGACGCAGAGCGTACCGACGTTGTGGCCGGCGGCCGTGCGCAATGGCACGCCCGCGTAGAAACGGATGTGCGGCGCACCGGTCACCAGTGGATTGCCCGCGAAACGGGGATCGGATTCGGCGTCGGGCACGATGAAGATGTCGTTCTGCAGGATCGTGTAGCCGCAGAACGCGAGATCACGGGGCGCTTCGGGCTCCGCCAGTCCGCGGCGAGCCTTGAACCAGAGGCGGTCGTGATCCATCAGGCCGATGAAGGAGATCGGAACGCCGCAGATGAACGATGCCAGAGCGATCAGGTCGTCGTAGGAAGGTTCGGCCGGCGTGTCGAGAATGGAGAGGCTGTGCAGCGCTTTGAGGCGCGCGGCCTCGTCCGGCGGCCGCGGCGCCGGCGTGAAGCCGGGGCGAGCTTCGGACGAGATGGTCACGAGGTCAGCTTACGCAGGAGGTCCTGAAGAACGTGTGAATCGACGGGCTTGGCCAGATAAGCATCCGCCTTGAACGTCTTCAAGGCCTCGTACTTGTAGCGCGCATCGGTATACAGCGAGGTCAGCACGATGACCTTGGCTCCGGCCGTCTGCGGATCCTCCTTGATGCGCAATCCCATCTCCCGGCCGTCGAGCTTCGGCATCATCGCGTCGGTGACCACGATGTCCGGCTTGTAAGCACGCGCCACGGCGATTCCCTCCTCGCCGTTGCGGGCCACGACCACGGAGAGTCCGAACTCGACCACGGCGCGGACGGCCACGGCGCGGATCTCCTCCTCGTCGTCGACGACCAGGACCAGAGGCCGGGTCAGCGACTCAGGCGGGGGATTGGTGAAGGTGAACTTCGCGCGAGCTTCGCCGCGCTTGCGCTCCCACATCGCCGGCGGCGCCTCGATCCAGAAAGTCTGCTTGACCGAGGTGGGAGCCGCACAAAAACACCTGGCGCAGTGCGGGCAGCGCAGGGTGCGGTCCTTGTACAGGCAATCGCACCATGGCGCGGCGAGCGCGTCATACGGCTCGGAGCAGTTCCAGCAGCGAAGGGTGTAGATCGTCTCCGTTTGCATGGCGCGTGTGATGAACGTTGTCACGGTCGCCGCGGATTGGCAATGCGGCGTATTACCAGGGAGCGCAGCCGCGAGCCCCAAGGCACCGCAGCCGACCCCCGTCACTCTGAGCCGGCGGAGTCGCTGGGAAGGATGGGCGGATAGAGCGGCGTGGAAGAGTCTCAAACCTGCCGAATCGTCCCGGTAAGAGACTCTTCGCCGCGCTCCACCGCTCCCGCCCATCCACCACCCCCGCGGTTTCGCCGGCTCAGAGTGACGGTGGTCGCGGTTCCGCAGGCTCAGGATAGCGAGCGCGCTGCATCGCTCCCGCGACGGCGCGATTCATCCCGATGCCTCACGCCCGGCACTCGGGATAGAGTTGAACGAAGCGGATGCGAAGAAGTTCGGCATCCTCTGAAAGTCCTGAGTCCTGAGTCCCGAGTCCTGAGCAAACGCTCATGCACTCAGGACTCAGCACTCAGGACTCAGGACTCGAAATGCGAGACGAGATCACGCGCTACGCGCCCATTCCTTTCCGCCACGACGACCGCAGAGTGGCCGCTCACTTCGAGCACGTCGACCGGATTCAGTCGCTGAACATCGACGCTGCCGCTCTGGCCTCGGAGCTCGAGGACAACCTCCGCGGAGAAGTGCGATTCGACGATGGTTCGCGAGCGCTCTACGCGACGGATGCTTCGAATTACCGGCAGGTGCCGATCGGCGTCGTCATCCCGCGCGATGCCGCCGACGTCTGCACGGCCGTCGAGCTGGCGCGCGAGTTCGGCGCGCCGATCCTGGCCCGCGGCGGCGGCACGAGCCTGGCCGGCCAGTGCTGCAACGTGGCCGTCATCCTCGATTTCTCGAAGTACATGAACGAGGTCGTGGAGCTCGACGCGAAGCAGAAGTACGCGCGCGTCCAGCCAGGCATCATCCTCGACGACCTTCGCGAGGCCGCCGAACGCTACAACCTCACCTTCGGTCCCGATCCGGCTACGCATACCCACTGCACGTTAGGCGGGATGATCGGCAACAACTCCTGCGGCGTGCACGGGCTGATGGCTGGCAAGACCGACGACAACATCGACGAGCTGGAGATCCTCACCTACGACGGCTATCGCATGCACGTGGGCCCGACGAGCGAGGAGGAGCTGCAATCGATCATTCGCCAGGGTGGGCGGCGGGGAGAGATCTACGGCGGCCTCAAGGCAATCCGGGACAAGTACGCCGAACAGATCCGCACCCGATTCCCGAACATTCCGCGCCGCGTCTCCGGATACAACCTTCCCGATCTCCTTTCCGAGAACGGCTTCAACGTGGCCCGCGCGCTGGTCGGCACCGAGTGCACGTGCGCGATCGTGCTGGAGGCGAAGTGCCGCCTGGTCAACTCGCCGCCTCAGCGCACGCTGGTCCTCCTCGGTTACGACGACATCTACCTCGCCGCCGACGACGTGCCGTGGCTCCTGGAGTTCAAGCCCATCGGACTGGAAGGCGTGGACGATCACCTGGTCAGGGACGCCAAAGCCAAGAACCTCAATCCGAAAGGCATTGCCCTGCTTCCGAAAGGGAAGGGGTGGCTGCTCGTCGAATTCGGCGGCAGCACGCGCGAGGAAGCCAATGGCAATGCCCAGAGGCTCGTCGATGCGGTGAAGGGGCGCGGCAATCACGTGCGCCCGGTCGTGTACGACGACGCCCAGCGACAGCGGCTGGTGTGGGCCGTCCGCGAGTCGGGACTCGGCGCGACCGCGTATGTGCCTAACAAACAGCGGACCTGGGAAGGTTGGGAGGACTCTGCCGTCTCGCCGGACAAGCTGGGTGCCTATCTGCGCGACCTGCGGGCGCTGTTCAAGAAATACGACTACACGGGCGACCTGTACGGCCATTTCGGCCAGGCTTGTGTGCACACGCGCAACAACTTCGACCTGGAGACCGCAGCGGGGATCGCCAAGTACCGCGCCTACGTCGACGAGGCGGCGGACCTCTGCGTGAAGTACGGCGGCTCGCTCTCCGGCGAGCACGGCGACGGCCAGTCCCGTGGCGAGTTGCTGTCGAAGATGTTCGGCGACGAGCTCGTCGAGGCCTTCCGCGAGTTCAAGTCCGTGTGGGATCCCGAGTGGAAGATGAACCCGGGAAAAGTCGTCGCGCCCTATCACCCCACCGAGAACCTCCGCTTGGGCGCGGATTACGATCCCTGGTCGCCGCTCACGCACTTCCAGTTTCCCGAAGATCAGGGGCGCATCGACAGGGCCATCCTCCGTTGCGTAGGCGTCGGCAAGTGCCGGCGGCTGGACGGGGGCACGATGTGCCCCAGCTATCAGGCCACGCGCGAAGAGGAGCACACCACTCGCGGCCGGGCGCGCCTGCTCTTCGAGATGTTCCAGGGCGAAGTCATTCCGGACAGCTGGAGAAACGAGGCCGTCAAAGAGTCGCTCGACCTCTGCCTGGCCTGCAAGGGCTGCAAGGGTGATTGCCCGGTCAACGTCGACATGGCCACGTACAAGGCCGAGTTCCTGTCGCACTACTGGAAAGGGCGATTGCGCCCGATCGGCGCTTACACGATGGGGTGGATCCACATCTGGTCGCGTCTGGCGTCCCTGGCGCCCGGAGTGGCGAACGTAGTCATGCAGCTGGCCAAACCGTTTACCGGCATCGCGCCCGAGCGGCGCATGCCGCGCTACGCTCCGGAGACGTTCGTGGAGCGATTCCGCCGCCGCGTGCCCGCGCATTCGGAATCGAAAGAGCCGCACCGCCGGGTGATGCTGTGGCCCGACACTTTCAACAACTACTTCCACCCGGAGACGCTCGAGGCCGCGGTGGATGTCCTCGAAGCCGCCGGATACCACGTCACCATTCCGCGAAAACAGCTCTGCTGCGGCCGGCCCCTTTACGACTGGGGATTCCTCGCAATGGCCAAACGACAGCTCGAAGAAATCCTCGACGCGGTGAGGCCTGAACTGCAGGAAGGCATCGCCGTGATCGGTCTCGAGCCGAGCTGTGTGTCGGTGTTCCGCGACGAGCTGCCGAACCTCTTCCCCAACAACCCGGTGGCCAAACGCCTCGCCGCGGCGGCGATGACACTGAGCGAGTTCATCGAGCACGAGGGCGCACAGTTCCGCCTTCCCCAGCTCAACCGCAAGGCGCTGGTGCAGGCGCACTGCCATCAGAGCGCCGTCATGAAGTTCGATGCCGAGGAATCGGTGATGAAGAAGATCGGCCTGGAGGTCGAGCATCCCGATTCGGGATGCTGCGGCATGGCCGGCGCGTTCGGGTTCGAAGAGAAGAACTACGAGATCTCGATGCGCATCGGCGATCGCGTGCTGCTGCCGAAGGTTCGCGGCGCCGCACCGGACACCCTGATCATCGCCGACGGTTTCAGCTGCCGCGAGCAGATCGCGCAAGCCACAGACCGCGAGGCCCTGCACCTGTCTCAGGTGCTGCAGATGGCCCTGCGCGAGGGTCCCGCCGGGCCGGCCGGCAACTTCCCTGAAAGAAACTACAACCAGCCGAAACCGCTCGTCCCGAACCTCGGCAAGGCCCTGGCCATCGCCGGCGGCTTCGCTCTGTTAGGCGGAGCGGTGGCCCTGTCGAGGTCGTGGCGCAAGCGAAAACGAACGAAGCGACGACGGAAGACGTAGGGCGAGGCACTTCCAGCCTGGGTTGGATCTTGACGTGCCGATCATCTCGACATTTTTTGGAATCATCATCCGCATGTTTTTCGATGATCATGCGCCGCCCATTTTCATGCAGAGTTTCAGGGAGAAGACGCCACGTTCGATTTCAGCGGCAAGGTCGTTCATGTTACTGCTGGTCAATGGAGCCGATATCGCGCCCGAAACGCTGCGCGGAGCGGAAGACGTCTCCCAGTCGGCGGCGTGAGGCGCCGATCTCGTCATTCCGACCTGTTGTCATCGTCACGCACGCGCGACTGATTCCCTCACCGCCCGCCCATACGTTTGCGGCGATTGCGCTCGCCGTCGCGGCGGCGTCCGAGCACGTGCATCTGCATCATCACGAAGCCGCGGCGGTGTAAGAATGGTCGCGTGAGTCCGCGTTTCGAAGCGTCCTCCTGGCCGACGAGCCTCAAAGCCGTCTCGGTGATCACCACGATCGTGCTCTTCGTCTTCTTTTTCTTCAGTCGCCGGGCGATCCCCGATGACCCCGTCGGCCTGGTGCTCAAGCCGGTCTTCTTCCTCATCCCGTTCGCCTTCCTCATTCCTGCGCTGCTCTTCATCGTCCGCGGGTACGAGGTCGATCGGAACGAACTGCGCATCCAGAGGCTGCTCTGGTCGACCTCCATTCCGATGCGCGGATTGACGCGGATCTGGTACGACCCCGAGGCCATGCGCAAGTCGCTGCGCGTGATCGGCAACGGCGGCTTCTACGCCATCACCGGCCTTTTCCAGAGCAAGACCCTCGGCCGTTATCGCGCTTTCGTTACCGACCCGGGGTCCGCCGTCGTCCTGACGCTGCTGAACCGGACGGTGGTCGTCAGCCCGGAAAATCCGGAGAGCTTCGTCGACTACGTTCGGAATCTTTTTCCATCCGTTCAGGGACAGCCTGTCCGGTCGGGCGTGTAAGGCGGCAAATTCTTCAACGCTCGGCCGGCATTGCCCGCGCCTACCGCGGCATGTAGAGCGCGCCGATGATCAGACCGTACATGGCATGGGCGACGACGATGACGATGGGTGTCATGCGGCCGTAGTTCACCAGGAGAAAGCCCGGCGGCTCGAGAAGGCGCGTCGGCTCGGGCCCCCGCGTGTCGGAGACCATGCGCGGGTGAATGCCGGGAAGGATCGGCAGGGCGACCACGACGACGAAGAGACCCTGCAGAGCGCCCCCGAGTGCGCCGAGCCACCAGTGCGGCGGAGTCAGGTCGAAGGCCACCGCGTAGAGCACGGCGAAGATCCAGCCGTTGATGAGGTGCATGGCTGCGCCGATGACCTTGGCCCGGTCGCGATCGGGCGTGAACATCGTGCCGAGAATGAAGGGAAGGTCGATGCGCGTGAAGCCGAGCGACTGGCCGGCGATGGTCAGCGTGGTGAGGACGAGCGTTGCGACGAAGCCCCAGATCGTGATCGACGGAACATTGAGCATCGTCAGCTGTGGCCGCACAAAACGGGCCGGGTCATGGATTTAACATGTCCCCGGTTCCGCTCCGGATAGTCGACGGCCCGGGAAGACGGGACCACGGGTTGGACCCGCCGCTCCCGGGCCGGAAAAACCGTCCGCTCAGATGCGATCGCGGCCCGAGAAGGGGCCATGGTCGCGCTGCTCCGTGTCGCCGGAGCGCTCGGCTCTGTTCGTGCTCAGGGTCCGTTCGGGATTGCGATTGCTCGACTCGAACCCACTTCGTTCGGTCGTCACCTGCCGTTCGAAGCTCTGCTCGACATCGGTTCGTCCCGATAGGGGCGCGCGGGCGCGTGCACCGCGACTGTGGCCGCCTTCGCGGCCGATCGCCGACATGTGGGCGCGATCGCGGCTGACTGCCTCTCCACCCTTGCGCCCGGCGGTCCGAGCTTCATCCGACGTGAACTCGTGAGCCGTTCCTTTGGCATGGGCGGCCCGTCCGCCCTTGCTCGCAATTTCACGCTGCTTGTTCGAATCCATCGACGCAAAACCGCGCTTGCTGGTCGCCATGAAGTTCTCCTTGGAACGCTTGAAATAGGTACTGCGGGCACTGCGTGCTTCGCGAGACAAAGACGAAATCGAGCACGAACTGTGCCTGAGGCTGGAGGGATGAACTCCGGCGAGCGGCGTGGGGAGGAAGGACCGCAGACCGCGGGCGGTAAAGTCCCTGTTTACGGAATCACTTGCACCGGGAGAGTGGCGCGTGCTCGCCTTCCGCGGTCTGCGGTCTGCGGTCTGCGGTCTGCGGTCTGCGGTCTGCGGTCTGCGGTCTGTGGTCTGCGGCCTGTGGTCCGGGCGGGCGGCCTGGCGGAGAGAGAGGGATTCGAACCCTCGGCAGAGCTTTAAGGCCCTGCGGCGGTTTAGCAAACCGCTGGTTTCAGCCACTCACCCATCTCTCCACGGTGGCCTACGGAACCGGTTGCAGACAGCACAATGCGCCCCGCGGCAGCGACAATTCCGCGGGGCGCGGATTCTACCGGATTCCGGTGCGTTACTGCATGAAGAAGAACGATCCGTCGTTCGTGACCGTGTCCTTGAGCGAGACATATCCGCGGATCTGCGCCGTCCCCGCAGTCTCGGTGGCTACGACGAGGATGTTGTTCGTGTTCGTCGGCAGTCTGTACGCGCCCCAGACGTTGTTGATCGGGTTTGATCGACGAAGAGCCGGGGCAGTTCACCATGCTGAACTTGCCGATCTCTCCCATGTTGCCGCCGCCCGTGTCGTTCAGCCAGACGTTCGCGACGTCTATCGGTTGCGGCTCAACGCCGACCTGGTCACGTTATCGGGATGCGAGACCGCCCTCGGCAAGAACGTGACCGGCGAGGTCTCATCGCCCTTCCCGTCGTGCGGCATCGCCGCGAGAGCGTTCCCGATCTGCACTTCCGCGGGACAGACGTCGTGGCGCTGGCGCCGCAGGGGGCGGTCGATCGCGATGCGGTGGAGTTCGTCTGGTCGAGCGCAGTCACGGCTTCGCGATTCCGCATCGAGATGGGCGACGCCACTCACGTGATCTACATGACCGAGGCCACGGGATCGCGCCTGGTGATACCGCGGGCCACGCGGGCCTTGCTGTAGCCGGGCGTTGAGTACTGGTGGACGGCGACGGCGCTGGACGCCGACGCGAAACCGCTGACGACGTCGAGTCGGCGCACGTTTACGATCAGGGTGCGTTGAGGGTTGAAGAGCGCCCGGGGCGAGGGGACTGTCTCGTCACACTCGTTTGCCGACCATGCACCTCGTGCTCCCAAGCGAACGACCGCAGAGCCGCAAGCGATGGTCTCGGTAGACGGTGCACGACTGTATTCGTAGCCGCTGTGATGCACGACACGCACTAGCGGTAGCGCGCGACATGCAATTTTTTCCGTCCTTCACGCCGCTGCAATAAGATGTCATCCGAATCCGAGAGAGAGTGGGGAGGCTGGCGTTGGACAACACTATCCTCGGTGCCGTTATAGGCGCCGGTGCCGCAATCGCCGCAGCGTTCATCGGGATCATCGGTGAAAAGCGAAAACGCGAAGCACTGCAGCGCGAACAGCAATCCGCATCGAAGGCCCTATCAGCCGCGCAGAAAGCGAAGTACGGATTCTTCGCGCAAGCGCTGCACACGAAGGTCGAATTGCTGGACTTGGAGCCCTCGTGTCTTGGCACGCGTGAGTGGCGCGGCCTACAGGTAGCGGAGGGCACTGCGATCACCGCCATCCCTGGTTTCTTTTCGATCACGAGCGGCGAGTTTACGGACTATCCGGGGATCGCCGAGAAGAATGCAGATTTTCCGAAAGCAGTCTTGCTGCGCCTACTAAAGGCCGAGAAACGAGTGTGCGAGTACGCGATCGAAGTTGCAGGAACTCTGACGTCACACGACCCGAAGCTCGATTGCAAGATCCAGTACTGCCAGCGTGGTGGCTTCCTGATGAGCCGCGAGGAGGTGGAAGACGCGTACCCGGTAGGCACGTTCAGGAATGAATACCAACGGGTGTACATCGAGATACCGTTGGATGAGGTGCAGGTGGAAATAGTGTTCCCGGTTGGTTACAATCCCGAGGTGTTTCCAGCAGTATTCATGGGTCGATCAGAAGTTATGGACGATATGGAACTGCATCGCGTGCGATCAGGGTTCCAACGGACCGAGCGTGGGGGCTGTCTTAAGGTTGACAAGCCGTTACTTGGATATAGTTACGCGGTGTACTGGGTGAGCCCGTCAAAATCCGCTGTGGCGGCGCTGAAGACGCAGGCGGCCGCCGTCGCAGCTGCGACAACTTAATAGGCACGTAATCCGTATACTTGATACATTTGAAAAGAAAGGTGGGGACGATGATTCAGAAGGGAACTAACGACTGACGCCCGTTTTGGTAGCCGATATTCAAAGAGAGGAAGAGCCGCAAGGTTCTTCCTTTTTTTTGGCCACGACGGAGATGTCTGCGACGCGTATCACGAGCTTGAAGACAAGCCGTCGAGTGCGGTGAGTTTCGGCGGTGCCGGATGAGGGGGCGACTGTAGTCGCGACCATGCG
>JAJXWV010000011.1 GCA_021781455.1 Acidobacteriota bacterium | reverse complement strand
GCAGCGTCACCAGATAAGCAAACTGATACGCAACCCACTCACTCTCACTCACCGTTGCGTCCATACTGCTGATTCTAGGTCCCTTGTCGTTAAGTTAGCGCGTATGGGGGTGAGGGGTCTCGTTCTCGTCCAGAAGGAGACCCCTTGTCCGCCTTCGGCACCTTCTCCCCGCTGCGGCGGGGAGAAGGGCAACGAACGCCAGAGCCCGCATAAACACTGGGAGTTTCCTGGAAGCGTGCGCGAGGGATCTGGGGGGGCGGCAGGCGCGCAAAGCGGCCGGCTAACGACTTGAATCAAGTTAGCGTGCCGCCCCTCCACCCGGATCCCTCGCTGACGCCCGGGATGACATGCTCGGCCACTCAGGACTCAGCACTCAGGACTCACGCCGGCGGCGGGACGCGGAAACGCGTTCCGCTGAAGGTGAGCGACCGGGCCGTCTTCCGGCGTCCGCCCCTTCGTCGTGCCAGAAAGTCTTCCTTGGCCTCGCTGAGGGTGGACGGCACGTAGGTCGCTCCCGACGACAGCGCCTTCTCGCGATCGCTCGCGAAACCCGAGCCGCCGGCGACGATCATCAGCTCCGGGAACTGCGAGGACAGCAGCTGCAGCAGCGAAAGGCCGGCGTCGAGATGCTCGACGTTCGCGCACGACGCGAACACCGCTTCCGGCTTGACCTCGGTGATGAACGAGACCAGCTCCTCGTCGGGCAGATCGGTGAAGTAATCGGCCGAGTACCCCTCGCTCCGGAGCAGTTGCGTGAGCATGAGCGTGCCGAGGGAAAGGCGCTCGCCGGCCACGGAAACGGCCACGATGTGGCGGTCCGGCTCGGGAGTGCCGGCGTTGCGGTCGCCGTAGCGGATGATCAGCTCGCGGATCACGTCCTTGATGAAATGGTCGTTGGCCGTGGAGATACGCTTCCGCTCCAGCTCTTCCTGCGCGAAGGTGAGCGTGGGGATGAAGAGATCGATGAACATCTCCTCCATGGTCTCGGATTCCGCCTGGCGGTCGGCAATGGCGATAGCGCCGGTGCGATCGCGCACCAGCAGGCGGTTATAGAAACTGAGGTAACCCTCCAGCGGATCCTCGGTCCCGAACATGATCGTGAAGACGCGCAGTGCGGGGATGAATTCACCGCCCACGGTGAGGATCACGGTGATGGGCGTGGCCAGCAACAGGCCCACCGGCCCCCACAACCAGCCCCAGAAGATCGCCGCGCTCAAAAGCGCGATCGGCGAGACGCCGACGCGATGTCCGATCACCAGAGGCTCGACGAAGCCGCCTAACAGCTGGTCCGTCAGAACGAACAGGCCCAGGACCGCCAGCGAGGTGTACCAGTTGGGGAACAGCGCCAACGAAAGAAACGTAGGCATCGCGGCGCTGAGCACGGCCCCGACATAAGGAACGAAACGCAACAATCCCGCCAGCACTCCCCATAAGGCGGCATGCGGCACCTGCAGGGCGAACAGTCCCAGGGAGATGAGCAGACCGAAACCGATGTTCAGAAGCGCAATCGTCAGCAGGTAACGACTGATCCGCTGCGAGGTCTCGCCGATGGCCTGCGTGGTGACCGTCAGATGCGCCCGCCCCGCCAGCCTCAGCAGCTTGTCCCGCAACTGCTCCCGATCCTGCAGCAGGAAGAAGAGCAGCACGATCACCAGGAACGCGGCGGCGACGAACTCGATGGTCGGCGCAAACTTCTTGTACTGCTCGGCGATCGTCAGCCGTTCGGGAATGACCCTCACTTTGAGGTCGGGCTTCTCATACCGGTCGACAGTGGACGCTGACTCGGCTACCCGCTGGAGCGTGCGCTCCACGATGGCCCACGTTCCACCGGTGCTGCGCCGCAGGAACCGGAGCTTCTCCTCGATGTGCCCGCTGGTGGCGGCACGACCGAGCTCCTGCGCCACGGCCGTGAACTGCTGATAAATCCACCAGCCGCCGAGCGACAGGCCGCCGACCGCGATGGCGAGCGACAGCACAATGGCGCCGGTGCGGCGCAGAAACGTCCTCTCCAGGATGGAAACGATGGGCGAGAGGAGGAAGGTGAACAGAATCGCCAGAGCCATCGGCACCACCACCGGCTTGGCCAAGTACAGGATGGCGATGACGATGATGGTGATGAAGAGAATGCGCGTGTTCGATTGACGGCGGTCCTGCGCGCGCTTGTCGACCACGGCCCCGTCGGGAAGGCGGCGGTGAGAAATGGTCCGGTCGAACCGATCAGTATCTTCGTCGTCGGGAAACACGCAGGCGGGCTCCGCTGATTAGAACGAGTCTACTGCAAACGCGGCGCCTCTACGGCTCGGAGGACGAGCGGAAATTGACCCTGACGATCTTGCGCGAAGGGCGGGCCGGCGAGGAATCGTCAGTGGCTGACGGCCCTCCGTCGCGACGGGACCGTCGCGGTGCCGGTCACCGTCACGACCAGCTCGGTCGACGTCGCACCCCCCGGATTCCGCACTGCCACACGGAGCGTTCCGGGGGCGCTCACGTCCTGCGCGAGGAGATTCGCGTTCAGCACGTTTCCGCCCACGAAGGTCGTGACCCGATCGCTGCCATTGACCGTCACGACGGAAAGCGGGACGAAGTTCGCTCCGCTGATCTGGATCGTCGTGGCGCCGGAACCGGCGGCGAGCGAAGGGGGCGTCACGCTCGTGACCTGCGGCGTCCCAGGCGCCTGCACGTCGATCAGGAAGGGTGCCGAGGAGGAGCTCGGCGAGTTCTTCACGACCACGGCGTATTGGCCGGGATCGGTCAGAGTCGTGGCGTCGATGGTCGTGCTCAGCGAGCCGTCCGCATTGAACGTCGTCGCCTGGTCGGATCCCTTGAAGACGATCGTGGAGGTGCTCAGGAACGCGGAGCCCTGCACGGTCATGGCGACATTCGGCATACCGATGACGATGGCCGTCGGATTCACCGCGGTGATGGTCGGCCGGAGAATCGGCAGGACCGCGACGGCAGACGTCCCGCCGTTCCTGGAGACGGTGACGTTCAGCTGGCCGGGAGCGCTGATCTCGCTGGCGTCGATATTCGTGGTCAGCGCGCCGGTGGCCGACTGCAGGGTCGTCGCGCGCGGCGTGCCGTTGATGCTGATGACCGCATCGCTCGAGAAATCCGTTCCCGTGACGACGAGCTGGAATCCGGCATCACCGGAGATGACGGATGCCGGCGTGAGCGAAGCGATCGTCGGGACCGGAACGACGACGGGGAAGAGCACGATCGGAGAAACGATGCCGCCCGGGTTGACGACCTGCACCGGAATCGATTGCGCCGTCGCCAGGTCGGCCGCGGTCACGTCGATGTCGAGCTCGGTGGCGCTGACGAACTGCGTGGCCCGCGGAGTGGTGTCGAACGTGACGACCGAGGTCGTCGTGAAGTTGTAGCCGAGGACCGCCAGGGTGAAGGGAGGATCGCCGACGTTGGCCGTGGCCGGGTTGAACGACGCAATCGACGGCAGAGCGGCATCCGCGACCGTGAGCATGACCGGCGCGGAAACCGAGGTGTGGTCATTGCGTTCCACGGTGACCGCGAGGATGCCGGGAAAGGCAATGTCGGAGGCCGGAATGACCGCCGCGAGCTGCGTGGCGCTGATGAACTGCGTCGCCCGTGCGCTGCCGTTGATCTGCACGAAGTCGTTGAACAGGAAATTCGAGCCGTTGATGAGCAGGGTGAAGTCAGGCGTTCCGGCCTGCACGTTCTGTGGGCTGATCGTCGTGATGGTCGGCGCATTGACCGCGACGATGTACAGAATGGCCTGATTGGAGGTGGCCACATGCGGCTGCGGCGTGGTCACGGTGATGGGGATCTGACCGACCGTCAGAACGTCCGTGGTGTTGATGCCGACCGAGAGTTGCGTCGTGTCGATGAACGTCGAAGCGCGGCCGATCGTGCCCACCTGGACGGTCGAGCCGTTCACGAAATTCATGCCGCTGATCAGCAGCGTAAACGGGTTTGCACCGACGACGACGGTCGTCGGCGAGATGCTGTTGATGACCGGCAGCCCCGCGGCCGAGACCGTCAGCACCGCCGGTGCCGACACCGTGGCGTCGGGGTTCAGGACCGTGATGTTCAGCGTCCCGGCGTTCACGATGTCTGTCGACGGGATCTGGGCGGTGAGGTGCGTCGTATCGACGAAGGTCGTGGCGCGCACCGTCCCGTTCACCCGGACCACCGAGCCGCTCACGAAGTTCGTCCCGACGACGGAAAGCGTGAAGCCGGGAGAGGCCGCCACGACACTGTTAGGGCTGATCAGCGTGATCGTGGGGGCGGTCCCGCCGATGGAAACGCTCAGCGCAACGGAATTGGAGAGCTGGGCGTTCGGATTGAGGACCGTCACGTTCAGCGTCGCCGTCGTGGCAACGTCGGACGAGAGCAGTGTCAGCGTCAGGTGCGAGGTGTCCACATACGCGGTCGGCCTGTTCGAGCCGTTGACTCGCACGATGGCGGTGCTGGCAAAGTTCTGGCCGTTGACCGTGACGGTGAGAGACGTGGTGCGGACCTGCAATGAGCTCGGGTCGAGCGACGTGATGGAGGGACTGTTCGGCAGGACGAAGAGCTGGAGAGCGGACGAGGATCCGATCGAATTCGCGACCGTGATCTGCAGCGTGGCCACATTGGTAACGTCGCTCGAGGTGATCGCCGCAGTCAGCGCCGAGTCGGAAATGACGTTCGTCGTACGCGGCGTGCCGTTGACGCGGAGAGTCGAGCCGGTGAGATTGGCTCCCGTGACCGAGAGCGTGAACGCGCCCGTGCCGGCGATGACCTTCTGCGGGTTGATCGTGAGGAGCACCGGAGGGTTGGTCGCGCCGAAGAGAGGAACGGCGGCGGCGACGAGAACAATTGCGGCCCAGCGCGCGATCTGATTCACCACGACACCCCCTGCCAATCAGTTCAATCATGATACCGCCGGCCTTTCAAAGGCGCCGGGTGACAGAAACGCGAACGGACCGGCCAGGGCCGGTCCGTCTTCGTAAGTCGATGTGGGCGCGTTACTTCTGCCAGCGAAGGATCGGGTTGCGGGCCGCGCGGGCCTCGTCTAACCGGCGCACCGGAGTCGTGTGCGGCGCCGTACGAACCAGCTCAGGCCGCTCCTTCACTTCGCGCGCAATCGCCAGCATGGCCTCGCAGAACGAATCGAGCTCTTCCTTCGGCTCACTCTCCGTCGGCTCGATCATCAGCGCGCCGGAGACGATCAGCGGGAAGTAGATCGTCGGTGGATGGAAGCCGTAGTCCATCAGCCGCTTGGCGACGTCGAGGGTGTGCACTTCCTGCGCGCTCTGGAGCTTGTCGCTGAACACGACCTCGTGCAGGCTCGGAGCGTCGTACGGAAGGTAGTAGCTCCCCTTCAGCCGGGCACGAATGTAGTTGGCGTTCAGCACCGCGAGCTCGGCGATGCGCCGCAGCCCTTCCGGCCCCATCGAGCGCATGTAGGTCAGCGCCCGGACCAGCACGCCGAAGTTTCCGTTGAAGGCGCGCATCCGTCCGATCGAGTCCGGATGGTCGTACTCCAGGTAGAAGCTTCCGTCTTCGCGCCGCTCGACCGTCGGCGCCGGCAGAAACGGCACCAGCCGCTTTGAGACGCCCACCGGACCGGCACCAGGCCCGCCGCCGCCGTGCGGCGTGGAGAAGGTCTTGTGCAGGTTCGTGTGCATCACGTCGATGCCCATGTCGCCGGGCCGCGCGATGCCGACGAAGGCGTTGAGGTTCGCGCCGTCGCAGTAGAGATACGCCCCCTTGGCGTGGAGAATGTCCGCGAATTTCCTGATCTCGCTCTCGAACACGCCGAGCGTGTTCGGGACCGTCACCATGAGCGCCGCCACTTCGTCCGTCACCGCTTCGGCGAGCGTCGCCGGATCGACCGTGCCGCGGCTGTTCGACTTCAGTTCCTTGATCTGGTAGCCGGCGAACGCGGCCGAAGCGGGATTCGTCCCGTGCGCGGAGTCGGGGATCAGGATGTATTTGCGCGCGTTGCCCGCCTTCTCCTGAGCCTTGCGCACCATCATGATTCCGGTCAGCTCGCCATGGGCCCCCGCCACCGGCTGCAGCGTGACCCGCGGCAGGCCGAAGATCTCCTTGAGCGTCTGCTCGAGATTCCAGATCAGCTCGAGATTGCCCTGCACCTGGTGGTCGGGCTGCAGCGGATGCGAAAAGGCGAATCCCGGGGTCCGGGCGATCTCTTCGTTGATTCTCGGGTTGTGCTTCATCGTGCACGATCCCAGCGGGTACATTCCGGCGTCGATCGACACGTTGAGCTTCGAGAGACGCGTGAAATGGCGGACCACGCCCACTTCCGAGACCTCGAGCTCCCCTTCGATGGAATTGCGGCGAAGCGATTTCGCCAGGATCGAGTCGAGCGGCCTCTCCGGCACGTCGAGCGCCGGCAGCTGATATCCGCAACGGCCCGGGTGGGAGTGCTCGAAGATCGAGCCCTCACGCGGTGCGGACTGCGCCTTTCGTTCGGCGGCTTCCTGCGGTTCAACGACGGTGGTCATCGGCGTTCCCTCGAGATCGCCGCGTTGAGCGCGGCCGCGTAGTGGTCCATCTGTTCGCGAGTATTGAGCTCCGTCACGGCCACGAGGAACTCGTTGTCGTGACCGGAGTAGAAGCGGCCCAGCGGAATGCCGCCAAGGATCTTCTCGTGCTCGAGATCACCGAGGATCTCGGTCGCCGGGAACGGTGTGCGGACGACGAACTCGTTGTAGACCGGCCCGCTGAACGGCAGCTTCACCGAGCCGATGCCGCGCAGCTTCTCGCGCAGGTAATTCGTCTTCTGCAGGCACTGCTCGGCGACCTCGCGCAGCCCTTCCTTCCCCATCAGCGACAGGTACATGTTCGCGGCCAGCGCGATCAGCGCCTCGTTGGTGCAGATGTTGGAGGTGGCCTTGCCGCGCCGGATGTGCTGCTCGCGGGTGGCCAGCGTCAGTACATATGCGCGGCGGCCGTCGACGTCGACGGTCTCGCCGACGAGCCGTCCCGGCATGTACCGCTTCAGCGCATCGCGAACGACCATGAAGCCGACGTAGGGGCCGCCGAACGACGTCGGAACCCCCCAGGCCTGGCCTTCGCCGACGCAGATGTCGAAGCCGTGCTCTCCCGGCGGTGCCACGATCCCGAGCGAAGTCGCCTCGGCGACCACGGCGATCCTGGTGATCGACCCGCTGGCCGCGGCGATGGCCTCGTAGTCCTCGATCACGCCCAGGAAGTTGGGCGACTGCACGGCCACGGCGAAGACGTCACCGCCGCACGCCTGGCGCAGCGCCGCGGTGTCGATGCGGCCGTCGGCCGTCCAGCCGACTTCCACGAGCTCGATACCGAGGTTCTGCACGTAGGTGCGGACCGTCTCGATGTATTGCGGGTGGATCGACTTCGCGACGATGACCTTCTTCTTGCCCTTGACCAGCCGCTCCGCCAGGAGGATGGCCTCGCAGAGCGCGGTCGAGCCGTCGTAGAGCGATGCGTTCGCGACGTCGAGGCCGGTGAGCAGGCACTGGTGCGTCTGGTACTCGAAGATCGACTGCAGCGTGCCCTGGGAGACTTCCGGCTGATACGGGGTGTACGCAGTCAGAAACTCGCCGCGCAGCAGCAGCTGGTCGATACAGGCCGGCTGGTAGTGCGCATAGGCGCCGCCGCCGAGGAACGACGCGTGGTCGACCGCGGTGGCATTGCGCGAAGCAAGCGCCCGGAACCAGCGGCGCGATTCGATTTCCGACCAGGGACCGGGCACGTCCAGGAGCCGGTCCAGCTTGACCTCCGCGGGAATGGAGTCGAAGAGGCGGTCGATCGACGGGACGCCGATCACCTCGAGCATTTCGCGGACGTCTTCGGATGCGTTGGGAATGTAGCGGTGGGTTCGGGTTTCGGGGAGATTGCTCATATCAAACGGTAGCGTGATTACGGGGTCGCGCGGTTCGGCGTTGGTCCAGATCGGATGCGGTCGTCACCGCGGGACCTCGCAACCGCGCAACCTGGTGGTTGTTAGTGGCCTGATTCCGTCTCGACGTACTCGTCATACTCCTCGGCGCCCATGAGGACGTCGAGCTCGGTGGCGTCCGAGAGCTTGACGCGCACCATCCAGCCGTCGCCGTACGGATCGGTGTTGACCAGCTCCGGCTTGTCCTTGAGCTTCTCGTTGACCTCGACCACCTCGCCGGAGATGGGAGCGAACAGCTCCGAAACCGCCTTCACGGATTCGATGCTTCCCAACTCCTCGTTCTGCTCGAGCTGGCTGCCAACCTGGGGCAGCTCGACGAATACGACGTCGCCGAGCTCCTTCTGGGCGTAGTCGGTGATGCCGACCGTGCCGATGTCCCCTTCCACGTGAACGTATTCGTGGCTCTTCGCATACTTGCTGTCTTCTGGAGTCATGGTCGTTCCTCTCACCACTGATTCGGGGCGCTGGGCAGCCCGCCGGTCATGATCTGCTCCGGTCGGTCCACTGGCGCGTCACTTTGCGCGTTTGTAGAACGGAGTCGGGACGACGCGGGCGCGTGTCTCCTTCCCGCGAATGAGCACGGCGAATTCGGATCCCTGGGCCGTTTTGTCTGGCGGAACATATGCGAGTCCGATCGCCTTTTTCAATGTCGGCGAGTGCGTCCCGCTGGTCACCACGCCGATCTCCTGGGAGCCGTCCACGACCGGGTAGCCGTGTCGGGCAATGCCGCGGTCGACCATCTCGAATCCGACGAGCCTGCGCCGCACGCCTTCGGCGTTCTCCCGCCGCAGCACCTCGCGGCCGTTGAAGTCGCCCTTGTCGAGCTTGACGATCCACCCCAGGTCCGCTTCCAGCGGCGTGGTGGTGTGGTCGATGTCGTTCCCGTACAACGCCATCTTCGCTTCCAGGCGGAGGGTGTCGCGCGCACCAAGCCCGCATGGCTTTGCACCGGCGGCGATGATCTTGCGCATGATCCTCGTGGAGTGCTCGGGCGAGACGTAGACCTCGAATCCGTCCTCGCCGGTGTAGCCCGTGCGAGAGACGATCGCCGCGACGCCGTCGACCTTCCCCTTACCGAAGCGGTAGTACTTCATCCTCGAAAGATCGACGTCGGTCATCGGTTGAAGCAGCTTCTCGGCCTGCGGCCCCTGAATGGCCAGCTGCGCGTACTCGGCGCTCCGATTCCTGACCTCGGCGTCGAAGCCTTTCGCGCACTCCCGGAACCACTCGTAATCCTTGTCGCTGTTCGAGGCGTTGACCACGATGAAGTAGTCGTCGGGCGCATTGCGATAGATGAGAATGTCATCCACGAAACCGGCGGTCGGGTACAGGAGACCGTTGTACTGGGCCCGCCCGTCCTCGAGCTTCGAGACGTCGTTGCAGGTCGCCTTCTGCAGCATCGACAAGGCGTCCGGTCCCTTGACCGTGACTTCGCCCATATGCGAGACGTCGAACACGCCGACGCGCGTGCGTACCGCTTCGTGCTCGTCGAGGATGCCGCTGTATTGGACCGGGAGCTCCCAGCCCCCGAAGTCGACCATCTTGCCGCCGAGCTCTTTCTCGATTTCGTTGAGCGGTGTTTTCTTGAGAGATGCTGCGGGTTGATCTGCCATGGCTGGCCTCCGAAGGGACGCACACGCTAGCACACGAGGCTAGGGGGATGAAGTGAGAACGAGCCGGCTTTCGAGCGCCGCATGCGGCGGTGTCATCCTGAGCCGGCGCAGCCGCGGGGTAGGTGGTCGGGTGGAGCGGCGAAGCGCGGCGAAGGACCCCATGGGTTTGTTAACGGCGCTGTTGGCGAGGCTCTAACCTCGGGGTCCTTCGCCGTCCTCCGCCGCGCCGCCACGCCACCACCCCGCGGCTCCGGCGGCTCAGGATGACACGGCGCGCGAGCAGCGTAGAATCTCGATTGAACCGGGCGGGCGTGAAGCGTGAAGAACGAAATCGGCGACTTTCTCGACTACCTCACCTACGAGCGCAACGTCTCGGTCAACACCGTCGGCGCCTACCGCAACGATCTCGAGTCCTTCGTCTCCTTTCTCTGCAACGACTATATGGTTCTCGGGCGCGATCAGCTCGATCTCGGGCGCGTCGATCACCTCGCCGTCCGCTCGTACCTGGCCCATCTCGCCCGCCGCAAACTGAGCCGCAGCTCCATGGCGCGGCATCTTTCCGCGCTCCGCTCCTTTTTCAAATACCTCATGCGCGAGGCGGTGGTGGAGACCAATCCGGCGCGCAGCGTGGCCACGCCGCGGCGTGAGAAGCACCTTCCGGCCGTCATGCAGACCTCCGAGGTCGCGCTGCTCATTGAACAGCCGGACGGTTCGGAGAAGCTCGGCCTCCGCGATCGCGCGTTCCTCGAGCTTCTCTACGCCTCGGGCCTGCGCATCAGCGAGCTCGTCGGCATCGACCTCGACGACCTGGAGCTTCGGGCCCGCCTGGTCAAGGTCCACGGCAAAGGGTCGAAGGAGCGCATCGTCCCGTTCGGCTCGAAAGCCGAGGAGGCGCTGCGGGCGTGGATCTCCGTGCGCGGTGAGCTCGTGCACGACCCTGACGAGCAGGCGCTGCTGGTCAACTACCGCGGCGAGCGGATCACAGCGCGGAGCGTGCGCAGGCTCTTCGACGGCTACATCCGTAAGGCTGCACTTCGCTCCGGCATCTCTCCCCACACGATGCGCCATTCGTTCGCCACGCACCTACTCAACGCCGGCGCCGATCTCCGAGCCATCCAGGAGCTCCTCGGTCACGCTTCCCTCTCCACGACCCAGAAGTACACCCATTTGAATGACTGGCAGCTGATCGAGGTCTACAAGAAGGCGCATCCGCGCGGGTAGATGGCAGACCGAAGGCCACAGACCGCAGACCGCAGACCGCAGACCGCAGACCGCAGACCACAGACCGCAGACCACAGACCACAGACCACAGACCACAGACCACAGACGACAGACGACAGACCGCGGACTGCAGATGGCAGATCGCAGGTGGGCATCGGAAAGGGACGACGCCCAAAAATTCCGCTGATCGCTCTGCGGTCCGTGGTCCGCGGTCTGTGGTCCGCGGTCCGCGGTCCGTGGTCTGCCATCTGCGATCTGAACCGGGCATAATCGCCACGCGTGATCGGGGCCATCGTCCATCAGGGATTCATCGGAAAGGAGATCGAGTATTTTGCCGTCGTGGCGGGTCCCGACGTCGATCGCCGCTTCTTCTTCGAGCAGATCAGCACGTCCCGCGACGTGGTCCGCTACTTCGGCGGGAGCGCCGAGGTCACGCTCAATCCTGAAGGTCTGAGGTTCCGCGGAAACGGCGGCATCTTCGGCGAGTACATGTTCGGCGGGCACCTGCCGGTCGGCGACCTCCTGAACGATGAAGTGGTCAATCGCCTGGTCATGTTCGGCGCGACGACGGATCCCGCCACCCGGGAGCTGCGCTTCACGCTGAACACCGAGGGATTCGAGAACTACGACAACCTCTTCCTGCAGGGCAACGCCGTCGCGAACTACGTCTTCTTTCTCGACGACCGCAAGAAGTATGACGATGCCGCCGATCGGCAGGAAGCCACGCTGAAGTCCATCGGAAAGCTGCTCAAGCGCTCGCGCAGAGTGGGAGCGGGGAACTTCCTGGCGCTTTCGCACGAGATCCTGGAAACGCTCGAGGAGCCGGAGACCACGCTGGTGATGCTGCGCATCGTGCATCGCGCCAACCAGCGATTCTCCGAGGCCTGCCGAAGCGCCTACGCCGAGACGCGATCGCTGGCCGGCGTGCAGATCCCCGCCGACGACGATGCCGACACCGTGGAGCCCTACCAGCGCGAACGCATCCAGATCGACGTCATCTACCACCACCCAGACAACCAGGAGCTCATCGACGAGTACAAGCGCATCCTCGCTTCCTGCGCCGGCTCGATCATCAATCCGTCGGCGCGGGCCCGACTCATGCGCCTGCGCACCCTGTCGCTGCGCAACGAGGTCCCGCTCTCGATCTTCGACACCCTCGAGGACATCCTCCTCCAGGAGCCGCGCGCCGTCGTGGCCAAAGAGGACGAGCCCGACTACATCCAGACCACCCGCGAGATCCTGGTCAGTTTCCTCCTCGGCAAGCGCATCACCCGCAAGCTCTCTTCGCTCGATCTCGTGCAGCTCATGGAGAACAAGCAGAAGGCTGCCGCCAACCGCGATCAGACGTTCGAGGAAGTGCTGCTGGAAACCGGCCGCCTCATCGACGAGATCGGCCGCGAAGAAGAGGACTTCGAACGGCTGGAGTCATTCGGCGAGCTGGTGACTCTGTTCGACCGCATCGACCACACCGCTACGCTCGTCAACCGCCTGGCCTTCATGGACGACGTCGAGCTGACACAGGAACAGGTGCGCTCGCTGTTCGGCAACCTTCAGGCATTCGAGAGCCTTCGCCGCGGGCTTTTCCAGCAGCTGTTCATCGACCCTGTTCTCTCGAACGAGTACGCCCTGGCCTACGGCAAGAAGAAACTGTACGCGCTGACCCTCGGCATGCTGGCACTGGACAACAACGAGGCCTCCATCGCCGACGTGGCGGAGTCGATCCGCGGGATCAACGGCAGCGAGCGGGCCTATTTCGCGGTCTACAACGTGGCCCGCCGGCGGATGTCGAACTTCTACCTCGAGCTCAATACGCCGGAGGGCCGCGACACGTTCCGCCGCGAGATCCGCGCCGAGATCGAGGTCGACTCCGAGCTGCAGGAAGTCCGGGAGGCCATCGACGAGTCGCTGCTCGAGGAGGTCATCACCAAGATCCGACTCGAGGCCTTCTACATCAACCAGCTGCTGCCGCGGATCATCGACGATCAGGACGCCAAGCTTCGGAACGACTTCCTTTCGAACTCCGGACTCGACCGCTTCCAGGTCGAGGAGCTCGAAAGCGAATACTTCGAGATGCGCGCCTTCCCGCCACAGCTGCTCGAGGCCATCCGCTCCTCGTTTGCGTCGGCGAAGAACAACGTGACGACGTAGGACACTGCGCTTGCACACCCGTCGAGCAGTTTCATCCTGAGTGCCTGTGCAGAAATCGCGATCGACGGAGAGCGGGCCTTCAGACGTTGCGCGCTGCAGCCGCGGTTCTTGGTCGCCGTCGGAGACCGCCGGCGACTGCAGAATTGGAGTTCCGCTCTTCGCTGCGCCTTCGATTTCGGCACACCCTCCGAGAGGCTGTTGCGGGCATTACATTCAATACCGCGTTGAGACGGGGCCTCGTCCGAGTTATGCGGCAGCGGGCCGGTTAGGCAGGCGACAACATCGTGAGTTGTATCGCCGGCGCGTCCACAAATGCTTCTGGCAATCGGCGTCGTCGCCCGGCTGTTCTGCACGGTCATTGCCGGGCCACCGATCTGTTGCCCACTACGGCGGCGCGCTGATCGGCGCAGTCATTGCCGTGCTTTGGCGAAGGCGTGATGCCGGAGTTAGACTGAAGTCGTGGTGCATGTGCTCCTTCTGATGCCCCCCCAGTTGACGAGACGATGACTCGTTCCAGAAGGGAAAACGAGCAGGACAGCTTCCGGCTGTGGCCGGAGGTTTTCGTCGTCTGCGTCTACGCCACAATCACATTCGGCGTGACCTGGCCGGCCGTGGCGCGGCTCGGCAGTGCGATTCCAGGATATGGCGACGCGTCGTGGTTCCTTTGGGACCTCTGGTGGTTCAAGCACGCCCTCACGCACGCGATCGATCCTCTGACCACGAACCTCGTCTTCTTCCCGCTCAGAGATGTGCCAATGATGTGGCAGACGCCGCTCAATGAGCTTCTGGGTGTCCCGCTGCAGCTCGTATTCGGCCTAACGCTCGCCTACAACATCCTGCTCCTGACGGCGAGTGTCCTCTCGGCATACATGACGTACAGGCTCGGGTACTACCTCACACAGGATCGTCGCGCGGCGTTCGTGGCCGGGCTCGTCTTCGCGTTCTGCCCTTATCGACAGGCGCATGATCTGGGGCACCTGAGTCTGGTCACGACGCAGTGGCTGCCATTTCTCGCCTGGCGGATTCTGCGCTTTGGGCAGGATCCGACTGGCCGCAATGCGGTGTGGTTCGGTGTCGGGCTGGCACTCGTCGGGCTCTCGACGCCGTACTACCTGCTCTATGGCGCTGCGCCGATGCTCGTTCTATGCACAATCTACGCATTCCGCGTGAACCGTGCCGGAGTCATGGCCCGGAGTTCCTACATAAACGCTGCCGTCGGGCTCGGACTGGCGTTCATGGTTCTGCTCCCGTTTTACCTTCCGTACGTTTCGACTTCGCCCGACGTACGGGAGGCGTTGTCGAGAGCGAGCAGCGAGGCGCAGAACTGGTCCGCGGATCTCCTCGGCTATTTTCTGCCTCCTGCCTGGAACCCGCTTCTGGGGAAGTGGACCTGGCCGTGGTACAGGCATTTCATAAATCCGACGCTCGCGGAGAAGACGGTGTTCCCTGGTTTCATCGCCTGGGCGCTCGCGACCATCGGCGTGATCACCTCATGGCGCCGCCGCCGACCGCTCGTGCTCTTGTGGGTCGCCCTCGGCGCCGCGGCCATCATGTTCTCAATGGGCCCATATCTCGAAATCAACGGAAGGCGTATGTGTACAATGCCTTACGCCCTCATACGGAGCTGGCCGATCGTCAACGCGCTGCGCGTCCCGGCGCGATTGGCGGTGACCCTGCAGCTCGCGGTCGCGGCATTGACTGCTCTTGGCGTGGCCGCTCTCCTCGCCCGGGTAAAACGGGAATTGCGGACCCCCGTCGTCGTTGTGTTGACGCTGGCGTTTCTTCTCGAGGCGCAGTTCATGTTTCCTTTCCCGTCTTCGCCGACTTACGTTCCTAAGTTTTACCAGGAGCTTGCGAAGCGTCCGGAGAGCCTCGGCGTTCTCGAGCTGCCGTTGAACTCAGGAATGACCTGGTATCAGTACTATCAGACTGTCCACCGGAAGCCACTCGTGCATGGCTACCTCGGCCGGATGCCTGCGCGTCTTTACGAGTTCGAGCAGCGCTCGCCGGTCGTGTCGGCTCTGATCGAGCTCTCACCCGACCATCCGACGATCCCTCCTATCAGCGACATCCAGGTGAAGGGACTAGCGCCCGGAGAGTCGCGGTCACTCCTACGAGGCGACGGCATCGGCTGGGTGATTCTGCATCGCACATTACCGGAGCCGCCAGCCGTGGCGAACACGCCCGTGGTGCTGAAGCCCGACCAATTCCTGCGGGCGAGAGCTCAGCTTGACGACCTCCTGGGACGGCCGGCGTACGCAGAGGATTCGCTTCTCGTGTACGACCTGACCGCTACCCCGATCGACCGAGGCACCTCTGTGCCGACGCTCGGCGCCGGCTGGTACGGGCTCGAGCGCGGCAAAGGCGCCGCTGCGGGGCAGATCTGGCGCTGGATGGCCGACCTCGCGACGCTCCACCTCAGGTATCCAGCGCCGAAGCGACTTCGCATCTCGATTAGGGCGCACTCAATCGGCCAGCCGCGTGTGATGGATGTATTCGTCGACGGCACTCTCATTGACCGTCTAACAGTCGCAACGGAGACGAAGGAGTATCGGACGAAAGCGTACGACTTTCCGGGCGGGTCCAGCGAGATTCGGCTCGTGAGCGCGTCAGGAACCGAGACTCCTGCCGGCGATCCCCGTGCGCTGAGCTTCGCCGTGTCGAAGATCGCGCTCGTTCCCGACGACGGCGCGGCCTCGGCGGCGTCCCCCGAACCAATTGTCGGCTCGTCAGAGGGACGGATCGCGTTTGACGCCACCATGACAGGCTTGGGCTGGGGCAATCCCGAGGTCGGTCCAGCGGGGGAATCGTTCCGGTGGATGACGTCGTCGGCATCGGAGTTGGATCTCCCTCTCTGGTCCGGTTGCGACGAGTCTCTCGAAGCGGAGATTTACTCTGCTCTCATGCCGGAGATGCTTTCGACGCTTCGGCTGACCGTCGACGGCCAGCCGGTCCCGTTAACGATCTCGAAAGATGGCCACCTTCTCACTGCCGTCGTTCCGGCGGCTCCGAAACACCGAGGACTGAGAGTGCTGCGGTTCTCGGTCTCCCACGCGATGTCGCCACGAGAGTTGGGGCGATCGGCCGACGACCGGACGCTCGCGGTAGCTTTTGATACCCTTTCGTGGAAGTGCCGCGCGGCAGCAGGCGCCGGGCAGAGGTAGCCCGCCACAACGGTTCTTCATCTGACGCGCGCCCGCCGCTAAACTGCCGCAACCGACGCGATGCCCAACCGCCTCATCCACGAAACCTCGCCCTATTTGCTGCAGCACGCGCACAACCCGGTGGACTGGTTCCCCTGGGGCGATGATGCGTTCGCGAAAGCGCGCGCCGAGGACAAGCCCGTTTTTCTTTCGATCGGCTATTCGGCGTGCCACTGGTGTCACGTGATGGAACGGGAGTCCTTCGAGAACGAAGCGATCGCCGAGATCCTCAACCGCGACTTCGTCTCTATCAAGGTCGACCGTGAGGAGCGGCCGGACATCGACGCCATCTACATGCAGGCCGTCCAGCTCATGACGGGACAGGGCGGCTGGCCGATGTCGATGTTCCTCACGCCGGACGGGCGCCCGTTCTACGGCGGCACGTACTTCCCGCCCGTGGACCGCTACGGCACGCCCGGGTTCGGGCGCGTCCTCGAGCACGTCGCGGAGAGCTACCGGTCGAGGCGCAGCGACGTCGAGGAAGCAGGCGACGAAGTGCGCAAGGCGATCGCGTCGTCGCTGCAGGTCGACGCCGGACGCGCTCCCATCGAGCATTCCGCTCTCGACGAGGCGGCCGCACGAATCGCCCGGAACTTCGATCGCGCGAACGGCGGCTTCGGAACTGCGCCGAAGTTTCCACCGTCGATGACTCTCGATTTCCTGATGCAGGTGGAGAACCGGCAGAGCGCCGGTGCTCCAGAGGACTATCGCGCGATCGTCATGAACACGCTCGTGAAGATGGCGTTAGGCGGCATCTACGACCAGATCGGCGGAGGCTTCCATCGCTACTCGACCGACGCCCTGTGGCTGGTCCCGCATTTCGAGAAGATGCTCTACGACAACGCACTCCTCGCGCGACTCTACACGCGCGCCTGGCAGTGGACGCACGAGCCGTTCTTCGCGCGGGTCGCGAACGAGATTCTGCAGTTCGTCGTCCGGGAGATGACGTCCGTCGAGGGCGGCTTCTATTCGACGCTCGACGCCGATTCCGAGGGGGTGGAAGGGAAGTTCTACGTCTGGTCGCGCGCCGAGGTTCTCCAGGTCCTGGGCGACGTCGACGGGCCGCCGTTCTGTGCCCTCTTCGACGTGACCGATGCCGGGAATTGGGAGAGCCACAACATCCTCCACGTGCCGCGCGACCCGCAGACGGTCGCATCCGAGCTCGGCATGCCGCTCGAGGAGCTCAACGCGATCGTGCCGCGCGCCCGGGTCAAGCTCTACGAGGCGCGTGCGAAGCGCATATGGCCCGGGCGGGACAACAAGATCCTTTCGGGCTGGAACGGTTGGATGCTCGGCGCGTTCGCCGAGGCGGCGCTGGCCTTCGACGATTACCACGACATCGTGCGGCGGAGCGCCGACTTCCTCGCGGCACGCATCGACGCCAACGGCCGCCTGAAGCGCCACGCGAACATCGCTGGCGTCCTCGGGGACTACGCCGGCGTTGCCTGGGGATTGACGCTGGCGTACGAGGCACTTCACGAGCGGCGCTGGCTCGATGCGGCGAACGTCCTGCTCGATCAAATCGTGACGCGCTTCAGCGACGAGGAGCGCGGCGGCTTCTTCGACACGCCCGTCGACCACGAGGCCCTCCTGACAAGGCCGAAGGACCTCTTCGACAACGCCACGCCGTCCGGGAACTCCGTGGCCTGCGAAGTCCTCCTGCGCCACGCGCTCCTAGTCGGTCGCGACGAATACGCGTCGATCGCATCGCGCGCCATTGAATCGATCCTCCCGGTCGCGCTGCGCTACCCCTCCGCCTTCGGCTTCCTCCTCGGCACCGCGGAATGGCGCAGCGGCCGGCCGAAGGAGATCTCGATCACCGGCGATGTGGCCTCGGACGAGTTCCGCTCGCTGCAGCGGATCGTTGGGGCGAGTTATCTCCCTCATCGCGTCTTCGTCGCCGGCCGCGACTCGTTCGATCTGCCGCTGATGCGCGGCCGACCGATCGAGCTCGTTATGGCCTACGTCTGCGAGGGTTACGCCTGCCAGGATCCGACCGCCGACCTCAAACGCTTGCGCGAACTGCTCGGACAGTAGCTCATCGTCCTGTGCTCCGGCTCTTTCGGCGACTCTGCTACTCTAACCTGTAGTGCACCGACGCATTCGTCCAATCGGGCGCGAAGTGGCAATCGCGGCGGGGTTCATCGCTGCGGCGGTCCTGATGACATGGCCACTGGCGGCTCACCTGTCGACGGCCGTCCACGATCCGACGGACCCGCTCGTCAGCGCGTCCATCCTCGATTGGGATTTGTACGCGCTTTTCCATCATCCGCTGAAGCTGTTTGAACAGCCGATCTTTTATCCCGCTCACGACGCACTTGCGTTCACCGAACACCTTTTCGGCATCGCGCTCGTCGTCCTGCCGTTCCGAATCGCCGGCGCCTCGCCCGTGGCCTTGCACAGCCTTGCGATCATTCTCGGCTTCGCCTTCTGCGGCTACGGTGCTTCGGTCCTCGGACGCGTGCTGACGCGATCCACACCGGCCTCGCTCGTCGGCGGCGCTTTTTTCGCGTTCGTTCCCTATCGCTTCCACCACATCACGCACGTGTCCTACGTCTGGGCGGGATGGCTTCCGCTGCTGCTCGCCGCTCTGCTCTGGTACGCCAGGCGGCCCTCGTGGCGGCGCGCACTCCTGTTCGGAATGGCCTTCTTCTTCAACGGCCTGACGTGTCTTCACTGGCTGGCATTCGGGTCGATCGCCATCGTGCTCACGGCCATCTTCATCGCTGCGGCGGAGCACAGGTTCCTCGACGGGCAGTGGTGGCTGCGCGTCGGATGCGCGACTGCAATCGCGTCGATCGCGCTCGCTCCATGGCTTGTTCCCTACCACACCGTCGCGACGGAGTACGGGATGCAGAGGAGCTGGGCCGAGACCAAGCCCTACTCGGCGCACTGGCGCGACTGGTTCACGCCGGCGCGCGAGAACAGTCTCTACGGCCAACTCGTCCCCGACGAGGCCTATGAGGCAGAGCACCCGCTCTTCCCAGGCGTCCTCATCCTGATCCTTTTCGGCTCCGCGTTCGCGATGATGCGGCGCGAAGATCTGCCGTCAGACGAGCGGGAGCGATGCCCCGGCGAACCGGGCCGCTTCCGCTTTCTCCACGCCATCGACGCGGTAATCGCACTCGCGCTCCTGATCGCGCTCTTTGGAACCATCGGAGGCCCGCTGGACTGGGAAATCGGCGGCTTCAGGCTGATTGCCATCGAATCTCCCGCCATCCCGATCTCTTTGGCGTGCGCTCTCCTGCTCGTTCGCTTGTGGATCCGACTGCCGCGGCCGTTTCGCAGCCGCTCCCTGGCAGAGGTCATCGACGATTCGCGTTTTTCCGTCGCGTTCTACTGCGCTTTGCTATGGATCGCCGTCGGCGTCCTCGGTTCGTTCGGCCTCGACGGCTTCTTCCATCAGACGCTCTTCCGTCTTTTTCCGCCGGTCCGCGGCATCCGCGTCCCGCTGCGGTGGGCGATGATCACGTACGTCGGCCTGTCGGGAGTCGCCGCCGTGGGCATGCTGCCGTTCCTTCGCCGAGCGAGCCGGATCGGCCGATGGGGCATCAGTGCCGCGGCATGCGCGGCGATCCTGTTCGAGTGCCATGCGTTTCCGTTTCACTGGAGCCTCATACCCGAGCGCGTACCACCGGTGTATCGGTGGCTTTCCAGCGTCGCCTTCAAAGGAGCGGTGGCCGAGCTCCCCATGGGCGAACGCTTCAGCGATTACGAGTATCTCCTCCGCCAGACGACGCATCACCACCCGCTCATCAACGGCATCTCCAGTTTCGTCCCCGCTCGTTATTTCAAGCTCGCCGACGCCGCACACCGCGATCCGATCGATGCCACGTTCATCTCGTCACTCGAGCAGCTGGGCGCCGCGCTCGTCGTCGTACACGTCGACGATCTCTACGAGGATCGCCCGGCGGTGCGGCAGTGGCTGAAGGAGGAACTGGCCGCCGGACGTCTCGAATTCGTGCGACGCTTCGACCACGACGTGTTCGGTGATTACGTCTTCGCAGTCACGCGCAACTGCCGTCCGCCCGCGGCCTGGCGCGCCCCTGAACGTGCTGACCCGTCCGGCCGCACGCCGTCCCAGACGCTCGCCGCCTTCCTCAATGAGGACGCCTTCACGTTCAACAGCGAATCGTTCGGCATGCTCGGTTCGCCCATCTGGGGACAGGACTTCCGTCGCGTCGTGAACGTCTCCGGCTGGGCGATGTCGCCGCACGGCATCAAAGCGGTCAACCTCCTCTTCGACGACGCAGGTCTGCGCGTGCCAGCCACATTGAGCGATGCTCCGTACATCCGGAAGCGGATGCCTTGGTATCCGGCTTCGCCCGGTCCTTCGTTCAGCGCCGTCGTGCCCGTGCCGCGCGGCGCGCACGGCCGGACAGACATCGAAGTGCAGATCGTCGACGGCGCGGGCCGTCTCAGTCGCCTCGACGACGTCGAGTTCCGTTGGAGCAACCAACCCGGCCTCGCCCCAGGTGACTGGAACGCGACGGCCGTCTACGGCCTGCTCGAGCGGATGGGGATGGATCCGGCGTCCGCACGCCCGGCGCTTCTGAAGCGGTCCATCACCGCGGCTGACCTGAGCGATCGCCTCGTCAGCGACTCGAAGCGCCTGACGGACGTGGAGTTCGTCGAACGCTGTTACGCAGTGTTCTTCGAGCGGCCTGCGGACGAGCTCGCACGCCGGCGCTGGACCGACAAGCTCGCACGCGGGATGTGGCGTAGGAGCGTCGCGGACGCGCTCGTCTCATCCGACGAATTCGCCCGCAAGTACCTCGCCCCGGGTGTGCGGATGGAGCCGCTCCGCTGAGCGCTCAAGGCGTGCGCGGCACCATGACCTTTTCGGACTCGGTCTCCTTGCTCTCGTTTCCGCTCTTGTCGACGCTGCTGATCCCGTAGACGTACTCGATCCCGGGTTCGATGGAGATATCGGTGAAGAACGTCCCCGTGGCCGGGTAAGGCGTCAGCTTCAGTCGTAGCCGCAGATCCCCCTGATAGCGATAAATGTTGTACCCGCGGAGGTCCGCCGCCTTCACCGGATCCCAGATCAGACGAATGTCCTTCGTCTCGACGAGCGCGGTGACGCTCGCCGGTGGCGGAGGGGGAAGGAGGTCCGTGAACGTCGCAGTCACGACATCGGAGGGTTCGCTCTCGATACGCGGCGGCCCGGCGGACGCGAGCGCCGTGACGCGATAACGGAACTCGCCGTACGGCGGCGTGTCCGTGTACGTCGTTTCCGCGATCGGCGACGTGTTGACCGGAGTGGACAGGTCCTCGTTCGGCTGCGCGGCCGGCCAGCGGTAGACGTTGTATCCGATCAGCACCGGCTTGACGTCACCGGTCGCCGCTTTCTCGGGCGACATCCAGCTGAGCACGACGCCGGCCGGTTTCGCCTCCGCCTTCACGTCCGAGGGTGGAACCGGTACGTCGAGCGGAACGAGCGACGCCAGATTCGACAGGTCGCTGCGCGCCGACGCGCCGACCGTCACGACCGCATAGGTGACGCGCACCGGCTGCCCGCTCATGCTGTGGAACGGCGGCTTGTCGTCGTACTCGAGTTTCGCCCCCACGCTTGCGGCCGGCAGGTTGGCGCCTTCTATGCTGTCGATGACGTGGCTCAACTTGCCGAACTGCACCGGGGTCAACGGCGGCACCTTCCCGAAAGAAGAAACCTGCGGTTCGGGATTCTGCGCGTTCTGCGGAAGCGTGGCATTCGTCTCGCGGCCTGCCGTGGGCGCGGGCAGCTCTTCGACATAGCGGTAGACCGACACGCGCCGGATGTCGTGCAGGTTCTGTCCCGCCATCGTCAGTGCGGGATAGCTCCAGGTGAGGATCACGCTGGTCCCACGCTGTGTTACAACGAGGTCGCTCGTCGCCTTCGGGATGACCGGGACCGGCGGATGCGGATCACCGCGTTTGCCGCACGCGATCACTGCGAGAGCGAGCAGCCCGAAAAGTGCTTTTTTCACCCGCGCGGATTCTAAACGAGAAGGCATGAGGAATGAGGTATGAGCCATGCGTGAGTTTCACGCGACCAACACTCATGCCCCATGTCTGACGCCGGCGGGCGTTGGCGTGCATCTCGAAACAAAGGTGGATTGAATGTGCGGAATCATCGGCTATGTCGGCACGCGTGATGTCGTGCCGGTTCTCATCGGCGGGCTGAAGAAGCTCGAATACCGCGGGTATGACAGCGCCGGCATCGCCGTGGTGAACGGCGAGGGCGTGGAAGTGGTGCGGGCCGAAGGCAAGCTGTCCAACCTGGAATCGAAGCTCGGCGAGATGGAGCTCGAGGGCACCTTCGGCATGGGCCACACGCGCTGGGCCACGCACGGCAAGCCGAACGAGAACAACGCCCATCCCCATCGCGACTGCACCGGTCGGGTCGTGGTCATCCACAACGGCATCATCGAGAACTTTCTCCCGCTCAAGCAGAAGCTCCAGGCCGCCGGCCACCAGTTCAAGACGGAGACCGACACCGAAGTCGTGGCTCACCTCATCGAAGAGACGATGAAGAGCGGCGCCAGATTCGTCGACGCGGTGCGCAGCGCGCTGAAGCAGATCGAAGGCCACTACGCGCTGGTGATCATCAACGGCAAGGACCCGGGGACCATCATCGCGGCCAAGCACGGGCCGCCGCTGGTCATCGGCATCGGCGAGAACGAGAACCTCGTGGCTTCCGACGTGGCGCCGCTCCTGGCCTACACGCGGAACATCATTTACCTGGAAGACGGCGAATACGCCGTGGTCGATCAGAAACGCGTACAGCTCTTCGATGAGCACGACAACGCCGTACGGCGCGAACCGAAGAAGATCCTCTGGGACGCGGTGATGGCCGAGAAGGAAGGCTACCGCCATTACATGCTCAAGGAGATCCACGAGCAGCCGCGCGCCGTGCGCGACACCTTCACCGGCCGGATGTTCGAGGAATCGGGAGACATCTACTTCAACGAGCTCGAGCTCACGCCCGCACAATGGTCGAAATTCCGACGCGTGCACATCGTCGCCTGCGGAACTTCATGGCACGCAGCGCTGGTCGGGAAGTTTCTCCTGGAAGAAGCAGCCCGCATCCCGATCGAGGTCGACTACGGCTCGGAGTATCGCTACCGCAACCCCATCGTCGACGAGGAGACGCTGGTCATCGGCGTGACGCAGTCCGGCGAGACCGCCGACACGATCGCCGGGATGCAGGAGGCGAAGGCGAAGGGCGCGCAGCTGATCGCCATCTGCAATGTCATCGGCTCCGCCGCCACGCGCATGTCCCAGGGCGTGATCTACACCAATGCCGGTCCGGAGATCGGCGTGGCCTCGACGAAGGCGTTCACCACGCAGCTGACGGCGTTCTATCTGCTGTCGCTGTACGTGCGTCAGCTCCGGGGCGAGCCGGTCGACGACCGCCGCTATGCGATGCACGAGATGCGCGTGATCCCGCACAAGATCGAGCACCTGCTGAAGACGCAGGAGAAGCACATCGAGCGTCTGGCGCACAAGTATTCGACGGCGCAGGATTTCCTCTTTCTCGGCCGCGGGGTGAACTACCCGATCGCGCTCGAGGGAGCGCTGAAGCTCAAGGAAATTTCGTACATTCACGCGGAAGGGTATCCGGCCGGCGAGATGAAGCACGGTCCCATCGCCCTGATCGACGAGAACCTGCCGATCGTGGCGATCGCAACGCACACGCCGGTGTACGACAAGGTCGTCTCGAATCTTCAGGAAGCGAAGGCGCGGGACGGGAAGCTGATCGTCATCTGCGACGAAGGCGACCAGGCCATCAGGAACCTCGCCGACGACGTCATCGAGATCCCGTGGACCGTCGAGCCGCTTCAGCCGATCCTGTCGGTCGTCCCGACGCAGCTGCTGGCGTACTACATCGCCCTGCGGCGCGGAGCGGACATCGATCAGCCGAGGAATCTGGCCAAGAGCGTGACGGTGGAGTGACCTGTCGCCGCGACCAACCTTGTCGTCCCGAGCGTCCGCGAGGGATCTGGGAGGGTGGGCGGCGCGCATATTTCACCGATCCCTCGGAGTGTGGGCGAGTTCGAGATCCTGGTTCCGCGCGCTCCACCCTCCCAGATCCCTCGCTGACGCTCGGGATGACAAGCGTGTTTACCGCGAGATCCAGCCGCCGCCCAGGCAGAGGTCGCCGTCGTAGAACACCACCGCCTGCCCGGGGGCGACGCCGCGGACCTTCTGCGCGAAAGTCACGCGAGCACAGCCGTCCGCGAGCGGCTCGACCATTGCGGCGACATCGGCCATGCGTGAGCGCACCCGCGCCTGCACCTCGATCGCATCGTTCGGCGCCTGGCCGGAGATCCAGTGAACACGCTCCGCGACGAGCTGCTGCTTCTCGAGCGCCGTCGCCGGGCCGATCGTCACTCGATGCGTGAACGGATTCACGTCGGTCACGTAAGTCCGGTCCGGCGTGCCGCCGATCTGCAGGCCGCGGCGCTGGCCGACCGTGAAGCGGTAGTAGCCGTCGTGGTGGCCGACGACGTTGCCGTCGCTGTCGACGATCTCGCCGCAAGCCTCATGTCGGGCCACGGTCGTGGCCAGGTCGAACACGTTGGGCGAACTGCCGCTGGCCACGATCTCCGCCGCCTCACGCTCGACGATGGCCGCATAGCCGTCCTTCTGCGGGACGAAGCAGATCTCGTACGACTCCTTCTTGCGCGCCACCGAGAGCCCTGCCCCGCCGGCAATCTCGCGCACTTCCGGCTTGCGCAGCTCGCCGAGAGGAAACAAGGCCTCGCTCAGCTGCTCCTGCGAAAGCTCGAACAGGAAGTACGACTGGTCCTTCACGAGATCGCGCGCCTTACGCAGCTCGAAGCTGCCGTCGTTCGCCGCGGTGATTCGTGCGTAGTGGCCGGTGGCAATTCTCTCCGCCCCGATGGCGCGCGCCTTCTGGTGGAAGAGATCGAACTTCACGTGCGTGTTGCAGAGAACGCATGGGCTCGGCGTCGTGCCGCGCAGGTATCCGGTCACAAACGGTGTGACGACCTTCTCGTGGAAGTTCTCCTCGAGGTTGATCGTGAAGTGCGGGATGCCCAGCTTCCAGGCCACCCGGCGGGCATCGGCGAGGTCGTCGATGGTGCAGCAGCCACCGTAGGGGGAATCCGCCGCCGCGAGGTTGTCGTACATCTGCATGGAGAGGCCGACCACGTCGTGACCCTCCGATTTCAGAATGTATGCGGCGGTCGACGAGTCGACCCCGCCCGACATTGCCACGGCGATTCTCATCCGCTGCGAAAGCGCCCGCCCGCTTGCCACAATTCCCCGGTATCCGTTGTGCATGCCGAATCTGTGTGGTCCAGAGCGAAGCCCCGGAGGAAGAGACCTTGCCACCGCGCATTCTCGTCGTCGACGACGATCCGCACATCCGCCGCCTCATCATTGCCGCGCTGAAGAGGGACGGCTATGCGTTCCTGCAGGCTGCGAACGGCCAGGAGGCGCTCGACGCCATGCGCGCCGAGCACCCCGACGTCGTCGTCCTCGACCTGATGATGCCGGTCGTCTCCGGCTGGGACGTGCTCCGGCAACGCATGCAGGACATGCAGCTCAGCCGGATCCCGGTGATCCTGGTCAGCGCCAATCGCGACCCGGAGATCGTCGAGGCCATCGACCGCGGCATCTGCGCGTTTCTGCCGAAGCCGTTCGACATCGATGTCCTCGCCTCGCTGGTGAGGACCTGCATCACCGTTTCCGATCGCGACAGGCACCGCGACCCGAACGCGGGCGACCGGGATGAGGAACGGCTATAGGGAGCCGTGAGCAGCGCGTCGGACCAGATGGGTGCCGGCTTCCAGCCGGCCGGTCGCCGGGCATCCTGCCCGGCGAGAATTGCCGATCCGGCGGGCGTAGAAGCTGCCGGCCTGGAAGGCCGGCAGCCGGCCGGCAGGATGCCGGCACCCCTCAGGGCCGTCCACTTACTTCCCGGACAGCTCCTGCGCGTCTAACACTGCCATCGCCGTCATGTTGACGATGTCGTTGACGTCGACGCCGCGCTGGAGCACGTGAACCGGACAGGCCAGCCCCTGCAGGATCGGACCGATGGCCTCCGCTCCGCCGAGCCTCCACAACAGCTTGTACGCGGCATTGGCGGCATCGAGGTTCGCAAACACGAGAACGTTGGCGTCACCCTGGATGACGCTCCACGGATAATCCTCCTGCGCAATCTCGGGCGACACGGCCGTGTCCGCCTGCATCTCGCCTTCCACGACGAGATCGGGACGCTGCTTTTTGATGATCTCCACGGCCCTGCGGACCTTCTCCGCATCGGGGTGCTTGGTCGAGCCGAAGTTCGAGAACGAGATCATGGCCACGCGCGGCTCGATGTTGAACCGCCGCGCGGTCTCCGCCGTCTGGATGGCGATCTCCGCCAGCACCTCGGCACTCGGATCGATGTTCACCGTGGTGTCGGCGAGAAGCATCGTGCGGTTCTTGAACATCAGAAGATAGGCGCCGGAGACATGCTCCACGCCGGGCTTGGTCTTCAGGATCTGCAGGGCTGGACGGATCGTGGCCGGATAGTAGGCGCGCAGCCCGGAGATCACGCCGTCGGCGTCGCCCTGCTGCAGCATCATCATCGCGAAGTAGTTCCGAGAGTTGAGAATGCGCCGGGCGTCGGAGAGCGTGATGCCCTGGCGCTTGCGCATCTGAACGAAGGCCTGCGCATAGCGCTCGAAGTCGGGCGACTGGGCGATGTCGATCGTAGTGATCTTCGACTCGTCCACGTTGTACTTGTGGAGCAGGTCGGCGATCTGCTCGCGGCGGACGAGCAGGATCGGATGTGCGATCCCGTCGTCGATGACGGCCTTGGCCGCACGGATGATCTTTTCCTGGTCGCCTTCCGGGAAGACGATGCGCTTGGGGTTCTGCTTGGCGCGCTCGAAGATCAGCTGCATCAGGCCGCGGGAGCGGCCGAGGAGGCTCTCCAGCCGCCGGCGATAGGCGTCGTAGTCCTGAATGGGTACCTGAGCCACGCCTGTTTCCGCGGCCGCACGCGCCACCGCAACCGGCACGTTGAGCAGGACGCGGTAGTCGAACGGCTTCGGAATCAGGTACTCGCGCCCGAACGAGAAGCGCTCCTTGCCATAGGCCTTTGACACGGAATCGGGAACGTCTTCCTTGGCCAGTTGCGCGAGGGCGCGCGAGGCGGCCATCTTCATCTCATCGTTGATCTGCGTGGCCCGGCAATCGAGCGCGCCGCGGAAGATGAAGGGAAATCCGAGAACGTTGTTGACCTGATTCGGATAGTCGGAACGGCCCGTGGCCATGATGACGTCGGGACGCGCCCCGACGGCTTCCTCGTACCCGATCTCCGGATCGGGATTGGCCATGGCAAAGACGATCGGGTTCGGTGCCATCAGGCGCACCATCTCCGGCGTGACGAGACCGCCGGCGGAAAGGCCGATGAAGACATCCGCGCCCGTCATGGCGTCGGTGACCGTCCGCTTGCTGGTCTCGACCGCGAACTCCTCCTTGTACGGAGTCATGTGTTCCTTGCGGCCCTTGTAGATCACGCCCTTGCGATCGCAGAGGATCACGTTCTCTTTGCGCAGGCCGAACTTGAGGTACAGGCGCAGGCAGGCCATGGCCGCCGCCCCCGCGCCCGAGATCACCAGCTTCACCTCGCCGATCTTCTTGTTCGCCACCTCGACGGCGTTGACCAGCGCCGCCGCGGAGATGATCGCGGTGCCGTGCTGGTCGTCGTGGAAGACCGGGATCTTCATCTCCCGCTTCAGCCGCTCTTCGATGACGAAGCAGGAGGGAGCGGAGATGTCCTCGAGGTTGATGCCGCCGAAGGTCGGTTCCATGACGCGGACGGCGTTGCAGAACTCGTCGATGTCCTTGGTCGCGATCTCGATGTCGAAGACGTCGATGTCCGCAAAGCGCTTGAAGAGAACGCCTTTGCCTTCCATGACGGGCTTGCCGGCCTCGGGACCGATGTCGCCGAGCCCGAGCACGGCCGTGCCGTTGCTGATGACGGCGACCAGGTTGCCCTTGTTCGTGTACTTGTAGACGTCAGTGGGGTTCTTGGCGATTTCCAGGCAGGGCTTGGCAACGCCCGGCGTGTAGGCGAGGGAGAGGTCCCGCGCCGTGGCGGTGGGCTTAGTGGGAACGACTTCAATTTTGCCGGGCCGGCCGCCGGAGTGATACTCCAGGGCGTCCTCGGACAGCTGCTTGTCGGCCATTTTCTTTCGGGTCTCCGACTGGGTCTGAGCGTCGACTGTTTTGAGAGTCGGCGAGTCTAGCACGTCAGGCATTGGGTCCTCCTGGGACGCGGATGTGGCTTTCAGCTGAAGCGGATGGCGCGAAACGAGCGCCCCGCGTGAGGGGGCGATCAGACCGCCACAGCGCACCAATCGGCGGTGCCGCACGTCACGTCGAACGGCGACGAGTGCGGGCGCTCCGTCTGCAGTCGCAAAAAAAGCGGCGAGCATTGCTGCTCGCCGCCGGGATCTCGAAGGAGAGCTCTGTTAGACAGCCTTGCGTTTCCGCGGCGTGGTTGCTTCGGCGCGCACCGGCTCCTCGGCTCGCGGACGGGAGGCCGGGCCGGCGATGTCGCGCTTGCGCCCTGTGAAGTTGTTCCAGGCGATGGCCACGGCGGGGACGATGGTGACCGTCGAGTACGTTCCGGCGAGGACGCCGATCAGCAGGATCCAGGCGAACTCGTGGATGACCTTGCCTCCGAACAGCAGCAGGGCCACGAGGACGATGAAGACCGAGCCGGAGGTCAGGATCGTCCGCGACAGGGTCTGGTTCATGGCCTTGTTGAGCTGCTCTTCGAGGGTCATACGCGTCTTGATCTTGCGCTTGTTCTCGCGGACGCGGTCATACATGACCACCGTGTCGTTGATGGAGAAGCCGACGATCAGCAACAGTGCGGCGACGATGTTCAGCGACATCTCGCCGTTGATCATGCCCAGGAAGGCGATCGACACGGAGACGTCGTGGATGATGCAGACCACCGCCGCTGCGCCGAAGAGGACGTCGAAGCGCAACCAGAGGTAGACGCCCATGGCCAGAGTCGAGAGGATCACGGCCCAGATGGCCTTCCCCTGCAGCTCCTTGCCGACCTGCGGGCCGACAGTTTCCTGGTTGAGGACGTTGAACTGGCCGACGAAGGTCTTCTGGCGCAGCACGCTGGCGATTCCGGGCGTGACTCCCGGCGCGCTGACGGCCTGATCCAGGCTGGTGAAGATGCCGAGGTCGGAGCGCTTGCTGATGATGTTCTCGGCGACGCCCAGGTAATACTGTTTGGCGGCGTCGTTGGTCCCCTTGCGATCGGGATCGGCCGTGAAGATCACGTCGGCGATCGGATCGCGGCCGTGGAAATTCAGGTCCACCTTTCCCGTGGCGCTTTCCGGGTTCAAGTCCCGGTTGAGCTTGGCCACGGTGAGACCGGCGTAGTCGCCTTCCTTCTTCTGCATCGGGAGGCGGATGAGCACGGCCCGATCGACTGGTTTGCCGTACTGCTGGATTGAGGCGTCGGCCAGGTCCGCGCGCAGGCGATCCAGGGGAACCTTGTCGCGGAACTTGAGGGTGATGTTCGCGCCACCGGCGAAGTCGATGCCCCAGTTGATGCCGTTCTTCAGGTAGAAACCGAGGCCGATCAGCACCCAGAGGATGGAGAAAGCGATCCAGTGGAAACGCCACTTGACGAAGTTGTAATTAGCGTTAACAAATAGCTGCATGATTTATCCTCGTCACTTCAGATGCTGATTTCCGTCGGCCGGTCGGCCGCCTTGTAGTGGATGTCGAAGATCACGCGCGACACGAAGAAGGCCGTGAACACCGACGCCAGCAGGCCGATGAGCAGCGTCACCGCGAATCCCTTGATCGGCCCCGTTCCGAACTGGAAGAGGAACAGCGCCGAGATGATCGTGGTCATGTGCGTGTCGATGATCGTTCCGAAGGCACGCGAGAAGCCCTGCTCGATCGAAGCCCGCACGGTCTTGCCTTCGCGCAGCTCCTCGCGGATGCGCTCGAAGACGAGCACGTTCGAGTCGATGGCCATGCCCAGGGTCAGGATGATGCCGGCGATACCGGGCAGCGTCAGGGTGGCCTTGAAGAAGGCCATCATGCCCAGGATGATGATCAGGTTGAGCAGCAGCGCCAGCACGGCGTTGATGCCCGCGCCCTTGTAGTAGAAGAGCACCGCCGAGATCAGGGCGATGAAGCCGATGAGCGAGGCCAGCACGCCCTGATGAATCGAGTCCCGGCCGAGCGACGGCCCGACGGTACGCTCTTCCATGGTCGTCAGCGAAGCGGGCAGCGATCCGCTGCGGAGGACGAGCGCGAGATCCGCCGCCTGCTGCTGGGTGAAGCGTCCTTCGATGACGCCCTGGTCGTCGATGCGCGAGTTGATGCGCGGCGCCGACTGGATCTTGTTGTCGAGCACGATGGCCAGCTGGCGTCCGACGTTGGCGCCCGTCAGGTCGCCGAATTTCCGCGCGCCGTCGGCCGTCATCGAGAATCCGATGACCGGCTCGCCGAGACGCCCTTTCTGCACGCGTGCGTTCTTCAGGTCCGTTCCGGTCACCGGAACCACCTTGCGCACGGCGTAGTAGTCGGTGCCGATGGCCTGGCCGAGGTCGTTCTCACGGGTGCCCGGCATGATGTCCACATCGTTCTTCATGTTCGGCGGCACGGTGGCCAGAGCGGCCTGCGCATCCGAGGCCGGTGAACCTTCCACCAGCCTGAACTGAAGCTGGGCGGTGGTCTTGATGATGTCCTTCACGCGCGCCGGGTCGTCGATGCTCGGCAGGTCGATGACGATGCGGTTGCCGCTCTCGGGAGCGATGATCGGCTCGGTCACGCCAAGAGCGTCCACGCGGTTGCGGATCGTCTCCACGGCTCGGGAGATCGTGTCCCGCTCGATCGAGCTGACCGAGGCGGCCTTGATCTTGAACTGGATGGCGCCGTCCGGCGTGTTGTTGACCTCGAACTCGTTCTTGAAGTCCGCCACGATTCGGTCGTAGACGCTCGGCGACACGCCCGACGGCGGGGTGGCCACGAAAGTGGCGTCGTTGAGCCTGCGGGTGGTCGGCGGCGGCAGGGTGTTCTTCGTCGCCTGCGTCTTGAGCTGCTCCATGGCCTGATCGGTTTCCAGGCGCACGGCGTCACCCACGTTGACCCGCATGACCAGGTGCGTCCCGCCCTTGAGGTCGAGGCCGCGCCGGATCGGCTCCGGGTTGTTCTTCGTCGGAATGATGGCGACCGTGAAGATCACCAGCACGGCGAGGATGAGCGCCACTTTCCATAGCAGATTAGTGTTCAAGTGATTCCTCCGAACGCGAACGGATCATTCCGCGGTCTCGCCACTGACGATTCCGGTGATCGCGCTCCGCGCGAGCTTGACTTTTACGTTGTCGGCAATCTTGAGGTAGACAACGTCCGCCTCAACACCCTGGACCGTGCCGTAAATCCCGCCGCTGGTCACGACGCGGTCGCCCTTTTTGATCGAGCTCAACATTTCCTGGGTCTTGCGCCGCTGCTTGTTGGCCGGCGCGATGACCAGAAAATAGAAAACCAGGCCGATGGCCAGAATCGGCAGGATCTGAACGAAGAGTGCGGCGGCACTGTTGCCGGCGCCTTGGAGCAGCGCAAGAGTCGTCATAGTTGAATGTCCTGAATCCTCAGTCCCGAGCTCGCGAGTTCCGGTGCCACTGCCCGACAAATGGGCCTCGACACTCAGGACTCAGGACCCGGTCTCCCCGCTCGACATCCGCGACAGGAAGGAGTCACGGAAAGACCCCAGGCAATTGGACGCGATAGCTTGCCGGATACCCTCCATCAAGTCAAGGTAGAACGAGACGTTATGGATTGTGTTGTAGACCATGGCCGCGATTTCACCGTTGACATAGAGGTGCCGCAGATAGGCGCGGGAAACCGTCCGGCAGGTCAGGCACGAACAGCCGGGATCGAGCGGCCCCTCGTCCGCGATGTACCTGGCGTTCTTGATCGCCACCTTCCCACCACTGGTGAAGAGCGAGCCGTTCCGTGCGTTCCGCGTTGGCATCACGCAGTCGAACATGTCGATTCCCGCCTCCACCCCGTCCAATAGATCCTCCGGCGTCCCAACCCCCATCAGATACCGCGGCTTCCCGGACGGCAGGAGCGGCGCAGTCCCGCGCAGGATCTCGAGCATCTCACTCTTCGATTCGCCGACCGACACGCCGCCGATGGCCACCCCGTCGAACGGCATCTCCCCGATCTCACCGGCGCTGCGCTTCCGCAGATCGGGGTGCACGCCCCCCTGCACGATGCCGAACAGCGCCGGGCCGCGGGCGGCGCTCTGCTCACTCCAGGCATCCCGCGCTGCGAGCGAGCGCCGGGCCCACCTGTGCGTCAGCTCCATCGACGTCGCAACCTCGTCGCGCGAGAGTCCCGATTCGGGACACTCGTCGAAGGCCATGGCGATGTCGACACCCATCCGCGACTGGATATCGATGGAAACCTCGGGCGACAGAAAATGCGCGGAGCCGTCGATATGGCTGCGGAACTCCACGCCCTCCTCCCGCACCTTGCGGATCGCGGAGAGAGAGAAGACCTGAAATCCGCCCGAATCCGACAGGACGGCGCGGTCCCATCCCATGAAGCGGTGCACGCCGCCGAGCTGCTCGAGCAGGTCGACCCCCGGCCGGAGCATCAGGTGGTAGGTGTTGCAGAGGATGATCCGGGGACCGAACGAGATCGCAGAGGGCAGATCGCAGATCGCAGGCCGTCCCTCTCCTGCGATCTGCCTCGAGCCGAGCTCCTTCAACTGCTCGGTCGTGAGTCCCTTCACCGAGGCCAGGGTGCCGACCGGCATGAACACGGGCGTTTCGATGACGCCGTGGGGTGTGCTCATCCGACCGCGGCGTGCGGCGCCGTCGGTGTGGAGAAGGTCGAAGCTGAGGCGGGGCGTCATCATCGAGTGGCGCAGGCTGCATCGTGCGGCGCAGGCTTTCCAGCTGCGCCCGAATCACAGCGCGGGCTGGAAAGCCCGCGCCACGCGCGGTCACTGGATCTTCATCTGCTCGACGTGAACGTTGGACGGCAGACTGAGGACGAACAGGTTCTGGGCCACCGGCGCGTTGACCCGGATGTTCCTGAACTCGTAGCGGGTGACGTCGCCGTCGCCTTCGACGTACTCGATCTTCGTAGTCAGGTACGAGGTCTTGTCGATCCAGATCTTGATCCGCTGTACGCGCTTGGCAACCGCACCCGTCTTGGGCTTGAGGTCGAGGAGGTAGGTCGGCTCGCTCGGTTTGTTCGTGAACGTGAAATCGAAGTACCGCCCCAGCTCGTCGATGGCACCGCTGGCGCCCATGTACTTGAAGATGCGGTCCTCGAACCGCTTCACGTCGACGCGCTCGGCCTTGTTGAGCTCGGGGTAGTAGGTCGTCAGCGTCCCGTTCGTGATGAGCATCTGCACACGTTTCGGCGCGTCGTACGACCAGAGGACGTTGTTCGGCTTCCCGTAAACGAACTTGCCCGTTGAGACTTCGGGCTTCGACAGGAGCGCTAATTCCTTCTCCTGGCGGAAGTCCGCCTGCAGGGTCGTGACCTTGTGCTGCTGCTCCTGGACCTTCTTGATCACTTCGTCGAGGGAGGTCGGAGCGGCGGCCTTCGCCGCGGACAGAGGCATGGCCATGGAGGCGCAAAGCGCGGTAGCCAGGCTGAATCGGCTGAACATGGGCTGCGGAACGTGGCGCCGAGAGGCTAAAATTTCTTTATACTGAGTGGAATAGCGAGGTCAAACATGAAGAACGTGTGGGTGGGGATCGCGGTTCTGCTCGCGGCATTTTCGGCCTTCGGCGGCGTGCAGTACGACTTCATGCAGAGGAGCCAGTCGGAAATCGAGACGATTCCGTCAAATGAGCTCACCGGACGCGCCATCATCGACGGCGACCGTTCGCGCGTCGACTTCATCAGCAGCAACAACTCCTATCCGGTCGGCGCCTACGTCATCTCGACCAACGGGTCGCGAACGCTCACCTACGTCGACCCACTGATGAAAAGCTACACAGAGGTCAATGCGGCGGCGGTGGCGGCGGCCATCGGCACCAGCAACATCAAAGTCGCGAACCTCAAGTCTGATGTGGTCAAGCTCGACGATCATCCCGTGATCGCCGGCATCAGCACCGACCACTACCACATGACCATCAGCTACGACATGACGGTCACGATCCGCTCCAAGGCGTTATCCCAATCCGTCCGCACCGAGGTCGACAAGTGGACCACGGTCGCGCTCGGAGATGTTTCCGAGACCTTCCTCTCCAATAGCGGCGTCCACACAGGGAACCCGGAGATCGATCAGCTCATCGCCCTGGAAACGACCAAGATCAAGGGTTTGCCTCTCAAGGAGGTCACCAAGACCACGCTCCGGAACCTCGAGGGCGCCCTGCCTAACTCGCAGCTCAAGCTCAGCGAAGTCCGGACGATGATCCGCGAGCTGGTCATCACGTCGATCAAGCAGGTGAAGCCTGATCCCTCCGTCTTCAGCGTGCCGTTGAACTACAAGAAGACCAGCGGCGAGCCGACGAAAGCGCAGCAGACCCAGGTGACGATCCTGTCATTTGACCCTGGCAGCAACTGATCGAAGGTGCTGCGCGGCCGCGCTTGCACAGATCCACCCGACCGATTCCGGCTCGAAAACTCCTCAAGCAGCACTGCAGAATCGGTCAAAGCGCAAGCGCAAATACAGCGGCCTCGTGTGCTACCATCGGTCCGGTTCTCGCTCCGCAAGGTCCCGGTCGAACTTGATTAAGATGATCAGCCTCCGTAAGTTAAGCGAGCGTCTGGGTGCAGTGTTGAGACGGCCGCGACCGTATGTCGCGGTGGCGATCCCGGTCGCGCTCCCCTTCCTGCTTGCGACCGTCAGCTTCCAGACGCCAGCCCGTACCGTCGATGCCAGCGCCGTAGCTCCGCCGATCCGTTACACCGACCTCGCCCCCACTCCCGCGCAGCTTCCGGAACACTCGGTCATCATCACGATCGAGGACGGCGATACCCTCAACGAAGTGTTGCAGTCGGGCAGCCTTTCTCCCTCGGAAAGCGCAAAACTGAACAACGAGATCGGCCATTCAATCGATCTCCGCCGCCTCCGCCCCGGCAACCTCGTCCGCTTTCACATGGACGCTGCCGGGACCGTCGACAGCGTTGAGCTCAAGCTCACCGGCTGGGGCGAAGTCGATGCGCTGCGCAACGGCGAAACCTTCGATGTGACCCTCCACGAAGCGCAGCAGCGGGAAATCGAGACGACGGTCTCGGCCACGATCAACTCCTCTCTCTGGGAAGCGCTCACCGGCGCCGGCGAGAGCCCGCAGCTCGTTCAGCAACTGGTGGACGTCTTCCAGTGGGACGTCGATTTCTTTGCCCTGCAGCAAGGGGACTCGTTCAGCGTCGTCGTCAAGAAACGATTCTCGGGAAGTGACCTCGTCGGCTACGGGCCCATCACGGCAGCCCGTTTCCAGCACGACGGCGACACCTACGAAGCATTTCGCAGCGAATCCGCCGGCGGCCGGGCCGGCTACTACTCGCGCACCGGCACGCCCCTGCGCAAGCAGTTCCTCCGGGCGCCGCTGCAGTTCAGCCGCATCACCTCGCGATTTTCGAAGAGCCGCTACCACCCACTGCTCCACTACTTCCGCCCGCATCACGGAGTCGATTACGGCGCGCCGGTGGGCACGCCGGTGATGACCACTGCGGACGGCGTCGTCATGGATGCAGCCTACAACCGCGGCGAGGGCAACTTCGTCCGCATCCGCCACACGTCGAGAATCGAGACTTCATACCTTCACCTGTCGCGTTTTGCCAAGGGCATCCACCGGGGCAAGCGCGTCACGCAGGGCGACGTCATCGGCTACGTGGGCATGACCGGTCTGGCGACGGGACCGCATCTCGACTATCGCGTCTCGGACGACGGCACGTGGCTCGACCCGCTGAAGCTGAAATCGATCACGCCCGACCCGCTGCGCGGCGCGGCGCTTGCGCAGTTCCGGGCGAACGTCGATCGGCTCCTGCCGCGGCTGGCCACACAGAACACTGCCGTCGCCCAAATCGCAGCCAAACGACGGGCACTTTTCTAGCGCTGCTGCGGCAGGCTCTGGGTCTCCCATCATGAATAAAGTCACTGTCCGCGCGCCGGTGCGCGCCGATCTCGCAGGCGGAACTCTCGACCTCTGGCCGATCTACCTCTTCCATCCCGGGTCGCGCACGGTCAACGTCGCCATCTCCTACTACGCTGAATCCGAGGTTGCCGAGACCGGCGACGGCGCAATCGAGGTGCACCTCACCGACCAGCAGTACCGCCAGCGCTATGAATCGCTGCACGACCTCGGCGCCGATCCAAAAGCGGCCCTCGTCTTTCGTGCTCTCGAGCATTTCCACCTGACCGGCCTGAACATCACCACCAGGACCGACGCCCCTCGCGGATCGGGTCTGGGCGGCTCCTCGGCACTCACCGTCACGCTGGTGCGCGCGCTCTCCGAGATCTCCGGAACGCCGATCGAAGGCGACGACCTCCTGTTCCTCGTCCGTGACCTCGAATCGCGGCTCCTCGGCGTTCCCGCCGGGATCCAGGACTATTACCCCCCCGTCTACGGCGGCCTTTCTGCCATTCACCTCGAGCCGGGCGTGCCGGTGCGGCATCCCATCGCCCTTCCCATTCACGAGCTCGCCGCCCACATGCTGCTGCACTACACCGGAGTCGCTCACTTTTCCGGGACGAACAACTGGGAGATGTACAAGCGGCAGATCGAGGGGAAGAAGAAAATCCAGAAGGGCTTCTCGCGCATCGCCGCGACGTCCATCGATATGGAGCACGCCCTGGAAACGGCAGACTTCGAGGCCGCCGGCCGCGCCCTGGCCGCGGAGTGGAAGAACCGCAAGGCACTGATCGACGGCATCTCCACCCCGGAAATCGACGCCGCCATCGACGCTGCCAGCAGCGCCGGTGCCTGGGGCGGGAAAGTTTGCGGCGCAGGGGGCGGCGGCTGCATCGTGTTCCTCCTGCCGCCCGAGAAACGCCAAGACGTCGTGAAGGCCCTGGCCACCGTCCCCGGACGTGTGCTCGACGCTGCGCCGGTCACTCACGGCCTGACGGTCACGCGCGAAAACGACCAGCAGGCTACGCTTCCGCTCCGCTCGCGCGTTTCGCGCCGGCGAAGCGCCGAATTGATCGAACAGCTCTACGTCTCGGGTGGACGCGGCGACTACCGGCCGCACGTCCTCGCCGAAGCCATCGTCACGCACACTGAGTCGAGGAGTGGAACGCGCCACGCCATCGGGCGCTCATACGTCGTGCCCATGGCCGACGACGGCACCGTGCAGTGGCAGAAGGCCACGCACATCGATCCCGACAAGCTGGAGATGCGCGCCGTGCCCGATCCCGAGCACCAACTCAAAATCTCCATCAGCCCGGAGGCCCTTCTGCAGATCGCGGCCCAGTCGGAAGAGGCGTTCAAGCAGTTCCTCGAAGAAACCGAGCGCCTGCGCATCTTCCAGAATCCGGAGTTCGGCCTCTTCTCTCTGCCGGATGAAACGCGCGAGGCCTTCATCCAGCGATGCCTCGACGAGGCCAATCGCCGCATCGACGAAGAGCAGGAGCGGCTGGAGAGCACCTTCCGCCGCCGCATCGACCAGGTGAAGGAGCGCTCCGAGAAGGACCAGCGCGAGATCGACGCCAAGGAAGAGAACGTCTCCAACGACGAGCGCTCTTCGGACGTGAACGTGGCCTGGGGTCAGGCCCTCTACAACATCACCAGCGGCCGACCGGCAACGCTCGCGGAATCGACGAAGTCGGTGCGCGACCTCGACTATCTGGAGAAGATCGCCCAGATCCAGAAGGCGTGGGACCGCGAGCTCGAAGCCAAGCGCGAGAACTTCACGGCCAAGGCACGCTCCGTCGAACAGATCGACATCACGCCGTCACGGAAGAACATCGAGATCACGAAGTACCTGATTCTGTGGGCCACGCGTTCGTTGGCCAGCGCGTAGCCGCTCCGCGACGCGAGTCATCCTGAGACGGCGCAGCGTCGTGCGGAGTGCGGACGTCTTCGTCCGCCGCGATCGGATGTCCTCGTCCGATCGTCTGGCAGTGCTCGGATGCAACACCGCCGGACGAGACGTCCGGCGGATGCGGACGAGGACGTCCGCACTCCGTTCACGCACGCGTGGTGGAAGCAATGAACCCGTCGAGAAATTCTCCCCTCCGGACTTCGTTAAGAGCGTGTTAGCATCGCAACCCGTCGGGCAGTAGCGCAGCCTGGTAGCGTACCTGAATGGGGTTCAGGTGGTCGCGGGTTCAAATCCCGCCTGCCCGACCAACACAACCCCTCCCAACTCAACCGTTTCGCCGCCGAGCGCCGTTTCCCGTGTACTCAATACGTACTTCTTCTCGGGTGGGCGGCAATCCCGCCTTGGACGGCGCAATTCCTCGCCGATTGCGATCGGAAGACGTGGCGCTGCTGCCACTTGCTCACCGACCATTGGACCTGTAGGCCCGCATTTCCGATTGGTTGCCGCCGAACAGCGACGATATTCCATCGAGGAACGAGACCTCGTTCCAGGCCCTTGGGGCCCCATTCCAGGCCGTCCCATGCCCTGGATAAGAAACGACCCGCACCGGCCAGACTGCCGGAACGGGTCCTCGAAGTACGCCAGAGTCCGTGTTTACTTCACCACCGGAGCATTCGAATTGACCGACGGTTCGGCCACGTAGATGATGAGTCCGATCCCGGCGTTCGGCTTGCCATACACTGTCCTGGTGATCGTGTTCGGCTGACCATTCGTCAGCAGGGTTACCGGAACCGACACGTGCTGCACGTTCTGATTGAGGTCATTCGGTGCAATGACCTGCTCGCCGTTGAGCATCACATCCGCCGCCGACGCTCTCGGAGCTCCCTTTGGCCCGTTGACTAGAAGCAGCGTGGCTGATGGGACTTGTGCATAGAACGTCGACGCATCGCTTGGTGGTTTAGCGGCCGCGCCTCGGTTTCCGTAGTTCATCCAGAGGATCAGATTGGTCGGGTTATATACGCCTCCGGCAAGCCTGTATAGGCAACCCCACACATCTTCATCATCTACAAGATGTCTGGACGCGACCCAGTCCGGATCGCATTGATCCATGAGCTCCACGACGCCATCACCGTCGACGTCGAAGAACCACGGAGATGTCAGAATGCTGAAGCCGCCGTCCCCGAAGGTTGGCGTAACAGACTTCATCGTCGACCCATCGAACAGAAACACCCACGATTGGTTATCTCTGCCCTGATTGTCCACAAAGGTAACGATAAAATCGAGCTTCCCATCACCATTGAGATCAACGGTCTGGATCGATGGCGTGTCTTCGCCCATTCCAACGGTGTAGAAATCCGAAATCACCGTACCCGAATTACCGCTGATCCGGATCAACTCGACTTCTCCGTCTCCGTGGCTCGCGTAGGCAGCGGCAACCACATCGCCGCTTTGCGTCAACGCGGCCCACGCCTGAGTCCGCGGATCGGAATACCCTGCCGCTTTCGTCCTCGCGATCCCATCCGATAACCGTTTTGGATAGAGCGACGCTACGATTGAATCGACAGAACTGACCGAACCCGCGAACGCCCCATTTGTCACCAGCAGGGCAACCAGGATACCGAGCACATACGTTCTCATTAACGGGCCTCATCACTCAAACGAAAGCGGAACATCTGTTACATACAACTTTGCGAAGTCCATAACCCCGGCGCCATAGCCTTGCCAACCGGAATTGTAGTCCTGAAACATGTCGCTCATTGCGGAATCGAAAGCATCGCGAGAGCTGAACGACGCCGGTGTGCCCGCCCTCTTGAGGAAGTCCTTGGCATCGTGCTCACTGCCCGCCATAACCGATCCACCGCCAGACAGCTGGTGATTCGCGGACGTGTCGAACAGGTACTTAGGATTCCAATCGATTGTTCCGTCCGCCAACGTAACTTGCCACTGGTCTTCCAGGGCGGTCGTATAGAGAACTTGAAATGCCCCAAAGCTCGACGCCATCGTCGGCTGCGCCACGAAATTGAAGGTCTGATCCAACCAAGTGCTGATCGTCGAATACGAGCTCGGCACGTTTGCCGGATAGTTATAGTGAAACCACGTCCAGTACGGATTACAACTCCGCCGCGGATGCTGCCAGATCCAACGCATGCCGTGCCCGCTCCCCACCGGCCACTCATTCATCGCCTTAACGATATCTTTGGCAGGAACGCCGCGATCGGCGGCGCCGATGTTGGCTCGCTGAATCGGAATGCCGGCCGTGGAATACGCTGTCGGGATCGAGAGCGTGTATAGGCTATCCGCAAGGAAGTCGTTATCGAAGGTGCCATCGTCTCGCGCCGCATCAAGGACGTACTTATCATAGGGAAACGTTGATAGAAGGGCGTCGATCTTCGAATAATCGCTCGTGCAGGGCTCATATCTGAAGTTGTAGACCGAGAACGTCTTGCCGTTGGAGGATTCTTGCGCTAGCTGCCCCTTGAGCAACCGCGGAGGGATACCTCGCTCGTTGCCCGCCTCGTTGATGGTGCTGTCCCAGTCATTTTCGACATTACCGAGATCTGTGGCTTGCACGACGTTCAGCGTGAGATGCACGAGCTTCGCCTCACCCGCAATCGTAACGTCCATCTTGGCGGTTCCCTCATGCACGGCAAGAAACGTGCTGCGTCCCTGGTCGTCGGTCCCTAAGAACAGGAGATTCTTGTCCGCCCAGAGATGCACGCCTGGCCATCTCAGCGCAGGAGAGATGCTGGCCGTCGGCGTGGAAAGGGTGAGCAGCGCGTCGCTGGCATCGGACTTCTTCGTCGCGCTCAGCGAGAAGACGGTCCCGAGAGCAGCATGTGCAGTGACGTTGTCACCAGCAGCGACTTCCTTGTAGGCCCGTGTTACAGCGGAGGAGCCCGTGGTGAAGTCGTTGAGATTCAAGTAGTAAACTACCTGCCCGCCGCCGCCCGCGGGTGTGAACGTGTACTGAACATCATCGATGAAGTACATGTAGTCTGGATTCCAGGACGACGTGAGAGCGTTGACGACAAATTGGCCGATATTCGTGTAGGGCAGCGATACGGTCGCCTCGCTCATGGCTCCTACTGGCACGAAGACCGGTGGAAGGGGAAAGTAGTTATTGTCCCAGGCATCCACTTCGAACGACTGATTCGCGTTCTCGCCATTGAGTAACTTACTGTAAATGAGACGGCCGATATGGGCTGACTCGGCGGGGTGAAGATGCGAATGCCGCCGGATAAACAGCCGCAGATCCACCACCCGAGCGAGGAGGTGCCCAGTACCGTGGTGTTGTCACCAACGACCGCGGGACTGTTTGTGAGCACTCGACAGTTGTCGTAGTAGAGTACCCCGCCTTCCGGTGAAATCACTACGCCGTTCTGCGCATGATAGTCGCCAAAATCTGGCAGGCCGGTGAGTTCATCAAAGGTTTCCTTCGTTTGAATTTGACCGTACGCTAGGCGTGCACCACTCAGGAGCATGAACACGACTGCTAGTGCAACGGCCCCTAGATGGCGCGCTGATGACATGAATCTTCTCTCCCTGGCGACTCTGCGGTCGCTTGTTCGACCTGGACCCGAATGGAGGGGTGATTCTAGTGGCCAAATCCCTACCTGCCTGAAAGAAAAGATTTCGAAAGGTTGCGCGGTTCGCGTCACGCGACGATGTGATGGATGTCCGTAGTGATTGCGACCGAGGACGATGCGCGCTCCGCGCGTCGACAAAGTAGGTCGCTCAGCCCTCGCGTCCTCATCCGCAAAATGCGGTGACGCGCGGATTGGCCACACACCTTCGCAGCGTGATCTGATCATTTTCGCGGCGGCGCTACACCGCGTGACTTACAATCGTGCCGCGAACACGCGCCAAAATGCTTTGCGAAAGTTCCACCGCTGCATCTTTGGAACACATGTTCGAACCGGTGTACTCAATGCGTACTCCGACCGGGAATTTCGAGTGAATTCAGCGGTTTTGCGCATTAGCTTCTCGTATAAGTTACTGAAAAGAAAAGGGCACGTAGGGGTTCAAATCCCGCCTGCCCGACCATAAAGCTCTCAGCTGTCAGCTCGCAGGTCTCAGGAAGAGCGGCATTCATCGCACGAGAGCTTCGAAAACCTCTAACGATCCTCAGCCTGAGAGCTGAGACCTGAGAGCTGAGAGCTTCGCAATGGATCAGCCAGCACCGCCGCAGACGCTCCAGATCACCCTCGACGAAAAGACCGCGCAGGGTGAGTACGTCAACTTCGCGAACATCATTCATTCGCCGAGTGAGTTCGTGATCGACCTCGGACGGATCATGCCGGGGCGCACCGACGTGAAGGTCTACAGCCGCGTCATCATGACGCCGCTCCACGCCAAGCAGTTCCTGCAGGCACTCGCCCAGAACATCTCGCTGTTCGAGCAGAAGTTCGGTGAGATCCGGATGGAGTCGGCGCCGCAGTACACCGTGGACGAGCCTTCGAATTAGATCGCAGGGACGCCTGCGCGTCTCACCTGCGCTCCGCCATCTGCGATCCATGAACATCAAGATCATCGGCGCCGGCCTGGCCGGCAGTGAGTGCGCCTTTTCCCTGGCGCGGCACGGACACTCGGTCCACCTGTACGAGATGCGGCCGGTCAAATCGACGCCCGCCCACCAGAGCTCCAACCTCGGCGAGCTGGTCTGCTCGAATTCCTTCCGCTCCGCCGCGATCACGAATGCCGTCGGTCTGCTCAAGCGCGAGATGCAGGTCCTCGATTCGCTGATCATGCGCTGCGCGGAGTCGGCCCGTGTTCCGGCCGGGGACGCCTTCGCCGTCGATCGCGAGCGATTCTCCGCCGAGTTGACGAACAGCATCACCTCCACGGCTGACATTCGCCTGCATCGCGAGGAAGTGAGCACGCTCGAGCGGGGGGATTTTGATTTCCTCGTGGTGGCCACAGGTCCGCTCACGAGCGATCCGCTGTTCCACGCCATCGACGACTTTCTCGGGCACGACGGGCTCTATTTCTACGACGCCATCGCGCCGATCCTGGCAGCGGAATCACTCGATCTGTCGAAGCTGTACTGGAAGTCGCGCTATGGGAAAGGCGACGGAGCGGATTACCTGAACGCCGCGATGTCGCAGCCGCAGTACGAGGCCTTCGTGGCCGCGCTGCTCGGGGCTGAGCTCTATCCGCTGCACGATTTCGAGCGGGCCGCCCACTTCGAAGGGTGCCTTCCCATCGAGGAGATCGCGTCGCGCGGTATCGACACCCTGCGCTTCGGCCCGATGAAGCCGGTGGGCCTCGAGCATCCGACGACGGGCGAGCGTCCGTACGCCGTCGTGCAGCTGCGCAAAGAGGACCTCTCCGACGAATACTTCAACCTCGTCGGCTTCCAGACGAAGATGAAGGTGCCGGAGCAGAAGCGCGTGCTGCAGATGATCCCCGGCCTGGAGAACTGCACGTTCGCACGTTTCGGCTCGATGCACCGCAACACGTTCATCAACGGGCCTAAGCACCTTCGCGCGACGTTCCAGGCGAAGAAGGACGATCGGATCTTCTTCGCCGGTCAGATCACGGGGGTGGAAGGCTACGTCGAATCGTCGGCGGTCGGGCTTCTCGTGGCGCGATACATCGACGAGATCGCCCGCAGCGGCTCGGCCTCGCCCTTGCCGGTTCACACCGCCCTCGGCGCGTTAGGCCGCCACGTGGCCGCCTCGGCTCCGGAGCGCTACCAGCCGTCGAACGTCACCTGGGGACTGATCGAGGACGTGGTCGGCCGGGTGAAGAAGATCGAGAAGCGGGAGCGCCAGGCGGCCGCCGCGATTCGCACGATCGAGCAGCTCCCCGGTGTGGGGCAGGCTTTCTAGCCTGCCCTCCCCGGCGGGCCGGAAAACCCGCCTTACACCAGGGAGAACCGTAGCCCGTCACTCTGAGCCGGCGGAGCCGCCCCCGGCGGCGTAGCGCGGCGAAGAGTCTCTTACCGGGACGATTGTTAGGCTGGAGCGGATCGCGTGACCGCAGACTCACCACGATCGTGCAATCTGGAGACTCTTCGCCGCGCTACGCCGCTCCGCCGGCTCAGAGTGACGGAGGTAGCTCCGCCGGCTCAGAGTGACGGGGGGGCGCTACATCCCGAATCGAATGCCCACGATGGCCCGACGCCGGGGCGAGGGGTAGCCGCGTACTTCTTCGTACCTCGTGTCGGTCGCGTTCTCGAGCTTCACGTACGGCGTGAATCGATCGAGGCGCATCTGCACGTCGGCATCGAGAGTGGAGTAAGCGCGGTCGCTGACGCGTGCGAACGGCGCCACGGGAAGGATGTCGTCACGGCGGCCGGCGTGGAGAAACACCAGCGAGCTGTCGACCTCACCGTGTCGCCAGGTCAGAGTCACCGAGCCGGAGTTGCGGGGCCTGCGCAGCAGCGGCTGTTCGGTCGCCGCTTCCTTCGTGTCGAGATAGGTGTACGAGAGGGCAGCTGTCAGGTTCGCGAAGATTCCGGCGCTCGCGCCGACCTCCAGGCCCTGTGATCTTGCCCGACCCACGTTCGCAAATGCGTACGCAGCGTTGTCGAAGACGATCAGGTCGCGATAGGTGCCGTGGAAGAGAGTGGCGGAGACGGTCCCGCTCGTGCCGATGGTCGTATCCCAGCCGATCTCGGCGCTGCGGCTCCGTTCCGCGCGCAGATTGCGATTGCCGGAGAACGGGTAGTAAAGCTCGCCGACCGACGGCGCGCGAAAAGCCTCACCGTAGGCGGCGCGTAGCTTGTTCGCACCAAAGATCCACGCGGCTGCGAGACGCGGCGAGGTCTGGCTGCCGAACGTGTCGAAGCGGTCGTAGCGCGCGCCGGCACTGACCTCGAGGCGCGAGCTGCCTGCAAGCGCGTGAGAAAAGCGATCCTCCGCGAAGACTGATCTCTCGCTGCGCCGGTCGTTCGCCAGATTCACGCCGAATGTGGACACGTCCGTGACGTTGGCGCGCGCATATTCGCCGCCCGCCACGATGGTGCCGAAGACCGTGGCGTCCCTCACCGTCAGGCGCGCCCGCCGCGCAGTCGAGTCGGTGTTCTGGTCGATGAGCCCGAACGGGTCGTGAGGATCGTGAAAGTCGTCGCTGCGCCGGCTCTCCGACAGCGTCAGCTCATAGCCGAACGAGCCGAACGATTGAGAGACCGGCACCGCCAGCTGGCGCTCGCTCCCGTGCTGCCGGCGCTGCGGCGTCCGGACGAGGGCCGTGGCGTCGGCGTTCAGATCGAAAGGAATGCCGAGGTCGTAACGGGTGGCACGGCCGGCGACGCCGATCGAGAAACTGTCGGCAGCGGTCCACTTCCAGAGCACGTTCGCGCTGTTCTGGGCGAAATCGTCGTTAGGCGCGAATCCGCTGTCCACGCGGCGCTCGACGGACGCGTTCAGCAACTGGTTCCCGTTCACGTACGAGGCGTCGAAGTTCCCGTTGCGCAGGCCATTGCCCCCCACCTCGACTCCGCCGCCGAGGCCGCTGCGCGTCGGAGCGGTGAGCACGTTGACGACGCCGGCCACAGCATCCGAGCCGTACAGTGCGGAGTACGGGCCGCGCACGACCTCCACCTGCTCGACGCCGGCGGTGGAGAAACGACCCCAGTCGTATCCCGCAAAATAGGGATTGTTGATCTCGATGCCGTTCCACAGGACGAGCGTGTGCGTCGAGTTCGCGCCGCGCGTGAACAGCGAGGTGGCGCGCCCTTCCGAGCCGGTGCGACTCATGACGATGCCCGGCACTTCGCGAAGCACGTCGGCGACGTCGCGCGCCCCCTTCTCCTGGATCTGCGACTTGGTGATGATGGTGACGGCCGCCGGCGTCGATTCGACGGTTTCCGGAAGGGCCGAGGCGGTGACGACGATCTCTGCGGCAACGCTGGGTGGTTTCACGGCCACGGGCTGGGTGCTGTTGTCCGCGAACGCAGCGGCAGCTGAAAGAAGAAGAACGGTGATCAGAGATTTCATGCGACTCCCATTTCGCTTCCCTCCGAAGCGGAGGCGTGAGGAGTCGCCCTGCCGCTCCCCGACGCCCCGGAGGAACTGGTCTCAGCGGGCAGCGCACGGCAGGCGGCACGCGAGGAGAACGATCTCCTGCACGCTGCCCGCTGCGGGTTACCCGCTTCGTCCGATGGGCCGGTCTCCTGGCTTCCGGGTCTTCCTTCTCACGCGCCCTTCCCGCTACGCGCAGTGGGGGTCGCCAACAACCGATCGCATGAGTCGTCGCCGGATACAGTGGCGGGGGCCGCGCCGGCTTTTCACCGGCTTCCCGTTCACCACATCGGAACTGGTTTATGAAAGAACTGGGACGGGATTGTATACGGTTGCCTGGTCACCAGGTCACCGAGTTGCCGGGCCGCAGTCACCACCATCGCCCTGAGACCCGGTGACCCGGTGACCTGGTGACCTGGTGACCTTCACGGCTTCTGCAGGAACTTCTTGTAGAGCAGCGTCTGGTACGAATCCATCGGGATTTCTTCTCCGGCGATGAAGACGCGCTTGACGTTGGTGCGGATCTCCAGCGGATCGCCGTCGGTGATGACGACGTCGGCGCGCTTGCCGGCTTCGAGTGAGCCGACGCGATCGGCCACGCCGAAGATCTCCGCCGGGAAGATCGTGATCGCCTTCAGGGCCACGTCCTTCGGCAGGCCGAACGCCGCGCAGGCGGCGGCGTGATAGGGCAGATTGCGGACGTTGTGTGAGTCGCTCGACTGGATGGCGAAGCGGATGCCATTGTCGTAAAGCGTTTTCGCGTTCGAGAAGAGGAGGTCGTAGGGATCGTCCTCGCGCTGCGGCAGAGCCAGGATCGGCCCGAGAATCACGGGAATGTTGCGGCTCTTGATCTCGGGGATCACGCGGCCGACGTCCTGGGCTCCGGCCAGGATCACCTTCAGCTTGAACTCGTCGCCGAACGCGAGGGCGGCGCGGATGTCGCGCTCGAGATCGGCGTGCATGACCACCGGCTCGCGCCCCTCCACGACGTCGATCATCGACTCCAGCATGAGGTCGCGATCGAAGCGCTGGACCCTGGCGTCCTTCGCTCGCGCGTCGTTCGCCTTCGCGTAGGCCTGTGCGTCGCGGAACAGATCGCGCAGTTTGTCGACCTGCTCGGTGTACACCTTCCGAGCGTTCTTCTCCGCTTCCTGGTCCTGCGGCACGTCCTCGAACGACGCGCTGCGCAGGCGCGGAAAACGGATATGCAGCGCCACCGGCGCCTTGATGACCATCTCGGCGGGAGTCCATCCCGCCAGCTGGATCAGCGCATCCTGCCCGGACACGATCCCGCCCTGCGGTTCCGTGATCACGCTGGTGATGCCGTTGATCCGCGCCACCGGAATGAGATTGCTGTTGGGATTGATTGCCACCGCGGCGCGCGCGTTCGGATTGAGGTCGCCGAGCTCGGTCGTATCGACCGTACCGGGAACGGAATCGACTTCCGTCAGCCCGATGGTGGTGCCGGAATCGATCAGGCCGGGGTAAACCGACAGGCCCTTGCCGTCGATGACCATTGCATCCGCGGGAATCGCCACGTTCGTTCCCACGGCCGTGATGACGCCCTTCGAAAAGACGATCGTGCCGTCGGGAATCGGCGCCGATGTCACCGGATAGATCGCCGCGTGCGTGATCGCGACCGTCGGCTTCTTGCCGGTGCTGTTGACGATGACCGATTGGGCGAGCAGCGCCGGCGCGACGAGGAGCGCCAGGAAAACAGATCGCAGATGGCAGATCGCAGATCGCAGGTGGCGATCCGCTGACTGCGAGTGAACGCCGCTCTGCCCTGCCTGCGATCCGCGATCTGCGATCTGCGATCTCATTTCGTCATCGCGTCTCATGATTCGCCCCCTTCACCGGCTTGCTCTTCGCTTCTTCCTCGGCTTCCTTCTTCAGGCGGTCGCGCTTCTCCTGCGCCAGCACCTGACGGTTGGCGAGATCCCGGGCGCGGTCGAAGTAGACCTCTCCTTCGATGAACGTCGTCTCGACGCGCGAGTAGGTCGACAGCGGATGCCCGGTCCAGATGACGAGATCGGCGTCCTTGCCGGCCTCGATCGAACCGATGCGATGGTCGAGGCGCAGCTGCCTGGCACCGTTGATCGTGCAGAGCTTCAGCGCCTCCTCCTCGGACAGTCCGCCGTACTTCATGGCCTTGGCGGCATCCTGGTTGAGGCGTCGCGCCAGCTCGTCGGAATCGGAGTTGACGGAGGTCAGCACGCCCGCCCGCACCAGCATGGCCACGTTGTACGGGATGGCGTCGTACGCCTCTGCCTTGAAGCCCCACCAGTCGATGAAGGTGCCGCCGCCGGCGCCGTGCGCGGCGATCTCCTTCGCCACCTTGTAGCCTTCCAGCACGTGCTGGAGCTCGCGGATCTTGAAGCCCTCCTCGTCGCCGAGGTTGAGCAGCATCATGATCTCGTCCTCGCGGTAGCAGTGGGCGTGGACGTCGACCTTGCCGCGCAAGACGTCGGCCATCTCTTCCATCAGAAGGTCCTTGCGCGGCGGGATGGGATTCCCGCCGCGCGCTTTTCGCGCGTTGTACTCGTCCCACTTCGCCATGTAGTCGCGGGCGCTGACGAAGGCGCCTCGGATGACCTCCTCGACGCCCATGCGCGTGGCGGGGTACTGCAGCGGGATGCCGGGAGGGGGACGGAAGTTCGAGCTCTTCGGGTTCTCGCCGAGGGCGAACTTGATCGTTCGAGGCGCGTCGGCGACGATCCACTCGCTGACCGGACGGCCCCATTTCCACTTCACGATCTGGCTCTGTCCGCCGATCGGATTCGCCGAGCCGTGCAGGACCAGCGCGGTGGTCGTGCCGCCGGCGAGCTCGCGATAGACGTTGATGTCTTCGTTCGTGAGCACGTCGGCGATGCGGACCATCCCGGTGTTCGGCAGCGAGACCTCGTTGATGCCGCCTTCGATCGCGGTGTGACTGTGGGTGTCGACGATTCCGGGCATCACGAACTTGCCGGTGGCGTCGATGACGCGAGCCCCCGCAGGAAGGGAAGCCGAGGCGTCCGGACCGACCCAGTCGATCTTCGACCCGCGAATGACGACGGCGCCGTCCGGGATCGTTCCTTTCGTGATCGTCAGGATCGTGGCGTGGCGGATGACGGTGACGGGCGCGGCCACCGGCTGCGCAGCCGACGCGCTCATCGCGATGGCGATCGCGATGGCGAAACCGACCGCGAGAGGTCGTGCCGAAGCCAGCGCGTGTCGCTCTCTTCTGCTCGCTGCCCGCTGTTCGCTGTTCGCTGTTCTCATCGTCCCTTGCTCCCGCTGAACTGGAAGGTGCCGAGATTCGTGCTGACCGTGCCGAAGAGCTTCGAATCCTGAAGCGAGCCGTGGAAGAGCCAGTCTCCGGACTCGGTCTCCTGCTGTCCGCGCATGGAGAGCGTGAACTCGACGTTGGTGCCGTCGAAGCTGCCGCCGCGAATGTCGCCGGAGCCCTTCTCGCTCGAGAAATTGCCGGTGAGCCTTCCGTCCTCGGCATGCAGGGTGGCGCTGATGGCCACCTCGCCCTGCGGCATGCGCACGGTGAGGCTCCAGGCGCCGTCGATGGGAGACGCGGGGCTCTCGCCGGCGTGTTTCTCCGAAGCAGGCAGGCGCACCTCCCGGCCGTCGACGAAAACGCGCGTGACCTTCGCCTCTTTCGCGAAGATCGGCTTGTCGCTGATGACGACGTTGGCGATCTTGCCGCGATCCAGCGAACCGAGCTGCCGGTCGACGCCGAAGATTCTCGCCGGCGCGATCGTGACCGCTCGCAACGCCTCATCGGCGGACAGCCCATTGTCGATGGCCTTGCGGATGCCAGGGATGAAGTCGCCGGCTTTCCCGGGCCCCGACACGAGCGCGAATTGAGCACCGCTCTTCGCCAGCGCTGCAGGCGTCGTCGGCTCGAGCTGTCGGTCGCGAATCACCCGCAGGGGCTGATCTTCGCGATCCTCGCGCCTGGCCGGGGGCGCCGGCCATTTCACCGAGACCAGCACCGGGACCGTGCGCAGATCATCCGCCATCCGGTAGCCCTGGCGCGCTCCCGACACGATCATGCGCAGGTTGAACTCGCGGGCGATCGCCTGGGCGCGGCGGATCATCAGTTCCGAGTCCGCCACGAAGACCACCGGCACCTCGCGGGACAGCACAGGCGCGAGCGCCGCCAGTGATTCATCCGTCTCCGGCCGCCTGTTCCCGGCGGGATTCTTTTCGTAGATCGCGTGCGCTGCCGAGTACTGCTGCGCGTCGAGCATCGTCTGGCGGATGTCGGCGATGACCCCCATCAGCGAGTCGGGAAACGTCCACGACGGTCTCGGATTGAACGAGATCTGCAGGGCCGCCGGCGTCTTCACGATGCGCGACTCCGCCGGCTCGCTGCCGAGGTTCAGGACGGCCGACTGGCCGTTGAAGATCCCGAACGACGGGGCGGTGATGATCGTCAGAACGCCGGTAACGCGGCGGGCGTCGAGGTCGGCCTCGGTCAGCTTCACATTGCGCGTGGCCAGAAACGCCGGCGACGTCTCGGGAAGCGACTCGGCAGCCGGCTGCTGGAGCCGCGGTCCACGCCGCCGCGCCGTCACGGGAGGGGATGGAAAGCCGACCGACGTCTGTGCGTCGATGAGCCCCGGATAGACGTGCGCGCCGTGCACTTCGATGACCATTGCATCCGCCGGGATCGCCACGTTCGCACCAGCCGCCTCGATGAGGCCGTCGCGGATGAGCACGACTCCATTCGGCACGTCGGGCCCGCTGGCCGTGTGCAGCGTCCCCCCCGTGATCGCGTAGACGCCGGGAGCGGCTGCCCAAAGCGGAGCAGAGACGAGGAGGAGGAGGAGAAGGAACAGGAGCGCGAATCGACCTCGAGACATCGACCGTCATCCTTTCGCTGAGGCTGGTAAAGGCGCGCATGTTACCGCAGAGGCCGGGCCACAGACCGCAGACCACAGGCCACAGACCGCAGACCATGGACTCGACACGGTCGGCCTCGGCGGTCTGTGGTCTGTGGCCTGTGGTCTGCCGTCTGTGGTCTGCTTCGTTGACAGTTTCAGGGCGTGCCCGCTACCCTCAACCTCTCGAGACTCGTCGACAATGGTCCTCTTCAACTACGCCACCAAGGAAATCACGGCGAAGATCGTCTACTACGGTCCCGGCCTCTGCGGGAAAACGACGAATCTCCAGTTCGTTTACGACTCGTTGCCGTCGAACAACAAGAGCAAGATGCTCTCGCTCGCCACCAAGACGGACCGCACGCTGTTCTTCGACTTCCTCCCCCTCGACCTCGGCAAGATCCGCGGCATGCGCACGAAACTGCAGCTCTACACCGTGCCCGGGCAGGTCTACTACAACTCCACCCGGCAGCTGGTTCTGAAGGGCGCGGACGGGGTGGTGTTCGTCGCCGACAGCCAGGATTTCGCGCTCGACGCGAACCTGGAGAGCCTGCAGAATCTCGAGGACAACCTCAAGCGCCAGGGCGTCCGCATCCGCGAGATGCCGATCGTGATTCAGTACAACAAGCGCGACCTCCCGAACGCGCAGCCGGTCGCGAACCTCGACGCTGCCATCAACAAGCTGCGCGCGCCGTCGTTCGAGTCGGTGGCCACGACCGGCATCGGCGTCGAGGAGACACTCAAGGGCATCACGCAGCTGGTCCTCGCCCACCTGATCCGGAAATACAACCTGGCCGGATCGGAGCCGCTCGAAAAGGACATCCAGATCCTCAACGTGCCGACGGAGGCCGCCGCGCCCGAGTCGCTCTGGGAAGAGGCCGAAGAGGGGCCGGCACCTGTAACCGACGGACGCATTCCGCTTTCTCCCGTGAGCGAAGGCGAGTTCGAGCTCGACGACGTTCACGACGACACGATCCCGCTCGTGCCGACGGAGCTGCTCGCTGCGCCGCAGCAGCCGCCCCAGCCGCCCCAGCCGCAGGAGGAACTCGAGCGAGGTCCGTTCGAAGATGCGACCGACTACTTCAGCACGCCGGGGACTCCGCCCCAGGCCCCGCCGCTTCCTTCCGAGATCCCGCTGGCGTCGATCGAGATTCCGCTGCCGGCCGGCATCCTCGACTCGTTGCCGCTGCTGGACAACGAGCCCCTGGCGCCGTCGAGAGCGGCCGCTGTGGCCTCGCCGCCTGCGACGCCCACCGAGCGCCGGTCGACCGACGGCCTGGTCAAGGAAGTCAGCATCCCGATCAATCTCTCACTCGAAGAGCTGCGCAACCACCGTCGCCTGCGGCTGAAGATCACGCTGGATGTGAATCTCCTGACGTAGATGGCAGATCGCAGATCGCAGGGAGCTCGGCGAGAATGCACGGCCGTTCACCAATTGCCAGACTGCCTGCGATCTGCGATCTGCCATCTGCGATCTGACGCGGAGAAATGCACGCACGTGCATCCTCGTTGAACGTGATCCCGGAGGGGTGGCCGAGTGGTTTAAGGCAGCGGTCTTGAAAACCGCCGTACGGGAAACCGTACCGTGGGTTCGAATCCCACCTCCTCCGCCAATTTGAGATTCGCGAGACATCCAACGGCCAATCAAAGCCCGGGATTGCGCTCCGCTAGGCCGCGCCGCGCACGTCCCTGCTCCGACGCGCGATTCCAGTCGAATAGACCTCTTGCGACTCACCGCCGCGCTTGGCGTCCGCATCCGCGGCCGAGCAGTGCCACGATTGGATCGATGAGCGGCAGCGTCACGCATGGTCGCGACTACAGTCGCCCCCTCATCCGGCACCGCCGAAACTCACCGCACTCGACGGCTTGTCTTCAAGCTCGTGATACGCGTCGCAGACATCTCCGTCGTGGCCAAAAAAAAGGAAGAAGATCGGA
>JAJXWV010000051.1 GCA_021781455.1 Acidobacteriota bacterium | reverse complement strand
AATCGCGTCGTCTGCGATTTCCGAGGTTTCCATAGCACTTCCTGCTTGACTTTCAACGGAGTATCTCATCCGCCTTCGGCACCTTCTCCCCGCTGCGGCGGGGAGAAGGGCCACGAACGCCACAGCCTGCATAAACACTGGGCGTTTCCTGGAAGCCTCGCGAGGGAGGACAGCAAAAGGACGGCGTTTCCGCCGTCCTTTTGATTTACAGCGCCTGGCCGGCGCGATCAGGTGGACGCGCTCACCGTTCGATCTCGAGCTCCTCGGCGGCTGGCGGCAGCGCCTCGTTGAAGATCAGCACCGTCTCCGTGACCGGAAAAAGGACGGTGTGGAGGCGCTGCTGCACTTCGAGCGTCACCTCGTAGAACCCGCTTTCGTTGATGGCGATCAGCGTGCCGGTTTTCCCTTTGATCTCGAGCGTGCGGTTGAAGACCGAAACCTTCGACGGTATTTCCATGCGCGCTAACCATACCAAAAAGCGGCGAGCGGCGGGAACGCGGCGAGACGGAAACGCAGAGAAAAGACGAGCGCCGGCAGAATTGCCGGCGCTCGTGAATGGACCGCGCGGATTGGAGCGCCTATTTCTTCGTGGAAGGCTTCTTGGCGTCGCTCTTGGCGGCGGGCTTTACCGGCTCGGCGGCGGGCGCCGGCGTCGCCGGCTTCGGCGCGGCGAAGTAGGCCTCGTCGAACTTCGCGCCTTCCTTCAGCTTGTCGAGCTGGGCCTGCACCTGCTTCTGGCGAAGGCTCTTCTCGAGGGAAGCGCGCGCCTCGGAGAACGGCGTGGTCTCGTGGCTTTCGACCTTGATGATGTGGAAGCCGTACTTCGTGCGGATGACCGGTGAGATCTCGCCGACCTTCGCTTCGAAGGCGGCCTTCTCGAACTCGGGGACCATCTGCCCGCGGCCGAACGTTCCGAGGTCGCCCCCGCGAATCCCCGATCCGCTGTCATCGGATTCCTTCTTCGCCATTTCGGCGAAATCAGCGCCCGCGACGAGCTTTGCCCGGATGTCTTCAGCCTTCGCTTTCGCTTCGGCCTCGGTCAGCTCCTTCTTGCCGGGCTGCGCGGCAGGGCTGCCTTTGAACGCGATCAGGATGTGCCGGGCATGCACTTGCTCGTACTCGTTCTTGTTCGCTTCGTACGCCTTTTTGAGATCGTCTTCGCTGATACTGACCGCCTTGTCGATCTTCTGCAGCTGTGCGTTGGCGACGAGGTTGTCGCGCATCAGGCTCAGCTGCGCGACGACGTCCGGCTCGTTCTGCAGCCCGTTTTTGTACCCCTGCGCGGCCAGAAGCTTCATGCGCAGGAAGTCTTCGGCAAACTGCTTTTTGCCGGGGCCGGCTGCATACGACTGGTACTCGGCCGGGAGGGTCTTCAGGGCGTTCTCGAATTCCGACCGATGGATGGTGACGTCCCCCACCGAAACGATGACCGGATCGGGGGCGCTCGCCGCCGGTGCTGCAGCCGGCGCGGCCGGCTTGTCCTGCGCGACCGCGACGGCGGCGGTGAGCGCAAGCGCAAAGAGGATCATGCTGGATTTCTTCACAAATGCTCCTTCTGAGGTGAGTTGGACCTGCGACACGAAACCGGAGGGCGGCGAGTGTCATTCCGAGGCCACCGGACGGACTGCGGGCGTCGCCTGCCTGTGGCCGGCTTCCAGCCCGGCGACTGTTGCTGCTGCTACCGCAGCTTGCGGACTGCGGCTTCGATCCGCGCCACGCCTTCGCGAATCCGCTCCATCGACGTGGCGTAGCTGATACGGACGTAGTCGTCGGCGCCGAAGGCGGCGCCTGGAACGACGGCCACGCGCGCTTCGTCGAGGAGGAAGTTCGCAAACGATTGCGAATCATGCACGGCACCGTTCCCGTAAAGCGCCCTCACATTCGGGAAGATGTAGAACGCGCCGTCCGGATTCGGGCAGTCGAAACCATCCACCTCGTTGATGGCGGGAACGAGCCAGGCTCTGCGCTCGCAGTAGGCTTCGTACATCCGCTGCACGTCGTCATCGTGGCCGTGGAACGCTTCCACCGCCGCCGCCTGCGAGATCGAGCTGGCGTTGGTCGTGGAGTGGCTCTGGATCTTGCCGAGCACAGCCACGATCTCCGCGTGGGCGATCGCGTATCCCAGCCTCCAACCGGTCATGGCAAAGGTCTTCGACATCGAGTTCACGCCGATGACTGTTTCGGGAAACTCGGCGAACCATCGCATGGCCGAGGCGTGATGGCGGCCGTCGTAGACGAAGAACTCGTAGGTCTCGTCGAAGATCAGGAAGGCTCCGCGCGCGGCACACCACTCGATGATGCGGCGGAGCTCGCCGTCTTCGATCACCGCGCCCGTTGGGTTGCAGGGCGAGTTCAGGATCACGCCGCGCGTTCTCTCCGAAGCGACCGCGACGATGTCGGTCAGCTTCGGCCTGAACTCGTTGGCGCGGTCGACGCGCGCGAATACCGGCTTCCCGCCGGCGAATGACACCTGATCAGGAAAGCTGACCCAGTACGGAGCCGGAATGATCACCTCGTCGCCGGCGTCGATCAGCGCGAGGGCAAGATTGAACAGTTCCTGTTTGCCACCGGTCCCGGCGATGATGTTCTTCGGCCCCAGGTGAATGCCGTAACGCCGGTTGTACCGCTCCGCGATGGCCTCGCGTAAGGCGAGGGTACCGAACGCCGACGTGTATCTCGTCTGTCCCTCGTCGATGGCCCGCTTGCCCGCCTCGGCGATCGACTTCGGCGTCCGGAAATCGGGCTCGCCGGGGCCGAAGTCGATCACGTCGATCCCCTTCGCCGTGAGGTCCTGAGCGCGATTGAGCACGGCAAGAGTCGGAGACACCTGGATATCGCTGACTCGGCGGGCGTAGCGGATGGCATGGCGTGAGGTCGAGGTCAAATCCCGGCTCCGGAGGACCGGCGGTGCACAGACCCTGGTCACGGGGCCGGGCTCCGCCACGAAATTGAAGAGCGCTTCATATCATCAAGCAAAGCGGCGCGCGAGCGTTTCGCGGAAGCCGACCCATGCCGGCGGAACCTCGCGCCGAAGGAGCAGCCGCACGATTTCGTAAAGGCACCAGGCCGCGTAGACGAAGATCATTTCCTCGCGCCACGTGGGCACGACGAACTGCACGAACCAGAAGACAAACAGGATCAGCGCTTCGTGAAAATGGAGCTCGAGATTCAGCAGCAGGAGAAACCCGAGGAAGCTCTGCAGGATCGTGAGAATGATCTCGTGCCGCTGAAAGGCATCGAACTGGATCGGACGGATCGCGCCGGCGCTGATCACGAAGATGATCGGGATCATGGCCGAGAGGATGCTCCATTGGTTGATGTTCGACGAGACCATGTTCATCAGCGCCACGTTGGCCGTGCTGACTTTGCGCGCCCAGTAGAACGCGCTCAGCTTTTCCGGAAACTCGGACAGAAAGGGTGCCACCCACTGCACGAAAACGAACGTGGAGACGCCGAGTGAGGCGGCCATGGCCAGCATCGAGTTCAAGAACGGGCGGGTAGAGAGATAAAGCAGCGCCCCGCCGGCCACGAACAGCAACAGGATGGCGATGGAGCGCGTGCGCGGCGGCATGGCCAGGACGCGCCGGGGCACGACGCCGACGTCCTCGAGCGACTCTTCGCTCTCCTCCATCGGCGGGATCTTCCAGAGGATCCAGAGGTAGGCGAAGTAGCACGCCGCGAGCGGGACCGCATCCCAGAGCGTGAGCGTCCCCTTCCACCAGATGAAGGTGAAGTAGAGGATCGGCAGCAGAAGGCCGAAGATCTCGACCGAGTGCTCACGATCGAGCTTCACGGGCCCGAGCTTGCGGCGGAACGCGGCGGCCACGAAGTAGATCATCGGCCAGCCGAGGCCCACGAGCAGGCGCAGGCTTCCGGTGAAGTTGGCGATGACGAGGTGCGTCTTGGCGACGTCCTTACCTGCTTCCCAGGCGATGACCGCCTCCACTGCGAACTCGGGAAGGGTCTGCATCCAGGCCAGGATGGCCAGCGCCAGGCCCTGGGAAATGAGGAATTGGGCAGCTTCCGCACCCCACGCGATGACGAAGGCGGAGAAGAGAATGGCCGGAAAGGTCCAGAAGGCGGATGCCGCCGTCGTTTTCAGTATCATCGCGAGCGCCGAAAAACGGGCATTCTAATGAAAACGATCACCAGCCGTCAGAATCCGTGGTTCAAGCGGATCCGTGAAGCAATCCGCGAGCACGGCCAGGAGATCGTGATCGAAGGACCGAAGCAGGTGGCCGACGCGATTGCCAGCGGATGGTCGCCGATCGCGGTGATCGAGCGAGCCGGCCGGCCGGAAGAGCTGTCGACGACGAGCCGGGGACCGCGCGCGCCGCAATGCCTCCTCTTCACGCCGGAGATCTTCGATGCGATCGCGGAGACGAAGACCTCGCAGGGCGTGATCGCGCTGTTCGAGCGCCCGCGCGGCGCGCTCGCCGAGATGGCGGCACGCCGCGACACGATCGTGGTCGCACTCGACGGCGTCCAGGATCCCGGCAACGTCGGGACGATCGTGCGCCTCGCGGCCGCCTTCGACGCCGCGGGCGTGGCCCTCCTTCCCGGCTGTGCCGACGCGTTCGGCCCCAAGGCCATCCGCGCCTCCGCCGGTGCGATCCTCACGGTGCCCGTGGTGGAAGTGACCACGGCCGAGCTCGTTCGCGCGGGGCTGCCGCTATTCATGGCGGAGCAGGGCGCTGCCTCGACCCGTCCGCCGGCACGCGGCGCGATTCTCGTGTTCGGCAGCGAGGGCGCCGGAGTCTCGGCCGGCCTCCGCCTTGTGGCCACGCCGGTGGCCGTTCCGATGTCGCCGCGCATGGAATCGCTGAACGTCGCTACGGCCGCGGCCGTCCTTCTGGCGCAGAGTTACGGGGCCCGGATCCGATGAGAGCGGGCCGGCTCCTCGTCGTGGCCACGCCGATCGGCAATCTGGATGACATGTCGCCGCGCGCCATCGAAGCGCTTCGCAGTGCCGCGGTCATCCTCTGCGAGGACACGCGGCACACGCGCACGCTCCTCACCCACTTTCAGATCGAAACGCCCGCGGAGCGCTTCGACGAGCATACGGAAGATGCCAAGGCGGAGTCCTTCATCGAGCGGATCGCCGCGGGTGAGACGATCGCCATGGTCAGCGACGCCGGCATGCCGCTGCTGTCCGATCCCGGGTACCGAATCGTGCGCCTGGCACGCCAGCGCGGACTGACGATCGAGCCTCTGCCGGGGCCGTTCGCCGGAGCGTTGGCTCTCGTGGCCAGCGGAATCGCTCCTCTCCCCTTCACCTTCTTCGGATTCGCGCCCCATCGCCAAGGCGAGCGACGCGAGTTCTATCGGACCGTCGCGGAAAGCGGGCACACGGCGATCGTCTACGAGTCACCCGAACGGGTCATCGCCTCGCTCGAGGATGCCCTCCCGATTCTCGGCGATGCCGAAGTCACGGTCGCACGCGAAATGACCAAGATTCACGAGGAGTTTCTCAGCGGCACCATCGGCAGCGTGCTCGCGGAGCTTCGCACGCGCGATGCGATCCGCGGCGAGATCACGATCGTCTTTGCCGCAGCGGCGAGAGTGGCCGAGGAAGTCGCGCCCGATGCCGTCCGCGCGGAATTTGAGCGGCTGCGCGCCAGCGGCATGCGCCGCAACGACGCCGTGAAAGTCATCGCCGAGAAGTTCGGGATGAGGAAGAACGACGTCTACCGGCTGCTGCTGTGACGGCGACTCGGGGCCATTGAATTTTCACCACTGGTTCCTCGGGGTTCCTCGGGGTTCCTCGGGTTCCTCGGGGGAGTTTCGCGGCTCCACGCTGAAGGCCGCAACCGCGCAAGGAATCCAGGCAACCAACCCAAGGGACCGAGGAACCCCGAGGAACGCCGAGGAACCGAGGAACCCCGAGGAACTCCGAGGAACCCCCGGTCGGCGCACGCACGGGCACTCACTCCTTCGGTGTGAGCAGCACGGCCCGTGCGAACTTCACGAAGTAGTCGACTGCGCTGGCCAGCGCGAAAAGCACGACCACCCACAGCGCCAGCTCGCCGATGAAGCGAAACTCTCCCAGCTCGTAGCCGAGGATGAGAAGGGAGATGGCCACGATCTGCGAGATCATCTTGCCCTTGCCCAGCGGCGAGGCCGCGATGGTGACGCCCTGCTGTGCGGCGATCGAGCGGAGGCCGGTAACGGCGAACTCGCGTCCGATGATGATCACGATCATCCACGCTTTGGCGAGCTGCAGCTCGACGAGCGAGATGAATGCCGCGGAGACAAGGAGCTTGTCGGCGATCGGGTCGAGGAGCGCGCCCAGCCGGGTCATCTGGTTATAGCGCCGGGCCACCCAGCCGTCGAAGAAGTCGGTGATTGCCGCCAGCAGGAAGATGGCCAGACCGGCGTATTCGCGGCCCGAGAACTTCGTCAGAAGAACGACCACGAGGAAGGGAACGAGAAAGATGCGGAAGAGCGTCAGCGAGTTCGGGACGTTGAAGATCTCCTTCGAGAGCTCCTCGTGCTTGCTGCGTCTGGTCTCCGGCGTCTCCACGATCGGTTCGGGCGAAGCGTGGCTCGAGGATAGGGGCATCGAAAATTCTCGGTTGCTGCGGGCGATCTCAGGATAGTCGGTTCGCGGAGACGTGGGAAGCATCGCGTACAGGAATTTCGCAAACGCCTTCGACATTCCTACGTGCGCTTACGGGCTATAATCGCCCACCGTTTTCAGTCTGCGAAAGTGGCGGAACTGGTAGACGCGCTGGTTTCAGGAGCCAGTGGCTTCACTGCCGTGGGGGTTCGAGTCCCCCCTTTCGCACCACCCCCCTTCCATCTTCCCGCTCTTTCATCTAAAACACCGCTGGCGCGACCTTCGCACCCCGGGGATCTACAGATGAGGCGTTTCGCACTCGTTCTCCTGCTCGTGATCGGTTGCCGCCAGGTCGCCCCGATCCGACAGCACACCGCCGCACCGAGTGACGTCCAGACCATCGAGAATACCGTCACCCCTCCGGCGCCGATCACACCGCCTCCGGAGCTGGCCGAGGAAGCGCCTGCGCCCAACCCGGTCAATCCCATCGCGCAGCAGAATCAGGTGCCCCTCACGCCGGCAGACGAGCAGCTCCGCGCCTCGCTCCCCTTCGCGCCGGCCATCGGCCTGGATCCGGTGGACGGCTCAAAACTTTCGATTCGCGCCACTACGCCCACTGTTCAATACAAGGGCCGCCTCTATTACTTCGCCTCGGAAAAGAACAAGAGCGCGTTCCAGGCTACGCCCGACGTGTACGCGAAGGGGCGGTTTGCGCATCTCTAGTCCTGAGTCCTGAGTCCTGAGTCGCGATCGGAACTCAGGACTCAGCACTCAGGACTGATCAGGGCAGGAACGGTGCAAACGCCCGCATCACCTCGGCGTCCGCTTTGACCGGCTTGCGCGTCTCGCGGTCCAGCCAGAGATGCTTGCTGAAGCCGGTGGCGTGGATCTCGCCGGAGGAATCGACAAGCTCGTAGTGAAAGGTCATCGAGCGGCTGGCGACTTCGCGTACGGAGGTGCGGATCACGACCTCGTCGTCGTAGAGGAAAGGCGTCCGGTAGCGGCACCCGATCTCCACGACCACCAGCAGCGATCCGCGCTTCTCGATGTCGCGGTAGGAAAAGCCCGTTTCGCGACACAAATCGGTCCGGCCGATCTCAAACCAGACGACATAGTTCGAGTGATGCGCGATGCCCATCTGGTCAGTCTCTTTGTACCGAACGCGGGTTCGGCTCTCGATGACCTTCATCTCGTGGGAAAATAGCACGGTCCGAGATTTGCTCTGGACCCAAAAAATGGAGAGCAGTGGCAGTGCGGCGACGGAAGAAGACCAACGTCCTCGTTGAGACGGCGACAACGTCACTGGTCATCGGCGGCGTAGCCTTCGCCGGTCTCGAAATCGCCCGGCGGGTCTTCCGCCACAGCAAGATCTTCTGTCCCGACCGCGCCCCGGTGCGCAGCTGGGACCCGTTGGACTACGGCATTCCTCGCGAGTGCGTGCAGGAGCGGTGGTTCGAGTCGGGCGATGGCGAGCTTCTTTACGGCTGGTACTGCCGCGCCGAGAACCCGATTGCCTCCGCGGTGTTCTGCCACGGTAATACCGGGAACCTCACCACGATCGCCGAGGTCATTCCTCATCTTCTGCAGGCCGGCTACAACGTGCTGCTGTTCGACTACCGCGGGTATGGCCGAAGCAGCGGCATTCCCTCGTTCGGTGGCGTCGTCGTCGATGGCATCACCGCGGCACGATTCCACGAGACGATCCGTCCCACCGAGCTTCCCTCGATCCTCTACGGGTTCTCTCTGGGCGGGGCGATTGCTGCCCAGGTGATCCAGCACCACCATTTCGATGGCCTGATCCTGCAATCGACCTTCACGTCGCTGCCCGAGATCACGCGTGCGGTCTTTCCGCGGCTGCCGCTGCACGTTCTGGCCGGAAACCTCCTCGACACACGGAGCGTCGTGCGAAGGCTGCGGGTGCCGCTGCTGATCATCCATGGCAGCGCCGACGAAGTCTGCCCGCCGTGGATGGCGCATTCGCTCTACGACTGCTGCCCGACGCCGAAACGGATCTACATGGTGGATGCCGGACTGCACAAAAACCTGTTCATGCGCGATTCCCAGTCGATCGTCGTGCAGGTCAGCCAGTTCATACGCGACCTCCCCGTCTCTCCGTCCGACCTCGATCAACAGCCGTCCTCGGTCGATGAGCTGATCGACTCAGCGTTCAGGTACGTGCGCCGGTATCTCCGGCGTCACAGCGTGCCACCGACGCCGTGATACGACCGCGCGCTTCAAACGAGCCCCTTATCCTGAAGAGCCATGATTTATGAACCGCAGCGGCCGTCTTCGGTTCATGAATCATCAAATCTCAAATCCTGAATCGCCTCTTCGACCTACTTCCGAATTGCGGCGTTGACCGCGACGTCGAAGGTGAACTTGGTCGTGCTCGTGGTGATCGTCTTCGACGTGAAGGTGCCTTCGACGTGATTGCCATCGGCGACACCTTTGAATCCGTAGTCGTCGCCGGGACCGAAGAATCCGGCGTCGAACATCCCCGACTGGTGCTGCACGGCCACGTGCGAGGGAACGTGGTTGCGATCGATGCAGACCACGATTCCGTAGACGCCGTCGGGGAATGAATAGTCGATGTTCGCCAGATCGGTGGTCGCATCGAGCGGTTTGTTCGTGATCACCACGCGGATGTCGTCCTTCCGATTGCTGAACTCGTTCTTCTGGTGGTTGATCGCGTAGGCGTACGTCAATGGGATTTTGTCGCTTCCGACCGTGAGCGTGCCCTGAGCCTGCCCTGGCTCGACCGCTGCGAACGCCGGAAGTGTTACTGCAAGGGTCAAAATCACGACGAACAACAGGTTTCGCATGGACGATCCCCCTGGCCGCATATTCAATTGTGAGCTTGGTGCCAGTGTAGCATCGGACGCCTCCACTAGAATCGGCCTTATGCGTGCTCGCCTCGTTGCGCTCCTCCTCGCCACCGCTCTTCCACTCTTCGCACAAACACCTGAACCCGCCACCGCAAGGGCGCTTTCCGGCCATGCCGAATCGACCCGGCGTGGATTCGAGGAGGCCGTTAAGCGTTCCGACGACGTCCTCTGGTACATGAAGCTCAGCGACGTCGCCTCCATCGACAAGGTCCAGATCACCAGCAAGCCGCGCCGCGAGAAAAACCCCACTGCCCAGGGCGCCGGCAACCCGCTGGTCATTCCCGTCTACGTCTTCACACCGAAGGGGCTGCGCGCGAAGGCGCCCCTGATCGTCTTCGTCCACGGAGGCGTCCATGGCGATTTCAATACCTTCTACGCACACATCGTTCGCGAGCTTCTGGACCAGGGCTACGTGATCGTTGCTCCCGAGTACCGCGGCAGCACCGGCTACGGAGAGGATCTGTACGACCAGATCGACTACGGCGGCGCCGAGATCGACGACGTCAAGGCCGCCCGCGACTGGGCTGTCGAGAACCTCCAGCAGGTCGACGGCAAGCGCGTCGGCATCATTGGCTGGAGCCATGGCGGCTATCAGACGCTAATGAACATCGCCCGCTTCCCCGACGCGTATCAGGTCGCCTATGCCGGCGTACCGGTCAGCGATCTGGTGCAGCGCATGGGGTACAAGTCGCAGGGCTATCGCAACATCTTCAAGGAATTCATCGGGAAGGAAGCGGTCGACGATCCTGCCGAGTACCGCCGCCGATCCCCGGTGAACCACGCCGCCGAGATCCAGACTCCCCTGCTGATCCACACCAACACGAACGACGAAGACGTCAACGTGATGGAAGTCGAGCACATGATCGAAGCCCTCAAGGCGGCCGGAAAGAAGTTCGAGTACAAGATCTACCCGGCCGCACCCGGCGGGCACTTGTTCAATCGCCTCGACACCAGACTGGCCCGCGATTCGCGCCAGGAGGTGTGGGCATTCCTGGCCAGGTACCTGAAATGAAACGAGCACTGCTTCTTCTGCTTTTCCTCACCGCCGTCCCGGCGCATTCCGCCCTGACGCGCTACTTCAGCGGCAGCACGCACGATTCCGCGCCGGCGCTGCACGGCCCGGCCCTGATCCTCGCCGGCGGCGGCAAGGACGTCGAGAGCGCGCTCCAGGCGGCGATCGATACCGTCCGCGGCTGCGATACCTGCACGACGGCGGTCGACGTGGCCGTCCTCCGCGCCTCGGGCGCGGACGGCTACAACCCGCTGTTCATGAGCCTGCACGGCGTCAATTCCGTGGTCACGTTCGTGATCACCGACCGCGCGGCCGCTGAGCGTCGCAATGTGGCCCGCGCCGTTCGCAATGCCGAGGTGGTCTTCTTCGCCGGCGGCGACCAGTGCAATTACATCCGCTGGATCAAAGGCACCAGAACGGCGAAAGCCGTCGAAAGCGTCTACGCGCGCGGGGGCGCCGTCGGCGGCACGAGCGCAGGTCTGGCCATCCTCGGCGACATCGTCTACGACGCCTGTCCCGATCAGAGCGCCCAGTCGAAGGACGTGCTGCTCGATCCCTACTCGGTCGACGTCAGCCTGTCGCGCGATTTCTTCCGCTGGCCGTTTCTCACCTCCACGATCACCGACACGCACTTCAAGCAGCGCGACCGAATGGGACGGCTGCTCGTGTTTCTGGCACGCAGCATCCACGATCGCGACCTCAGCCGCCAGGGAGGGCAGGCTGGAAAGCCTGCCCCACACCGACCGGCCCTCACCGGCGTCGGCGTCAGCGAGCGGACCACGCTTCTACTCAAGCCCGACGGCAAAGCAGTGGTCATGGGTGAGGGTCCGGCGTACCTGATTCGGGCCGACGCGCGGCCCGAGCTCTGCGAAAAGGGACGGCCCCTCACCTACCGCGGTTTCAAGGTATGGCGATTCGGCGCCTCGGAGACAATCGACCTGGCGAAGCCGCCGACGGAGGGATATACGACGCTCGATGTCATCGACGGCAAGCTGTCGCGCGATCCGTATTGAGCGTTCCGCGCCTTGACGCCGTTCCTGGATTTCGTCGTCCCTGACGCCACAACGCGCGGTTCCGCTGCATATCCGCGGGCTCGTCTTCGGACTCATCGATCCGCATCTGGCCGTTCTCTTCTTCACGGTGTCGCTCCTTTTCGGTGTTCTCCTTTCGATGAGCGCCGTCGTGCTCGAGGAGCTGACCCAGCGCCGCTATCCCCGGCTAGCGGACCTGATGCGACTGTTCCTGGGGGCAGTGGTCGAGAACTTCGGGTTCCGGCAGCTGCTCATGATCTGGCGAACGCAGGGGCTCGTCGACGGTCTGCGCGGAAAGCAGGGATGGGGAGCGATGGAACGCCGCGGGTTCGCCGCACCAAAGTGACGACGGTCAAAGGCTGATCACGACCGACGGAGTTGTTGAATTGAGAATTGAGAAAAGGCGCGTGTTTCAATTTTCAATTTTCAATTTTCAATTCCGTTACCCCCGTCCACACAGCCTCACCGTTCCAACTGCCCGAGCAGCGCTCGGGCGGTGGCGATGTCGTCGGCGTACCGCTGCGGCGGGGCTTTATCGATGAACTGACGGAGCGCCTCGCGAGCGATGTCGTTCTTTCCGGTGCGGCTGGCGACGATGGCCAGGTTGTACATCGAGTCGTAGAGCCGCGGATCGGCCTTCACGGCCCTGCGCCACCAGTCGATCGCCGCGTCGGGATGGCCGCTCTTCATTTCGAGAACCCCCATCAGATTCAGCGCTTCAGGCAGGCGATCGTTGAGCTCCAGCGCCTTGGCCAGATTCGTGCGAGCCGCCGTCACGTCCCCGCCGCGCAAGGCGACGACTCCGAGGTTCTGATATGCGGTCGCATTCGTATGATCGATCGAGAGCGCCCGCTCGAACTGATTGCGCGCACCGCGAAGGTCGCCGCTGTCGGCCAGTGCGATCCCGTACGCGTTCAGAACGTCCGGATCACGGCCCGACGCAAACGGGCGCAGGACTTCGAGCGCTTCCCTGGCCTGCCCCGTTTCGCTCAGAAGCAACCCTAATCGCACCTTCATCGCTTCATTGGCGGCCCCGCGCTGCACCGCACGGCGCAGCATGTCGATGGCCGCCGTCGGATCCTCGCTCTGCTGCAGCATGAATGCGAGCATCTCCTGTGCGACTTTGATGTTGGGATCTCTCCGCAGAATCTCGCGAGCGATCTCGATCGCCTTCGGAAGCTGCCCGGTCTGATACAGCGCCACCACCTCGTGGAGCTGGTTGTCCACATCGACGAGATTCTTCGGGTCGTCGGCAACGGTCCACGTCTTCTTCTCGGCGGACCCCGACACATACCCGAGACTCATCAGCTGTGCTTTCTCGGCGGGATCGACCGTGCGCCGAATGTCCTGGGCGCGAGGCGCGGCATCGGCCAGCAGCTTGCGGATAGCGAACAGATCCCGGCGATCGCTCTCGACCAGGTTTCGCTTCTCCCCGGGATCGGTCGCGAGATCGTAGAGCTCGGGCAGGGGCAGGTCGATGTACTTCCTCCCGCCGTGAATCATCCCAACCAGCGGAGCCCAGCCGCGGTTGAGCGACGCCGAAAGAGACTCGAAGTACGTGTCCGACGCTGCCGCGCCGGGCAGGAGCGCGTGGCCGGGCAGGCCCGCCGGGATCTTCGCGCCAATGCGATGGAGAACCGTTGGCACCAGATCGACGTGCCTCACGTACGCATCGACCCTTCCGGGTTTCTGCGACGGATCGACGATGATCAGCGGCACTTTCAACGTCGCCTCATAGGCGAACAGGCCGTGCGTCTGCTCGCCGTGATCGCCAAGGGCTTCGCCGTGGTCGCCGGTGATGATCAAAAGCGTGTTCGGATTCATCTCGAGCATGGCCGGCAGGAATCGGGACAGCTGATCATCGACGTACGCCACCTCGCCGAGGTAGGGAGCGTCGCGATACTCCTCGCGAAACGGCGACGGCGGATCGTACGGGGCGTGAGGGTCGTAGAGATGGATCCACAGGAACTTCTTTCCCCGAACCGACTCGTACCACTTGTGCGCGGCGGTGAGCGTTTCTTCGGCCGGCCTCTCCTGCACCACGAAATCGAGAGGGTTCGAGGCTTCGCGATACTTGTCGTCGTACACGTCGAAGCCGGCGTTGAGTCCGAAGCGTGAGTCGAGCGAGAACGCGCTGACGAAGGCCGCAGTGGAGTAACCGGCGCGCTTCAGCATGGCGCCGAGCGTGGGGTGGCTCGCGTCGAGCGTGAAGCCGGCGTTGTCGCGAATGCCGTGCTGGTAGGGATAGAGCCCGGTCAGGATGTTCGCGTGCGAAGGAAGCGTGACGACGTTGTGCGCGTGGGCATTGGTGAAGACTGTGCCCCGCGCCGCCAGGCTGTCGAGGTACGGCGTCTTCACGCGCGTGTTGCCGGCGAAACCGAGGGCATCGGCGCGCAGCGTGTCGATCGTGATGAGAATGACGTCCGGCGGTCGCGAGCTGCCCCGCAGGAAGACCATCGCGGCGAGTCCTCCAAGGAGCACCAGGACGGCGATCGCGGCAAACGTCAGCTTCTGTGTCTTGTTCGCGGCCATCGACCTAACCGGCAAACTTCCTGAGCAGCGGGTCGTGCGGAAACTTCTTCAGTCCGCGAGCGGCCCAGTAGCGCGACCCGTTCGCGTCGCCGAGCGCCTTCAGCGTCTCCGCCACTGCTGCAAAATTCTCCGCCGTGGGAGCGGCGTCGATCAGCTGACGGACGAGCCGCGTGGCCTCGTCCAGGCGTCCCTCGCTGGCGAAAAGGACGATCAGGCTCTGGTACGCGCGGGCATCCGCGGGCGAGAACGAAATCTCCTCCTTCAGCGCCCGCTCCGCCTCTTCGCTTCGGCCGAGGCGGGCCAGAAGATCGCCGCGCAGATACGACAGCCCTGCGAAGCGTGGCTTTCGCTCGCTGGCGATGATGCGGCTCGCTTCGTCGATGCTGGCCAGCGACTCTTCGAAGCGGCCGCCCTGCTTGAGCACGCGGGCCAGCGTGACATAGGCCGCCGCGCGATCGCCGCCCTCAGTCGCCGCTCTCGCTTCCTTCTCACCTCGCGTCAGATCGCCCCGGGCCATGAAGATCCGCGCGAGAATCTCATGCCCGCGAGGAGGATCGAGTGACAGTACCAGCCCGGCATGCTGCTGGGCCTCGTCGAGGCGACCCGCTTCCAGCGCGAACTCCGCGACCGCGGTCGCCAGGACCGCCGAGCGGGGGTTGGTCTTCAGGCCCTCCCTGGCCGCGGCGATCGCCTCCTCCTGGCGACCCAGCCGCCAGTACGCCTTCGCGGTCACATCCCAGACGTCCGTCATCCGCGGATCTTGGCGGAGAATCTTCTGAAACGCGGCCAGGGCTTCCGCGTTCTTGCCGGCGCGAAACAGAGAGAACGCGCTTCTTAGATCGCGGAAGGTCTGCCGCTTGTCCTTCGGATCCGGCAGCGTCGCACTCGCAGGCACCGACGCGCTGCCGATATATCCGAGCGCGGCGAGTTTCGCCGCCTCCTCCGCCGGGATCGGCTCCGGTGTGGCGGCCGCCCTGATCATCGGGGTGATCGATTGCTTCATCGCGAAGACGGTGCGGCGATCGGCGTCGATCAGGTTCTTCGTCTCGCCGGGGTCGGCCCGCAGATCGTAGAGCTCCGGTTTCGGTGCCTCGATGTAGTGCTTTGCACCGTCGGTGAGGGAATGCAGGTCGCTCCACCCGAAATGCAGCCGCGGGTAGAAGGTCTCGCTGTACACGGTCCGTGCAGCCTGGCCGCCGCGAAACCGTGCGCCGGACAGTCCGGCCGGCGCCGGAATGTGAAGTTCGCCGAGGATCGCCGGCATCACGTCGCGCAAACCGACGGTATCGCCGACTCGCGAGCCGCGGGACGCGCCGGGCAGCTTCACCATGAGCGGAACCTGGATCGCCTCGCGATAAAGGAAGATGCCGTGCTCGTCCTCGCCGTGGTCGCCGAGACCTTCGCCATGGTCGGAGAGAAAAACGATCAACGAGCCATCGTAGAGGTTGCGCCGTTTGAGCGAGTCGAGGAAGCGTCCCACAATCGCGTCCGCGGTGGCGATTTCCGCGTCGTAAGGCTTGAACCGCGACCGGTAAGGCTCGGGCGCGTCGTAAGGCGCGTGCGGCTCATAGAGGTGCAACAGGAAAAAGAACGGCCCGCCGGAGTGGTCGCCGATCCATTTCTCCGCGATGGCCTCGGTCTCGACGCCGCTCCGCTGGATTCCGCCTAGAGCCTCGTCGGCGCGCTCCGGGATGCGATCGTCATAGAAATCGAAGCCGCGGGCGATCCCCGTCTCTCGCCGCATCACGTATGCCGACACGGCTGCGCCGGTCGCGTAGCCGTTCTGCTTGAGCACGCCGGCCAGCGTCGGATTCCTGGCGTCGAGGCGGAACCCCATGTTGTCGCGGACGCCGGTGTCGGCGGGCAGAAGGCCCGTGAGGATCGTGGCGTGGGAAGGAAGCGTGAGCGGACAGTGGCTGTAGGCGTGATCGAAAACGATGGCGTCGCGGGAGAACGCGTCGATGGCCGGAGTCTCCACCCCACGATAGCCGTACGCCGGCAGGTGGTCCGACCGCAGCGTATCGACGGAAATGATGATCACGGGCGGGCGGACGGCCGGCCGTCGTCCGCAGGCCAGCGCCACGGCTGCGATCATGGAGAGCAGGAAGAGGCGGCGCATTGGAAGCATGTTAAACGAGAGGATGGCGGCCATCCCGCCCTTGTGCGGGCTCCGGTGTTTGGCAGCTAATCGACTAACGAATGGCGAAGCTAGGTCCCCCCTCTCCCCGCCGCAGCGGGGAGAGGGCCGGGGTGAGGGGTCTCCCCTGGTGCGAGACCCCTCATCCGCCTTCGGCACCTTCTCCCCGCTGCGGCGGGGAGAAGGGCAACGAACGCTCGAACCCTCAACCAGTGGAAGGCATGAACAAGAAGGCCCGCCGAGCGGCGGGCCTTCTCCCCAGGTGGGACAGCGAATCAGAACCTGACGCGTGCTCCCAACCTCACCACGCGCGGGCTCATGAGGGTGGTGATGCGGTTGTAGAGCGGGTCGGTGCCGTCCGCGCCGACATCGAGAAGCGTGTTGCGGTCGAGAACGGTGTGCTGGTTGAGGACGTTGAACGCGTCAAGGGAGACGTTCAGGACCACGCCGCGCGTCATCTTGAAATCCTTGGCCGCGCGCAGGTCGAGGTTGGCCACATTCGGAAGACGGAACGAGTCGAACTCAGGCGATACCATCAGGTTCTTCCTGGTTCCTTCCTTCCTGTCGCGGAACTGCACGTAGTACGGGATCACGTAACCCTGCCGGCCGTTGAAGGCCGCGCCGAGGCTCACCTGCCACGGCAGCTGATAAACCCCGGTGAGGCTGTAGGCCCATTTCGAGTTCATGTAGGTGCTGCCGATTCCGCCTCCGGAGCCCACCGTCGATCCATTGCAGACCGAGCAGCTGTCGAAGGAGTTCGTGCTGTTGCCCAGCAACCGCGAAGGATCGACGATCGCACCGGGACCGACGTGCTGCGTCCAGTCCGACAGCGTGACGTTGGCCCGCATCATCCAGTTGTTGGCCATCCTCTTGGTCGCGGAGAGCTCGAGGTCCTGATACGTCTGCGAGTAATCCTTGCGGTTCGTATAGACGTAGAAGACCGGGACAGGGACGCCGCTCTTGAGCGTGTAGTACGGGACGCTATAGGCCTGACCGTTCGGCAACGTGCCGGTTCTGTTGCCGGCAAGAACGTAGTCGGCGCTCGTGTAGTAGTCACCCGCACCGCGGGTCTTCTCGAATTGGAACCAGGTGTAATCCTTGCTCTTGCGGTACGTGTAATTCGCTCCGACTGCGAATCCGGGCAGCAGCTCGTACTGCATTCCGCCGATGAACTCATCGGTCTTCGGAGGCCTCATCCCGTAGTCGAGGCGTGCCGGCGCGAAGCCGGCGGAGGTGTTGTTCGGGTCGATGTTCGCCCACGAGTAAAGTCCCGAGTCGAAGTCGATCTCGTTCCGCTGCACGCTGCGGTCGCCGTTGAGATCGTCCCAGTAGTAATAGAGGTACTGAACCCGATAGAACGGATTCGCCTCACCGGCGTCACTCGACCCGAGCTGGTTGATGTACTGGTTGTAGCTCGCGCGGACCAGCGCCTTCTTGTCTTTGCCGAACGCGTACGTCAGGCCGACGCGGGGCGACAGACCATTCCACTCCAGCGACTTTGAATCTCCCGGGTAATTCACCTGCGGGAGCATGTCGGGCACGAGTGGATTCGCCGGAACCGTGCTGGCGAAGTTCGTGGCGCTCTGCCAGTCGTAACGGGCGCCGACATTCATCGTGAGGTTGCCGAGGAGAATCGTGTCGCCGAGGTAGAGGTCCTTGTACTTCGACCCGAAGCGGGGAACGGCGTCACGGGTGAGCGCGGCCAGGGCCGAGCCGTCGTAGAAGTTGCCAAACGTCTGATTGCCCGGCCATGAGGTGATGGAGCTCGCGGGCGTGTTCCGATACTCGAAGCCCCACTTCAGCTCGTGGTCCAGTTTCCCCACGGAGACGAAGTTGGACGCGTCGACACGGTAATCCTTCTGCGGAACGGTCTGGTCGTAGTAACTGTAGCTGCGATGCCAGCCGGCGGCGACGTCCGGATGGCTCCTGGTGTAACTCGAGCTCGACCACCAGGCGCTCACATCGCGACCACCGTTCGGCATCAGCGTGTAACCGTTCTTGACGTTGCCGATGAGGGCGGTGATATAGAAATTGCTGCCGACGTTCTGGGTGTCCTCGAACTTCAGCGCGTGCCCCGGCCCGCTCTGATGCGTGGCCGATTCGACCGGACGGGTGAGGCTCAGTCCGCGGTTGTTCACCGTCTTGTCGTTGAACATGTAATAGACGGAGCTGCTGTTCGATGGCGTGAGCTGCAGATTCACCTTGCCGTTCCAGTTTTTCAGGTGCGTGACCTGCGGGACCGTCGGCCCGGCGATGAAATTGTCGATGTCGTTCTTCGAGTACGCAGCCCAGGCCCAGAGGCGGTCCTTGATGATCGGACCACCGGCCTCGATGCCGTAATCGACGATGTTGTTGATCGAGTTGCCGACGGTCAGGTACGACCTCGCTTCCGACGGAACCGTCGCATCCGACTGGAGCTGCTTGTCGGTCCAGAAGTAGCGGCCGGAGCCGGTGAGCTCGTTGGTCCCGCGCTTGGAGACGAGGTTGATCTGCACGCCCGGTGTGCGCAGCCGCGGGTCCGATCCGCCGGTCGTGATCTGCATTTCCTGGAACGAGTCGAAGTCGTAGTAGAAGTCGGACGTTCCGGTGGCCTGCATTTCGGTGACGTTCACGCCGTCGAGGTTCCACTCCGTCTGGTGCCGCTCGATGCCCTTGCCGACGAAGTAGGACTGCTGGCCGGACTCGTTGCCGCCGACATTGACCGTGTTGACCAGAACGCCCGGAACGGTCTGCAGCACGACCCACGGATCGCGAGCAGAGGGCACTTCGGCCAGCTCGAGCGCGTTGACGTCGGTTCCGGTACCGGTTTTGCGGACGTCGATGAGCGGCGTCTCACCTGTGACTGTGATCGCTTCGGAAACTGCGGGCCTCATCGAGAAGTTGATCTCCGAGTTGGCGCCGACGTTCACATCGACTCGGCGGCGAAGCGTCGAGAAGCCCGTCAATTCGGCGCTGAGCTCGTACCGCCCCGGCGACTGGTTGAGGAAGCGGTAGTTGCCGTTCATGGTCGTCACGAAGATCTGCGGCGCGCCGATGCCCGAAAGCGTCACGGTCACTCCGGGAATCCCGGCGCCGGTATCGTCGACGGCTTTGCCGACGACATTTCCTCCCGAGGTCTGCGCAAACATCGAAGAGGCCACCAGCCAGAGGCCGGCGGTGAAGATCATGGCGAGAATCACGATACGGCGCGGCTGGATTCGGTGCATATGCTCTCCTTTTTTTCCGGACCGATTGGATTGGGAAGAGAAGACCGTTTGGATTTGGCTCACCTTGTCGCGATCGACCCTCGCCAGCGTGTGCGATTCGTTTCCACAATGTGTGATTACTGAAGCACGGTCATCCGCTCAGATACGCGCCCGCCCCGGTTAGGAGCGATACTGCGAACGGCCGCGTGTAGCGTTCTTGCATTGATCAATGGACAGGACGATGCGCGAAAATCGACGGATGAAGCCGGCTGCTGTCTTCCTCGCCTGTGCGCTGACGGCCGCGACCGCAGCCGCACAATCGGAGTCGCTTCACATCTCCTCGACGACCTCTCCCCCGCCCCCGCCCGACTACTCGCGCGCGGCCCTTCTGCGCATCACGTCAACCATGGTCGAGCCGCCCCCGCCACAAGAAAAGCGCGTGGAGTTCGGCCTCGGCTACATCGTGATCAAGGCGATGAATATCCGGTTCCTCTTCTCGCCTTTCCTCGCGCCCCTGCCCGGCTCCGTCCGGCGCACGAACGCGACCATCCCTGATGCCTTCACGATGCTCGGAACCGAGATTCCCCAGACGCCGCGCACCTGGCGCTCGCAGCGCGAACTGAACAAGGAGATGCGGCGCATCGAACGCACTGAGCGTGAGCGGGCGAAGATCAAGGCGGAGCCGGAATAGAACGGGGTTGCGGGGTTGCGGGGTGTCTGGATTCCTGGACGAACGCAAGACCTCGTGACCTCGTGGCCTCGCGACCTCGTGACCACCTCCACATCGGCCACTCGTGCCATCATTCCGAGCCATGCATACGATCCTCATCACCGGCGGCACGGGCGGCCTCGGCCACTCGGTCGTGCAGCGTTTGTCGCGGGAGTATCGATGCCTCGTATTTTTCCGCTCCCCTGAATCATGGCAGCGGCTGCACGACGCGGTTCCGGCAGCCGAAGGCGTCGCTGATCTCAAACAGATCGCCGCGTTCGCACCTCTGTACGCGCTCGTCCACCTCGCTGGCGGCTTCGAGGCAGGCGCTACACCCGAAGTGTTCGGCCGCATGCTGGAGTCGAACGTGATGTCCGCGGTTCTCGCGTTCGATGCTGCAGCTCCTCACCTGTCGAGCGGCGGCCGCGTGGTAGCGATCGGCTCAGCGGCGAGCCAGACGCATCCGTCAGGGCTGGCCGCCTACACGGCGTCGAAGGCGGCGTTGAACGCGTTCATCCAGACCCTGGCGCACGATCTCGCGCCGAAGCGCATCACTGCGAATGCGCTTCTTCCGACCGCACTGGCCACTCCGGCGATGCGCAGCGCGGCAATGGATGATCTGGTGCCGCTGGAGCGTGTCTCCGAATGGATTGCCTTCCTGCTCTCGGAAGAAGGAAGCGGCGTGACCGGTCAGCTCATTTCGCTTTCGGCTTGAGCTTGAGACCCCAGGAGTTCGCAACCAGCCACTCCATCAGGTCGGGGGCGTTCTTGGGCTTGCTCATGAAGTAGCCCTGAGCGAGATCGCAACCCATCTCCTCGAGCATGTGCCACGTCGCCTCGTCCTCCACACCTTCGGCGCAGACCTGCTTTCCGAGGTTGTGGGCGAGCTCGATCATCGTGCGCACGATCGTGGCGTCGGCTTCACTCTTCGTCATTCCACCGACGAAGGACTTGTCGATCTTGATCTCGTCGATGGGAAGCTCGCGCAGGTGGACGAGCGACGAGTATCCGGTTCCGAAGTCGTCGATGGACAGCCTCACGCCGAGCGACTGCAGCATGGACATGATGGCCAGCGCGTGCGAGGGATCGGCCATGATGCTGCTCTCGGTGATCTCGATCTTCAGGAAGCGCGCGTCGAGCTGCCAGCGCGTCAGGAGCTCGTCGATCTTCGCAGGCAGCGTCTGGTCGAGCAGGCTCTTGGCGGAGATGTTGACGGCCACGTGAATGGGCGCTCCCGCGTCGTGCCAGGCGCGCAGCTGGGCCATGGTGCGCTCAAACAGCCAATCCGTCATTGCGCGGATCAACCCCGTCCGCTCTGCAATCGGCACGAACACGGCCGGCGTGACCAGGCCGCGTTGCGGGTGGTGCCACCGCAGGAGCACCTCCGCACGCGTCATCAGACCGCTGCGCATGTGGATCTTGGGCTGGTAGAAGGGCTCGAACTCGTTGCGTTCCAGAGCGCTCCGCATCTGCACCACGAGCGAGAGCTGATCGGCCGTCTGCCTCTCGCCGTCTTCACGGTGGAACGAGTAGCCGCTCTGCGCCTGCTTGGCCGTGTACATGGCCACGTCGGCCCGGCGCAGCAGCGTTCGCGAGTCGGTGCCGTGGGACGGGTACATGGCGATGCCGATGCTCGCCCCGACTTCCAGCGCCTGCCCCTCGATGAGGAAAGGCTGCTCGAGCGTGCTGAGGATGTTTCGCGCCAGCCTGGCCACGGCCGTCGAGTCAGGAGGCTGCGGCAGGACCACCGCAAACTCGTCCCCGCCGATGCGCGCGGCCATGTCGGTCTCTCCGACCTGGTTGCTGAGCCGGAAGGCCACCTGCTGCAGGAGGATGTCTCCGAACTGGTGGCCGAAGGTGTCGTTGACTTCCTTGAAGCGATCGAGGTCCATCAACAGCAGCGCCACGGTGGCGCCCTGATCCCGCGCCTGGCTGATGCTCTTGTCCAGGTGCTCGAGGAGCATGGCCCGGTTGGGAAGGTCCGTCAGCCCGTCGTGCATGGCCTGATGCCGGAGCCGGACGGTCTGGCTCTTCATGTCGGTGACGTCGCGCAGGAAGGCTACCCAGTGCGTGACCTCTCCGGCGTCTTCGATCGGGACCATGTGCAGTTCGAGCTCGAATTCCGTCCCGTCCTTGCGGGCCGCGGTCATTTCCGCGTTGAAGGGCCGCTTTTCGAAGACGTGATGGAGAAGCGCCGTGACCATCGCCTGCTGGCGCTCCACCACTCCGAAGATGATGGCCGGCTGGCCGATGATCTCTTCACGCGTCCTGCCGTACATGTGGCAGAAGCCCTGGTTGACGAAGGCCACTCGCGGACCGATGGCCTCCACGGCGGGCGTGAGAATGGCGATGCCTTCGCCGGCCACGTGGATCGCCGATCCGAGGAGGCGCAGCTGGTCGTTCTGGAGGCGCTGCTCGCTCAGCCGGCGCTGGAGAACGGACGGTTCCTCCAGCGTGGTGGTCCACGCTGTGCGAATGGAGGTGAGAGAGTCGTCCGACATCGACTGGCAGTGCCCGCGCACTGTGGATCGTGGTGCGCCGAGGCTTAGGATGATAGCAGCGATCGTGTTATTGGTAGGCGCTTCATGCGCGCCGCGCAGCCTCAGTTTCTCCCTGCCTCCACCATCAGGATGTACTCCCTCTGCGGCGGGATCGTGGTGGCGAACCTCTACTACAACCAGCCCCTGCTCTCGCTCATCGCCGCCGGCCTGCACACCCGTCAGGCCGCGGCCGGCATCATCCCGGCGCTCACTCAGGCGGGTTACGCCACCGGCCTCTTCTTCCTCGTCCCGCTCGCTGACTACCTCAATCCGCGACGGCTGCTGACGTCCATCGTGGCCGTGGTCGCGGCGGCCCTGGTGGCGGGCGCCCTTTCGCCCTCGATCCTCTGGCTGCAGGGGGCCAGCTTCGTCATCGGTGTCTTCAGCGTGGTACCGCAGGTGCTGCTGCCTCTCGCGGCGTCGATGACCGACCCGGCGCGCCGCGGGCGCACCATCGGCACGATGATGGCCGGGCTCCTGACCGGGATCCTGCTGTCGCGCACGGTGTCCGGATTCGTTGGCCGCTGGTTCGGCTGGCGCACGATGTACGGCGCCGGCGCAGCCATGATGCTCGTGGCCGCCGTGTTCATCGCGATCGCGGTCCCCTCCACGAAACCACAGCGCCGCTTCCACTACGGCGAGCTCCTGCGATCGCTCTTGCACATCGTGCGGAGCGAACCGGTCCTGCGCGAGGTTTCCTTCATCGGAGCGATGGCCTTCGGCGCGTTCAGCGCGTTCTGGAGCACTCTGGCCTTCTTGCTCGCCGCGCCACCGTGGCGGATGTCGAGCGACGTGGTGGGGTTGTTCGGGATCGTCGGCGTGGTCGGCGTCATGACGGCTCCGATCATCGGTCGCCTGTCCGACCGCCGATCGCCGCGCAGAACGTCTGCACTCGGCGTGGCGGCCCTGATGCTCTCATTCGTGATCTTCCTCGCCGGACAGCACTCTCTCACCGCGATCGTGGTCGGCGTCATCCTCCTCGACCTCGGCGTACAGACCGCGCTGGTGTCGAATCAGGCCCGCATGTACGCGATCTCCTCCGAAGCGGCAGGGCGGCTGAATACGATCTTCATGACCTCGTACTTCCTCGGCGGTGCGCTCGGTTCCGCCCTGGCCAGCTTCGCCTGGATGCACGCGCGTTGGAACGGCGTCTGCGCCGTGGCCGTGGTGATGCTGCTGTTCGCGTTTCTTCCGTACGGGCGTCGGCGCAGCTAGAGGGCAGAGCGCAGAGGGAGATCCCCGTCATCCTGATCCTGAGCCGGCGGAGGGCCGCCCCGTCACTCTGCCCTCTGCGCCTTGCTCAGTCCGGATTCGTCGCCCAGACCGAGATCTCCGGGACGAAGCCACGGTCGTCCATCTCCAGCATGGCCAGGACGGCGTGGGCGATCTCGAGGGGGCGCAGCTTGCGGTCGCTCAGCGGCCGCTCGTGGCCGGCAACCGAGAAGAAGTTGGTCTGCACCTCGCTGGGGTTGATCTGCATGACGCGGATGTTGTGGCGGCGAAGCTCCCCCCGCCAGCACTCGGTCATGCCGGAGAGAGCGAACTTGCTCGATGAATACGCCGTCCCGCCCGCGGAGCCCCGCTGCCCGGACGTCGAGGCCACATTCACGATGTTCCCGTACGACTGCCTGATGAAGTAGCGCGCCGATTCGCGGGCGCAGAGCATGGCCCCGAAGACGTTCGTGGCGTAGACGCGCTGCATCTCTTCGAGCGAGGTCTCCATCAGTGGGGCGAATGAGCCGAACCCGGCGTTGTTGATCAGCACGTTGTAGTCACCGAAGCGCTCGATGACCGTGGCGACCATCTGCACGACCTCATCCTCGCGGCTGACGTCCGCCACGATCGGAAGCGCGCCCATGAGGTCTGCCATGCGCTGCAGCTTGGAGCCGTCACGACCGCAGATCGCCACGTCCGCGCCGCGCAGCCGCAGCTGCCGGGCGATCTCCAATCCGATTCCCGAGCTCCCTCCGGTGACCAGGGCCTTCGCATAATCGATTTGCATGCACCCATTTTGGTTCCTTTTGGCAGCTCGGCATGTATGGAAAGTGCTGAGTACTGAGTGCTGAGTACTGAGTGGGACGCGCAAACTCAGTACTCAGCACTCAGCACTCAGCACCCCCCCCCGCTGAGTTCCTCAGCAGCGGTGCTGCATTCCTCTACTGAAGAACGCAACAGTCATCGTCGAATAGAAATCGCTCGATTTCCCGTTACCGCCGTATCGTCAACAACTTGACTGTCATGCCAACCCGCGGCACCTGCCTTGCGATGTAGGAGCGACAGAAGCGGTCCGGCAAACGGGCCGCAACCGAAAAGGAGGCCACCCATGGTCGCACTGCTGGTCGTACTCACCTTCCTGTTCGCTGTCATTCTCGATCACATGCTCAATCGGCAGCCCGTGATGCTCGTCGAAGAACACCGCCGTGAGGAAATCGGAAGCCGTCCGCGCCTGGTGCCGGCGGTCGTCGCCGGATTCGAGGTGCCCGACAACCTCCGCTATCACCCGGGCCACACCTGGGCCGTGGCCGAGTCGCCGGACCGCGTGCGGATCGGAGTCGACGATTTCGCGGCGAAAATCGCCGGAAAGGTCACCAGGATCGACATCCCCGAGCGCGGTCAGTGGATCCGTCAGGGACAGAAGATCATTGCCATGCACCGTGACGGTCGGGAGCTCGAGCTGGTGTCCCCGATCGAAGGCACCGTGATCGACATCAACGAAGAGGCGATCCGCAACCCGGAGCTGGCCCACGAGGACCCGTACGGCGAAGGGTGGCTCATCGCCGTCAACGCTCCCGATGCCAAGACGAACTTCCGCAACCTCCTCGGCGGTAGCGTGGCCCGCAAGTGGATGGACGACGCCGCGGCCCGGCTGCGCAACTTTGCCCCCACCCCCGTCGGCGCCCTGGCGCAGGACGGCGGCATGGCCTTCGACGACCTGGTCAAGGCCCTGCCGAAGAACGAGTGGGAGAGGGTCGAGAAGGAGTTCTTCCTGATCTGACGAGCCTCGACTGGGCGGATACGAATCGGGCCGGCGATGAGCCGGCCCGATTTCGTTTTTGTTTCTCCCGTCGCTCTGAGCCGCTCCGTGTGGTCTCAAGCGGCCAATCGTTCCGGTAAGAGACTCTTCGCCGCGCTCCACCGCTCCCACCGCCTGCCGCCCCCGCGGTTCCGCCGGCTCAGAGTGACGGGAAACCGCGGTTCCGCCGGCTCAGGACGACGGAGCCGTGACAGCCGCCTACTTCCTCTCCACCACCACTGCCCCGCCGTTGAGCGTCGGGAACGCCGGATCGTTGAGGTACTCCTTGGCGTTGCTGTCGTTCTTCAGGTAGGCGTCCCAGAAACCGATGCTCGCCATCTCGACGCTTCCGAAGATGCGGCGGCCGGGGTTCATCACCGTTGCCGAACGCATGGGCGGCGGCGTGTTGATCGGATTCCCGTAGACGTCGGTTTGCGGTCGGCCGCGGTAGATCTCGGAATCGCTGATCGCACCGACGCCTCCCGCGAACGTTTTCTGGCTGGCGCCGGTGAAGCTGATGAAGTACTTGTCGCCGGCGGGGCTGTCGGCGAAGGCATCATGGCGCCACTTCGGATCGCCGTTCTCGCCGAGGCCGCGGTCGAGACTGCCGGTCATGAACATCATGGGGATCTTGACGTCGCGCCACGAATCGGGGGTAAGACCGAGGACGTCGCTGACACCCTGTGGCGACATCGCCAGCGCCGCGCGAACGCGGCTGTCAGCCGGATGAAGCGGGGGCGTGGTCTTGAAGCTGGTCATCCCTGCCACGAGCATCGCCGTGAAGGCGCCGTAGTTGTCGCCGCCGACGCCGATCTTCGTGCGGTCGATCTTCCCGGCGAGCTCGGGATACTTCTGCTCCAGGTCGCCGATCGAGTCGATGATGAAGCTGATGTCACGGGCGCGGTTCGCCCAGTCGGCCGTGGTCTGGCCCTGCCACAGAGTTTCCGGCGCCGGCCGCGGCGGCTCGGTCCGCACAGTGGCGTTCCCGCGGCTGCGGGTCCGATTGCGTCCGCGTTCGCGCGCCGGCTCGGGACGTGGCAGCAGGGGCACACGAATCACACCCGCATCCGCATGGGAAGGCCTGATGCAGATGTAGCCGTGGCCGACCCAGTACTCCGTGAGCGGAGTGTAGGCGTCCTTCGAGCTGCCGTACGCGTGCGAGAAGATGATCACCGGATAGGGGCCGCCGCGCGATGGGTATTCCACCGCCATCGTCACGTCTTTGTCCCGCTGCGAGTCGTGGAGCACTGCATCCGGGATCGCGCCGACTGCGAACGGTGCCTCTCCCGGAAAATACCTCGCCGTTCCGGCCGGCATGTGCACCACCTCCACGCCCGACGCCGACTGCCGCGAGCCTGAGGAGCAGGTTGCGAGCAGCACCAGCGCCGAAGCGGCGGCGACCAGCACGGATGCGCCGGCGAAACGCTTTCGAAAACTCATGAGAGATACCTCCATCAAGCTGAGCAGACCACAGACCACAGACCACAGACCACAGACCACAGGCTGCCAGGCGAACGGTCTGCGGTCTACGGTCTGCGGTCTGCGATCTGTTTCTCAATCCCATCTGTCATTCTTGTACGAACGGGCGCCCATTGCGTCAAAAGGACGCTCGCCAGCACGAGCAGACCGCCCGCGACCGTCGTGGCGGCCACCGGCTCGCGGAGCAGGATGACGGCCGCTGTGAATGTCACCAGTGGCTCCAGATACAGCAGCGATGCCACACGCGACACTTCCACCTGTTCGAGGGCGCCGTACCAGAAGAGGTAACCGAGCGCCGAGCAGCCGAGGGCGAGAAAGAGGAGCGCACCCCACCCCCCAGCGGACAGCCGAGGCACTTCACGCCATCCGCGCTGCATGACGAAGAACGGCGCGAGCATGGTCACACCCGCGATCATCGCTCCGCTCGTGGCGATGCGCGGGCCCAGGCGCCGGATCGTGCCGTGCCCCACGACCGAGTAAACGGCCCAGTTGATCGTGCTGATCAGGATCAGCAGATCGCCTCGCGTCGACGGCAGGGCCAGCATCCCCGGGCCGATCTGGCCGCGGGTGATCACCAGGATCGCGCCGGCAAATCCCCCGGCGATGCCGGCGATCTTCGCGGCACCGAAACGCTCTCGCAGCAGCACCGCCGAGAGCAGTGCCGACCAGATCGGGATCAGACCGATCAGCCAGCCGGTGTGGACCGCGGTCGTCAGGGTCAGCCCGTAGGCCTGCAGCATCTGGTGGACAAAGACGCCGATGAATCCCATGACTGCCAGCGCCGGCCAGGCATCACGCGGCGGCAGGGTGCGAACGGCGAGGGCGAGGACAGCCGAGCCGATGGCGAAGCGGAGGAAGATGAGCGTGACCGGCCCGATCTCGCGAAGGACCGCCTTGGTGGCCACGAACGAGACGCCCCAGAAGACGACGGCGATGAAGGCACCGAGGCGGGGTGGGATCTTCACCATGCGATCGTACGTGAGTTGACAACCGGATCGTGGTCACGAGGTTGCGAGGTTCCGCGGTTACGCGGTGTTCGGCCTGATCGTTCCGCATGACACCGCGCAACCTCGCAACCGCGCAACCCAGTCAAGGAATGAGCAACACCTTCCCCGCCGTCTTCCGCCCCTCGAGCAGCTGGTGCGCTTCGGCGGCATCGCGCAGAGGAAGCTCGCGGTCGATGCGGATGCGCACTTTGCCCGACTGGATGCCCTCGAAGAGCTCGCGAGCGCGCCACAGAAGCTCGTCGCGGCGTTTCGTGTAGTGCGCCAGGCTCGGTCGCGTGAGGAAAATGCCGTTCTTCGCCAGGCGTGCCGGATCGACAGGCTCCACCGTTCCACTCGACTGCCCGAAGAGCGCCAGCGTGCCGCGAAGTCCGGTGCAGTTCAGGCTCTTGTCGAACGTGGTGCGGCCGACCGAGTCGTAGACCGCGTCGACGCCGGCGCCGCCGGTCAGGCGCATGACCTCCGCCTCGAAATCCATGGTCGTGTAGTCGATCGCCTCATCCGCACCCTCTTCGCGGACGATTCCCAGCTTCGACGTCGACGCTGTCCCGAACACGCGCGCGCCGCGCTGTTTGGCCATCTGCACGAGGATGCCGCCCACGCCGCCCGCGGCTGCGTGAACCAGCGCCGTGCTTCCCTCGTGCAGCGGATGAACGCTGGTCACCAGGTAGTGCGCGGTCATGCCTTGCAGCATGGCGGCGGCCGCAGTCTTGAAATCGACGTCCTGGGGGATCGGAACGAGCTTCGCCGCCGCGACTGCGGCGTACTCCGCATACGCGCCCGGAGCCATCGCCCAGGCGACCCGATCGCCGGGCTTCACGTCCCTCACTCCACTGCCGGCTGCCTCGACCACTCCCGCTCCTTCCGATCCCGGCGTGAAAGGCAGCGCCAGAGGATAGAGACCGGTGCGGTGGTAGACGTCGATGAAGTTCACGCCCGTGGCGTGCAGCTTGACGACCGCTTCATCGTCCTTCGGCTGCGGCTTGTCGACGTCGACGTACTCGAGAGCTTCGGGACCCCCTGTTTTCGAGACGCGGATGGCGTGCATCGTGGACCTCCAGAGCGCAAATTCTGCACGCAAATCCTACCGCTGACCGATGGGCGCGGGCTTCCTGATCGCCGGCGACCGGGCATCCTGCCCGGCCGCTGCGGTTCGTCGCTGACACACAGTCGCCGGGGCGGGAGCCCACAGCCGTCCGGCGGTGCCGTGACCGACGAGAGTTCCGCCGAGAGTTGCGGACGCGCTGCTGCGCGTCCCTACTCCTCGGGGGCCTCGCCTGCCGGGTACGAGCCGAGGACGCGCACGGTCTCGCACATCTCGTGGAGATGATCGATTGCCCGAGCCACGGTGGGATCGGAGGCATCGCCGCTGACGTCGACGTAGAACGAGTATTCCCACGGCCGTCCTTCGATCGGTCGCGACTCGATCTTCGACAGGTTGATATCGCGCAGCGCGAATGCGGCCAGTGCGCGAAAGAGCGCGCCGGGGCGATTCGAGGTCCGAAAGAGGATCGTGGTCTTCCGCCGGGTGTCAGCGTGAGGGGAACTCACGGCGGCGTGGGATCCCACTCCTGCCGGCGTGCCGGGCGTCAGCAGCAGGAAGCGCGTGTAGTTCCGGTGATGGTCTTCGATCCCTTTCGCGAGAATCTTCGCCCCGTAGATTTCGGCGGCCGCCGCTCCGGCGATGCCGGCCTCGTCGAGGCGTGCGTTCTCGACCGCTGTCTTCACGCTGCCGGCCGTGTCGTACGCCGGCTTCACTTCGAACGCATGCCCGCCGAGGAAGCGCTGGCATTGCGCGAGCGCCACCGGGTGCGAGTAAACGGTGCGAATGTCCTCGATGCGCGCGCCGGGCAGTCCGATCAGGTTCAGCTCGATTCGCACGTAGACCTCGCCTCGGATCGTCAGTTTGTTCTCGGCCAGAAGCTCGTAATTCCGTAGAACGGAGCCGGCCAGGCTGTTCTCGATGGGCAGAATGGCCGAGCTTGCGCGTCCTGAAGTGACCGCCGCAAAGACGTCGTCGAACGTACGGCAGGCCAGAACCTCGACATCGTGTCCGAGGAGCTTGCGAGCGGCTTCTTCGCTGAACGCGCCGCGCTCGCCCTGGAAGGCGACGACCGTGGGAGACATGGGAGCCATTCTAGAAGTGCTGAGTACTGAGTGCTGAGTACTGAGTCAAACCGCCTCCACTCAGTACTCAGTACTCAGCACTCAGTACTCGTTATCATCGCCAGCTGACGACATGCCCAAGACTCGCCGCTACACCCTCAAACGCACGGCCCGGCCGCAGAAAACGTACCGTGTCCCGTACGAGAGCGAGCTGAACTCCGAGCAGCTCGAGGTGGTCATGGCCGGCGAAGGGCCCCTGCTGGTGATCGCCGGCGCGGGGAGCGGCAAGACACGCACCCTCACCTATCGCGTGTCGCGCCTCATCGAGGACGGCGTCGACCCTTCCGAGATCCTGCTCCTCACGTTCACGAACAAAGCCTCGCGGGAGATGCTCTCGCGCGTCGAGCAGCTCGTCACGATCGACACGCGGCGGATCTGGGGCGGCACGTTCCACTCCGTCGCCAATCGCCTCCTGCGCAAGTACGCCGACGCCCTTCGATTCCGCTCGAACTTCTCCATCCTCGATGACGAGGACGCCAGGGAGACGATGGAAGCAGCCGTCTCGGACCTCGGCATCAAGACGCTGGAGAAGCGCTTCCCGAAGGGCGACGTCCTCCTCGACATCTACTCGTTCGTGATCAACACGCGCATGCCGCTGGAGCTCGAGCTCGAGAACAACTACCCGCATTTCGCGATGTATCGCGACGAGATGGTCAACGTGTTCCGCAAGTACAAGGAGCGGAAGCGCACCGCGAATGCCATGGATTTCGACGATCTCCTGCTGCACTGGAAGCTGCTCCTCGAGGAGCACGACGAGATCGCCGGCGCGCTGAAGCGGCGCTTCCGCTACATCCTCGTCGACGAGTACCAGGACACGAACAAGCTGCAGGCCGACATCGTCGACGGCATGGCCTCGGAGCGGCGGAACGTGATGGTGGTGGGCGACGACGCGCAGTCCATCTACTCGTTCCGCGGCGCGTCGTTCGAGAACATCCTGACGTTTCCGGTGCGCTTCCCCGACGCACAGATCTACCGTCTCGAAACGAACTACCGCTCGTCGCCGCAGATCCTGTCGCTCGCCAACCGCGTCATCGAGCACAACCGCTATCAGTTCCGCAAAGAGCTGCGCGCCGTCCGCGGTGACGGTCCCGATCCCGCGCTCGTCGGTGTGGACGACGTCTTCGCGCAGGCGCAGTTCGTCGCGCAGCGCATCCTCGAATTGCGCGACGAAGGCGAGAGCCTCGGCGACATCGCCGTCCTCTACCGGTCGCATTACCAGTCGCTCGAGCTGCAGATGGAGCTCTCGCGGCGGCTGATCCCGTACGAGATCCGCTCCGGCGTGCGCTTCTTCGAGCAGGCTCACGTGAAAGACGTCATTGCGTACATGAAGATCGTCACGAATCCGCGCGACGAGCTCTCGTGGAAACGGATGCTGAAGCTCTATCCGAAGATCGGCGAGAAGACCGCTTCCGACGTCTGGCGGCGGATCAGTGAGGCGGGCGACCCGCTCGAGCACTTCCTGCGCGGATTCGAAACCGCCGGCCGAGGCGTGGCCGCAAGCCTCGACAGCGCACGTCAGCTGCTGCGGCTGATCTCCGGCGACTCGATGAAGAGAAACCCGTCGGAAACGATCGGCCTGATCGTGGCCCGCGGATACGCCGACTACGCGCGGTCGAAGTTCGTGAACGCGCAGGCGCGGCTCGACGACCTCGAGCAGCTTTCGCAATACGCCCTGACGTACGAGGACGTGAACACCTTTCTGGAAGAAGTGGCGCTGGCCAACCCGATTGCCGGAGAGGACCAGGCCGTGGTCGGTCCCGAGGACGAGAAGATCGTGCTGTCGAGTGTCCATCAGGCGAAGGGTCTCGAATGGCGCGTGGTCTTCGTGATCTGGCTCGCCGACGGCCGCTTCCCCTCGCAACGCGCGCTGCGCGTTCCCGGCGGGATCATTCGTGTGCCGGAAAAGGCTTTGCACGAAGAGTTCGCGACATTGCTGGAGTCGCACGAAGCTCCGGACGAAAGCCTCGGGCAGGACGACACCGACCGCCGGACGGGACGTCCGGCGGATGCGGACGGGACGTCCGCACTCCAGGTGGAGGGAGCTCCGGGTGCACGGGCAACGGCAGCCGAGCTCGAGCTCGTGATCCCGGGCGAGGAGGAGGAACGCCGTCTCTTCTACGTTGCCGTCACCCGCGCCAAACAGGAGCTTTACCTCGTCTTCCCGGTCATGGCCCGGGATCGCGGGGGCATGGACATCCTGATGGAAGCCTCGCGATTCGTCCGCGAGCTGCCTGAGGATGTTTACGAAAAGTGGGTCATCGGGGCGGAGTGAAGTCCTGAGTCCTGAGTGCTCAGTCCTGAGTAAAGTACCCACGCTTCTCGACTCAGGACTCAGGAACTCAGGACTCGCGACTCACTTGATCTTGATCAGATCGATGTCGAACACCAGCATCCCCTTCGGCCGGCCTGGCTTGTTGTCGTAGGCCAGCTTCGACGGGATCCAGAAGCGCGCCTTCTCCCCTTCTGTCATCAGCTGCACGCCCTCGGTCCATCCGGGAATCACGGCATCGAGCGCGAACTCGGCGGGCTCGTCGCGCATGACCGAGCTGTCGAACATCTCTCCGTCGGTGCTCCAGCCGCTGTAGTGGACGACGACGGTCTGGTGCCTTCCCGGATGCACAGTTCCGGTGCCCGGCCGCAGGACCTTGTACGCCAGGCCGGACGGCGTGACGTTCGCGTCCGAAGGAGGTGCGGCAACATCGGCCGGCGCGGTCGGCGGATGGACGACGTCGATGAGCTCGAGGTCGGTCACGAAGCGATCGTTGGCGGGGATGCGGCCCTGCCCGAGCTCCGCGGGAATCCAGGCCCGGAGGCGTTCGCCCGGGACCATGCTCATCAGAGCGTCGCGCATCCCGGGCAGAAGGTTCGCCAGCGGCACGAAGGCCATGAGATGACCGCGCGTGAAGTCGACGACCGAACCGTCCGAGGCCTTCCAGACGGCGTAGTGGATGTGCGCGTAGTCGGTCGCGGCAGGATGGTCGCTGCCCGTTCCCGGGGCGAGGACCTTTGTGACGAGCCCGCTGGCTGCCTTCACTGCATCGGCTGGAGGCGTCTTCAGATCGGCCGGAGGAGCCGGCTTTTCGATGGGGACTGGCGGAGCGGCGATGGCGACGGAGGCGAAAGCGGCGAGAAGAATCGCGAGAAGGGTTTTCATGCGCCGCGCATTATCTACGAGAGCGCCCCGGCGTAGGGCAGGCTTTCCAGCCAGCCCCCTCTGGCGGGCTGGAAAGCCCGCCCCACACGAGGGGAAGCGGCGTAACGCGACGAAGAGTCTCCGGCGGACCAATCGTCCCGGCAAGAGACTCTTCGCCGCGCTCCACTGCTCCCGCCCGTCCACCGCCCCCGCGGTTGCGCCGGCTCAGAGTGACGGAGCCGCGATTGGACTGCCTGCGCTCTGCGCTCGGCCCTCTGCGCTCTCAGAGATAGACTCCGCCTATGCGCCTTCTCCTGATCTCTTCGTCGAACGTTCATGGCTACGGCTATCTCGATCAGGCGGAGAGCGAGATCCGGCGGATCGTCGCCGGCCACCGCAGAGTGGCTTTCGTGCCTTACGCGATTCGCGACCGTGACGCCTACACACAGAAAATCCGCGAACGCCTCGGCGCGATGGACCTCGGCGTCGTTCAGGTCCACGGTCCGAATGAGCTCGACTCGGCCGATGCCGTGTTCGTCGGCGGAGGAAACACCTTCCGCCTTCTGAACGCCCTTTACGAGCGCAATCTGATCGGCGAGATCCGGCAGCGCGTGAGGGCCGGCCTTCCTTACATCGGATCGAGTGCCGGCACGAACATCGCCGCTCCCACGATCAAGACCACCAACGACATGCCAATCACCCAGCCGCCTTCCTTCGACTCGCTGGCGCTGGTGCCGTTCCAGATCAATCCGCACTACCTCGATCCCGACCCGACCTCGACGCACATGGGCGAGACCCGTGAGGATCGCGTCCGCGAGTTCCTCGAGGAAAACGACACGCCCGTGGTCGGGCTCCGCGAAGGGACGATGATCTCGGTCGAGAGCGGCCGGACCGTTCTTCTCGGCCTGCGAGCCGCGCGAATTTTCAGGAGAGGGTTCGAGCCGCTCGAAGTCGAGCCCGGGCAGGCCATCGATGATTACGTCGGCTAGGAGTGCGGGCTTCCATCCCGCCGGCGGTCGGGCGGGATACCCGCACTCCCCGCCGAGCTGCGGGAGCTGTGCGATCCGGACGTGAATTACGTCATCCAGGCGAAATCCCGGCATCCTGTACGACGTTTGCTAGTGCAATGCTGCCACCGGAGTCGAAATACGAGGAAACCGCAGTCGCGGAGAGCGAAGAAAAGGTCGAGGAACCGCCGCTCTTCAAGGTGCTCCTCCACAACGACGATTACACCACGATGGAATTCGTCGTCTGGGTTCTGCAATCCATATTCAACATGGCCGAGGACCAGGCTGTACAGATCATGCTGAACGTCCACATACGCGGCATCGGAGTGGCAGGCGTTTACACCTATGAGATCGCGGAGATGAAGGTCAGCAAGACCACCGAGCTGGCCCGGGAGAACGAATTTCCGCTGCTGTGCACCATGGAGAAGTGCTGAGTGCTGAGTACTGAGTACTGAGTCGTGGAAGCCTAAACTCAGTACTCAGCACTCAGTACTCAGCACTGGGAAGAATGATCGCCAAGGGACTACAGGAGAGTTTCGAGTTCGCCGTTGCCGAGGCGGTGAAGCGGCGGCACGAGTACGTGACGCTGGAGCACTTGCTCTTCGCGCTGCTGCACGACCGTGACGTGACGGCCGTGGTGCGCGCCTGCGGTGGCGACGTCGACGAGCTGAAGAAGCAGCTCGACGATTTCATGGCCAAGACCTTCGAGAAAATGGCCGAGGACAGCGATGTGCAGCCGGTGCTCACCACGATGCTGCAGCGCGTCATCCAGTACGCCCAACTTCACGCGCAGAGCTCCGGCCAGAAGGAAGTGGGCACGGGCCAGATGCTGGCCGCGCTCTATCAGGCCGAGCGATCGCAGGCCGTGTACCTGCTCCGCAGCCAGGGCGTTAACAAGCTCGACGTCATGAACTACCTCTCCCACGGCATCGGCAGGGCGGCCGATCCACAGCCGGCCTTCATGCGTCCCGACGAAGAGGAAAGCGCGCCCGGCGGCGATCCGCTCAAGTCATTCGCTGCCAACCTCAACGAGCGCGCCGCGAAGGGCGAGATCGATCCGCTGATCGGCCGTGGCCCCGAGCTAGAGCGGACCATTCAGATCCTCTGCCGCCGGCGCAAGAACAACCCGCTGTTCGTCGGCGAGCCCGGCGTCGGGAAGACCGCCATCGCCGAGGGATTGGCCCTCAAGATTCAGCGAAACGAAGTTCCGGGGGTCCTCAGGAACGCACAGGTGTGGTCCCTCGACATGGGCGCCCTGCTGGCCGGGACGAAGTACCGCGGCGAATTCGAGCAGCGGCTCAAGGCGTTGATCGCCGCGCTGGTCGAGCAGAAGGACGCCATCCTCTTCATCGACGAGATTCACACGATCGTCGGAGCCGGCGCGGTCAGCGGCGGCACGATGGACGCGTCGAACATCCTCAAGCCGGCCATCGCCTCGGGCAAGCTCCGCTGCATCGGCTCGACCACCTACGCGGAATACAAGGCTTCCTTCGAGCGCGATCGTGCCCTGGCCCGTCGTTTCCAGAAGATCGAGATCGGCGAGCCGTCCGTGGCCGAGACGATCGAGATCCTCAAGGGACTGAAGATCTATTACGAGAAGCATCACAACGTGGTCTTCTCCGACGAGGCGCTGCAGCTCGCCGCGGAGCTCTCTGCGAAGTACATCAACGACCGGCATCTGCCAGACAAGGCCATTGACGTGCTCGACGAGGCCGGCGCGCGCGCCCGGATCATCAACGGCACGGCCACGATGACTGCGGCCGCCGAAGGTGCGGCGGCCCTGGCCGAGGCGACGGCGCCGGTCGCCGAGACGATCGCGCCGACGCTGATCACTGAAGACGACGTCGAGCAGGTAGTGGCGCGCATGGCCAAGATCCCGCCGCGCACCATCGCCAAGAACGAGATGGAACGCCTGGCGTCGCTCGACTCCGATCTCCGCGGCGTGATCTTCGGTCAGGACCAGGCCGTCAAGCAGGTCGTGAACGCGATCAAGATCGCCCGCTCGGGCCTCGGGCATCCCGAGAAACCTGTCGGCTCGTTCCTCTTCTCCGGGCCCACCGGCGTCGGCAAGACCGAGCTCGCCAAGCAGCTGGCGGCATCGCTCGGCGTGGAGTTCATCCGTTTCGACATGAGCGAGTACATGGAGCCGCACACCGTGTCACGCCTCATCGGCGCTCCCCCGGGATACGTCGGATTCGATCAGGGCGGCCTGCTCACCGACGCCATCATCCGCACGCCCTACGCCGTGCTGGTGCTCGACGAGATCGAGAAAGCGCATCCGAACCTCTTCTCCATCCTGCTCCAGGTGATGGACCATGCCACGCTGACCGACAACAACGGCAAAAAGGCCGATTTCCGCAACGTCATCCTGATCATGACCACGAACGCCGGAGCGCGCGAAATGAGCGGCGGCGGCATGGGCTTCCACAGCAATCCCGCCAGCGGCAAGGGTCGCGGCGCGATCGAGCGGACGTTCGCGCCGGAGTTCCGCAACCGGCTGGACGCCTGGATCGCCTTCGAGCAGCTCGGATTCGAGACGATCGAGAAAGTGGTCGACAAGTTCATCGCCGAGCTGCGGGCCCAACTGGGACCAAAGAACGTCGACCTCGATCTGACGCCCGCCGCACGGGCGTGGCTGGCCAAACACGGCTACGACCAGGCCTTCGGCGCGCGACCGATGGCCCGGCTCATTCATCAGAAGATCAAGGAGCCGCTGGTCGACGCGATTCTCTTCGGTTCTCTGGCGAACGGCGGGAAGGTCGTGGTCGGCACCGAGGGCGAGGAGTTGAAGCTGGAGTACGGATCAACGATGAACGATGAAGGATGAACGATGAACAGCGACGTTCATCGTTCCGTGGTCATCGTTCCTCGTTCCTCCTTTCCGGATCCACGCGCCGCCCGCGGCGACATCGTGGCCCTCGGTGCGGATCTTTCGGTGCAGACGCTCCGCGACGCCTACTGGAACGGCATCTTTCCCTGGCCACATGAGCGGCTTCCCCTCCCCTGGTTCTCCCCTCGCCGCCGCGCCGTCCTCTTTTTCGACGAGCTGCACATCGGCCGTTCGTTGCGAAGAGCGAAGCGGCAAGCGGCCTTCACGTTCACGATCGATCGCGATTTTCCATCCGTGATCCGCGCCTGCGCCGCCTCGCCGCGGCCGGAGCAGGACGGCACCTGGATCGGAGCCGACATCATCGCAGCCTACACGCGGCTGCACGAAGCCGGCGACGCGCACAGCATCGAGGTCTGGCGCGACGAGGAGCTCGTCGGCGGCGTCTACGGCGTCGACTCCGGTGGCGTCTTCACCGGCGAGAGTATGTTCCACACCGCCAGCGACGCATCGAAGCTCGCGCTCCTGTTCGTGATCGAACACCTGCAATCGCGAGGATCGACGTTCCTCGACTGCCAGGTCATGACCCCGCACATGGAAGCCCTCGGCGCCCGCGAGATCCCGCGCACCCGCTTCCTCGACCTGCTGCGCGCGGCCCAGAAGAGCGGGATCGCGATCTTCTGACACCCCGCAGCACTCTGGGTCGGAGGAGCCGCCGGTGGCTGGGTGGTGCGCGGCGGAGCGCAGCTTCCCCTCACTCTGAGCCGGCGGAGCCGCGGGGAAGGTCGGCCGGATGGAGCGGCGCAGCGCGGCGAAGAGTCTCACATCTAGGAATCGTCCCGGTAAGAGATCCTTCGCCGCGCTCCACCGCTCCCGCCACCCAGCCACCCCCGCGGTTCCGCCGGCTCAGGATGACGGGGGCGCGGCTCCGCCGGCTCAGAGGGACGGGGGGGCCCACCCGCGACCGCGGATCCCGGAATTCCCGGGCGCCGATCCTGCTTGTCCCTGTCTCGTGCGCCGAGGCACACGAGCGGGAGGGAGTCGATGCAACAGGCGAAGCACGGTGACAAGGTCAAGATCCACTACGAAGGCCGCCTCGATGACGGAACTGTCTTCGATTCGTCAGAAGACGGCGAACCGATCGAGTTCACGATCGGCAAAGGCAATGTCATCCGCGGTTTCGAGGACGCCGTCATCGGAATGGCGGCCGGTGAGAAGAAGACAGAGAAGATCGAAGCCGATCGGGCTTATGGCCAGCATCGGAAGGACCTGGTGTTCAGCGTCGATCGTGGCCAGCTGCCGAAGGGCACCGACGTCTCGATCGGCGACTTTCTGAAGATCGGCTTCGCCGACGGAGAGAGCGCGTCGGTTCAGGTGGCTGATCTCGACGACCACTCCATCACGCTCGATGCGAATCATCCGCTGGCCGGGAAGGACCTGACGTTCGACCTGACGCTGGTTGCGATCGAGTAGCAGACCGCAGACCGCAGGAACGTAATCTGCGGTCCGCGGTCTGCCAACTGCGGTCTCAAAAAGAAACGGGACAGCCATGCGGCTGTCCCGTTTGTTTTGTGGCGTCGAGATCGCGGTTTAGACCACGTTGACGTTGGAGGCCTGCAGCCCTTTCGGGCCGTTGACGACTTCGAACTCGACCTGGGCGCCTTCCTGCAGGGAGCGGAAGCCATTGCCCTGGATTGCGGTGAAGTGGACGAAGACGTCGTCTCCACCCTCAGTCGTGATGAAGCCGAAGCCCTTCGCGTCGTTGAACCACTTGACGGTACCGGTCGTTCTGCTCACGGTGAATCTCCTTTCTGTGCTGCCCAGCTGCGGAGACTCGAACCGCGGGTTCTGCTTCTCCCTCAGGCAACGCCGAATCGGGAAGCAGAACATTGCGCCCCGAGGAGGAATTCCGAAGTGCTGAGTACTGAGTGCTGAGTACTGAGTGAACAGCTAAGTCCTGCGTACTCAGTACTCAGCACTCAGTACTCAGCACTCAGTACTCAGCACTCGTCAGGGTCTCGCTCCCGGCGCCAGACCCAACGGCCGCGCCGCCAGGCGGTCGACGTGCTCGCCGTATCCAGCCTCGGCGAGAAGGGCCAGCTGGTAGGCGCGCGCCAGGCGGTCCACCCATCCGCGGACGTCGCGCTCGTCGAGTTGCTCGAATGCGTGCTCCAGGCGAAGTGCTCGCGCCGGTTCGTGGCTTCGAATGCGATCGAGAATCAGCTCATGCAGCCCTTCCTTCGACGCGGCACGGAGGGCATCGAGCACGAGGATGTTGGTCGTTCCCTCCCAGATCGGGAGCACCTGAGCGTCGCGCAGAAGGCGGGGCAACGGGCTTTCTTCGATATAGCCGTTGCCGCCGATCAGCTCCATCGCTTCCGAGGCGCAGGGAACCGCGAGCTTGCCGGTGATTTCCTTGACGATGGGCGTGAGAATGCGCAGCAACCGCCCGGCATCGGCGTCGCCGGCGTCGGCCCGGCGCATGGCATCGACGGTCTCGAACGTCATGAGGAACGCCGCAACGTGCTCGGCCTCGAGGTCGGCCATGGTCTCCTGGGCCAGCGGCCACTCGATCACCGGACGGCCGAACGCGTTCCGGCGCTCGACGTACCAGCGCGCCTCGTGAATGGCCCGGCCGATCACGGCAACCGCGGCAACGGAGTTGTAAAGGCGCGACAGGTTGAGCATCTCGACGATGGCCGCGAAGCTGCCCACCTCCTCGACCGGCGCATCATCGAGGGTCACCTCCCCGGTCGGCATCGAACGGACGCCGAGCTTGTCCTTCAGACGATCGATGGTCACTCCGTCATTGCCGCGTGGCAGGAGGAGAAACGCCCGCAGCCCGCGCGTTCCGGCCGGCGCCCCTTCCGGTCTGGCAGTCACGACGGCCGCATCGGCGTCGACGTTCGAGCAGAACCATTTCTGGCCGGTCAGCCTCCACGATCCGTCGGACGCCCTCCGCGCCACGGTCTCGTTGGCTCCGACGTCCGACCCGCCGGCGCGCTCCGTGAGGAACATCGCACCCGTCCAGAGCGCCTCGCGATCGGTCGCGGCGAGCCGCGGCACGACGCGCGCGATCTGCTCCGGCGTTCCGAACCGTGTCAGTACGCGTGCCACGCCGTCCGTCATGCACAGCGGGCAATAGAGGCCCATCTCCCCCATCGCGAACAGGTAGCCGAGGGCGAAGCCGACGAGCGGCGCGGAGTCGGAGTGCTCCTGCGGCGTGTACTTCATCGCCACCATGCCGGAGCCGTATGCGATCCGCTCCATCTCGCGATAGGCTGGGTGGTAATCGACGCGGTTGATGCGCCGCCCCTGAGGATCGGACGTGACGAGCCGCGGCTGCTCGCGATCGGCGATCTGGGCGCGCGGCGCCACTTCCCTGACCGCCAGATCCCCCATCCGCTCGAGCTGCGGCCGCGCCCAGGCCCAGGCGCCGAGGTCGAGCTTCCGCTCGCAGAAAGCGCTCAGCTGTGGTGAAGCCTCGAAGTAGGACTGGTCCGGAGGATCGGGAATGAAGGTCATTGCGAATTGCTGATTGCGAATTGCGAATTTCCAACTCGCCTCCGCGATCAGCGCTCCCTCCGCTGCGGTCTACGCGAGTATAGTCGCCGGCCAACGCTCGAGCTGAAAATGACAAGGGAACGGCGCCGTCGCACGGTTGCCGGGGAGGCTTCGATGTTCGAAAACGAAGTGTCGCGCCGCGCCTTCGCCCGCGTCCTCGCCGCCGGCGCCGCCGTCACCGTACTGCCGTTGCGCTATGCTCGCAGTGCGTGCGGCCCGCCGCGCTGGGACCTCGTCCCGGGCATGATCATGCCCGACGCCCATCCCCGTCACGTCGGGCCGCACGTAGACCGAGTGCTGAGTACTGAGTGCTGAGTACTGAGTCGCGCGGATCCTCGTTCTTACTCAGTACTCAGCACTCAGTACTCAGCACTCAGTACTCAGCACTCAGTACTCAGCACTCAGGATTTTCCGCCATGCTCCAAGATCTTGATCAGCTCATGCGCTCCCGCGGCATCGACGCCGTGATCGTGCCGATGCATGAGGCTCTGCACCCCTCGTTCCGCTGGCTCTCACGTGGCGCGAAGGTCACCCGCGGCTATGCCATCAAGCCGCTCGATCGCGACCCGCTCCTCGTCACCTATCCGATGGAGCGCGGCGAAGCGGCGGCCACCGGGCTCACCGTGCGCCTCGCTTCCGAGTTCGACTACGACCGCATCTTCCACGGCTCGACGAATCACGCCGCGGCCTACGGCGAGTTCTTCGAGAACGTCTTCCGCGACCTCGGCATCAACGGCGCCGTGGCGTTCTTCGGCAATGTCCCGGTCCAGCTCTACATCGGGGTGGTCGACGCGCTCGAGAGCCGCGGCCGCCGCGTGGTCCGCTCGAACGGTGAGGACCTCATTCAACTGGCCCGCAAGCGCAAGGATCCGCGCGAGATCGACCTGATCGCGTCGGTCGGGCGCCGGACCGAAGAAGTCGTCGACGAGGTTCGCCTGATTCTCCGCGATGCCACCATCTCAGGCGATCGCGTGATGAGCTCCGGCGCTTCCCTGACACTCGGCGATCTCAAGCACGTCGTCCGCTCGGGCATCACCCGCCGGGGAATGGCCGAGGACCACGACACGATCCTCTCCCAGGGGCGCGATGCCGGCGTGCCTCACTCGCGCGGCGATGCCGGCGCCGTCGTGCGGCCGTCGGTCCCGATCGTCCTCGACATCTTCCCGGCCGATCGCGACAGCGGCTACTTCTTCGACATGACCCGCACCTTCTGCGTGGGCCCGATTCCCGACGACCTGCGGCGCATCCACGCCGACGTGCTCGCCGCGTTCGAGACGATGCGCGACTCGATGCAGCCCGGCACCCGCGCCTCCGACTACCAGGCGCGAGTCTCCGACTTTTTCGAGTCGAAGGGATACGCCACGACCCGCTCCAATCCGGCCACGTTCGAGGGTTACGTTCACGGCCTCGGCCACGGCGTCGGCCTGGACATCCACGAGAAGCCGTCCTTCGGCCTGACGATGTCGAACGTCGACATGGTCGAAGAGGGCGACATCGTCACCATCGAACCGGGCCTCTACTTCCCCGACCGCGAGATCGGCGTCCGGATCGAGGACACGTTCGTGGTGACAGCCGACGGCGTCAAGACGCTCTGCCGGAGCGGCTACGGGCTGGAACCGTAACGCCAGGCGGCGTAGCCGCCGTAAGCAATTACCGTAGTGGCGGCCGTCAGGCCGCCGGAACGAGCGATCGCACCAGCGTATGAGGGCACGAAGTGCCCGACAGAAGGCCGGCCCTGAGGATCTGTCGCGCGCGATGCGCGCTCGCACGCTGGGTTGGGCCGATCGAACGGCGGCCTGACGGCCGCCGCAAAATTCTGTCGGCGACTCCGCCGCCTCGATCCCTCAATCCAGCGAAAGCAGCTTCGCGGCATTGCCGCCGAGAATGCGGTGCGGTCGGCGCCGGAGATGTCGAGGGCCTTGATGCTGTCGACCATCTTGCGCAGGTCGCCGATCTGGTGCGGGTAGTCGCTCCCGGCGAGGATGTGATCGGCGCCGGCGAAGGCGATGGCCAGCTGCAGCGCTCGGCCGGCGGATGCCGAGGACGCCGGAAAAGGGGGCTCGAATCGTCTTGCGCTCGATCGTGGCCTTCATCTGAGCCACGTTGGCGTCGGCCTGCTTGAATGTGGCTGCGGCGGTGTCATAGGTGGCCTGCGGCACGATCTGCGTGGACAGGAGCTCCTGCGTCCTCTGCAGATCGAGCTTGGAGAGGTCTCGCTGCGCCTCCGCGGCCGCCAGCTGGGCGTGCTCCTGCCGGTTTCTTACGGTACGAAAAACCGCGCCTGCGGTTTCGCCCGCGATCCGTCACATGACCGTGTTCGGGAAAGGATACGGAATCGGCCGGCGTCCGCAAGAAACCAATCGTCAACGGCTGGGAGGCGGAGCGGAAATAGCGAGCCGAGGAGGAAGGCGTCTACGGGCGGTAGAGTGACGGAAGAAAAACGCCGGCGTCGCCGCCGGCGTTCGTCAGATCGCGGAAAAACGCGATTTACAGGTTTCGCTCGATGAACTTCTGCAGCTCGCCCTTCGGCATCGCGCCGACGGCGCGGTCGACGAGCTTCCCCCCTTTGAACATCATCAGGGTGGGAATCGACGTCACTCCGAAGCGCTGGGCGATGCCGGGGTTGTCGTCGACGTTCACCTTGGCGATGACGGCGCGCCCCTGGTAGCTCGGTGCCAGCTCCTCGACGATCGGGCCAACGAGGCGGCAGGGGCCGCACCACGGCGCCCAGAAATCGACGAACGCCGGCTTGCCGGCGTTGAGAACGGACTGATCGAAATCGTTATCGGAAACTTGCTGAACATGCTGTGATTCGGCCATCTGGGTCTTCTCTCCTAACGACATTTTCTAACCTTGAGAACAATCGGAAATTCCACCCTTGCGTCGCTCCTGACCCATGGCCCGATGCAACGTAACCGCAACGAGTAGCCACAGGAATTTCACCTGGGCCCGTTCGTTTAGCAGGTATTCTGACAAAGATGCGGCACAGCCGGCTGGCCCTCCTTCTGATCATGGCGGCGTTCCTCGCCGTCGAGCCGGTCGTCCATTCCCATCCGCTCATCCCCGGCAACGGCAGCGCGGGCGACGCCATCACGAACCCGAACCTCTGCGCGATCTGCGCGGTCGGGACCAATCAGATCGTGGTCGCGGCTCCTGCGGTCCTCGCTCCGGCTGTCGCGATCGAACGGCTCGCCGCCGCGCCAATCCAGATCGTCTCCCTTGATGGTGGAGTCGCGCTGGCCTCGCGCGCTCCTCCCGCGGCCTAGCCGCCGTTTCTCGTCCATCGAAAAACGACCGAGGAGTTGTATGCAGCACCACTTCGTGCTGGAAAACTCACGTTCCGGGCTGGCTGTAGCTCTGCTGTTCGCGGCACTCGCCGCGTCCGCGCAAGTCCCTCAAACAACGAAGTCGAATCCGCAGCCGCGGCCGCGCGAGCCGCCCGCGCAGACGCCGGCCGCGAGGCCCGTCGACACGGTCGTCCTCACGCCGGTCGCGAGCTCGATGCTCCTTCGCCTGTCGCGACAGGAAGCGATCGCGGACGCGCTGGCGAACAACCCTGCGCTCGTTGCTGCGCGTGCGCAGGTCGAGGAAGCGCGTGCCGGCGTCGTGATGGCCGGCGCGTGGGCCGATCCCTCGCTTCTGGCCGACGCCATCCAGACCAATCCTCTTCGTCCGGGAACGTCGCAGGGAAGTGACCAGGGGGTCGGCGTGACGGTCCCCTTCCCCGGCCGGACGCGCCTTCGCCGCGATGTCGCCACCTCCGCGTTGCGGGCCGCCGAGTTCAACGTGACACAGCTTCAGCAGCAGATCGCATCGCAAGCGGCGCAGGCTTACGACGCGATCCTGGTCGCCCTTCGGCATCGCGACGACCTGCAGCAGGCGCGGAGCCTCGCCGCCGACTTCGTCGACAAGACCAACGCGCGATTCCTGGCCGGCACGGCGGCCCGCGTCGACGTCATCAAGGCGAAGACCGACCTCGCGTCCGCCGACAACGATCTCATCGCCAACGAACGTGCAATCGCGACGGCCCGAGCATCCCTGAACCGGCTTCTCGGCCGCATGGGAGGCGCTCCGATCGAGACGACCGACGCTCTCGAGGTACCGGGCACAATCGCCGAGGTGGACACGCTCGAGCACCTGGCCGAGTCTTCACGGCCGGAGATCCAGAGCCTCGCCGCGCAGCTCGAGGGAGCCCGGCAGGCGACGCGCCTGGCGAGTCAATACTGGGCGCCGGACTTCAATCTGACGCTCACGCGCAACAACACCGACGGCGCGCCTTCGACGTACACGAGCGGCGTCACCATTGGCGTGCCGGTTTTCTTCTGGCAGCACCGGCGCGGGGAAGTGGCCCAGGCGCGGCATCGCGAAGAGGAGCTCACCGCGAACATCGCCGACATCCGCGCGCAGGTCAGTCTCGATGTCCAGACTGCCTACGCGCAGGCCTCGACGGCCATCCGCCAGGCGATCTTCATCCGCGACCAGCTTCTGCCCGAGGCGCGCGAGGTCTATCGCGTGGCAAACGTCAGCTACGGGCTCGGCGGGTCGTCTGCGCTCGATCTTCTCGACGCCAAGCGCACGCTCCTCGATGCCGAAAGCCAATACGTCGACGCCCTCGGCGCGGCGAACGATGCCGTCGCGGCACTCCAGCTCGCGATCGGCGCACCTCTTCCGCCCACTGCGCCCGGAGAAAAACGATGAACCATCTGACCCGAACGCTTACCGTTTGTGCCGTAGCGCTGCTCGTCATCGCCGGGGCATGCCAAAAGCAGTCGGACGCTCCCGCGACGGACACGACCGCCACCGCCAAATCAGCGCTGCCGCCGAACGTTCAGACGGCGACCGTGGCCACTACGCCGTACCAGCGGACGATCGAGACCACCGGTACGGTCGCCTTCGACCAGAACCGCTCGACGCAGGTACTGTCGCCGATCTCCGGGCCCGTCTCACGGATCCTCGTGAACATCGGAAGCCGTGTCAGGCGCGGCCAGGCGCTGGCAACCGTCTCCTCTCCCGACTTCGCGGCCGACGTCAGCGCTCTGCGCAAAGCGGAAGCGACGGCGCGCAACACCCGCCGCATCGCCGACCTCGACCAGCAGTTGTTCAAGAACGACGCGATCGCACGGCGCGATGTCGAGCAAGCGCAGACCGACGCCATCAACGCCGAAGCCGACCGCGACGCTGCCATCCAGGAGTTGCGCTCTCTCGGCGTCGACGAGAACACGATCAGCGCGATCCGCCAGAACCGTCCCGTGGAGAACCTCGGCGGGATCATTCACTCCCCCATCAGCGGCGAAGTCGTCGAGAAACTCGTCTCCCCCGGACAGCTGCTGCAGGCGGCCACCACGCCGACGTTCACGGTCGCCGATCTCTCCAGCGTCTGGGTGATGGCCAACGTTTTCGAAGCAGACCTGCCGTCGGTTCACGTCGGCGACACGGCAGAGGTGACCGCCGGCAGCCAGAACTTGTCCGGCAAAGTCGATTACATCGCCGCGATCGTCGACCCGAACACGCGCGCAGTGGCCGTTCGCCTCGAGGTGCCGAACCCCGGCGAAGTGCTGAAGCGGGATATGTACGTTCGCGTCGCCATTCACTCGCAGCAGCGAGCGCAGGGCATCCTCATTCCGGTCTCGGCGGTCCTCCGCGATGACCAGAACCTTCCCTTCGTCTTCGTGCAGAAGCCGGACGGAACGTTCGCGCGCCAGCAGGTGCAGATCGGATCGCGCCTCGGCGACCAGCAGGAGATCACCGGCGGATTGACCCCCGGTCAGACGATCGTCATCGAGGGCGCCATCTTCCTTCAGACGGAGGAGCATCCATGACGACGCCTCCTCCTGACGAACAGCACAACGGCAACGGCACGAACGGCTCGGAACCGGTCGAGCAGGCAGCAACTTCGATCATCAACCGCATCGTCGCCGGCTCGCTGCGGCAGAAGTTCCTGGTGATGTTCTTCGCTATTCTCCTGATCGGCGGAGGGATCTACTCGTTCCGCCGCCTTCCGGTCGACGCCTATCCCGATCTCTCACCTCCGATGGTCGAGATCACCACGCAGTGGCCGGGCCACGCGGCTGAAGAGGTCGAGCGACTCATCACCGTGCCGATCGAAGTCGAGATGAACGGCATTCCCAACCTGACGGTGATCCGTTCGATCTCCCTTTATGGTCTGTCGTCGGTGCGGCTCACGTTCAAGAGCGGCACGGACAACTACTTCGCGCGCGAACAGGCCTTCGAGCGGTTCGGGGACCTGCAGCTCCCCGCGGGCGTCACGCCCTCGATGGATCCTCTCTTCTCGCCATCCGGTCTGATCTACCGCTACGTACTCGAAAGCCCCGACCGCTCGCCGATGGACCTCAAGATCCTCGAAGACTGGGTGGTCGAGCGGCAGTACAAGTCCGTTCCCGGCGTGGCCGACGACTCGGGCCTCGGCGGTCCGACGATGCAGTACCAGGTGCTGCTCGATCCGGCCAAGGTCGCCGCAGTGGGGCTGTCCGTTCCGATGATCGTGACTTCGCTCTCCGCGAACAACAGCAACGCCGGCGGCGGCTTCTATTCGCAGGGCGGCCAGTTCTACTACGTGCGCGGCCTCGGCCGGATCACCACGCCGCAGGACATCGAGAACATCGTCGTGGCCGTCCACAACGGCACACCGGTCCTGGTCAAGGACGTCGGCCAGGTCGTCATCGGCTCCGCGCCACGGCTCGGCCAGTTCGGCTACATGAACCGCGACGAGGCCGTCGAGGGCGTGCTCCTGATGCGAAAGGGCGAGCAGGCTCAGGTCGTCCTCGATCGTATCGAGCAGAAGACGCGCGAGCTCAACTCGAAGATCCTGCCGGCGGACGTGAAGATCCATCCCTTCTACGACCGGCGCGACCTGATCGCGCTCACGACGCGCACCGTCGAGGACAACCTCCTGCGCGGCATGCTGCTCGTGATCGTCATCCTGGTCTTCTTCCTCTACGACATCCGCTCCGGACTGATCGTCGCCGTGACGATCCCGCTGTCGCTGCTGGTGGCCTTCATCTGCCTCGACCTCAAGCACGTACCCGCGAACCTGCTTTCGATCGGGGCGATCGACTTCGGAATTCTCGTCGACGGCGCGGTGGTCATGGTCGAGAACATCTTCCGGCGACTGGCCCTCAACGAGGAGAGCGACCGGAAGCTCCCGGTCGGGCGCGTGATCGTCCAGGCAGCCGCCGAAGTGGACAGGCCGATCTTCTACGCCGTCGCCGTCATCGTAGCCGGATTCCTTCCCATCTACGCGCTGTCCGGCCCGTCCGGAGAGCTCTTCAAGCCGATGGCGGATACCACCATCTTCGCGCTGATCGGCGCGCTCGCGATCGCTCTGACCATCGTTCCGGTGCTCTGCGCCTGGGCTCTGCGCCGCGGCGTCCGCGAGCGGCGAAATGTGATCTTCGAGCTCATCAGGAAGGCCTACGTCCATGGGCTCGATTTCTGTCTCGCCCATCCCTGGGCGACGACGATCGTCTCGGCGATCGTCTTTGCTCTGTCGCTGCTGCTGATTCCGTCCATCGGCGCAGAGTTCATGCCGCATCTCGACGAAGGATCGCTGTGGGTACGGGCCACGATGCCCTCCACGATCTCGTTCGAGGAAGCGGCGAAGCTGTCGCCGCAGATCCGCAGCATTCTTCGCTCGTTTCCCGAGGTCACGGTCGTGGCGAACGAGCTGGGACGTCCCGACGACGGGACCGACCCGACAGGCTTCTTCAACAATGAGTTCTTCGTCGGACTCAAGCCCTACAGCGAGTGGAACGGCAAGTACAAGAAGAAGCAGGAGCTCATCGATGCCATCAACGACAAGCTGAAGGCCTTCCCGGGAATCGTCTTCAACTACACGCAGCCGGCCGAGGATGCGGTGGATGAGGCGGAGACGGGGCTCAAGAGTGCGCTGGCGGTCAAGATCTTCGGCCCTGATCTCGGTGTTCTGGAAGACCGAGCCGCGGCGATCAGGACCGTCCTGCAGCATGTCCGCGGCATCAGCGAGATCACGGTGGTGAAGGAGCTGGGGCAACCGAGTCTCACCGTCACGCCGGACCGCGCCGCGATCGCGCGCTACGGGTTGAACGTCGATGACATCAACGGTCTGATCGAGGCGGCCGTCGGCGGAACACCTGCCACGCAGGTCGTCCAGGGAGAGATGACGTTCGACCTGGTCGTCCGGCTGCAGCCGCAATTCCGGCAGACACCCGAGGCCATCGGCGACATCCTGGTGGCCACTCCGGGCGGGCAACAGGTGCCGCTGAAGGAGCTCGCGAAGATCGAGGTGGCCAACGGCGCCTCCTACGTGTATCGCGAAGACAACTCACGGTACATCGGCGTGCAGTACTCCATCGTCGGCCGCGACCTGGCCAGCGCCGTCCAGGACGCGCAGAAGCAGGTTGCGGCAAAGGTGTCGATCCCTCCCGGTTATCGCGCCGTGTGGGGCGGCGAGTACGAGGAGTACACCGCCTCGCGCAGGCAGCTGCAGTTCATCGTGCCGATCACCATCCTGCTCATCTTCCTGCTGCTGTTCATGCTGTACTCGAATTTCAAGTTCCCGATGATCACCGTGCTGGCGGTCGTGCTTTCGTCGCCGATTGGAGGCCTTCTGGCCTTGAAGGTGTCCGGCACGCCCTTCTCGGTCTCTTCGGGGATCGGATTTCTGGCGTTGTTCGGCGTGTCGGTGCAGACGGCAGTCATCTACATCTCCTACGCCAACGAGCTCCGCCGCGACGGCCGGTCGATTGCCGACGCCACGCGCGAAGCGGCCATCCTGCGTCTCCGACCGATCATGATGACCGCGCTGGTCGCCGCGTTAGGGTTGTTGCCGGCCGCCTTGTCGACCGGCATCGGCTCCGACACGCAGCGCCCGTTCGCCATGGTGATCGTCGGCGGATTGTTCTCGCGCCTGCTCATCAGCGTGTTCCTCATGCCGGCGATGTACGCGCTCGTCGCTCGTCCTCACGACAAGCTGCAGGTATGAGGAGTGGGGCCTTGGAGTGCGGCCTTCCAGCCCCCACTTGTCATCCCTTGTCGTCCCGAGCAGTCGCATCGCGCCTGCGCGATGCGAGTGCTCGGGATGACAGGGTGGATGACGAGCTCAGGCAACATGCCCCTTCAGGCCGGGTGTTTGTTTGATCAGGCTCATGACGAACAGCACCGACGCCACGGCCACGATCGTCGGACCGAGCGGAAGGTGCCATCGCGCCGAGATCGCGAAACCCAGACCTACCGCCGCCATGCTGATCAGCGAGGAGAGGATGAGGAATCGGTCGAGTGTGCCGGCCAGCCGTCGCGCCACGGCCGGCGGCACGATGATCATCGCACCGACCAGCAGCGCGCCGAGAAACTGCAGCCCGAGGAGCACCGTCAGGCCGAAGGCGCAGAGGTAGAGAAAGTTCGCGCGATCGAGTTTGATCCTCAGCGATCGCGCCAGATCCGGCGAGAAAATCCCGAGAATCAGCTTGTGCCGGAGGACAAAAATCGTGATCGCCACGACGGCACAGCCGAGAATGCCGAGCACGAAGCCTGTCGTCGTGATCGCGCCGAAGCCCCCGAACAGCGCGTCGATCAGGTCCTCGGTCGGCGTAACCAGCGTTCCGACGGCCAACGCCGCGACGAACACGACTCCGATCGCCGATTCCGGGACCAGACCACCCCGCCGCTGCAGTTGATCGATGAGAACGATCCCGATGAAGAGCGTCGCCGCTGCTCCCGCCAGCGGCGGAAAATGCCAGAGAAACGCCAGACCGAGTCCCGGAAGGGCAAGATGGGAGATGACGTCACCGGCCAGCGTCATCCTCTTCATCAGAGCGAAGCTCCCCACCAGCCCGGACACCAGGGCGGCGGACAGGCCGAGCAACACGGCGAGAATCGAAGCAGCAGTCATGAATGCGTGTGACCGTAGAGCGTCGTCCCATCGAACAGCTTCGACAGCAACTCCGGCGTCAACACCCCATGCGGCGGGCCGAAGCAGAGTCCGGAGTGATTCAGACAGAGCACTTTCGCGGCGTGGCGATGCACGAACGAAATATCGTGCGAAACGACCAGCACCGTGAGTCCCATTTCAGCCTGAAGGCGATCGATCAAGGCGTACATCTGCTCCTCACCCGGTTCGTCCATCGACGCCGTCGGCTCGTCGAACAGCACCACGTCGGGGTCGCCCAGAAGAGCGAACGCGATCAGCGCGCGCTGAAACTGGCCACCCGAAAGGTGCCCGACCTGTGTGGTCAACATCAGCTCGGTCAGTCCCACCCGGCCCACCACCTCGGCTATTTCCTTCTCCCCTTTGCCGATGATCGCCGCCTTCGATTCCAGGAGATTCCGGACGTTGAGAGGCACGCTGCGGTCGGCCTCGATCTTCTGCGGGACATAGCCGGCCGTCGCGCCGGGTCGCCAGATCACCTGCCCCTCATGCGGAATGAGCCCCAGGATCGTCTTCAGAAGGACGGTCTTGCCCGACCCGTTCGGACCGATGATGGCCACGTCCTCCCCTTCCTCGACGGCAAAACTGATGTCCTCGAGGACCATGCGATGGCCGAACGTGACCGAGACGTTCTTCAGCTCGAGGATCACCGCCATCTCTTCACCACCACGTCAAGGACGGCAACGGCTTCGCTCGCAAGACCCTGAACGCCCGTGACCAGACTCACCTGCCAACGATAATGCGGAGACCGTCTTCTCAGTGTGTCATTTTCGACGTACGGACCAGGAGCCCTGCGTCTCAGGACTCAGCACTCAGGACTCAGGACTTCGTGGACTTGGCATGCGCCTAGCTCAACTGTTTCCCGCATGCCCGAACGGCGCCGCACCGAGCGGCCAACTCGCGACAGAAGATCATTCCCCCGCCCGCCTTTGTGGCTGAACATGCTGCTGCTCGTCATCGCCGCGGCTACGTTCGCGTACGCCAAACACCAGCGCGACCTGATCGCCACGAAGACAGCCCTGCTGTTTCAACCGAGCCCGACCAATCCCGCCGAGCTGATCCGCATCCGTCAGGAGCTGTCGGGCATTGACCTGACTCAAGCGCAACTCACGCAGCAGCTCGACGCCCGCATGAAACTGCTCCAGGGGCTCAACGCCGAGGAGTTCTACATTGCCGTCGACACATCGAAGAACAAGTTCTACTTCCGCTTCGGCAAGGACGTCGTTCGCGAAGCGGACGCCGCCATCGGACCGCAGAAGACCATCACTTCGAGCTCCGGAAAGAGATGGACTTTCATCCCGGCCAAGGGCGCATTCACGGTGTCGTCGAAGGAAACCGATTATCGCTGGCGCGTGCCTGACTGGGTTTACGCGATGAACGGCAAGCCCGCACCCACGGATCCTCCGACGATCCCCAACGGACTCGGGAAGTACGTCATCGTCCTCCCGAACGACTACATCATCCACTCCCCTCCGCCGCCCGACAGCCCGCTCGCGAACACGCCCAAACCCGGCTCGATCATGGTGCCGGAAGCGGATCTCGAAGCCATCTGGCCGCGGATCGTGGTTGGACAGACGAGGGTGTACATCTTTTGAAATGCCGGGTACTGAGTGAAGTGCTGAGTGCTGAGTACTGAGTACTGAGTGAGACTTCGAACACTCAGTACTCAGCACTCAGTACTCAGCACTTCGAATGGAAACCACATGCCCCGATGGATAGGACTGTTAGGCTCATGGGCGCTGCTGGTGCTGGCGCTCGGACTCGCTTCGTTCGCCGTTGCGGGTGAATGGATCAACATGCGCGACCTGCGGCGCCTCGACCGCGTGGACGTCGTCGACAAGCTGATCGCCGAACGCTATGGCAACACCGCTGCCGCACTGCGCCAGCAGCAGCAACAGCGGACGTCGGAGATCAATGCATTGCAGGGAAAAGTCGCGGACCTGGAGAGGCAGACCAGCGATCTCCCCGACACCGGCCAGACGATCCTCGTGTCGACCGAGGAGAACAGGCTCTACGTCCGGCGCAACGGGCAGACGATCTTCGAGGCCGTTTGCGCGACGGGCAAAGGGACGACGCTTGCCGTCGATGGCAAGACGCTCGTCTTCGACACGCCCATCGGCAAGTTCCACATCCTCGCCAAAGACGAAAATCCGCTCTGGGTGCCGCCCGACTGGCACTACGTGGAGGAAGCGCGCCGCAACGGCATGCGCGTCGTGCACCTCAACCCCGGCGATGCCATCGACGCAGACACCGGCCAGCCGGCCAGCAGCGGCGGCGAGGGCGTCTGGTCGTGGTTCGGCGGCGGCAGCCGCCGCGTGCTGCGCATCAAGAACAACACCGTAGTCGAGGACGACGGCGGATCGGAGCGGGAGCTGCCGCCCGGCAAAACGATCGTCGCCGGCAACGCCATCATCGTGCCGCCGGTGACCACACCGCAGCGCCACTTCGAAAAGGTCCTCGGCAAGTACCGCCTCGAGCTCGGCAGTGGATACGGCATCCACGGCACCGACGAACCCGACAAGCTCGGCCGGTCCGTCTCTCACGGCTGCGTGCGCCTGGGCGATGACGACATCGCCAGGCTCTACCAGATGGCGAACGTCGGGGATGAGGTAATCATCTATTGAGATCGCAGACGGCAGATCGCAGATCGCAGGCGGATCGCGGATCTCCGTCACTCTGAGCCGGCGGAGCCGCGGGTGGCTGGGTGGGTGCGCGGCGGCTTGTCATCCAGCTTGTCATCCCAATGGCCTTAAGTTAAGCCGAGATCGGGCTGCTCGGTGAATGAGAGTGCAGAGCGTTGGGCGCGGGTGTAGATGCGGAACGAGTACGCCTTGT
>JAJXWV010000079.1 GCA_021781455.1 Acidobacteriota bacterium | reverse complement strand
GGTTTCGTCGATGCGATTGAATCGATATTGCAGCAGGCGCCGCCGCAGCGGCAGATCGCGCTGTTCTCGGCCACGCTGCCCCCGGCAATCCGCCGGCTTGCCCACACGCACATGCGCGAGCCGGCCCAGATCACGATCCAGAACAAGGCGAGCACGACGCCGAAGATTCGCCAGCGCTACTGGCTGGTCAGCGGCGTGCACAAGCTCGATGCGCTCACGCGCGTTCTCGAGGCGGAGCGCTTCGAGGCCATGCTGGTCTTCGTGCGCACCAAGCTCGAGACGACGGAGCTCGCCGAACGACTCGAGGCGCGCGGCTTCAATGTCGCCGCACTGCACGGCGACATCCCTCAGCAGCAGCGCGAGCGCACGATCGCCCGGTTGAAGGCGGGTCAGGTCGACATCGTCGTGGCCACGGACGTTGCCGCGCGGGGTCTGGACGTCGAGCGGATCTCGCACGTCGTCAACTATGACATTCCGTACGACTCGCAGACCTACGTCCACCGGATCGGGCGCACCGGCCGGGCCGGCCGAAATGGGGAGGCAATCCTGTTCGTCGCTCCGCGCGAGCGGAACATGCTGCGCATCATCGAGCGCGCGACGAGGCTACCGATCGAGCGGATGGAGCTGCCGAGCGTTGCCGACGTCAATGAGCAGCGCATCATGAAGTTCAAAGAGACCCTGGCCAACGCGGTGCGCAGCGGGGAAGGCAAGGTATTCCAGCCGCTGATCGAAGCGGTCGAGCGCGAGCAGAACCTGCCCGCCGTCGAGCTCGCCGCGGCGCTCGCCAGCCTGCTGCAGGGCCCTGCCCCATTCCTCTTGACCTCGAGCGCCGGCGCGGCGCCCCCGGAATCATCCCCGGAGTGGACCCACGGAGAGTCGGAGCGCGGAGCGGACCGCCCCACACAGGATGACCGGCCGGCTCCTTCGCCGAAGCCGCGCCACAAGGCCCCTAAGGGCATACGCTTCGATACCTACCGGATCGAAGTGGGTCACGCACACGGCATTCAGCCCGGAAACATCGTTGGCGCCATCGCGAACGAGGCCGGCATCGATGGCCGCAACATCGGCCACATCGACATCCGCGAGGATCATAGTTTCGTGGATCTTCCCGTGGGCATGCCGGACGACGTGTTCGACAATCTGCGCGCGGTGCGCGTGCGCGGAACGGAGTTACGCATCAGCCGTGTCGATTCGAAGCCGGAGCGTTCCGAACGTCGACCGCACGCCCATCGCTCTGCACATGGGCCGAAAGGCAAGGGAATAGCACCCCGGCACGCTCACCCGGCGAAGCGGCGCGGCAAGCCGCCACACCGCTGAGGCCAGCGCTTGACGCCGGCTCGAAGCAATGAGCGAGTCGGACTGCGCAGGACCTCAGCTCTGCGAGCGTTGGCGTTGGCGTGAGCACTCTGCGTTCCTCACAGAGGCAGCCAGCGTCGCCGGATCAATGAAGCCCGGGAGGAATGTTCGGATCGAGCACTCTCACGGTCGAGGTCACCGTACCTTCCAGGAGCGCGGTGAACGCATCAAAGGGCACCGGGCGGCTGATGAGATATCCCTGGATCTCATCGCATCGCAACAGACGCAGCAGCTTCGCCTGCTCGCTCGTCTCGACGCCCTCGGCGATGACCTTTAAATTGAGGGAGTGCGCGAGGGAGATGATCGTCTGCACGAGAGTCATGGTGTCCGGGTCGTCGGACATCGCCAGGATGAACGAACGGTCGATCTTCAGCGCCTGAACCGGAAGCCGGGCCAGGTAGCTGAGCGAGGAATAGCCGGTGCCAAAATCGTCGATCGCGATGAGGATACCGTGCTCGCGCAGCTCCTCGAGCTTGCGGATGTTCGTTCCGATGTCCTCCATCAAGAGACTCTCCGTGATCTCCAGATCGATGCCGGGTGGAACGGCGCCTGCGGCCAGAGCGGCGGTCACGGTCTGGACGAAATCCGTCTTGCGCAGCTGAACGGGAGAGACGTTGACGGCGATGCGCGGCGGCGCGATGCCGCGCTGGATCCAGCGGTGATGGTCCATCACCGCCCGTGAGAGCGCCCAGGCGCCCACCTCGAGAATCAAGCCCGTCTCCTCCAGCAGCGGAATGAACTTCATCGGAGCAACCAGGCCGAGATTCGGGCTCTGCCAGCGAAGCAGTGCCTCGGCGCCGACGATGCGCCGTGACTGCAGCTCCAGCTTCGGCTGATAGTGCAACACGAACTCTTCCCGCTCGATCGCCTGCCGCAGCCGGCTCTCCAGTGCGTGTCTCTCGGCGCTGCGCGCTGCCATCTCCGGAGCATGGAAGACCCGCGTCTCGCCGGTCTGCTTGGCTCTGCGCAACGCGATCTCGGCGCAGGCGAGCAGCGTCTCCGCGTCCGCGCCGTCCGTCGGAAAGACCGCAATGCCAGCCTTGGCCGATACGCTCATCGGAGCTCCCCCGACCTCAATGGCCTCACCGAAAAGTTGGCGCCACAGCGTTGAGAGGAGCGACTCCGAACCCTGCCGGTCCCGGGACGCCGGCAGCAGAAACGCAAAGACGTCGCCGGCGATCCGCGCACTGAGGCCGCTGCTCGCCGCGCCCGAAAGACGGTCGGCCACCCGCTTCAACAGCGTATCACCGGCCTGCCGGCCCAGCGATTCGTTTACCGTCCGCAATCGCTCCAGGTCCGCGAGCACCACAACGATCTCCTCCCCCGCACTCCCAGCCTCCACCAGACGCTGGTTCAGGCTCTCGATGAACAATGACCGGTTGGCAAGCCCAGTCAGCGGATCGTAGTAAGCCAGGTAGTCGGCCCGGTTCGCCTTATCAATGTGATCGAGCGCGAAGGCAATATCACCGGCGAGTTCCTCGAGCAGGCGCATCTCCGCCTCGTCGAAGAAGCCGAGCTCGCCGGAGTACAGCGCCAGCACACCCACGACGGTGCTGCCGATGCTGAGCGGAATGTGAACCGTGGACCGAATACCCCGCTGTGCCGATTCGTTCTGCAGTCGAAACCGCGCATCCTGTGACACGTCGTTGCTGATGACGGGTCTGCCCCCGGCAAATGCGATGCCAGCCAGACCCCCGCCCGCAGCCCCTGGATTGCCCAGCTCGAGCGGCACTCGACCCATGTATTCCGTGTCGCCTCCATGATGCGCCACGATTTCAATTCGCGTTGCGGTCGGATC
>JAJXWV010000020.1 GCA_021781455.1 Acidobacteriota bacterium | reverse complement strand
ACGATGGCGCGCAGTGTGGTTCGTTCTTTCTCGTCCAAGGGCCACCTCCGTGGACGAGGGTAGCAGATCTGCGTAGGTCTGGCAACGCCTGTAACCTACCTACATATAATTTGTCCAAACTCCAGGGACGCGCAGCAGCGCGTCCGCAACTTCCGTTTGCAGTTCACGACGAGAGCTGCGGACGCGCTGCCGCGCGTCCCTACTCGACGCATCTGTGGTGTGGCACAGACCCGTCGTCCGTGCCACACGGCAGAAGGATTTACCAGCCGGGGATGATGTTGAATCCGTAGACGATGTTCTTGCCGGGCCGCTGGAACGGCTTGGCGGCGTAGATCTCGATCGGGATGTAGCTGAGCAGGATCCGCAGTCCGACGCCCGCGCTGAACACCGGCACCCGCTCGTCCGTATTCGTAGCGAACTTCAGCTTCGGGTGCTGTCCGCTGCTCCAGGCGGTACCGCCGTCGATGAATGCTTCCATCTCGGTCGGAACTGCCGGCGCGTTGATCAGGCCGTACTCCTTGGTTCCGAGCAGGGGTGCACGAACCTCGAGGCTGGTGGCGGCGATGCGCGACCCGATGAGGCGGTCGTACACGGGGCACTGGCTGGTGGCCGAGGCCACGCACTCGCCAAGGCTGACGGAATCGTAGCCGCGGACGATGTAGTCGTAGCCGAGGTCGATCGGGTTGAGGTATGGGCTCTCGGCATCGCGGCCGTATCGACCGAAGTGCAGGGCGTGGAAGGCCACGGTCACCGGGCGGAAGAAGAAGTACTTGCGGTAATCCGCAAGGGCAGTCTGGAATTTCAGGTCACCGTTGAGGATGTCGTACTCGTAGCGATAGCGAGTGCCGCGAACGGGCGAGACGAACCCGAAGGCGGAGTTGTCGCCGACGAACGCCACCGACCCTTTCAACATGCTGAGGTTGAATCCTCCCGGGAGATGCTGGCGCGTGTCGCTGATGATCTGACCCGATGGATCGACGAGCAGGATCTCCCTCTCGAGCTTCGTGGAGTACCGCTGGATGCCACCTTCGAACTCGACACGGCGCGTCTGGCTGAACGGATACTGCGCCAGGGCGGAGGCATCATCGACCGTCTGAATCAGCGTGTCCTGCACATACGCGTCGCCGATCTGACCACCGACGTTTGCCCCGGGGATGAACGCCACGCCTTGCGCAACGTAGGGGATGTGTGTGGTGTCGACGCCCCAATTGAAGCGGTGCTGCTGGTTCAGGTAGAAGACCTCGGCGCCGAGCTGATCGGCGAACGATCCCACGCCGGTTCCGGTGCCGGCCAGGGTCAGGCCGACGTTGTGCTGGCCGAGGATGTCGCTCCACCACGTGCTGACGCTTCCGCCGATGCCGTAGCCGAAATTGCTGACGCCCACGCCGACGCTCGGAGGTCCTACGTACGCCACGTGCAGGCTGGGCCTGTAGCGACGATGGCCGAACTTCGTCGTGGCCGGCAGCAGGCCCTCGGTGGGATTGTCGAGAAAGGCGGTGATCTCGCTGCCGGTGGCGCGGAGCGGGGGAAGCACTGCGGCGCGAGGCGTCGTGCCGGGCGGAGCAACGGTGGCTACCTGCGTTCCCGGGGCCGACGCGGGGAGTGAGTAGATGTTGTAGTCGTCGTCCTCGTAAACGGAGAAGGCGAGATTGCCGGTGTGCGAGGCGATCGTCAGCGCGGGCGACATCTCGGTGATTCCAGCGACGCCCGTCTGCACGGAGGTGATCTGCTCCACGCGGCCATCCGCGAACGTGTAGCGATAGATGTCGTCCACACCCTCGGGGCTGGCGATGAAATAGAGCGAGCTGCCGTCTGGCGAATAGAGCGGATTGATGTTCTTCGAGTTGGCGAACAGCGGCAGCGTGCGGATCGCAGCGCTGTCGACGTCGATCACCGAGATCTGCATGTCGTTGTAGCGGAGCTGCTCGAGGTTCGTCCCTGCGCCGCGGTCGGAGACCCAGGCGATCTGCTTGCCATCCGGCGACCAGGCCGGCTGCATGTCCGCGTACTTGTCGTTGGTCAGCTGGCGGACCGTGTTCGCGCCCATGTCGTAGATGAAGAGGTCGGACACGCCGGTGCGCTGGCCGGCGATGGCGATGCGATTGCCATCCGGGGCCCAGGCCACGTTGGTGATCGCGTCCAGTCCCGGAACCCGGATTTCCTTGACCCGCCGGCTGTTGACGTCGACGACTCCGAGGTAGTTGTCGCCTTTCTCGTAAACGACGAAGGCCAGCTTCTGCGAATCGGGCGACCAGCTGCCGGCGGAGTCGATGAAGCGCAGAGCGTCGAAGTGCGCGTTGCGATCGGTCGACACCAGCCGGCGGATGACCTTGCCGGTGTGAGCGTCGGCGAGGAAGAGATCGATGTCGAAGAGCTCCCGGGTCGAAAGGAAGGCCAGGTAGCGGCCGTCGGGGCTGAGCGCCGGGCCTACGTTGAGGTCGCCGCGCGTGGCTTTCTTGCCGAGGAGCGGACGTCCGAGCACCGAGGGTCGTGTGGCGATGACTGGGTTGTAGAGCTCGCGCGCCGATTCCTGCCAGTCGTTGAAGACCTGCTTCGCGGTCAGACCGAGGACACGGTCGAAGGCCGGCTCGATGCCGACCATGCCGGCGGCGAGGAAGTAGCGGACCACGGCTTCATCGCCGAATCGGCCGCCGATATAGGCCAGCAGGGCTTGGCCGTAGCGATAGGGGAAATATCGTGGATCGGTGGTCAGCTGCCGCAGGTCCGGCAGGCGGTTGTGGATGGTTGCGTCACGTACCCACATCGCGGTCAGGGGGTCGACGCGCCCTTTCGAAAAGTACTCGGCCATTCCTTCGACGAGCCACAGCGGAAGCATCTCCAGGTTGAATCGGCGGCGCGAGTTGTTCTGCGCCGCGGCGATGTCGTACTGGAAGACGTGCACGAGCTCGTGGCCGAGCACGTGATCGTTCTCCGCGTAGTCGCCGGTCAGCGGCAGGACCACGCGGTTCATGTACTCGTCGGTGAAGCCGCCCGTTCCCTCACCGATCAACTCGCCGGTGGTCGTGGTCTGCTGGAAGTCGGCGGCATTGGCGTAGAGCACGATCGGCTTGCGCGTGAAGGAATGCTGAAAAACGCGCGAGAGGCGGTCGTACCAGCGCTCGGCCTGGCGTCCGATGTCGTTCACGACGTCGGCTTCCTGGTCGTAGTAGTAGATGTCGAAGTGCTGGGTCTGAAGGACCTTGAAGTGGAACTTCTGCCACTGGACCTTGTTGCGCCCGAAGTACTGCGCCTGGGCAGCGGGAATGACGGCCAGCGACACGATCAACGCGAGAAAGAGGCGAAGCAGTTTGCGCATGGAATGACCTCGATTCGATGGATGAGGCGATGCGGATCGTTGAGCCACAGGAACGTTTTGAGAGCCGAGCCGGTGCAAAGTTTCTGCCGCGGCGGCCTCCTGATGTTGCATCGTCGCAGTGCTGTCGCGGCGCGGAGTGGCGGCCGCTTTTGCGACCCCGGTTAGACGCTTCGCGACTCCGCGGGTTCTCGACGATGTCACTTTGAGCGAAGACGAGTGTGGTCCCTCGAGCAGGCGGCCGGCGGTTTCGGTTTCGTGAATGTCTGCAGATAAGGGGAACGGAGTCGGAGCGGCGCCTGGCTCGCGTGTGGTGAAAGATCGACGCGCGAATGCGACGGTGAGCGGTCGGCGGACGGTTCGAGCGAGCCGGTCGGGAAAGCTTCGCGATGGCATCCTAACTCCTTTGCGCGTCGACAGATCCGTAGGCCAAGCAACGCCGGCGGCTGCCGAGTATACGCTGCTGTCGCTAAGTACGATCGTCGCGCCGAATCGCTGAGTCAAGAGGATCGCGATCGGCGAAAGACGCGTCGGAATCGGCTTCGCGCAACGGCAATTCATCATCGAACGGATCGAATTTGATGCGTTGTCGCACGCGTCTCCTGACCATTGGATCGAGCAGAACGTCAAAGGTGGCGGCCGCGAATTCCGCAGAAGACCGCGCCAGATGCAACTCGGCATGATCGAAGTCATACGGAGCGCGGACGGCGTGAGCGATCATCGGTCGCATGAAGACGGCTCTCAGGCTGCTCCCGCTGATCGTGAGTGCGCTCGTCATGGCGGCGCATTTCTTCCGCGAGGCGAACTACGGCTTCGTGATCTTCGCACTGGTGGTCCCGCTGCTGCTGATCACACGGCAGAGGTGGGCAGTCCTCGCCGTCCAGCTTCTGCTCGCGCTGGCGGCGGTGGAGTGGATCCGCACCGCGTTTTCGATCGCCCACGAGCGGGCCGCGTTCGGCGCACCAACGACGCGCATGTTCGTGATCCTCGGCTCGGTGGCGCTCTTCACCGCGCTGTCGGCGCTGCCGCTGCGGAAGATCGCAGCTCCGTCACTCTGAGCCGGCGGAGCCGCGGGGAAGGACGGGCGGTTGGAGCGGCGTAGCGCGGCGAAGAGTCTCCAGCTGACAAATCGTTCCGGTAAGAGATCCTTCGCCGTGCTTCACCGCTCCCGCCCCTCCGCCCGCCCCCGCGGTTGCGCCGGCTCGGGATGACGGGGCCTTTGTTAGGCGAGATTACCCGTGCAGCATTTTGAAGGCGTGGTTCCACTTGCCTGTGCGTGCGCCGTGGAGGACCCAGACGACGCACATCGGCTCGAGATGGCGAGACCCTTCGATGCCGCCGATGTCGATCGTTTCCCATCCGAAGGCGTCGCACACCTGAGCGACGGTCTTCTTCGTCCCCTCGTCGTTGCCGGCGATGAACATCGTCGGCGGGCCGCCGGGCAGTTTCGGGTGAACCATCAGCGCATTGCCGACGGTGTTGTACGCCTTCACGACCTTCGCCTTCGGCAGCCACCGCTGCACCATCTCGCCGACGGCAGCAACGAACCAGGCGGACAGGCAGGCGCGCTCGGCGCGTTTGCCCGCGCTCCCGTGTTCCGACAGAATCCGCATCGGCGTCGATTGTGCTTTGAAGCCGCTTCAGGGAGGTGGCGCATGAAGAGGAACATGGGAATCGTGCATCGGGTGGTCCCGGCCCTGACGGCCTGGGCCGTGACCAGGCTGCTCGAGGTGCCGAAGGTGCAGGCCTCCGTCCGATCGATCGATCGCGACATTGACGACCGGCGGCGCCGCGCCCGGACTGCGGTGCAGCATGCTGTGCGCGATGCGGGGAAGAATGCCGTATCGCACGGAGTCTGGCTCGCCGCCGGCGTCGTGGCATTCGCTGCAGGAATCGTCTTCATCGCTCGGGCCACGCGTCCGAAGTGACCGCCGGCCGGTAGCGCAAGCGTAGAATTGCCGCGCTGTGCCCTCCATCTTCTTCACCGGCTTTCCAGGGTTCCTCGGTTCCGAGCTCGTTCCGCGCGTGCTGATGCGCTCGCCGTCGGATGAGGCGGTGTGCATCGTCCAGTCGAAGTTCATGCCCCTGGCGCGGGAGCGCGCAGCGGCAATCGCTGCTGCGCGGCCGATGCTCGCCAATCGCATTCGCCTCGTCGAGGGGGACATCACTCAGGCGAGGCTCGGCCTCCGCGACTCTGTCGGCGATGTGACCGCGATCTATCACCTCGCTGCGGTGTACGACCTGATGGTCAAGCGAGAGGTCGGCCTGCGCGTGAATGTGGAGGGAACGCGCAATGTGCTCGAGTTCGCGGCGGCGCAGCCGCGACTGCAGAGGCTGCACTACGTCAGCACCTGCTACGTGAGCGGCCGGTACCCGGGGCGCTTTACCGAGCGCGATCTCGACAAAGCGCAGGTGTTCAACAACTACTACGAGGAAACGAAGTTTCTCGCGGAAGCCGACGTGCAAAACGCCATGAAGGGCGGCCTCGCGGCGACGGTCTACAGGCCCGCCGTCGTTGTCGGCGACAGCAGCACCGGCGCCACGCAGAAGTTCGACGGACCGTATTTCGTGATGCAGTGGCTGCTCCGGCAGCCGCGGCTCGCGGTGCTGCCGATGGTTGGCCGTCCGAGCCGGTACCACTTCAACGTGGTTCCCCGCGATTTCGTGATCGATGCCATCGACGAGCTCAGCGCGCGCTCCACATCGGCCGGCAAGGTGTACCAGCTCGCCGATCCCGATCCGATGACGATCGACGAGATCGTGACGGCGATCGGCAATGCCACGAATCGGCACGTCATCCGAATCCCGCTGACGCGCGGCATGGCCAAAGCGGCGCTCGATTACGTTCCCGGCGTGTACCGCCTGATGCGCATTCCCTCGGCGGCCGTCGATTACTTCGTCCATCCGACCGAGTACGACACGTCGAACACCTCGAGCGATCTCGCCGGACGGATGACGGTGCCGCGATTCCGCGACTACCTTCCGCGCCTCGTCGAATTCGCGCGCGCCCATCCCGAGATCGGCTCAGCAGCGATGGTGTAGTGGCGAGTGCTGAGTGCTGAGTACTGAGTGCTGAGTGCTGAGTCCCTGCGATCCAATTGTTCGTGGTCCCTGCTCGAGGCGGCGGAGCCGCCGACATAATTTTGCGGCGGCCGTCAGGCCGCCGTCTGATGAGCCACACCAGCGTCCGAGCACGCGAAGCGCGCGACAGATCCTTGTGTCTGTTCCGCAAGTTCTCTGTCGGGCACTTCGCGCCCTCGTACGCGATGCAATCGTCTGCTCCGGCGGCCTGACGGCCGCCGCTAAATTCTTACGGCGGCTATGCCGCCTCTCGAGATCGTGGCTGACCCAATTTGGACGAGAGCAGTGGCAGAAAGCTCCCGTCTGTGCTTCCTACCGCATAGGCGAACAGCGCCACCCAGATCGCCGGAAGAAGAACCAGGCGGATGTGGGCGGTGCCGTTCGCCGCGATTTCACGGATGCGTTGCATGAGGTCGTGTAAACAGGGCGCGGCTCGGCCGTATTCGATCTCAAATCCGGCCTCTTCCATGGCGTGCGTGCGCGATTTGCACATCTGTTCGTCGAAAGGAGCACAACGCATGGCCTTCTGGAGACGCCGTGACCACGAGAAATTCATCGGCAGCTACGATCCCGAACACGAGATGCCGAATCCTGATCGCCGCCCGCATGATCGGCCTGCTCTGCACTCAGCACTCAGCACTCAGGACTCAGGACTCAGCACTCAGGACTTCGACAGCGCCTCCCTGCCGACCTCACCCTCGTTTCCCGTTCGTCACCACTGAGAGAATGGTCCGGGCGCACCGGTGTGTTTCATCGGACGTTGAAAGGAGTCCCGACGTGATGAAACGCCCAGCCCTTGTCGCGTCCCTCATCGTGCTTGCCCTCGCCCTCGCGGTCATCGCCGCGCAGAGGTCGAACGTGCCGGCTCCGCAGCCGGCTGCCCGCAAAGGAGTGCAGATGTCCTCGTCCGCATATGCCAGACCGACCGATTCCGAGCTGAAGAAGCGCCTCACGCCGCTGCAGTACGAAGTGACCCAGAAAGACGGCACCGAGCCGGCCTTTCACAACGAGTACTGGAACAATCATGCCGCCGGCATCTACGTCGACATCGTGTCGGGCGAGCCGCTGTTCAGCTCCAAGGACAAATTCGATTCGGGCACCGGATGGCCAAGCTTCACGCGTCCACTCGAGCCGGACGACATCGTCACGAAAACGGACCGCAAGTTCTTCATGGTCCGCACGGAGGTGCGCTCCAAACACGGCAACTCGCACCTTGGTCACCTCTTCGACGACGGCCCGGCGCCGACCGGCCTGCGCTACTGCATGAATTCAGCGTCGCTTCGCTTCATCCCAGCGGATAAACTCGAGCAGGAAGGCTACGGCCAGTACAAACACCTGTTCGAGAAGGGGACGAAGTAATGGCGCGAACCGAGGTAGCGACACTCGCAGGAGGATGCTTCTGGGGCGTCGAGGAGCTGATTCGAAAGCTGCCGGGCGTGATCGAGACGACGGTCGGATATACGGGCGGAACGACCGCGGCCCCGAAATACGAAGATGTGAAAACGGGCCGCACCGGCCATGCCGAGTCGCTCGAGATCAAGTTCGACCCGGATCGCGTCAGCTACGATGCGATCCTCGACTACTTCTTCCGGCTGCACGATCCGACGACGGTGAACCGGCAGCAGAACGACGTCGGCACGCAGTACCGTTCGGCGATCTTCTACCACGACGAGGCGCAGCGAGAGGCCGCGGAGCGGGCGAAGGAACGCGCGCAGAAGAAATGGGCAGGCCCGATCGTCACCCAGATCGTTCCGGCCACGCAGTTCTGGCCAGCCGAGGAGTATCACCAGGATTACCTGCAGCGGCTGCCGTGGGGATACAACTGCCATTATGTGCGACCGGAGTAGGGACGCGCAGCAGCGCGTCCCTACAGGAGCCGGAACAGCAGCGCATCGCGGCTCAGGGTCACGTCCGCGTCGCCGATGGAATCGAGGCGCGACCGCTCGCTCCTGCGCAGACCTCGATAGGAGCTCGTCAGGGCATCTTCAATCGCGGCGTGGTCGAGGTGTACGACTGCTCGGAGGCGCTGACGGCGTTCGACCGTGAAGAGGGACGCGAAGGTGGCGATGGTTCGGTCCGACCGGTCGCGCTGCAGTCCTTCGCCCAGGATGGCCTCTCGCAGCTCGATGAGATCGTCGGGAGCGGGGATGACGACGAGGAGCGATCCGCCGTCGCGCAGCACGCGCCGGAACTCGCCCGCATTCATGCGTGCGGTGATGGAGAGGACAGCCGCAAACGAGGCGTCGGCAAACGGGATGAAACGGTCGGCGTTGGCGACGATCCATTCCTGACCGCGATGGCGCTTGGCGGCGGCTTCGATCGCCGGCAGTGAGATGTCGACTCCGGAGCCGGCGCATCCGAAGCGATCGACGACGGCGGCGAGATGGCGCCCTTCGCCGCAGCCGGCGTCGAGGATCTCGTCGCCGGCTGAGAGCGAAAGCATTCCGCCGATTCCGTCGACGATGGGCTTGTCGAATCCGCGGTCGAAGAAACGGCGGCGGGCGGCCACTGCTGCCGCGGAATCGCCGGGATTGGCCGAGTGCCGGTCCTGTGGCTGCAGCAGGTTGATGTAGCCGCTGCGCGCGATGTCGAACGAATGCTCGCGCTCGCAGACGACCCGGCGGTCCTCACGCACGAGGGGAAGGTGGCAGCTGCGGACGGTGCAGAGGAGTGTGCTCATGAAAGGCAAATGTTGAATGTTGAATGTTGAATGTTGAATGAACGACCTCGGTACTGCATTCAACATTCAACATTGAACACCCGGTCCTCCTCGACCGACATTCCTTGCCCAAACCGTTAGAATCACGCCATGCGGTCCCGCGGGCGAATTCTCCTCCTCCTCGCGGTCCTGGTCTTCTTCATCATTTCGGCGGCCGTTCTGTACGAGGCCGGCATGGCCCGGCTGGAGCACAGGCCGCGCTCGCTGCTGGAGAGCCTGGAGTGGTCAGTGGAAACGCTGAGCACGACCGGCTACGGCCGGGACAATCACTGGGACACGCCGGCGATGATGATCCTGGTGATCTCGGTCCAGCTGGCCGGGATGCTGATCGTTCCCCTGGTGCTGTTCCTGTTCGTGCTGCCGTACATCGCCGAGCGTTTCGAGGAGCGCCTGCCACGCGACGCCGATCGGAGCCTGCGCGAGCACGTCGTGGTCTATCACTACGGGCCGGCCGTGGAGGGCCTGCTGCAGAAGCTTTCCGCACAGAACATACCGACGCTCGTGGCCGAAACCGACGAGGCCCGCACGCGTGAGGTTCTGGAGCGGAAGCAGAAGGTGGTCTTCAGCCGTTCGGACGAGGACATCCTCGACGTCTGCGGGCTCGAGCACGCGCGAGCGATCGTGGCCAACGGGAGGGACGAGGAGAACGCCGGCATCACGCTGCGGGCGCGCCAGACCGGATTCCGGCGCGAGATCTTCGCCTTCGTCGAGGATCCGACTCATCGAAAGGCCATCGAGCTGGCCGGCGCGACCTCCGCGTACACGCCGCGGCACATCATCGCCGCCGCCCTCGCGGCACACGCCAGCAACGTGCTCAGTCCCCGCATGCCCGGCCTGGAGGCGATCGAGGGACTGGAGAGGCGCGAGATGCGCGTCCCGGCCGAGAGTCCAGTGGCCGGATTGACTCTGGCCGCGGCTGGCATCGGCGCCCGCACCGGAGCGATCGTCGTCGGCCAGTGGACGAGCAGCCGGCTTGAGACCCGATGCGCCGGCGACATGCTCATCGGCGGAGGAAGCGTCCTGGAGATCATCGGCGACAGCGAGAGCCTCGATCGCGCGGCCGGGGTGATCGGCGGTCGATACCTTCGTCAGAGCGGCCCGTTTCTGGTGGCCGGCTTCGGTGAGGTCGGAAGGAAAGTTCACGAGCTGCTCGAGGATGCGGGGGAGGAAGTGCGGGTCGTTGAGCGCATCCCGGTGGAGCACGTGGACGTGGTCGGCGACGTGCTCGATCCGGCGATCCTGGAGCGCGCCGGGATCGCCCAATCGCGGGGCATCATCCTGGCGCTCGACAGCGACGACTCGACGCTGTTTGCCACCGTCATCGCCCGCGACGTCGCGCCGGACGTGCCGCTGATTGCCCGCGTCAACCACGCCCGCAACGTCGCCAACATCCATCGCGCCGGCGCCGACTACGCGCTGTCGATCTCGGACGTGTCGGGCGACATGCTCTACGCGCGGCTTGTCGGAAGGAGCGCACGGGGCCGGGACGAGAACCGGCGCGTCATGCGCCTGGCCGCGCCGCGCTGGGCCGGGCGCACCTTGCGCGAGCTCCCGATCCGGGAGCAGGGCTGCTCTGCGGTCGCGCTCGAGCGGAACGGCAGCATCGTGTCGCGCCTTACGCCCGACCTGCGCTATGAAGCCGGCGATGCGCTCTGGATCTGCGGCACGGCCGAGGCCGTTCACCGCATCACAGCGGCCCCGTGATTGCAGTCATCGCTGCTGCTCGGTGGCGAACGTACGTTCGGCTCACCAGGAAAGGAGACACGAGATGTTCGGACGAAGGCCCCCCATTGGCAAATACATACTCATGTTCACCCTCGGCGCCGTCGCTGGTGCTGCGGTTGCGCTGCTCTATGCGCCGATGACCGGAAAGAAGATGCAGAAGAGAGTTGGCGACGTCACCGACAAGGTCCTCGACGCAACCGACAAGGTTCTCGACAAAGTGGAAGAGCAGGTCGGGAACGTGCAGGGTTTCGTGAAGAAGATCGCGAAGGCCTAGGGTCCGGTTCGCAGCAAGCTGCAGCAGGGCGAGCGGGGACATTCCCCGCTCGCCTTTTTTAGTGCTGAGTCCTGAGTCCTGAGTCCTGAGTGCTGAGTGAGATCGCGGATTCTCAGCACTCAGGACTCATTCTCGGTCGGAGTGCGGACGTCCCGTCCGCAACGGCGGGACGTCTCGTCCCGCCGTGGAGAAGCTTTCGTAGCGGCGAACCAACAGCGCCGGACGGGACGTCCGGCGCATGCGGACGAGGACGTCCGCACTCCCGCTCCGAAGCTGGAGTTAGACTCTGCTCATGCGCACTTCCGCCGTGCTCGCGTTTCTCTTCCTCGTCGCAGCCGCTCCTTCGGATCCGTCGCCGGTCTCCGGCTCGAAGCAGCTGATCGTCGTCATCACTCCCGACTGGAGCAGCACGTCCGCTGTCATGACGCGCTATGACCTGCGAGACGGCAAGTGGGAGCCCGCCGCCGCGCCGACCACGGTCATCCTCGGCCGTACCGGTCTGGCTTGGGGGCGGGGCGTGTCCCAGCGCGATACGGAGGGGGGCCCCGTGAAGCGCGAGGGTGACGGCAAGGCTCCGGCGGGCGTCTTCCGGCTCGGTCCGGCGTTCGGATTCAACGGTGCCCCGGCCTCGCTGCGGATGCCGTATCTGCAGTTGCGCGATACGACCGAATGCGTCGACGATTCCTCGTCGAGCCACTACAACACCATCGTCGACCGCAGCGCCGTCGCGCGCGTCGACTGGTCGAGCTCCGAGAAGATGAGGAGCATCGGCGTCTATGAGCACGGGGTGGTCGTGGTGCAGAACGATCCGCCGCGGCCGGCGGGAGGGTCGTGCATCTTTCTCCACCTCGTCGATCCGAAGGGCCGACCGACTGCCGGCTGCACGTCGATGAACGCCGAGGCCATGCAGGCACTGCTGCGATGGCTCGACCCGGCGCGCACGCCGCTGCTGGTGCAGCTGCCGCAGTCCGAGTACGACCGCCTCCGGTCCCTGTGGCGTCTGCCATAGACGTCTGGTAGGCTCGTTACCCATCGTCCTGCAGAACTGCGATTGCCGGTTGCGCCTCAGGGCTGCAGCCGTGCCCACGGCAGCCGCAGCTGCTTGAGAATCGGAAGGATTCGAGCACACATGCCGTGGTGGATCTGGGTACTCGCCGCTTTCCTGCTGCTCATCATCGAGTTCTTCTCGACGACCGCACACATCGGCTTCTTCGCCATCGGCGCGTTCATCGTGGCCATTCTCGTCGGGTCGGGCCTGTCGATGCCGCTTTGGTCGCAGCTGCTGATTTTTTCGATCAGCTCGGTGGTCCTGCTGATTTTCGTCCGGCCCATCATCGTGAGGAAGCTCGGGCTGAACAAAGTGCCGGTGGTCGACACGTTCGTGGGCGAACGCGCCATCGCCCTCGACGACATCGCCGTTTCCGGAACCGGCAAAGCGGAGCTGCGCGGCAGCACCTGGAGCGCGCGGAACGTGGGCGCCGCTCCGCTGAATCGTGGTCAGGAGTGCGTCGTCGACCGTATCGACGGACTCACGCTCCACATACGAGGCGCATGAATCGATTGCCATGCCAGTGCTGAGTACTGAGTGCTGAGTACTGAGTGAGGCGAAGAGCCTTCAAACTTACGACTCAGTACTCAGCACTCAGTACTCAGCACTCAGTACTCAGCACTCAGTACTCAGCACTTCAAGGAGAACACCATGAGATCG
>JAJXWV010000089.1 GCA_021781455.1 Acidobacteriota bacterium | reverse complement strand
GCGGTACATGGCGTCGGACGATCCCGATTTTGAAACCAAGGCCACCGACGTGATCGGGCTGTATGTCAATCCACCACAGCATGCCGCCGTGTTCTGCGTGGATGAGAAAACAGCGATTCAGGCGCTGGATCGTCTTGATCCCGTTCTTCCGTTCTCACCGGTCAAGCGTTTCTATGACTTTGTCCGCAGCCTCGTCTGATGAGCAAAACACCGGAAGAGGCGAACGCGATCAGGAACGGTTTGGCGAGACCGATCCACGACCAGAGTGCAGCGGGAGCCGCGCACGATCAGGATGGCAGAGACTCCGAAGGCCGTCGCCAGCAGACCGAGATGCGAGTCCTGCCACCGCCCGGAAACGATCGCCATGCTGAGCGTTGCCTGCGGCCGGTGATGGTGTAGGCTTGCTCTTCGCCTTCCTGCTATGCCGGGACTTTTCGATACGGTCGTTGACGCCATGGTCCAGCAGACGCTGCGGCGGGAAAGCCAGCTGCTGGTTCAGTTGCGAGAGACTCTCGAGACCGAGCAGGTCGAGGAGCGCCGGCGCGTGGACGAGCTGCTGGCCGGACTCGACGAGCTGTTCACCATCGTCGTCGTGGGCGAGTTCAATGCCGGCAAGTCGTCGCTCATCAACGCGCTCTTTGGCGCGAAGCTACGCGTGGAAGGCCCGATCCCGGTCGACGACCGAATTTCCATCCTCCGCCACGGTGATACGGCCACCATGAAGCGGAGATCCGACTTCGTGGTCGAGCAGTCCTATCCGGTCGAATTCCTCCGCAACATCACCCTGGTCGACACACCAGGCACGAACTCCATCGTGCAGCGGCACCAGGAGGTCACCGAAGACTTCGTGCCGCGCGCCGATCTGGTGCTGTTCGTGACGTCGATCGACCGCCCGTTGTCGGAGTCGGAGCGACGCTTTCTCGAATACATACGAAAGTGGGGGAAGAAGGTCGTTTTCGTGATCAATAAGACCGACACGAAGTCGCCCGAGGAAGTCGGCCAGGTGGTCGATTACGTGAAGATCAATACGCGCGCGCTCTTCGGATTCGATCCGGTCATCTTCCCGGTCTCCGCAAAGCTCGCGTTGGAGACCAAGCTGGGTACGAGTCCACCGCGCGAATGGACGCGCAGCAATTTCGAGGCGCTCGAGGACTACATCTTCAAAGTACTCTCGGAAAAGGAGCGGGTCAGGATCAAGCTTCAGGCACCACTCGACACGATCCTCAGCCTGGCCACGCAGCAGTTCTCGCTGATCGAGTCGCGCCGGCAACTGCTCGCCGCGGACCGGCAGCGCATCGACGCCATTACCAGCCAGCTCGCTCAGGCGAGCAGCGATCTCAGCTCCAATTTTCAACAATTCACGATGCGTATCGACAACCTGATGATGGACCTCGAACGCCGGGGCGTCGATTTCATCGACCGCTACCTGCGTATCGGACATCTCATGCTGCTGCGCAATCCGCTGCGGTTCCGTGAGGAGTTCGACCGCCAGGTATTCATGGGCTGGCACGGGTCGATCGATTCGACCATTCAGGAGTCGGTGGACTGGCTCGTCCGCGAGAACATGAAGCTCTGGCATTCGACCGTCGAAGCGTTTCACCGCCAGGTGGAAGCCGATACGCGCGATCCCGTCCTGATCGGCAAAGTCGGCCGCGAGTTCGCGTACAACCGGGAAGAGGTCTACTCACGCATCCGGGTGGAGACTGAGCGGCGTCTCAACACGTACGACCTCGGCGTGGAGAGCCGAAGGATCATTGACGACGCCATGCGCGGAGTTTTTCATTCCGTCGGTCTCGGCGCCGGGGCGCTCGGCCTGGGCTATCTCTTCACCTCGGCGGTCAGCAGCATGGCTCTCGACGTCACCGGGCTCACCGCCGCCACAATGCTTCTGGTGACGAGCTTCCTGATCCTCCCGTACAAGCGCAGCAAGGCGAAGACGTCGTTCAGCGCACGGATCGAAGAGCTGCGCAAGCAGATCGGCGAGGCTCTGGCGCGAGAATCCTCGCTGGAGATCGAGCGGATGATCCGTGCAATCAATGGCGCCTTCGAGCCGTACGAGCGCTTCTACACCACCGAGTCGGCACGCATCGAGCGCTTTGCGGGCCGCCTCCATGCTGCAGAAACCGAAGCGCACGAGCTCACCGCCGCCGTCGCACGCTTGTGAACGGCGCGAAGCTGCGCAGCGACCGGGGCAACGCCACCGCCACCTTCGTATCTGTGGCCATCCCGGCGCCCGGGTCAATTCGGCGCGTTAGGCTCAGTTTCATCGACCACTGGGGTCAGGCCCGCATTCCGCACGCATTTATCTTCAAGAGCGTTTATCGCCCTCATCGCGAAACCCGCCGAGGCGAGTCCCGGCGAGAACGTCACTCCGAATAAGTCAGTGCGGAATGCGGGCCTGACCCCAATGATCCGGGCCTCAGCGGCACGGCCCGCGACGCGAAATGGTAGCCAACTTGCCATGCCGCTGCCAAGCGGGCCGGGTCCGCTGCAGGCGCTAGTTGGGCGGCGCGATCGTTCTGCGTTCTTCCGGCTCCGCTGTCTCAGCCGAGATCGCTGACTCGATGATTTCGTCGGCGATTTGCGACAGGTGCCGGACCAACTCGTCATTCAGGCGATGGAACTCGGGCAGGAGTGTTCCTTCCAGGAACGACCGTGGCAACGAAACCATGACGCTTCCACGCTTCTGCCCGGAGTAGCGGTATGGCTTGATCCCGTACCGGCGACAAAGTGCAACGAAGAGCCGCCGCGACCAAGGGTTGTCGAGCGACATGCGAACTTCGATGCTGCGCTCTTCCTTCTCGAGCGTGGCAAGACGAGATCGTATCCTTTCTCGCGCTGCGCCCGCGGCGGCGCGCTCGCCGGGCGTGGCCGCGCCCGCGTAGAGCGCTTCGATACGCCGAAGAGTTTCAAGGATGTCGTCTCGCTTGCTCACGCTCGTGCGCCGCCCAACGGACCTGCGCCTCAGCGGCCTGGCCCGCGACGCGATATGGTAGCGAACCTGGAAGACACGTGCCAAGCGGGCCAGGCCCGCTGCAGGCGCTAGTGGCCTGTATTGGTTGAATTGGTACCAGTGGCGCCGGGATCGGCGACGTGAGCGAGGCGCGCCGACGCAGGCATAGCGGTGACTATGCTGAGGAGGCGCAACGAAGCTCACGGCGTCGAGAC
>JAJXWV010000052.1 GCA_021781455.1 Acidobacteriota bacterium | reverse complement strand
GGGCGGGGAGCCTTTCTCATCCACAAGCTCGATGGCTTCAGGGGTGCTTTCGGCTTCTCCCGGACCGTGTCTCGTATCCTGAGGCCCGCCCCGATAACGTACAAGGGGTCTCCTTTTGAACGAGAACGAGACCCCTCACCCCGGCCCTCTCCCCGCTGCGGCGGGGAGAGGGGGAACTTCGATCGTTTCTTCTTCCCGGTCTCGCGCCTGCGCGATTCGAACGCTCGGCATGACAAGCGTACTCAGCACTCGTTCGCCCAACCCTTCGCTCTCGCCAGGGCGCGCCGCCAGCGATCGAAGAGCTCGCGCCGCTCAGGCTCGGACATGCGCGGCTCGAAGACTCGATCGGTTCTCCACTGCGCGTCGAGCTCCTCGTCGGACTTCCAGAAACCCACGGCCCGACCGGCCAGGTAGGCCGCGCCTAATGCCGTAGTCTCGCTGACGGCCGTGCGCAGCACCGGGATTGCGGCGAGGTCGGCCTGGATCTGCATGAGGAGGTCGTTGGTCGAGGCGGCGCCGTCGACGCGCAGCTCCCGCAGCGCAATGCCGGAGTCGGTGCGCATCGCCTCGAGGACGTCGGCGGTCTGCAGGGCGATGCTCTCCAGGGTCGCGCGCGCCAGGTGGGCGGCGGTCGTCCCCCGCGTCAGGCCGACGATGGTGCCGCGTGCGTATGGATCCCAGTGCGGCGTGCCGAGGCCCGTGAACGCGGGGGCGAAGGCGATGCCGCCGCTGTCGGGAACCGACGCGGCCAGCGCCTCGACGGCCGGCGCGGAGTCGATGATCCCCAGACCGTCGCGAAGCCATTGCACGGCCGCGCCGGTGATAAAAATGCTTCCTTCGAGCGCGTACTGCAGCGGCTGCTCCGGCCGCGACCAGGCGATCGTCGACAGCAGTCCGCTGCTCGAAACGGGAGCGACCTCTCCGCAGTTCATCACCACGAACGACCCGGTGCCGTATGTGTTCTTCGCCATGCCGGGCCGCGCACAGCGCTGGCCGAAAAGCGCCGCTTGCTGATCGCCGGCGATTCCGGCAATGGGGATCCCGGCCGGGACGGGAAGCGCGTCCGCCGTCGTCGCCACCGCGGCGCTCGACGGCACCACCGTCGGAAGCAGCGACTCCGGGATGTCGAAAAGCGCGAGGATCTCCCGATCCCATGCCGCGCGATGGATGTCGAAGAGCATGGTCCGCGAGGCGTTCGTGGCGTCGGTGATGTGGCTGCGGCCGCGCGTCAGGTTCCAGACGATCCAGCTGTCCATCGTGCCGAACGCCAGCCGCCCCTCTGCCGCTTTCCGGCGTGCACCTTCCACGTTGTCCAGGAGCCAGCGGATCTTCGTCGCCGAGAAATAGGGATCGAGAACGAGCCCCGTGCGCGATTGGATCAGCTCCCCGGCGCCGCGGGAACGCAGCTCGTCACAGAAACCGGCGGTCCGGCGATCCTGCCAGACGATGGCGCTGGCGATCGGCCGGCCGCTGGCGCGGTCCCACAGCAGCGTCGTCTCGCGCTGGTTCGTGATGCCGATCGCCTCGACGGTCACCGCGCCCGCCCGGGCGATCGCCTCCGCCGCCACGGCGATCTGCGCCGACCAGATTTCGTCCGCGTCGTGATCGACCCATCCCGGCTGCGGATACGACTGCCGGAACTCCCGCTGCGCGACGGACAACACGCGCCCTTCCCGGTCGAACAGCAGCGCCCGGGAGCTCGTCGTTCCCTGGTCGAGCGCGAGGACGGCACGCATGGAGTCACTTTACTGCGGGATGGGAGATGTGAACGATGAACGATGAACCTGCTTGCTCAATGCGACCTGTTCATCGTTCGTCGTTCTCTTCGTCATGGGTCCGCTGTGACCCGCGGTACGCATTCCCTGGCCAATGCGCCGTGACCTTCGTATGACGGAGGTCATGGCTGCCGCGGACCGCAGCGCCTACCTTCGAATCATGAAACTCATCGACGAGCTCAAGAGCGAGCACGAACGGATCGACCGCGTCGCCGGTTCCCTGCGCACCTGGGTCAACCGCCTTCTCCAGGGCGATGCGCCCGTTGCCGAGGGACGCAAATTCACGCGCTTCTTCGAGGTCTACGTCGGCAACCGGCACCACCGCCTCGAGGAGGAAGTGCTCTTTCCCGCCGTCTGGAACCAGCTTTCCCTGGCGGCCGACTCGGCCCCCGTGAACGTGCTCGTCGAGACGCACCACGAGCTGGCGGCGTTGCTCGACTGCATGAAGTTCCTCCTGCGAAAGGATTCTCTGACCAGGAACGAGCTCGGCGAGCTGGAGACCCTCGCCATCCGCTATTCACGGACACTGTGGTCGCACATCGACGCGGAGAACTCCGTCCTCTTCCCCGAGCTCGAGCTCCGCCTCGCACACGCCGGAGTCCACGAGCTCGCCTCGGCGATCATCACCCGCGACGAGGAGGATGCCGGCATCCTCGGCGACGCCCTCGTCCACACCTATCCGCCCGCCGAGGACGCCAATCTGGTCCGCGGCGAAGGCTGCGCGATGTGCCCGGCGTACATGGATTCGTGCCGCGGCATCGAGCGCGAATGGTGGAACGAGTGGGAGTGGGAAGAGCTCGAGGAGCGAGTGACGTCGTAAGCTCCGATTTGAGATTTTAGATTGATGATTGATGAACCGATGAGACCATGCTCCTGCGGTTCACAAATCATCAATCTAAAATCCTGAATTCGTCCCGGTCAAAACCGTGATCGAGTGCGGCGGCAGATCGAAGGTCGAAGGATCGCTGAGCGTCCGCCGGACCGGCGGCAGATCGCGCGTCGGATGCCCTGACTCCCCGGCGGCGCGCCACGCATACTGTTCGTTGGAGTACTGAACCGTCGTGACCGCACCCGCAAACGGACTCTCCGTGCCATCGTGACGAAAGCTCACGCGTACGTTCTCTCTCCGGTTCTCGCTCTTGTTGAACAACAGCAGCGACCAGGTCTCATCGGGCCGATGCAGCGCGTATGCGGTGATGATGCCGCCGCTTCGACCGACTGTCGTGTTGTAGAACGTGTGCTCGCCACCCGCCGGCATCGTCCAATCCTCGTTGACCATGCGGGCGGCCCAGTACGCCGGCAGCCGATAGCGGATGTGATGCTCCTCGTCCGAGAGGAACAGCAGCAGGTTTCCCCACGTCCGGCACGACCGCTCCTCTGTCATCAACAGATCCGGCTCGATTCCGTAAAAGTAGGCTGCTGCCCCGCCGATGCTGAGGAACTGCGCGACGAACTCCGCGTCGAACATCGCCCCGATCATTTCCACCTCGGGGGCAGCGGCGTATGAGGAATAGCCGTACTCGGTGACGAGCCACGGAATGTCGTCCGGCAGTCCGCCGCTCGTCCAGCTGCGCAGGACGGGCGGCAGCATCGACGGCGCGCGCATGAGCTGTTCCTGCGGCGGCTGGCAGAGGTTGTCGAACGGGTACCACTCGAAGGAGAAGAAGTTGAAGTCGCCGAGCTGGCGGTGAGCGCGGAGATCGTCGATGAACCGGCCGATCCAGGATGTCTTGCCTGCAGCGTCGGGCCACGTCGCCGTCGTGTCGATCGTGCTCTGAAACGCCGGGCCGCCGAGACGCATCGAAGGAGCCACCGCGTGGATGGCATGCGCCCATTGGCGGTAAAGCGCGGCGTAGTCTTCCGGCTCGAACTTCTGCCCGTCCGGTTCTTCGCCCATTTCGATCTCGCTGACCGCAAAGCCGCGCGCCATGAGGTACGCCACTTCGGCGGCGGCGTCGTCCGGAGTGCCGTAGAGCAGGGCCGCCGGCATGAGCATCGGACCGCGGCCGGTCAACTCCGCGGCGAAGGCAGCATCGATTCCCATCTGCTCCGTCTGCGGGTCGCGATCGACGGCGCGATGCCAGGGATCGGTCGACGAGACCCAGATCAACGTCTGCCTGTCATGCCTTCGGCCATGGTGCACGCGATCGATCAGCCGTGAGCCCGCCAGCGAACCGATGAAGAGCTCACGGATGGCATAGCCCGCGCGGTCGCGGTCATCGTCCGACGGTCGTGCGGCCGTGTGGGAGGAACGCGTCAGCAGCAGTCGAACGTAGCGCACTCGCAGCGGACGGCTGGCTAGGCGAAGCGTCACCGTTCCCCCGCGGCCGTTTGTGATCGCGCCTCGCGGAAAATCGACCCATCGCGCGGACTGCGGCATGTGGATGGCATCGTCGCCGGGCCAGTACTGCACGCGATAGTCGACGGCGAACGGCGCCCCCCAGGCGATGCGCACGGCGTCGATCGAAAATGCCGATCCGAGGTCGACCAGCACCCACTGCGGCCGCGGCTCGCCGGTGAAGTGGTCATCGAGATAGGGATTGCTCTTCCAGAAACTCGACAGCTCACCGTCGTCGATGCGCGAGTAGCCGTCGTCGTGCGCCTGGTCCCTGCTGTTGCCGCGCCGCGGAAGACGGTACCCGTACGAGAGGGCGATCGGCCCAGCCGGCGTCGACGACGACGTCCAGTAGCCCTGCCGGTTTTGCTCGTCGCTCCAGCTGCCCGCCGGATTCCAGTGCCACGCTTCCCCCGCCAGCTCGGTCATCAGGCGATACGACATCCGGTGAAACCCTGCAGAGCGGATGGCATCGACGTTCGGCCTGGTGAAGATCTGCTCGTTTTCACCTTCCTCATGCGCGTCGATCGTCGCACCGAGAGCCGTGGTCGGATCGAACGAGTGAAGAGGCCGCGCGGTGTCGACCACGATCCTGATCGGCTCGGCCGCCGCGAGCGGAAGGGCCATCGCAAAAAGAAGGGCGGCGGCTTTCACGGAGTGGATTGTACGGGGGAGAAACTGAGTCCTGAGTGCTGAGTGCTGAGTCCTGAGTGCTGAGTGCTGAGTCCTGAGTGCTGAGTGCTGAGTCCTGAGTGCTGAGTGCTGAGTCCTGAGTGCTGAGTGCTGAGTCCTGAGTGCTGAGTCCTGGGTGCTGAGCGCTGAGTGCTGGTACTGAGACTGGTACTGAGAACTGAGTGCAGGTGGAGCCGGCGCAAGCCGGCGACAGAATTTAGCGGCGGCCGTCAGGCCGCCGTTCGAGCGGGTGAGCCCGGCGTCCGAGCGCGCGGAGCGCGCGACAGATGATGCACACCGGTTGGGGCATTCTGTCGGACGCTTCGCGCCCTCTACCTGGAACTTGCGGCTCATTTCGGCGGCCTGACGGCCGCCGCTAAATTCTTGCGGCGGCTACGCCGCCTTCGCCGCCTCTCAGTAGTCTGTGCACCTCTCAGTAGTCTGTGCTAAAGACTCAGTACTCAGTACTCAGTACTCAGTACTCAGCACTCAGCACTCGTTTCACTCGTCGTCGGTGCCGGTTTTCTTCCGCACCGAATCGGGGCAGCGGTAGGAGGCGAAGAGGCCCTCCCGGAGGCAGCGGTCGCGCTGTTCCGCGATGGCTCCGCGGGCAAGGACGAGAAGGTCGCCGCGCTCATGGCTGTCGGCGATGAACACCGCCGCAATCACGCCGGTCGCTGACATTGCGCCCGCCCGTACGAGGAGGAGCCTGGCGAGGCGGTTGTCGCCGTTTTCGCACGCGCACATGAGGCAGATGCCGGCCTGGTTGGATAACGGTGTCTCGCTTGCCACGAGATGAAGGTACCGTCGGAGGAGGATTAATCCATATGAATGATCGTTGATTTTGCGTGAAAGCTTTTGCAGCAACACCACCAGTTTTGGAATGTAACTCCTTACCCGACCCGGCGATAAACATCACATCAGCAGAGTGTCCAACGCATAGAATCCCCCTTCGCGACTCCATTTCCAGCACTTGGGAGCCAAAGGCACGATGCCCAATACCCTGAGACCGATCCGTTCAGTCATTGTCGGCACCGGATGCCGGATCCCCGACGTCAGGGTGCCGAATGACGCCTTTCTCGAGCACGAATTCCACGGCCCGGACCAGAAGCGGATCGAAAAAACCAACGCCGAGATCCTCGCGCAGTTCGAGTCGATTACCGGCATCCGGGAACGCCGCTATGTCCGCGAGGACCAGGTCACTACGGACATCGCGTTCGACGCGGCGCGGAACGCCCTCGAATCGTCAGGCGTCGACGGCGAGCAGCTCGACGGCATCATCGTGGCCCACAACTTCGGCGATGTACGCGCCGGCAGCCATCGCTCCGACCTGGTGCCGGCCATCGCCGCACGCGTCAAAGCCAGGTTGAAGATCCGCAACCCGCACACCGTGGCCTTCGACCTGATCTTCGGCTGCCCGGGCTGGCTGCAGGGGGTCATTCAGGCGGACTACATGATCCGCTCCGGCAACGTGCAACGGATCATGGTCATCGGCGCCGACACGCTGTCGCGGATCTCCGACCCGCACGACCGCGACAGCCTCATCTACGCCGACGGCGCCGGCGCCGTCATCCTCGAGGGCCGGCATGCCGGAGAGGAGATGGGAATCCTGGCGCATGCCGTCCGCTCCGATACGCTCGAGCACTCCGGCATGCTGTTCATGGGCGAGTCGTACAAGGAGCAGGCGTTGGAGGCGCTCTTCCTGAAGATGGAAGGGCGCAAGCTCTACAAGTACGCGCTCAACACGGTGGCGATCGCGATGAAGGAAGCGCTCGACTGCGCCGGCATCGACCTCCGTGACGTCCGCAAGGTCCTGCTGCACCAGGCCAACGGCAAGATGGATGAAGCGATCCTCTCCGCGCTCTGCCAGCTCTACGGAATCGAAACGCCGCCCCAAGATCTCATGCCGATGACGATCTCCTGGCTCGGCAACAGCTCCGTGGCCACTCTGCCCACCATGCTCGACCTGATCTGCAAGGGCGAGATGCCGCGCCACACCATTGCCTCGGGCGACAACATCATCTTCGCCTCGGTCGGCGCCGGTATGCACATCAACGCCGTGGTGTATCGCTGGGCTTGAGGGGTTTGAATTGAGAATTGAGAATTCTCAATTCCTCAATGGTCGCCGACGATCGTCTTGAGCCGTTCCGTCGACTGCCGGTCGGCGGCCACGATGGCCAGTCCGCTGTGGTAGAGCGCGTTGTGCATGACCGTGCGGATGATCTCGCAGTCGAGCTTCACCGGACCGAGGTCTGACGTGATCTCGACGCGGCAGTAGGCGCCGGGCGTCGGAAGCGGACTTTGGTGCACGATCCGGATCCCGCCGATGGATCCGTCGACGAGATAGACGCGCGCGTCACCGACGGCACCGCGGACAGGCTGGTGCAGGTTGACTCGCGTGAAACGACGCCGCTCGGTTGTGCTCATGGGATGCGGAGAGTGTAGCTCCGGCGAGGACCGTGGACAATGCCGATCCCCGTTGGCGGTGAGGAAAGGGTCCCTGCGTCACCGGGTCACCAGAGGGATGCACTCAACGACTCGGCAAGCGCCGGCCACTTGACCTGGTGATTCGGTGACCTGGTGACTCGGTGACCTGGGGACTCGGTGACCTGGGGACCCCGCAACCTTCATTGACCTCGCTCCGGACGTCTGTTACAAGCCCGAGGTCGCCCGCGTTGTCCATCGCGGGCACCATCCTCACGTCCGGAGCGAGCCGCTTGTACTGGATCAGCAAGCTATTTCACAAACTGGCGCGGCTCCGCCGCCGCACGCTGGTCCTTCTAGCCGTCATCGGTCCCGGCGTCATCACGATGGTGGCCGACAACGACGCCGGCGGCATCTCCACCTACGCGGTGACCGGCTCGAAGTACGGCTTCAACCTCCTTTGGGTGTTCTTCATCCTCATCCCGATGGCGTACTACGTCCAGGAGATGACAGTACGCCTCGGAGCGGTGACCAAGCGCGGTCACGCCGAAGCCATCTTCGACGGCTTCGGCCCGGTCTGGGGCTGGTTCTCCATCATCGATCTCGGGATCGTGAACTGGCTGACCCTGGTCACCGAGTACATCGGGATGACCGAAGCGATGAGCATCTTCGGGATCCCGCCGGCCATTACGTACGTGGTGGTGTCGCTGATCCTGATGGGCATCGTCATGACCGGCCGCTACTGGACGTTCGAGAAGATGACGCTGTTCTTCTGCGTCTTCAACTTCGTCTACATCCCGGCCGCGCTCTGGGCGATGAAGATGCCGACCAACCCCGGATGGCATTCGGTGTGGCGGGGGTTCTACAACCCCACGTTCCGCGGCGGATTCACTGCGGACCTCCTCTTCGTGATCATGGCCAACATCGGGACGACGATCACGCCGTGGCAGATCTTCTTCCAGCAGAGCGCGGTGGTGGACAAGGGGATGGACGTCCACGACATCAAGTTCGGGAAGTTCGACACGTTCGCAGGCTCGCTGTTCACGGGTCTGGTGGCGATCTTCATCATCATCGCCACGGGCGCCGCGTTCTACTACCACTCGCCGCAGATCGTGGTGCAGGACGCCAAGCAGACCGCCTACGCGCTGTCGCCGCTGCTTCCGAAGGCGGAGGGCGAATGGGCGCGGCGGCTGTTCGCCATCGGCCTGTTCGACGCCGGCTTCCTCGGCGCGCTCTGCATCTCGCTGTCGACGTCCTGGGCGGTCGGCGAGGTCTTCGGATGGGCGCACTCGCTGAACCGGAGCGTCCGCGACGCGCCGTGGTTCTACGCCGTCTACCTGCTGACCCTCATCTCCGCCGGGGCCATCGTGCTGATCCCGAACGCACCGTTGATCGAGATCACGATGTTCGTGCAGGTGGTCGCCGTTACACTGCTGCCGGCCGCGCTGATGTTCCTGATCCTGCTGTTGAACGACAAGCCGTTGATGGGTGATTACACCAACACGCGATGGCAGAACTTCGCCAACTGGAGCATTACGCTCTTCGTGGTGATCATGTCGACGCTGTTCGGACTTTCGGTGCTGTTCCCGGGCCTTTTCGGCGCATGATGGAGGACGCATGTCGCAGACCGTCGAGACCGCCGCGAGCGTGCCGCAACAGCCTGGATACGCGCTGCTTTACTTCTCCGAGCTGGTGAGGCCGTCAATCCGGCAGCGGGTCACCGGCCGCCGCCTCGGCAAGCCGACGGACCTGGTGTTCCGCATCGCCGAGCCCTATCCGGAAGCGGTGGGCATCCTCCTCGAGCACGGCTGGGGCAGGCCTACGGAGTTCATTCCCTGGGACAAGGTCGCCTCGGTGACGGCTCACGGAATCGAAGTCGAGCCGCCTAACGGCGAGAGTTACACGCCGTTCGTCGACCAGCCGGGATGGATGCTCCTCAACGAGCACCTCATCGGCAGGACCATCCTGGACATGAACGGGCGCAGCATCGAGGTGGTCAACGACGTGCAGCTGCTGGCGTCGAAGGGACGGGTGGCGCTGGTGTTCGTCGACATCTCCTTCAACGGGTTCCTGCGCAAATGGGGCATCTACGGCCTGATCTCGGCGAAGGAACAGCTCATCCCCTGGAAGTACGTCCAGCCTCTGTCGCTGGAGGATGTCGGCACGACGGACTCGGTGGCTCTGTCGATCACGCGCGCACAGATCGCCGATCTTCCCGAGGAGGATCTGGCGGACGCGCTCGAGGAGCTGAGCGGCGAGGAACAGCAGGCGGTGTTCTCGGCCCTCGATTCGGAGAAGGCGGCGGACGTGCTGAGCGAGGCCGAGCCGCGCGCGCAACGGCAACTCGTGGCCAACCTCCGCCTCGACCGTGCCCGGACCATCCTGTCGGAGATGTCGCCACAGCGCCTGGCGGCACTCTTCACGATCCTGCCGCTCGAGAACCGCATGGCTCTGATGACTCTCCTGCCGAAAGAGATGGCGGACGAGGTGGCGGAGATCCTGTCGCTCGACGAGAGCGTCGCCGAATCCGCAATGTCCGATGACTTCCTGGCCATGCCCGCGAGCACAAAGGCCGGCGAGATCCTGCGCGACATCAGAGCCTCGAACCGCGACCACGATTCCATCACCTATATCTTCGTCGTCGACGCCGACCGGGTGCTGCTGGGCGTGGCCGACCTGCGCGACATCATCCTGGCCACTGACGAGACCACTCTCGGCGAGCTCATGATCGAGACGGTCGTCTGCGCCGGTCCCGACGACGCCCGGGAGGACCTGGCCGAGCTGTTCGCGCGCTATCACTACCGCATGCTGCCGATCGTCGACGACCAGCACCGGATCATGGGCGTCGTGTATCGGAAAGACGTCACGAAAGGACCGGCGTCAACGCGCGCCTGAGACATGGCCCGAATCGAAACCACCCCCGCCGTCAGGTTCGCGCTCTATTTCCTGCGCATCTACCTGATCATCCTGCTGCTGCTGATCCTGGTGAAGTTCCTGCGGATTTTCCCGCTGAGCTCTCATCCGCCGAAGAAGGCGGCCATCGAGAGAACGTGGTATCCGGAGGACGCCCGATGCGCACTCTGACGATCGCAACCCTTTCTTTTTTGGGCGTGGCCCTGACCGCCCTCGCGCAGACTCCGCCGCAGTACGAGGTCTACGCGATCCGCTACGCGACGCTGCCGCAGTTCCCGATCTCGGCGCTGGTCAAGGGCGGCGACGCAGCGGTGAAGATCGACGTGCCGTGCTACGTGTGGCTGATCCGTGGCGGCGGCCGCAACATCCTCGTCGACTCCGGCTTCTACAGGCCCCAGTTCATGAAGCAGTGGAAGCCCGCCGATTTCGTGCGGCCCGACGAAGCGGTGGCGCGGGCCGGAGTGAAGGCCGCGGACATCACCGACCTGATCATCTCGCACGCGCACTGGGATCACCTCGACGGCGCGGACCTGTTTCCGAACGCACAGATCTGGATCCAGCGCGACGAGTACGTCTACTACACCGCCGACGCCTGGCAGAGCGGCGGCAAGCACGGCGGCATCGACCCGGCGGACATGGCCTATCTGCTGCGCGAAAACACCGCCGGAAAACTGCACCTCGTCGACGGCGAGCAGGAGATACTGCCGGGAATCCGCGTCTACACCGGCGGCCGCCACACCTTCGCATCCCAGTACGTGACCGTGACGGCGAAGCCAGGCACGATCGTCCTGGCATCGGACAACGTCTACCTCTATCAGAATCTCGACAAGCACCTGCCGATCGCCCAGACGTTCGACGAGCAGTCGAACCTGCGCGCGCAGGAGACGATGAAGACGCTGGTCAAGGATCCGCGGCTGATCATCCCCGGCCACGACCCCGCGGTGCTGCAGCGATTCCCGAAGGTGGCCGAGGGCGTGGTCAGGATCGAGTGAACCCGTCACTCTGAGCCGGCGGAACCGCGGGGGCGGCGGCGCGGGCGAGAGCGGTGGAGCGCGGCGAACTGTCTCTTACCGGAACGATTGTTAGGCTGCAACGGATCGAGTATGCCGCCCCCTCAGAGTGACTCGACCCAACGCTCCGCCGGCTCAGAGTGACGGGAAGACCATCCTTCTGATCCCCAGCGGGTTCGCCTCCTTCAGCTCATCCGGCAGCAGAGCATCGGGGAAGCTCTGATAGCACACCGGACGCGCAAAGCGCTCGATGGCTCGCGTGCCGACGGAGGTCGAGCGGCCGTCGGAGGTCGCCGGAAACGGGCCGCCGTGAACCATGGCCGGTGAGACTTCGACTCCCGTCGGGAAACCGTTGACGATGAGACGGCCCGCCTTTGTCTCCAGGACGTCGAGCAGCTCGCGATGCGAGGAGAGCTCGCCATCCGCGGCATGCACGGTGATGGTGAGCTGTCCCTCGAGCGCCCGGGCAACCTCCATCAACTGGCCGGGCGTCGACTCGACGACGATCGTCGACGGACCGAAGACCTCTTCCATCAGTTCGTAATTCGCCAGCAGCGACTCCGCGCCGGTGACGAAGAGAGCCGCCCCGGCCGAATGCGCATCCGCATCCGTCGCTTGCCTGGTTCTCGAAAAACTCGCCAGCTTTCCCAGGCCTGCCCGATACGCGCTGCAGATGCCCGCAGTCAACATCGTTCCGACAGCCGTGGTCGCGATCCGCTCCTCCAGATCATCGATGAAGGCACCGGCCGCGGTTCCGCGTTCGATGACCACCAGACCCGGATTCGTGCAGAACTGGCCCACGCCTAACGTGACCGAGGCGTGCAGGCCGGCGGCGATCTCCGCGCCGCGTGTGCGCAGCGCCTCCGGCAGGATGAAGACAGGGTTGACGCTCCCCATCTCCGCGTAGACCGGGATGGGCCGCGGCCGCTGCGCCGCGATGTTCACCAGTGCCAGGCCGCCTCGTCGCGATCCCGTGAAGCCGACGGCCTTGATCGAGGAATGCTTCACCAGCGCCGCGCCGATCTCGAATCCGCGGTCGAAGAGAAGTGAGAACGTCCCTTCGTGCAGCCCGAGCTCGCGCACCGCGTCGACGATCGCCACGCCGGCGAGCTCGGAGGTGCCGGGATGCGCCGGGTGCGCCTTCACGATGACCGGACAACCGGCTGCGAGCGCCGAGGCGGTATCCCCTCCGGCGACTGAAAACGCCAGCGGGAAGTTGCTGGCACCGAACACCGCCACTGGCCCGATCGGGCGGAGCATCGATCGAAGGTCGGGCTTCGGCGGCTTCCGCTCCGCGTCTCCATGATCGATGCGAGCGCTTACCCACGAGCCATCCTCGACGAGCGCGGCGAACATCCGCAGCTGGCCGGTGGTGCGCATGAGCTCACCCTGGAGCCGTCCCACAGGAAGGGCCGTCTCCAGGTGCGCGCGCTCGATGAGCGCTTCGCTGCCCGCCTCGAGATTGCCGGCGATGCGGCGCAGCAGCTCTCCCCTTCTTGTGCCGGCGAGTTTCGAGGATTCCACGAATGCGGCAGCAGCGAGCGACGCGGTGCGATCGACATCGGCCGATGTCGCGGACGAAAACGATGGATCGAGGTCGCGGCCGGTTGCGGGATTCACCGCGCGAAAAGTCTCTTCAGACGCACCGCGCGCAAAGCCGATCATCGACGTGCCCAGGATGGTCATCGAGCCATCTCCGGCCGGCTGGCGAGGCAATCGCGAATCGTGCGCAGCGCCGCTTCACGCTCCTCGCCGGCGAGCTCCAGCCGCGGCGGCCGCACCCGCGGGCTGCCCATCCCCACCTCCGCCTGCACTAGCTTGATCAGCTGCACGAACTTCGTCACGGTATCGAGCCGCAGCAGGGGAAGAAACCAGCGATAGAGCTCGAACGCCGATTCACGCCGGCTGCGGCTGGCGCGTTCGAACAACTGCACCGACTCGACCGGCAAAGCGTTCACCAGGCCGGCGATCCAGCCCACTGCACCGGCGTCGATCCCCTCCACGATCAGATCGTCCACGCCGATGAACAGCGCCAGACGCGTGCCGATCAGCGAGCGGATGGCCGCGAGCCGCCGCACGTCCGCCGACGATTCCTTGATGGCCTGCAGGTTTTCGTGCTCAGCGGCGAGCTCGGCGACCTGCTCGGGAAGAAAGTCGGTACGGTAGGCGATCGGGTTGTTGTAGAGCATGCAGGAGAGCTTCGTGGCGCGCAGGACGGCCACCATGTGCGCCTTCATCTCCCGCCAGTCGGTCGAATAGACGTACGGCGGCAGGACCATGAGACCGCTGCAGCCAGCGTCCGCGGCGCGTCTGGCGAGCCTGACCGCATCGGAGGTCGATAATGCGGAGATGGCGGCCACCACCGGCACGCGCTGCCCGACCGCGCCGATGCAAGTCTTCAGGACGGCGATCTTCTCGTCCTCCTGAAGTGTTGCTCCCTCGCCCAGCGAGCCGAGGGCCACGATGCCGCTGCAGCCGGCATCGACCATCCACGAGGCGTGACGAGCGAGAAATGTGTGATCCACCTCGAGCTTCTCGTCGAACGGAGTCGTGATCGCCGGCATGACGCCCTGCCAGTTCATGTTCATGGGGCGCAATCGTAACTCCAGCGCGATCCCGTCATGCTGAGACACGGGAACATGTCTCCGCCGGCTCAGAGTGACGGGGAGCTACGCGTACCGGTCCGGCGACAGCATGCCGATATCGATCGACGGGGGCTCGTCGGAGAGCACTTCGGACATCAGCTTGCCGGTGATCGGACCGAGGCTCATGCCCATCATGGCGTGGCCCGTGGCAGCGGAGAGGTTTGCGTATCGGGCGAAGCGGCCCACGTAGGGCAGCCCGTCGGGCGAGCAGGGGCGAAAGCCGTACCACGGGTCGACGCCGCGGAAATCGTCGGCAGTGAAATCGGGGAAGTAGCGCACGACGGCCTTCACGATTCCGCGCACGCGTGCCGGGTTGACGCGCTCCTGGAGCCCGGCAATCTCCATCGTCCCGCCGAAGCGGATGCCTTCGCCTAACGGAGTGACGGCCACGCGCGCCTCGCCGAGGATGATGGCGCGTTTCGACTTGTGCGGCGGGTGCGGAAGGGTGAGGCTGTAGCCCTTACCGCCCTGCATCGGGAGTTTCAGCTTCAGGCCGCGAACGATCGACGGCGACCACGACCCGCCGCTGACGACGTACTCATCGGCGGAGAGATCGCCGCGCGAGGTGCGGACCGCCTCCACTCGATCGTTGCCGAGTCGCCAGCCGGTCACGTTCGTATCCCAGGCGAACTGGACGCCGCGCTCCTCGAGCCGGCGCTTCATGCTGCCCATCAGGGTGGCCGGCGCGAAGCACGCGTCGCGTGGATAGAACGCCGCGCCGGCGATGCTCATGCGAATCTCGGGCTCCATCGCGGCGACACCTTTCGCGTCGACGATCTCGGCCGGCATTCCGAGCCGATGCGCCAGCTCCGCGACGTGAGCCTCTTCCTCGAGCGCGCGGTCGCTCCGAACGACGATGAGCAGGCCGTTCTTCTGCAGCCCGAAGTCGTCCGCCTCGGCCGCGAGCTCCTCGTACAGAGCAAGGCTGGCGAGATTGATCTCCGCCAGCAGCGGCGCGGCGCGCTCGACCCGCCGCGGCGTCGAGGCCCGCCAGAATCTCCAGCCCCACGAGAGCAGCTCGGCGCTGAGCCGCGGCCGGACGTAGAAGGGGCTTTCCGGATCCTTCATCCACCGCAGCGCCAGACGTACGGCGCCCGGTGCCGCGAGCGGGATGAAATGGCTCGGCGTGATGTAGCCCGCATTCCCAAACGAGCAGCCGTCGTGCGTGGCATCTCCCCGCTCGACCACAGTCACGCGATGCCCGCGGCGGCTCGCGTAGTAGGCCGTCGAGAGCCCGATGATGCCGCCACCGATGATGAGGATGTGTTTCATTTGAGACCGCAGACCACGGACCGCAGACCACGGACCGCAGACCGCGGACCGTCTGCGGCCTGGCGTCTGCGGTCTGCCGTCTTCACCGTATCCCCCAGCAGAACGGATCTCGATCATCGAGGATCAGCGTAGCCTCGGCGTTCACGAACGCGGAGCCGCGGATCGTCGGCTGGATCGTGCCGCCGGCGACCTTGACCGATCCTTCGAACAGGCTGCCGACAATGCTCTCCTGCCGCCACGCTTCCCCTTCGGCGAGCTTGCCGTCTTCGAACAGGCAGGCCAGCTTCGCGCTCGTGCCAGTGCCGCACGGAGAGCGGTCGTAGGCCTTGCCCGGACAGAGCACGAAATTGCGGCTGTCGGCATCCTCGCGATGCGGCGTGGAAAAGAGCTCGATGTGATCGATCTCTGCGCCGCCTGCACCGGTGATTCCGTTCTTCTCGAGCGCGTCGCGGATCGCCCATGTGACTTCGGTGAGACGGTCGACGCGGCGCAGGTCGAGCTCCTCTCGGTGATCGTTGACCAGGAAGAACCAGTTGCCGCCCCAGGCAACGTCGCCGGTGAACGAGCCGAAGCCGTCGGTGTGCACGGTGATGGCCTTGCGATGGCGATAGCTCGGGACGTTCGCGACGGCCACCTCGCCGCTCGGGAGAAGCTCCGCGGTCACGACGCCGACCGGCGTTTCGATTCGATGCGCTCCTGCGGCGACGCGGCCGAGATGGGCGAGCGTCGTGACGAGGCCGATGGTGCCGTGGCCGCACATGCCGAGGTATCCGACGTTGTTGAAGAAGATCACGCCGGCGGCGGAGGCCGGATCGGATGGCTTGCAGAGCAGGGCGCCGACGACCGGATCGGACCCGCGCGGTTCGTTGACCACGGCGGAGCGGACCTGATCGAAATCGCGGCGGAAGCGCTCGCGCCGTTCCGCCATCGAGCCGGTGCCGAGATCGGGACCGCCGCTGATGACGACGCGCGTCGGCTCGCCGGCCGTGTGGGAGTCGATGATCTGGATCTTGCGGACCGACATCGGACGATTCTAGTGCTGAGTACTGAGTGCTGAGTACTGAGCGTGAAAGCCGACCGTAAGGCCCGCCCACTCAGTACCCAGCACTCAGTACTCAGCACTCGCCATGTCACAATGGCGCGCCATGCTGAACCGACGCGACTTCGCACGTCTCTGTTCCATTGCTGCCGCCGGCACTGCGACCGTCTTTGCCGCGAGCGCCGATCCGAAAACGACTGCGCGCGCCGAGCGTCCCGTCATCAAGCCGAAGCGGCTCTCGACCGGCGACACCGTCGGCCTGGTGCTCCCCGCCACCGCCGCGTTTCAGGCCGACGAGATCTCGTTCGCCAAAGAGCAGCTCGAGGCCATCGGCTTTCACGTCGAGCTCGGAAAACATGTGTACGACAAATGGGGATACTTCGCCGGCCACGATCGCGACCGCGCCGACGACATCAATCGCATGTTCGCCGACGACCGCATCGCCGGAGTGGTCTGCTTCACCGGCGGCTGGGGCTCGCCGCGCGTTCTTCCCTTCCTCGATTTCGATCTCATCGGCCGCAAGCCGAAGGTGATCATCGGCTACAGCGATGTCACGGCCCTGATCAATCCGATCTACCAGCGCACGGGCCTCGTCACCTTCCACGGACCGGTCGGCGAATCGATGTTCGAGCCGTACACGCTCGAGAACTTCCGCCGCGTGGTCATGACCCCGCAGCCCGCAGGCCTCCTGCAGCCGCCGCCGAAGAAGACGAACGAGCTCGTCGACCGCATCAACCGGATCATCAAGGTCTCGCCGGGCAAGGCCTCGGGCCGCCTCGTCGGAGGCAACCTGACGATGGTGACCTCGCTCATGGGGACGCCCTACGAGATCGACACCACCGGAGCGATCCTCTTCCTCGAGGACATTCACGAGGAGCTCTACCGCATCGACCGCATGCTCACCCAGCTGGCCCTCGGCGGCAAGTTCGACAGCGCCGCCGGCGTCGTCTTCGGCCGCTGCACCGACTGTAAGTACAGCGGACCGACGTTCAGCCTCGAGGAAATCCTCGACGACCGCTTCGGGTCGCTGCGGAAGCCCATGATCTCCGGCCTTTCCTTCGGCCACCTCGAACAGAAGCTGACCATGCCCATCGGAGTGATGGCCACCCTCGACGGCGACGCCGGAACGCTGACGCTGGACGAAGCGGCCGTGGTGTGACGCGAGGTTACCCCCCGTCACTCTGAGCCGGCGTAACCGCGGGGGCGGAGGACGGGCGGGAGCGGTGGAGCGCGGCGAAGAGTCTCATACCGGGACGATCAGTAGGCTTGAGACTCTTCGCCGCGCTGCGCCGCTCCCGCCCAACCAATCCAGCCTCGCGGCTCCGCCGGCTCAGAGTGACGGGGGGGCGCGGTTTCGCCGGTTCAGAGTCAGAGTGACGGGGGGCGCGGTTACGCCCGGCACACGAGAAAAAAGCTCGTTTCGACGCGAACGAAACCTCCCCCACCCGTGTTGTTAGCGATATGAAGAACTCCTGGACCGGCGGCGAGGCGGCCGCGGCGGCTGAGGGCGACGACGAGAACCTCGCCCTGCTCGTCCATCGCTGCGAGGCTGGGGCGTTCGAGCGTCTGATCGACCGTTACGAATCCCCTCTTTTCACCTATGCCCACGGCATGCTGCAGAACCCGTTCGATGCGCAGGAGGTCGTGCAGGACGCCATGGTCCGCGCGCATCGGGCCCTCACCCACCAGTACGACGAGGCCAGGTGCGCGTCGCTGATGCTCCGGCCGTGGCTCTTCCGCACCGTGCGGAATCTTTGTCTGAACAAACGAAGGTCGAAAGGGCGCGCGATCGAGCAGCCTCTCGACTCGTTCGACGACGGCCGCATCGGTCCGTTCGTCGCGACGGCCGGCTCGAATCTCGAGCGGCAGGAGGAGGTGGAGCTGCTGCGGCGGGCCATCGCTCTCCTGCCGGTCGATGCGCGCGAGCTGATCGTGCTGCGCTTCATGGAGGAAATGTCGTACGGGGAGATCGCCCGGACCCTCGGTTCGTCCGAGGCGGCTCTCCGCGGGAAAGTGTTCCGCGCTCTGAAACTGCTGCGGGACGCGCTGGAAAAGAGAGGTGTCACCTATGCGGTGTAAATCGGCTTTGATGCGCATCGACGCTCTGCGGACGGGCGAGCTGGCCGGCGCGGAGAACAAGGCTGTGGAGCAGCACATCAGCCGCTGCGCCAGCTGCCACGACTCGTTCGACGACGTCGACCACCTGGCGCACGCGGTGAAGGCCCTGGCCATCGCCCCGGCGCAGTCGTGCCGGGAAACGATCGCCCTGGCGGACGGCTTCGACCGCATCGGCTCCGGCACACCCACGGTGTGGGTCGGCTTCTCCGATCGCGGCATTCGCCTGATCCATCGCGGCTCGTTCGACGATTTCAGGAAGCTGTATGCGAAGAGATACGGCCGCGCCGTCGAGCGCCGCGCGTTGCCGGAGAACGTCCGCCGGCAGGTCGATGACGCGCTGAGCGGAGAAGGCGTCCGCAAGCCGCGGCTCGACCTGATCGAGGCGACGCCGCTGGAGCGGAAGGTGATGGATGCGCTGCTGCGGATTCCGCGCGGCGAGGTGCGCACCTACTCCTGGCTGGCGCGCCAGGTCGGAAAGCCGAAAGCCGTCCGAGCGGTCGCCAGTTACGTGGCGCGGAACGCGGTGCCGTTCGTGGTTCCCTGCCATCGCGTGGTTCCTCTTTCGGGCGGCGTCGGAAAATACGCGTTCGGCAGCAGGACCAAACGGCAGCTGCTCCAGCGCGAGGGTGTGGACCTCGAGCAGCTCGATGCGCTCGCTCGCCAGGGCATCCGGCTCGTCGGATCGCGGACCACCCACGTCGTCTGCTTGCCGACGTGCCGCGACGCCCGGCGCATCCGCGAAGAGAATCGCGTCCCGTTGCACGGCGAGAGCGAGGCCGTGAAGGGCGGCTTCCGTCCCTGCCAGCATTGCCAGCCGTTCCGGTAGGGACGCGAGAGCAGCGCGTCCGCAGCCCGGTGGCACGAGGACACGACGAGAGTTGCGGACGCGCTGCTGCGCGTCCCTGCACCCTGCACGAGGTGATTCATGGCTCCTGAAGTGATTACACAAAGCTCCCCGGCACGGCCGAGTTGCCGTGGTGGGGCCCAGCTCCCGCTCTTCGTTTCGAGCGCCTCGTCATCCACGGCTGTCGATTTCCACGCCGTCTCCCGGCCGGCTCGCACGTTCACAGGAGACTTCTACTTCACGCAGCGGTGCGGCGACCGCCTCTGGTTCGCGTTAGGCGACGTCGCGGGCAAGGGACTATCGGCGGCGGTGGTCATGGAAATGGTGCAGGAAGAGCTGGAGCGGCGTTTCGCATCCTGCGCGACCAGCGACGTCCACCCTGCGACCACGGTGCTCCGCCTGCAGGCATTTCTTCGGCCGCTCCTTCCCGCGAACCGCTTCGTCAGCGCTGTGGTCGGACAGCTCCGCGACGACGGGGCACTCGTCATCGCCAATGCCGGCCATTGCCCTCCGCTCATCGCGCGGCGCAACGGATCGATCGAGCGGATCGACTCCACAGGCCCGGTGATCGGAATCCTACCCACGGCATCGTGGATCTCGTTCTCCACGAGGCTCGACCTGGAGGAATCGCTGCTCGTCTACAGCGATGGCCTGCTGGAGGCGAAGTCGGCGGACGGCTGCGAATACGGTATCGAGCGCATCGAGCGCTCCCTGAGAGCCGGTCGTTCGCGGAGTGCGCGCGCGATCACGGCATGCGTCGCCGAGGAGGCCGCCGCCTATGCGGAAGATGCGCGCGACGACGACCTCACGCTGATCGTGCTGAAGCGGCCGATGTCAGGGAATTGAGCGCTTGCGCGGAGCACGACCCTCACCGGGCCCGTGCGAGGCCGGCAAGAGTCTCGTCGGCCGGTTCACTCGAATCGGGAGCAACGAGATTGCCGCGGCGTTCGACCACGCGTGTGCGGAGCTCCTGCTCCTCGCGCAGACGCCGTAGAACTGCGTCAACGTTCGGGGGCTGGCGCTCATCGTCGATCGGTGTGCGTATCGGTGAAGTCGTCACGTTCGGACTCCCGGACATTCCAGTTTGCAATCGGGGCGCCACGTTCTGCCTGTCGCGAAACGGGCTAAGATCTTTCCGATCCCATGCCCCCGCTCGCGAAACATCCGGAACGCCGGAAGAAAAAGCGCATCGCGCTCACGCGCGGAGTCATCGCCCGCTTCGGCACCCTCGGCGTGATCATGATCGACGCCAGCGAGACCGGAGCGCGTATCGAGCATTTCACCCGCCTGGAGATCGGCAAGAAGGCCCTCTTCCGGTTCGAGTGGCAAGAGAAGGAGATCCAGACCGAAGCCTTCGTGGTGAGCTGCAAGGTGCACCGATTCGTTCATGGCGAGCAGGGAGCGACGGTGTTCCAGTCGGGCCTCAAGTTCGTCGAGTACGTCGGCGACGCCCAGGAAGAGCTGAAGGAACTGGTCTCGACGTCGATCGCCCGCTCGCTGGCGGAGCAGGTCGCCAACGCGCGCGGCATCGGTCCTGTCACCGAGCGCAACATGCCGGTGTTCCGCGCCGGCGTCGTCACCGCAAGCGGTCTCGATGCGAAAAGCGCGGGGAAGGCGGAGCGGCTCCTCCCGAAGGCGGAAGTCGTCATCGACCGCGGTTACATCCGCTGCACGCTGGTCAACAACATGCGCTGGGACAAGAAATGGAGCCGCACCTCCGAGCAGCCGCCGGAGGGGTTCACCGTGCTGGCCACCGAGCCGGCCGACCACATCGACCAGCTCTGCGAGACCTATCTGAGCGCGGGCGAAGACGAACGGAAACTGATCCAGCTCCTGGCCCGAGTCAGCGTGGAGAAGAATCCCGAGACACCCGAACCGCGTTGACCACCGCCCGACCCGATCCTGTCATTCCGACCTGTCATTCCTCGCTGACGCTTCCAAGAAACTCACAGTGTTCATGCGGCTCTCGCGTTCGTTGCCCTTCTCCCCGCCGCAGCGCGGAGAAGGTGCCGAAGGCGGATGAGGGTTCTCCTTTTGAACGAAAACGAGACCCCTCACCCCGGCGCTCTCCCCGCTGCGGCGGGGAGAGGGGGAACGATCGAACGGTTCTTCTCTCCGGTGTCGCGCCTGCGCGATTCGAGTGCTCGGGATGACAAGCGTCCTGGGGCGCGACTTCCCGCCTAACTCTTCCTCCGCGAGCTCTTCTTTGTGGCCGCGGCCACACGCTTCGCGGGTTTGCGCGCTCCCTCCCCCGCCAGGCTGCGGCGCAGCACCTGCATCAGGTCGATGACGTTCGTCTCTCCGCCTGCGGACGAAGAGGCCGCCTCGGCGGGTGCCTTGACCACATCCTTCCCTTCGCGCCGCTTCTTCTCCACGAGCTCGTCGAGGTTCTTCGCGTACTGGTCGAGGAACTCGTGGAAGTCGACTCTGCCGCTGTGCTTCGTGATGAGCGTCTCGAACTTCTTCTCCGCGGCGGCGCTGACCTTGCCCTTCTTCGGCAGCCCGACTTCTCCCGGCTTGCGGATCTCGTCCTGGAAGCGGAGCGTTTCGGCGCGGAGAATCCCCTTCTCCGCGATGATGGCCACCAGGTACTCCCTGGCGCGCATGACGAATGTGGCGATGCCGATTCGCCCGCTCTTCTCCATCACCGCCGCGAGCAGCCGGTAGGCCTTGTTCGCCCCTCCGGCCGGCGCGAGGTAGTAGGCGCGCTCGAAGTACACCGGGTCGATGTCGTCGTGCGGGACGAACAGGCGAAGATCGATCTCGCGCGACTTGCGCGGCTCGATCGCTTCGAGCTCGTCGTCGCTGACCACCACGAACTTCCCTTTCGAGACTTCGTACCCGCGGACGATCTCGTCCCATTCGAGATCCTGCCCGTCTTTCGAGCAGACGTAGCGGCGCCCCACCGGCGTGCCCTCGCCGTCGATCATGCGCAGGGCCACTCCCCGCGGCCTGCTGGCGGGGAACAACGCCACGGGCACCGTGACCAGGCCGAATGTGATCGTGCCGCTCCAGAAGGAACGGTATCCGGCAGATTCCTCGCCGCCGTCGCTCACTTCTTCGTCATCGTTTGCCACCGGCTGCTCTCCTTCCCAGCCCTGCCAGGCTGGCCTCGAGCGCACTGGTCAGCGCGCCTTCCCGGGTCGGCCGCGGCCTGAACTTCTTCACCTTCACGCTGCCGCCCTTCTCCTTGGTTTCGACGAGATCCATGACCCGGGCGCGATATTCGTCGCGGTACTCGCTCGGATCGAAGCGGCCGGCCAGTGCCTCGACCAGCCGCTCGGCCATCGACACTTCGCGCTTGTCGAGGGCGCGGCCGCCCGGCGCCTCGAGCGAGGAAGCGTCGACGATCTCGTCGGCATAACGGAGCGTGATCAGCATCAGGTACGGTCCTTCCGGCCGCAGCGCGCCGAGGTACCTCCTGCCGCGCATCACCCAGTGCGCGACGCCTTCCTTCTTCGTCTTCGTCAGCGCCTCGGCGATGGCGAAGTAGTCGCCGTTGTCGGAATCGGGACCGATGAAGTAGGCGCGCTCGTACCAGCGATGGTCGATGTCCTGTGGATCGACGAAGCGGCTGATCTCGATGTCGCGCGAAGGCTCCGGCTCGAGGTTCTCCAGGTCCTTCTCGTCGAGTGCCACGAGCTGGTTGCGGGTGACCGGAAAGGCCTTCCTCACCTCATCCTCGCCCACTTCCTTGCCGCTGCCGGCATCGACGAGCTTCTGCTTGACCGGTGCGTGATCGGTGCGGTGCAGCAGGCGAAAGTGGATGGTCCGGTCCTGCACTGCCGAGTAGAGCTTCACCGGGAGCTTCTGCCTGCCGATGACGATGACGCCTTTCCAGATCGCGCGTGCCGCCACTGCTTCCTCTCTTTCTCGTCGCATTCCGAACAGAAGATCCGGCCGCTTCGCGTGACGCGACAGCTCAGGCAGAGCGGGCGGTCGCAGCCGTCGCAGTGCGCCGCGACCGCATGCGCATAGAGGGCATGACACGTGCCGCAGAACACCTCGAAACCGACGAGCCAGTACGGCGGTTCGACCGTCCGTCGCTTCGCCATGTCCCTCTCGGGAGCAGCGCCGCTGCTTTCATGTAGATCGCGAAATCGCGGTCATGATGGGCAGTGCCAAGAAGGGAAAGAGCGTAGAAGGCCGTGGCGTCGACGTCTTCGGGATAGCGCTGGTGCAGAACCGCCATGGCCGCGGCGTACTTGAAATCGCGATCCTCTTTCGTGCCGTCGCCATACAGAACCTCGATGGCGTGCAGGTAATCGCGTTCGCGATCCGTCTTCGCCTTTGCAGCAAGCTCGCCAGTGGCATCGGATTGTCGGAACGGGTGGATGATACGGGTCCCTCGGGGCAGTCGACACTCACCTTCCCAGCCGGCCTGAACTGACAAAAGGCAATAAATCCCGTACTACCCGCGTTTTGCAGGGTCCACCAGCGCTGTATCGCGTCTCTGTCGCGTGGTTTCCACCTCAGAGAGTGATTCATCACGAACCTGAGAAAAGGAATCCCATGCCATTTGCTTCACTCGGCCTGCGCCCGGAGATCGCCAAAGCGGTCCGCGAGGCCGGATACACCGAACCGACACCGATTCAGACCAGAGCCATTCCCGCGATTCTGGAAGGGCGCGACCTCGTCGGCGTCGCCCAGACCGGCACCGGCAAGACGGCCGCGTTCGTCCTCCCTCTGCTCGAGCGGCTGGCCGTCCGCCCCGCTCAGCCGCACACGCGTGCCCTGATTCTGGCGCCGACGCGCGAGCTCGTCGTGCAGATCGCGGGAAACCTCCGCGCCTATTCGAACCACCTTCATGTCCGCTCGGTCATGGTCTATGGCGGCGTGGGTGAGCAGCCGCAGATCGCGGCGCTCCGCCGAGGCGTTGACGTCGTCATCGCCACTCCCGGCCGGCTCCTCGACCTCATGGCCCAGGGCCACGTCCGCTTCGGCGGACTGCAGTACCTCGTGCTCGACGAGGGCGATCGCATGCTGGACATGGGCTTTCTCCCGGCGATCCGGAAGATCCTCGCAGCCGTTCCGAAAGAGCGGCAGACGATGCTCTTCTCGGCAACGTTCTCGCACGAGATCCAGCAGATCGCGTCCGACTTCCTCCGCAATCCCGAAATGATCGAAGTGGCGCCGCGCCTCAAGCCGGCGGACACGATCAGCCAGCACGTCCACGAAGTGCCGCACGGCCAGAAGAACGACCTGCTGCTGCACCTGTTGCGGGACACCAGCATGAGCTCGGTGCTGGTTTTCTCGCGCACCAAGCACGGCGCCGACAAGATCGCCCGCAAGCTCGAAGCGGCCGGACACGCCACGGCCACGATTCACTCGAATCGCAGCCAGGTCCAGCGCCAGCGCGCACTGGAGAGCTTCCGCGCCGGCCGCGTACGCGTGCTCGTGGCCACCGACATCGCCGCTCGCGGAATCGATGTGGACGGCATCTCGCACGTCATCAACTTCGATTTCCCGCACATTCCCGAGGATTACGTGCACCGCATCGGCCGGACCGGCCGGGCGGCGGCCATCGGCGAGGCCATCAGCTTCGTCACTCCGGAGGATCGCGCCGACCTGCGGCGCGTGGAGAGCGTCGTCGGCCGGCGCATCGAACGGAAGACCGCGGAAGGCTTCGTCGTGCAGCGCGAGACGATCAGGTCCGTGAGGGTCGAGCAGCGCCCGCATCCGCGCCCTGCGACCTCGCCGTACCGCCATGCCGACGCGCGCGGCGGGTCCGCGAGCTCACGCAAACCGCACGGCCGGCCCGCGCAGACCCGCGGCCCGAATGCCCCGCGCAGCTCGTTCGGGCGCCCAGCCGACGCACCGCGTTCATTCGCGCGCCGGCGGCCGTAGCCCCTGTTGCCTCCGTTGTGCGGACGCGCAGCAGCGCGTCCGCAACCCGGGGGGGAAATGGACGACCACAAAGCTGCGGACGCGCTGCTGCGCGTCCCTACAACGTCCGCTGTCTCCTCGCGCGGTGACATCTGCCGCCGACAGACACTCCGGCCGGCGCGATGTTCGCTTCGATGGCCGGCATTGCTATGCCCGTTTCTGTCTCGCACTACCGCATCGAAGAGAAGATCGGGGCGGGCGGGATGGGGATGGTGTACCGCGCCGTCGACGAGAAGCTCGGCCGGCGCGTGGCCCTGAAATTCCTGCAGGCCGGCTCGATTCCGGGCGAAGAGGCACGGCAGCGATTCATGGCCGAAGCGCGCGCCGCCTCCTCGCTCGACCATCCGAACATCTGCGGCGTCTTCGACATCGACACGACCGAGGACGGCGAGACCTTCATCGTCATGCCGTTCTACGACGGCGAAATGCTCGACGTCGTCATCAGCCGCGGCCCGCTCGAGCTGGAGCGCGCCGTCGGCATCGCCATGCAGATCGCGCGCGGACTGGCGGCGGCGCATGAAGAGCTCATCATCCACCGGGACATCAAGCCGCAAAACATCGTCATCACGCGCCGCGACACGGTGAAGATCCTCGACTTCGGGCTGGCCAAGCTCGCCAGCGCCCGTGCCTCGCGCGCCGGCATCATCATCGGCACGCCGGCTTACATGGCCCCCGAGCAGCTCCGCGGCGAAAGCATCGATCCGCGCGCCGACATCTGGTCGCTGGGTGTCGTTCTCTACGAGATGCTGGCCGGCGCTGCGCCTTTCCGCGGCGATCAGGTGGAGGCGCTCATCTATGCAGTGCTCAACCAGCCGCACGAACCGCTGACGAATCTCCGGGCGAACCTCCCTCCGGCGATCAACGGCATCATCGACCGCGCCCTGGCAAAGGACCGCCGCCTCCGTTACGAACAGATCGACACGTTGATCAGCGACCTCGGACTGCTGCAGCATGACAGCGATCCCGCGGCGGTGACCATCCGCAGGCGGGCCGCGACGAAGAGGGCCTCGATCGCCGTTCTTCCCTTCGCCGACATGACTCCGGCGCGCGACCAGGGCTACCTCTGCGACGGCATTGCCGAGGAGATTCTGGCGGCGCTGCGGCCGATTCGCGATCTCTTCGTCGCCTCGCGGACCTCGGCCTTCCAGTTCAAGGACCGCGCCGCCGATACGCGCGACATCGGCGCGAAGCTGCACGTCGATCACCTCCTGGAAGGCAGCGTGCGCCGGGCCGGCGATCGCCTCCGCATCACGGCACAGCTCGTCGAAGTGGAGAACGGCTATCGCGTCTGGTCCGAACGCTACGACCGCGACATGCGCGACATCTTCGCCGTCGAGGACGAGATCGCGGCGAACATCGCCGCGGCGCTCCAGGTCACGCTCAAAGGCGAGCGCGTCAGGCGCGCCATGTCCGGCGCCGAGACCGAGTCGTACGAGGCCTACCTGCAGGGACGCCAGTTCCTTCACCAGCACCGGCGAAAAGCGCTGGAGATCGCCATCCATTCGTTCGGTCAGGCCATCGACATCGACGGCCGCAATGCGCGGGCCTACGCCGGCATCGCCGAATGCAATGCCTTTCTGCGGCTCTACTTCGGCGGCGATGCGAGCACGGTTGCTGCGGCCGTGGAAGCAAGCGAGAAAGCGCTGGAGATCGATCCCGACCTGCCCGAGGCCAGGGCCGCGCGCGGGCTGGCTCTCTTCCTGACGAACGCCAACGAAGAGGCGGAAGTCGAGCTCCGCCGCGCCATCGAGCTCGATCCCGCGCTCTACGATGCCCACTACATCTTCGGCCGCGTTGCCTTCGGACAGGGGCGGATGGCAGAGGCCGCGGCTCGATTCCGGGAAGCCTGCCGGATCTCGCCCGATGCCTACGACTCCTGGTACCTGCTGGGAATGTGCTACCGCAAGCTCGGCGAGACGACGAAGGCGCGCGCCACCTCGATCGCCTGCGTGGAAGCGACCAAGAAGCGCCTGCGCGACCATCCCGACGACACCCGGGCGTGGACGATGGGCGCCGCCATCTTCGCCGAGCTCGGCGAGCCCGAGCGCGCCGAGGAGTGGGTCCGCCGCGCCCTTCTCATCGACTCCGATGAGCCCATCATCGAATACAACGCCGCCTGCGTTTACACGAGCCTCGGCAAATACGACGATGCCATCGCCTGCCTGGAATCGTCCGTCCTCAGCGATGCCCTGTCCAAGAGCTGGGTCGAGAATGATCCCGATCTCGATCCGCTTCGCCACAACCCCCGTTTCCAGGCGCTGATGGCCAGGACCTGAGTCACCGGCCCCCGGCGCCGAACCAGCGGAACGCCTCGTCCGCGATCGGCCCCGGGATCTCGTGACCGCCGTCGAACTCCTCGAAACGCACGCGGTAGCCCCGTTCGCGAAGCCGTGCTGCCAGATGACGACCGCAGTCGGCGATCGGAAGAATGTCGTCCTCCCGGCCGTGCGAAAGAAAGAATCGCGGCCAGCCATGCGGGACGGCATCGGTCAGCATGCAGGCGGAGAATGCAATGACGCCGTGAAAGAGGTCGCCATTGGCGATGCCAAGCGTCAGGGCATAAGAGGCGCCGTCGGAAAAGCCGGCCACGCCGACGCGCGACGGCTCGACCGCACATTCGTCGAATGCAGTCTTCATTGCACGATCGATGAACGCCACGTCCGGACCGAGCGCGCCGCGAATGGAGTCCCACGTCGCGCCTCTCGAGCTCGGCGCCAGGAGAATGATTCCGTCCGCGTCTGCCGCCTGCCTCAGTCGTTCGCTGATCCGCTGGCCCGATCCGCCCGCGCCGTGAAGAACGACGAGAAGCGGAGCCGGGTGGCCGGCATCGGCCACGGCCGGCGGCACGTAGAGCATCGCATCGCGCGATGCGTCGAGGCCAAGAGCGCGCAGGCCGCCGCGGCACTGTGACGCCACCGGGTGAGGCCGCGCCGTGAGCCGCCCCTGGTCCGGCAGTCCCTGCGTCGCGCAGGAGAGTCCGAGGAGAAAGATGGCGGAGAAAACCTTCATCGCCTCGCCATTGTCGCTGATTCCAGTCCCGTCACTCTGAGAGGCTGTGCAGAAATCGCTGAAGCCGCGATTACCGGAGTGCCGGTGCACCACAGAGAGCACTGAGAACACAGCGCAGGCTCGCTGCTCTGTGTTCTCTGCGTCGGAGTGACGGGGAGGCGGGACTCGTCGGCTCAGAGCGACGGCGACGTTTGCTCCTTACCCCACCGCGCTTCGCAGCGCGGCCACGAACGCATCGACGGCGGCGGAGGTCGTGCTGAACCCGGTCACGAGTCGATAGGCATCCGCTCCGAAGATCGGCCAGTCGTAGAAGAGGAAGCCATCCTTCTGCACAGCCGCGGCAATCTTCGTGGGAATGCGCGCGAAAACGATGTTCGCCTCGACCGGTCTGAGGATCTCGATTCCGGGCAGCGCGCCGATCCCGTCGCGAAGGCGTGTGGCCATGGCATTGGCGTTCCGTGCATTCCGCAGCCAGACGTCGTCCCTGAGATAAGCCTCCATCTGCGCGGAGAGGAAGCGCATCTTCGACAGCCGATGCCCCCCGCGGTGATAGCGGATGGCCAGTTCCCCGGCGAGCTCCTTGCGGAAGACGACGATCACTTCCGCCGCCAGCGCGCCGTTCTTCGTCCCGCCTAACGTGAGGACGTCGGCGCCGGCACGCCACGAGAAATCGGCGGGCGAAACGCCGGCGGCCTTCGGCGACACGAGCGCGTTGGCGAAGCGCGCGCCGTCGATGTGCGCACGCAGACCGCTCCGCTTCGCGATCGCGAACAGCTCGCGCATCTCGTCCGCCGAGTACACCGTTCCCGCCTCGGTCGCGTTCGTCAGGCTGACGCACGCCGGCACCGCGGTGCGGCGGCTCTCGGCGATCTCGGCGATGGATCGCCCCAGCGCGTCCGCATGCAGCCTCCCATCGGTCCCGGGGATCGGGATCAGCTTCGCGCCTCCGGTGTAGAACTCCACGGCACCGAGCTCGTCGCGCTGGATGTGCGCGTCCTCGTGGCAGAAGACCGCCCCCCACGGCGGCGTCATCGCCGCGATGGCCAGCGCGTTCCCTGCTGTGCCGGTGAGCACCGGAAAGATCGCCACATCGGTCTCGAAGATCTCGCAGCAGCGCCTGCGCAGGAGCTCGGTGATCGGGTCGTTCCCATAGCCCGCCATCGCCCCCGTGCTGGCCCGCACGATGGCGTCGGTGATCTCGGGGGAGGAGCCGAGGGTGTTGTCGGATCGAAAGTCGGTGGTCATCGGGAAGAGGTCATATCACGGGCGGATGCGAGGCGAAGGCGCGGCGGGTTCCCGTCACTCTGAGCCGGCGGAGCCGCGGGGAAGGTTGGTTGGGTGGAGCGGCGCAGCACGGCGAAGAGTCTCCAGCCTGCTGATCGTCCCGGTAAGAGACTCTTCGCCGCGCTCCGCCGCCGGAGGCGGCCCCGCCCGCTCAGAGTGACGGGGCTGCGGTTCGCCGGCCCAGGATCAGGATGACGCAGCCTTTTCCCCCTTCTTCAACGCCGCCAACACCCGTTCCGGGGTCATCGGCAGACGGAAAAGGCGGGCGCCGGTGGCATCGAAGACGGCGTTGGCCATGACCGCGCCCATGCAGACGATCCCCGGCTCGCCGCCGCCCTGCGGCAGGACTTCGTCGTTCTTCACGAGAACGGTCTCGATCCGCGGCACCTGCGAGAAGTGCGGGATGCGATAGGTCCCGAAATTGTGGTCGAGGATCTCGGCGCCCTTGAACTTCAGCTCTTCGCTGAAAACGTAGCCGAGGCCCATCGTCACGCAGCCTTCCATCTGCATCCTGGCCCCGTCGGGGTTGACGACGATGCCCATGTCCTGCGCGCAGACCACGCGATCGACCGTCACCTTGCCGCTGGCCTTGTCGACTTTGACACTGGCCATCAGGGCGACGTACGTGCCGGCGTCGACGCCGCAGGCCACGGCGCGCCCCTGGCCGCTCGGGCCGGGAGCGGCCTTCCAGCCGAACTGCTTCGCGGCGGCCTGGAGGACGCTGCGCATGCGCGGATCGGGCGTGTTCCGCAAACGAAACTCGAGCGGATCGACGCCTGCCGCGGCGGCCATGATGTCGACCTGCGACTCGCCGGCGAAGATGTTCATGTTCGCGCCCGGCGCGCGCCACGGTCCGACGGGGAACAGCGGCGGCGTGCCGCCGCCCCACGATCCGTACGTCCGAATCGCCGAGTTGGGGATTTCGTAGAAGATCTCGGTGCCGCGGTCGCCCGCATAATAGGTGTCGTAGTCCCAGAGCGTGATCTTCCCGTCCTTGTCGACGGCCGAGGCGATCTTGATGATTGAAGCGGGATCGAAGGTGTCGTAGAAGAATTCCTCGGGGCGCGTAAACGCGACCTGCACGGGTTTCCCCGTGATCTGCGCGAGGCGGGCCGCCTCGGCCGATTGCCGGCCGCTGCCCTTCCCGCCGAATCCACCGCCGACGTAAGGCGTGATGACGCGAACGTTCTTCGGGTCGAGCGCGAGCTCCTTCGCAACCACGTCGCGAGTCCCGAACGGCGATTGCGTCGAGGACCAGATGGTCATTTTTCCGTCCTTGAACTCGGCAATCGCGGTGTGCGGCTCCATCGGCGCATGGGCGTGATACGGCGTCTCGTACGTCGACTCGAACACACGACCTGCGGCAGCGCGTGCAGCTGCGACGTCACCCTTCGTCGACCGTACCCGCGGCTGAGGAGCCTTCCGCAGCAGATAGCCGCTGATCGACGTGTCATCGACTTCGGGCTTCGGCACGTCCCACTCCGCCTTCACGCGCCCGATTCCCTCCGCTGCAGCATCCGGTTGAGCGTGCAGCACGGCCACGAGATCACCCTGCTCGACGACTGTCACACCGGGAAGCGATTTCGCGGCCGACGTGTCGGCGCTCTTCAGCTTCGCCCCCATTGCGGGCGGACGGAGGATGCGCGCGTAGAGCATCCCGGGCAGCCTGATGTCGCCCGCGTACTTCGCGTGGCCTGTGACTTTGTCGAGTCCGTCGATGCGCTTCGGCGACAGACCCATGACCTTGAATTCCTTGACCGACCGCAGGACCGCCTTCTCATCGACGAGTCGCGAGACCTGTTTGCCTTTCGCCAGCTCTCCGTAGGTCACTTTCCTGGAGGGGTCGTCAGCGACGGAGACGACGCCGTTCGCCACGACGACCTGGTCCTTCGCGACGCCCAGCTGTTTCGCACCGAGCTGCGTCAGGACCGTCCGCGCTTCGGCAGCGGCCGCGCGCAGCGCGGGTCCGAAAACGCGAGTGGTCAGCGAGCCCCATGTGCCGGCGTCCCACGGGCAGACGTCGGTGTCGCCGAGGACCATGCGGATGGAATCGAGGCCGACACCGAGCTCGTCGGCCGCCATCTGGGCCTGCGAGGTCATCACGCCCTGCCCCATCTCGATCTTTCCGGAGAAGATCGTGACCAGGCCGTTCTCGTCGATCCTCAGATACGCGTTCAGATCCTCGGGATACGTACGCCGGCGCTCCTGCGACAGGAGAGCGGAAGGGCCGACGCTGACGAAGACGACGATGCCGCCGCCGACGAGCCTGCAGAACGAGCGGCGGTCCAGACCCGACTTGTTCGTGGTCATGCCGCACCTCCCTTGCCGCGGGACACATCTTCAATGGCGGCGATGATCCTCTGGTGTGCGCCGCAGCGGCAGAGATTGCGCTCCATCCCCTGCACGATGGCCTCGCGCGTGGGATGCGGCTGCTGCTGGAGCAGCGCCGTGGCATTCATGATCATGCCGGGCGTGCAGTAGCCGCACTGCAAGGCGCCGTGGTCGACGAAGGCCTGCTGCAGCGGATGGATCTGCCCGTCGCGGGAGAGACCCTCGATGGTGACGACCTCTTTGCCGTCGAGGCTGCGCAGCGGCGTCTGGCAGGAGCGGACGGCCTTCCCGTCGACGAGGACGGTGCACGCTCCGCAGAAGCCCGAGCCGCAGCCGTACTTGGTGCCGGTCAGGTCGAGATCGGTGCGCAGGACCCAGAGCAGTCTGCGGTCGTCGTCGGTCTCGATGGTGGTAGGACGCCCGTTAAGGCGGAACTTGACTGTGGTTTTCACGCGGCCCTCCTGAGGCGAGCTGGGCCGGCTCGTGAAGGCGGCATCGTACCGCGGTAGTTCGGGGAGTCAATGACCTGTGTCGCACCTGCGGGTTACACGGTTGCGGGGTTGCGCGGTTGCGCCGTTGCGCCGTTGCGAGGTTGCGCCGTTGCGCGGTTGCGCGGTTGCGAGGCGGCGTAGCCGCCGCAAGAATTTAGCGGCGGACGTCAGGCCGCCGGGGCGAGCCCGCACATCAGCGTACGAGGGCACGAAGTGCCCGACAGAAGGCGCGGCGGACCAAGGATCGATCGCGCCCGTCGCGCGCTTGGATCGTCTGAGGTCCACGCCCCTCACCCGGCGCCCTCACCCCTCCCCCGCAGCTTCTTGATCTCGCTCCGCCGCCGTTTCTCCTCGAGCCTCTTGCGCTTGGCCGCCTTCGGAGTCCTGGTCTTCTTCCGCGGGCGGACCGGAACGATCGCGTCGTGAAGGATCTCCTCGAGCCGCGACAGCGCGCGATCACGATTGGCGATCTGACTGCGCTCGGCCTGCGAGGTCACGCGCAGGACCCCCTGGCGGTTGATCCGGCCGGCCAGCCGACCGCGCACGAGCTGCTTCTCGTCGGCCGAGAGCGGAAGCGCCTCGACGTCCACTTCGATCGTGACCCGCGTCTCGACCTTGTTGACGTTCTGCCCTCCCGGTCCACCGCTGCGCGAAGTGACCGCGCGCAAGAGCTGCGCCGGGACGACGATGCCGCGGCCGAGGTCGAGGTCACGCATGAGCGTCATTAGAACATCGGACGGGACCGATCGTAGAAGTTACAGGCATGTGTGCGATAGGTGCGGCAGGCAGCTCCCGCGTTCGGCTAAACTCGCGCGCCGCAGAAGTCATGAATTCGTGTTTGACCAGAGTTGCCGTGGCGCCGTGGCGGTTCGCCGCACGGTTCGCCATTGGCGCGGTTCTGGTCGCAGCGTGTGCCTTCGGCCAGACCGTGAAGGTTCCCGGCGCGCCCGCGCAATTCGAGATTCACCGGCTCGCCGCGGCGCCGGTCATCGACGGCAACGTCACCGCCGCGGAGTGGCAGGGGGCCGCCCGCGTCGAGAAGTGGTGGGAGTTCAGCCCCGACGACAACATCGAGCCGCGCGTCCGCACCGTGGCCTACCTCGGCTACGACGACCGCTTCCTCTACATCGCCTTCGTCAACTACGACCCCGATCCCCGCGCCATCCGCGCTCCCTATACCGATCGCGACAACATCGACGACACCATCGACTACAACGTGGTCATCCTCAACCCCAGCGAGGACCACAAGACCGGGGTGGAGTTCATCGCCACTCCGCGCGGCGTGCAGGGCGACGGCCTCAACAGCGACGCCACCGGCGAGGACGCCGCCCCCGATTTCTACTGGGACTCGGCAGGGCGCATCAGCGCCGAGGGCTGGTCCGTGGAGATGCGCATCCCCTTCTCGTCACTGCGCTACTCGCCGGGAAACGATCAGAACTGGCCGCTGCTGCTGTTCCGCAACTATCCGCGCGACCGCCGCTACCAGATCGCCTCGCAGCCGGTGCCGCGCGGCGCGAACTGCACCGTCTGTCTCTTCCCGCCCATGGTCGGCCTGCACGACCTGCCGTCTTCTTCTCATTTCGTGGTGGCGCCTTACACGACCATCACGCACAGTGACCAGCCGGTGGACGGGACTGGCTCGCCCCTCGGCAACGGCACCACCGACACGCAGCTGGGCGCCGACGCGAAATGGACGCCTAACACCCACATCGCCCTCGACGCCACGATCAACCCCGACTTCTCACAGGTCGAGTCCGACGTTGCCGCCGTCACCGCCAACCAGCGCTTCGCCCTCTTCTATCCCGAGAAACGGCCCTTCTTCCTGGAAGGCAAGGACCTGTTCGGAACGCCGATCCAGGCCGTATACACGCGGGAGATCAACTCGCCACGCTGGGGAGCGCGCGCAACCGGTACGGCCGGCGACACCGCCTACACGATCCTGGTGGCGGACGACCGCGGCGGGGGATCGGTGATCATCCCGGGACCGAACAACTCCTCGTTCGCAAACCTCGATCTCAGCTCACGGAACCTGATCGGCCGGGCCCGTCACGACATCGGATCGTCGTTCGCCAGTTTCCTCGTCACCGACCGCGAGATCGAAGGGGGTGCGCACAACCGCGTCTTCGGGCCCGATTTTCTGTGGCGGGCCGGCGAGCACGACAACATCCAGGGACAGCTGCTCTTCAGCGACAGCCTGACACCGGATCGTCCCGACCTGGCTGTGGAGTGGGACGGGCGGCGGCTTCGATCGCATGCCGGCCAGCTGGAATGGTCGCATTCGACCGTGCACGTCGACTGGAGACTGGAGCTCATCGACCGCGGCAACGACTTCCGCGCGGACCTCGGTTTCGTGCCGCAGGTCGGCACGCGCGAGTCGTTCGGAGAGGGCGGGTACACGTTCCGCCCGACGGGCTTCTTCTCGCGCGTCAGGCCGTTCGTCGACGCCGACTACACGGGCCAGCGCGACGGCAAGCTCGTCTACCGCTTCATCGCGCCGGGGGTGGAAGCGGACGGCCGATGGACGACGTACATGAGCGTGCAGTACTCGCTGGACCGCATCCGCGCCGGCGCGGTCACGATCAGGCGCCAGCAGACACATTTTCGGTTGCGGGCCAGCCCCTCCCGCGTCGTCCAGCGCATCGAGGTGGAAGGGCAGTTCGGCTCGGACATCGACTTCGACAACGGCCGCCCGGGCCGCGGCGGATCGATCCAGGGCAATGCGCAGTTCCGCCCCACCGATCACCTCGAGCTCGACTACAACGGCCAGTACGACTGGCTGACGCTGCTCGATCAACAGCGCCTGTTTACGGCGCGCGTGCAGCGTCTGAAGGCCACGTACAACTTCACGGCGCGATCGTTCCTCCGCGTCGTCGGGCAGTACGTGCGCACCGATCGCGACGCCTCGCTGTACCTCGACTCCGTCGATTTTCGCGACGGCTCCCGAACGCTCTCCGCCCTCTACGCGTTCAAGCTGAACTGGCAGACGGTCTTCTACGTCGGGTACGGCGACGACCGCGAGCTCGTGGCTCCCGAGAGCGGTCCCGGCTACGGGTACTCGCCCGCATTGCGACAGGCGTTCGTGAAAGTCTCGTACGCCTGGCAGCGGTGATTGCGGATCGCGGATCGCGAATCCGTCATCCTGAGCCGGCGGAACCGCGGGGGTGGTGGGTGGGGGCAGCGGTGGAGCGCGGCGAAGGATCTCTTACCGGGACGATTGTTAGGCTGGAGCGGATCACATGTGGCAGCAGGCTCACCGCGATCGCGCAATCTGGAGACTCTTCGCCGCCCCTCGTGTGGTGCGATCGTTCGAGCCCGCCAGGGAGGGCAGGCTGGAAAGCCTGCCCCACACCGACCGGCTCAGAGTGACGGTGCCACCACCTGCGATCTGCCATCTGCGATCTGCCGTCTGAAGCATAATTCGCCCTTCGCGCCCTCGCGCGCATGGAGGAACGATGACGCTGCGTCGACTGACGGTTTTCGCACTGCTGCTGCTGGCCACCTCTGCATACGCGGTCGATCCCGCTCTCTTCCAGGACCTGCACTGGCGGCTCCTGGGGCCGTTCCGCGGCGGGCGGGTGCTCGCGGTCAGCGGCGTGCCGGGCGAGCCGGAGCATTTCTACTTCGGCAGCGTGAACGGCGGGGTGTGGAAGACGCGCGATGCCGGGCGGACCTGGGATCCGATCTTCGACGGCCAGCCGGTCGGCTCGATCGGCGCGCTCGCCGTGGCCCCCTCCAATCCGCGAGTTCTCTACGTCGGAACGGGTGAAGCGGACATGCGCTCGGACATCGCCCAGGGCGACGGCGTCTACAAGTCGGTCGACGGCGGAAAGACGTGGGCGAACGTGGGGCTGCGCGATTCACAGCAGATCGGGCGCATCCTGGTCGACCCGTCGAACCCCGATCTGGTCTACGTGGCCGCGTTAGGCCATCCGTACGCTGCCAACGCCGAGCGCGGCGTCTACCGCTCCACCGACGGCGGCCGCACCTGGTCGAAAATCCTCGGCGGCCCCTCCAGGGGCAAAGTGACGGCGACCGACCGCTTCGACAGCGACACCGGAGCCATCGACCTGGCCTTCGAGCCCGGCAACCCGAAAGTCCTCTATGCCGCGCTCTGGCAGACGCGCCGCACGCCCTGGAGCGTCTACCCACCATCGAACGGGCCTAACAGCGGGCTGTACAAGTCCACCGACGGCGGCGACAGCTGGACGATGTTAGGCGGCGGCCTGCCCGCGAAACCGGGGCGCATCGGTGTGGCCGTGGCACCCAGCCAGCCCAGCCGCGTCTACGCCGTCGTCGACGCCGGGAAGGGCGGCATGTACCGCTCCGACGACGCCGGCGCCACCTGGACCCGCGCCAGCGCCGACTCGCGCGTGTGGGGCCGAGGATGGTACTTCGGCGGCGTCAACGTCGAGCCGAAGAATCCCGACGTGGTCTACTCGATCAACATCAACGTCTATCGATCCGCAGACGCCGGGAAGACGTTCATCCCCATCAAGGGCGCGCCGGGCGGCGACGACTACCACCAGCTCTGGATCGATCCGCAGAATCCCGCGCACCGCATCCTCGGCGTCGACCAGGGATGCGTCGTATCCCTCAACGGCGGAAAAACCTGGAGCTCCTGGTACAACCAGCCGACCGGCCAGTTCTACCACGTCATCACCGACAATCGTTTTCCGTACTGGGTCTACGGCGCGCAGCAGGACTCCGGCGCGGCCGGCATTCCCAGCCGCACCAACACCATCGACGGCATCAACCTGATGAACTTCCGCGAGATCACCGCGGGAGGCGAGAGCGACAACGTGGCTCCCGACCCGAAGGACCCCGAGGTCATCTACGGCGGGCGGGTCAACAAGCTCGACACCAGGACGATGCAGACTCAGTCGGTCGATCCGACGCTCGCCTATCCGGAGAATGGTCGCCGCACCTGGACGCTGCCGCTGGTGTTCTCGCCGCGCGATCAGCGGCTGCTCTACTTTGCGAACCAGCGCGTCTTCCGCACCGCCGACGGAGGCAATCACTGGAGTGTGATCAGCCCCGACCTGACGCGCGAGAATCCCGGGGCACCAGCGAACCTCGATCCGGTGACCGCGGCGCTGAAGCCCGGCCCCGGTTCGCGTCTCGGTGTCGTCTATGCCATTGCCCCGTCGCGCTCGGCCGACCACGACGTCTGGGTCGGCACCGACGACGGCCTGATCTGGCGCACCCGCGACGACGGCGCGCACTGGCAGAACGTCACCCCGCCGGAGCTGACGGCGTGGTCGAAGGTCGGCCTCATCGACACCTCACACTTCGACGCCGAGACCGCGTACGCCGCGATCGACCGGCACCGTCTCGACGACTTCAAGCCTTACGTCTATCGCACCCACGACGGCGGCAAAACGTGGCAGCTGGTCGCCAGCGGCATTCCCGACGGCAGCTTCGTCAACGCCGTCCGCGAGGACACCGTGCGCAAGGGCATGCTGTACGCCGGAACGGAAAAGGGCGTTTATGTGTCGTTCGACGACGGCGACCACTGGCAGCCGCTGCAGCTGAACCTGCCGGTGACGTCGGTTCGCGACCTCGACGTGCACGGCAACGATCTGGTGATCGCCACGCACGGCCGCGCCTTCTGGGCCATCGACGACCTGACGCCGCTGCGGCAGGCCACCGAGGTGAGCGCGGGCGCCTGGCTGTTCAAGCCGGCCACGGCGATCCGCGAGCGCCAGGCCGGGTTCACGGGAACTCCGATGCCGAAGGACGAGGCCCTGGCGTCCAATCCGCCTAACGGCGCGTACATCGACTACGTCGTTCCGGCGGGGGCGCCGGCGATCACCCTGGAAATACTCGACGCACAGAACAACCTGGTCCGCCGCTACAGCAGCAGCGATCCCGTGGCCAGGCCGAATCTGCAGACGCTGACCGTGGCGCCGGAATGGTTCGTCACGCCGCCGGCGCTGCAGACCACGCCGGGCATGCACCGCTTCGTGTGGCCGCTGTACTACGCCGCCGCGGCGGGGTTGCCAGCAGGCCGGCGCGGGGGCGAAGGAGTCTGGGCGCCGCCGGGCAACTACACGGTCGCACTCACCGTGGGCACACAGCGCCTGACGCAGCCGCTGACCGTCGCTCCCGATCCGCGCGTGAACCTTCCGGCCACCGCGTACGCGGAGCAGTACGCCCTGGCAAGGCAGGTCGAGACCACTCGCGTGGCGGTGGCCGGGGCGTTCAACGAGGCACGGGCCGTGATCGGGAATCTGACGAAGCGTCACGGCACGTTCTCCGGCGGTCTGACGAAAACCGCAGAAGCCGCGCTGGCCCGCGCCAGCGAGATTTCCGGAATCGTTCCGGCAGCGAACGAAGAGAACAGCTGGTGGATCCCGCCGAAAACGACGACCAGCCTGACCTTCGCCGCGACCGCTCTGCAGACCCTCGCCGGTGCCGTCGACGGCGCCGACGCCGCGCCGACGCAAGACGCGCGCGACTCGTACACAAAGCTGCGCGCGACGTCCGACGGCGCTGTCGCCGCATGGAGCGAGTTCAAGGCGAAGGATCTCGCCGCATTCAACGACAAATTGAAAACGGCCGGCCTCGCCCCGATCGCGATGCGGTAAACCGTCACTCTGAGCCGGCGAAGAGTCTCAAAATTGCACGATTGTGGTGAGCCGGCTTCTCCACGAGGAGCGGTGATCAAGGGCAAGACTCCGCGACCGTGCAATCTGGAGACTCTTCGCCGCGCTCCGCCGCACACCCGCCCAGCCACCCGAGGCTCCGCCGGCTCAGAGTGACGGGGGGGCGGCGCTCGGCGCCTGGCGTGTTCGCGCGGTCTTGCGCCGGTCGTGCGCGGGAAGCCGGCGGCGCGAGGCCTGGAGCATGACGGCCATCGGAATTCCGATCAGCGTCGGCAGCCAGAACGACAGCAGGCGGTAGGTCAGGATGGCCACGACGGCGATGTGCGACAGCACGCCGAGGGAGACGAAGATCGCGGTCATTCCCACTTCGACGACTGCCACACCTCCGGGCACGAAGCTCGATCGACCGAGCAGCAGCGGCACTCCATAGCCGGCCACGAGGACGGAGACCGGAACCGGATGGCCGGTGGCGATGAAGGCGATCTCCAGCGTGGCGACGTCGAAGAAGAGATTCAGCAGGGCGGCCGCAGCGGCCGTCAGACCGCCGCGGTTCTTCAGTGCGTGTGCGACCTCGCGAAATCGCTCGACGACATCGGCGATCACGTCCTCGCCCAGAAACCTGCGCCCCGGACGAGTGCGGCCCGCGGCCTGGAGCAGCGCGCGAAGGCGAGCGGGACGCGCCAGGCCATAGAAACCGACGAAGAGCAGCGCGCCTAACACCGTGGTCACGATGCCCAGCCCGATGATGGCCGTGCGCGGAAGGCGCCCGATGGCGAAGAGCTCGACCGCGCCGGCCAGCGCGAACACGAGCAGCGCGCCCGTGTCGAACAGCGTCGGCACCGTCGTGGCGATGGCCGCGGCATGGCGGCTGGTCCTCCTCCGCGTCCACTGGTAGATGGCCGCGGCATAACCGACCACGCCGCCGGCGACCAGCGCCGTTGTCGAGGCTGCCATGACGATCACCGTGGCCCGCCGCAGCGGGATGTGCTCGCCGGTGAAGCCGACTGCCGCCTTCAGCAGCGAACCGTTGGCCAGGTAGCTGAGCCCCTGGGTCAGAACAGCGAACGTGAGCACCCACCACGACATGTTGCGGATGGTGTCGAGTGACTCCGCGAGACCGCCCAGCCGCGGCAGGAAGAAGTGCACAGCCAGCCCGAGGAAGATGATGATCGGGGCGAATCGCAGCCAACGCAGCGTCAGGCGGAGGCGCACGCTCCGGAGAGGCTCGGCAGTTCCGTCGCCGAGCTCTTCGAAGAGGTTGAACACACGCCGTTCGCGAAATGGCTCAGCCGCCGCTCTCTCAGGAGCGCCGGCGAAATCCGGTGGACTGTCGGGTGGCGAAGCCATGGCTTGCGCGCGAGGGGCATCGAACAAATCAGCGGCGACGATCTCAGCAGGAAGCATTCCAGGTGCAGGCCGATCGTCGCCGGGCTGGAAGCCCGGCGACCGGCGGGCAGGATGCCCGCACTCCTAAAACAAAAGCGGCGGGCGCTCACGCCCGCCGCTCGTTGAGGCAAAGGGGAAAGTTGTTACCGAGTTCCGCCGGTCGCGGGCTTCTCGTTCTCCAGTCCGCGCTCGATCAGCAGCGGCTTGACACTCGGATCGCGTCCGGCGAAGGCGCGGTACATCGCCGCCGCCTCTTCCGTGCCGCCCTTCGACAGGACCATGTCCCGGAAGCGCTGGCCGTTCTCGCGAGTCATTCCGCCGTGGTCCTTGAACCAGTAGTACGCGTCGTGGTCGATCACTTCGCTCCACAGGTACGCGTAGTACCCGGCCGAATAGCCGCTCGACCAGATGTGCGAGAAGTAGGTCGTGTGATACCGCGGCGGCACTTCCGGCATGTTGATCTTGTACTTCGCCAGTGCCGCGGCTTCGAACGCCTCAGGATCCTGCGGCGGCGCGTCGGCCGGCAGCGTGTGCCAGGCCATGTCCAGCAGGGCGGCGCCGAGATATTCGGTCATGGCGTAGCCCTGATTGAACTTCTCCGCCTTCCTGATCTTTTCCACGAGCGCGGCCGGCATCGGCTCGCCGGTCTTGTAGTGCTTCGCGTAATTCGCGAACACCGCCGGCTCGAGCGCCCAGTGCTCGTTGAACTGTGACGGCACTTCGACGAAATCGCGGGGCAGATTGCCGCTGAGCGACGGATAGGTCACGTTCTGGAACATGCTGTTCAGGGCGTGACCGAACTCGTGGAACATGGTCGTGACTTCGGTGAACGTCAGCAGCGCCGGCTGTCCCGGTGCGGGCTTGGGGATGTTCTCGGTGTTGGTGACGACGGGTCGGGTGCCGAGGAGCTTGCTCTGGCCCATGAATCCGCTGGACCAGGCGCCGCCGGCCTTGTTAGGACGGGCGAAGAAGTCGCCGTAGAAGAGAGCGAGTGACTTTCCGTCCTTGTCGAACACTTCCCAGACGCGCACGTCCGGCTGATAGACGGGGATGTCCTTCCGCTCCTTGAAGGTCAGGCCGTACAGCCTGTTGGCGGCGTAGAAGACGCCGTCGTTGAGAACGCGGTCGAGCAGGAGATACGGCCGCACTTCATCTTCATCGAGGTTGTACTCGGCCTTCCGCACTTCCTCGGCGTAGAACTGCCAGTCGTACGGCGCGAGCTTGAATCCGCCCTTCTGGGCGTCGATGACCTTCTGGATGCGCGCTGCTTCATCCGCCGCTTTGGCGGTGGCGGCAGGCACGAGGTCGGTCATGAGCTTGAACGCGTTTTCGGGCGTCTTCGCCATCTGCTGGTCGAGCTGGTAAGCGGCGAAGGTCGGATAGCCGAGCAGCTTCGCGCGCTGGGCACGGAGCTGTGCCAGGCGGGTGACGATCGCTTTCGTGTCGTTGTCGCCGCCGTGATCGCCGCGCTGGCTTGACGCCTTGAACATGCGCTCGCGCATGGCGCGGTCATCGAGGTTCGTCAGCGGAGGCTGTTGAGTCGTGTTCTGGAGCGGCAGCACCCACTTGCCGGCGAGTCCGCGTTCCTTGGCGTTCTGGGCTGCGCCGGCGAGATCGGCTTCGGAGAGGCCGGCCAGGAGCTTCGGATCGTCGACGACGATCGCGCCGGCATTCGTGTCGGCGAGGATTCTGCGGCGGAACTCGGTGGTGAGCTTCGATTGCTCCTTGTTGAGCTCACGCAGCGTGGCCTGGTCTTCAGGCGACAGAAGCGCTCCGGCGCGCACGAAGTCCTTGTAATCCTCTTCGACGAGCCGCTTGGCCTCCGGATCGAGCGACGCGCGCTGCTCGTAAACGGCTTTCACCCGCGCGAACAGCTTCGGGTTGAGGTAGATCGCGTCCCGATGGGCCGCCTGCTTCGGCGCCAGCTCGCGCTGAAGACTCTGCAGCGTCGGATTCGTGTTCGACTGCACGAGGCCGCCGAAGACGCGCGACACACGCCGCAGAAGCTGGCCCGTTCGCTCCATGGCTTCGATCGTATTGGCGAAGGTCGCAGGTTCCGGATTGTTCGCGATCTTCTCGTAATCGGCGATCTCTTCTTTCATTCCTTCTTCGATCGCGGGCGCGAAATCGGAGTCCTTGATCTTGTCGAAGGGAGGCGCCTGGTAGGGAAGCTTGCTCGGTGTGTAGAACGGGTTCGCTTCGGTGAATGCCGGAGCCGCGGCCGGCTTGTCGGCCGGAGCGGCTGTCTGCGCAAAGACGACCGGCTGGACCAGCGACGAGAGAGCGACGCTGAGCGCGATGGCAAGTGCATGCTGTCGGTTCATAGGTGTTCCTTCTGAACGAGGTTTTGAGACTTGAGATTGGGACGATTGACGACGGCGCAGCATACGCCAGCCGTGGCCGCAAGGAGTGGGGAGGGGATCACAGTAGAAGGACGATGAATCAATCACGGTCGACGATGGATCTGGTTGCGCGGTTCTGCGGTTCCGCGGTTCCGAGTCGAGCCGTCGAGTGCGAACGGCGGAGAGGGCGACCGCGGAACTGCGCAACCGCGTAACCCGGGCTCGACGGGCACAAAGGCCCAGAGAACACAGACGTGACGCGCCGGCGGTTTTTCCATATGCTCGCCGCTCAGATTCGGGTCGAAGGATCCCCCAATGGCAACGCAACCCAGCGGTGACAGCGTCATCACGAGTGACACCGCCGAGACGAAAGAGGCCGCCGATTCCGCGGCGACGGAACACGCGCCCTACCAGCGCTTCGAGCATCTCTCCACGAGCGAGAGCGGCCTGCACTACGTCCGCGACCGCAGGAGCGGGACGATCCGGCTTCTGACTGAGCAGGAGCTCCAGGATTTCAACGATCCCCCGCCGTGCGCCGAATGTGGAGAGCAGTTCGGATGCGAGCACGTCAACTGCGCCGGCGAGCCGGCGCTGAGCGAGAGCGAGATCGAGCTGGAAGTACCGCCCGAGTGGCGACCGTTCGCTCGCGCTGAGGGGCTCAGCCGGCAGGATCTCGAGCGGCTGAAGAAGCTCGGGGAGCACGAAGGCGAATACCGCGTCATCTCCACCGATTCGCCCGACATGCGCACACTGGAATTGCTGCTGCTGCTCAACTACGGAAACGGTTGAACTTAGGATTTGAGATTGATGATTGATGAACCGAAGCCGGGTCGCGTCTGCGGTTCATCAATCATCAATCTCAAATCCTAAATCGGTAAACCCATGCCCTCCCGTCACGGCGGTGCCGACCGCGTCTCCACGAAGGCGAAGCTCTCGAACGAGCTCCTGGTCCTCGGCCGCGTGCTCGTGGCTGCGCGCGAGCGGGCCGGCCTGAAACAGTCCGAGGTTGCCGCGCGGCTCGGCCTGCCGGCGTCGTATCTGTCGAAGATCGAGAACGGCACGCGTAGGCTGGACGTGATCGAGCTGATCCGGATCGCCGAGGCGATGGATGCCGATCCGGCCAAGATCGTGCGCGAACTGGAAGAGGCGCTGAAGACGACGCCTCCACCCCCGTCACTCTGAGCCGGCGTAACCGCGGGGGCGGTGGATGGGCGGGAGCGGTGGAGCGCGGCGAAGAGTCTCTTGCCGGGACGATGGGCAGGTTTGAGACTCTTCGCCGCGCTACGCCGCGCACCCACCCAGCCACCCGCGGCTTCGCCGGCTCAGAGTGACGGGGGGTGGCTCCGCCGGATCAGAGTGACGGGATCCAGCGGCTCCGCCGGCTCAGAATGATGGGCAGCCGCGATACGATCACCACCAATGCACACAACGCCCGTTGCGCGCCTGACGCGCTTCTTCACACAGCTGATCAGCGAAACGAGCGGGCTGACGCTCGAAGACACGATCGCCCTTGCCGAGCAGGCCCCGCTGATGGCTCGCGATCCCGATCTGGCGCGCCTCCTTCACCAGTTCCACGACCTGCTCGGCGAGTTCCGGCTCAAACAGACGCCGATCGAAACTCTCTTCGAGCATCCGGTCGCCAAAGCCTTCGCCGAGTTCTTCCGGGCCTTCCCGATTCCCTTCCACGACGAGCACATCCACCTCAGCGGATCGCTCGACGCCGAATTCGTCTTTCCGCGTCTGCAGCGCCTGCTCGAAGGGCCGGACCGCGCGCTGTACGAAAAGAAGATCGCCGAGGTGTACGGGCCCGAAGCGCTGCCGATCCGCAGTGCGAGCGACGTCGACCGGCTGATCCGCCTCGGCGAGGATGACCGCTTCGACCGTTATCTCCAGATCCTCTACCTGCCGAAGCTGATCCTCACCAGCCGTGAAGCGCATCGCCAGGCAGCGCATCACATCGCCAGCCGTCTGTATCGCACCTCGAACGTCGGCTCCATCCGATTGAAGTTCACGCTCTTCCGCGAGACCACCGACGCCGCGGAACAGATTCCCGGCATTGCGGACCTGACGCCCGAGGACGTGATGCTCGGGCTTTACGAGGGTTTCCGGGCGTTCCAGGCCGAGGTGCCGAAATTCCGTTTCGTGCTTTCGCCCAGCTTCCGCAAGGAGCCTGGCTTCTACGATGCCTCGCGCTATCCGTCGAAGCGGGCCAGCTTCGACGACCAGGTGCGGCAGATCATCGATCTCCTGAAGCGCTTCCCCGAGCTCGCGGACGTGGTCACCGAAGTGGACACGGTCGGAAACGAGCGGGGCTTCTACCGCAAGGTGCACTTCCAGGAGATGCGGGTGGGAATGCGCAAGCTGCAGGCCTACGGATTCCGGACGCGCAGCCATCACGGCGAGACCTGGAACACGCTCCGCCAGGGCATTCAGGCCGTCGACAACGCCATGAACATCTGGCACGTCGACGCCATCGAGCACGGCCTGTCGATGGGGATCAACCCGAACTACTACTTCCACAGCATCCTGCAGAAGGTCCTTCGGGGAAACGCGCGCGGTGAGACAGTGGTCGCGGGAACGCGCGCGCATTCCGAGCTGATGGACATGGACTGGAGCGGCCGCGAGCCGATCCGGGAAAAGCTCCTGCGCGGCGATCCGCTGTCGGACCGCGAGGCCATCCTGGCGACGAAGACCAAGTTCCACCACGCGCGCGAGGTCGAGCACTACCAGCACGACGTCCTCAATCGCATGATCGACAAGCGCCTGACCCTGGTCTCGCTGCCGTCGTCGAACAAGAAACTGACCGGCGAGCTGGCCGATTACAGCGACCATCCGTTTTCCTGGTGGGAGAAGAAAGGCCTGCGCCTCGGCGTCGGCACCGACAACGACATCACCCTGAGCACGAGCTTCATCCGCGAGATGCTGATCCTGCTGTTCACCGATCCGCTGGAGCTGAAGATCACCAAGCTGCTGATCGTGACCACCGGCGAGTCGCGGCGGGACTACCTGAGCCACCTGTTGTGGCAGATGCGGAAAGCCAGCGAGGTGGATTGAACGATTCACCACAGAGGCACAGAGGACACCGAGATCACGCCCTCCTCTGTGCTACTAGAATAATCTTCAAATTTTTCGCGCCGCGAAGAGATTCTGTCGGGCGCTACGCGCCCATCAACACTGATGGAACAACGCGAGTTCGGCGGCCTGACGGCCGCCGCTAAATTGTTTCGGCGGCTACGCCGCCTGTTCTTGCCATGACCGAAGAGTCGGCCACGGTCAGAGCCGGCGAAGCCGGCGACATCCTTTAGGGGCGGCCGTCAGGCCGCCGAATCGGGACCGTATTAAATGATTGAGGGCGCGTAGCGTCCGACAGCATTTCGGTTGCGGGCGAGCGGAGCGAGTTTGCGCTGTGCTCTCTGTGGTGACGTCCTCCCGCCGCTACACGCCCGGCATGGCCTTCTTCAGCGGCCGCAGGATCAGGATCAGGACCACGGCCATGGCTAAGGCCATCATCGAGAGCGTGAGGAAGAAGCGGGCGTGGCTCCAGATGTCCCAGAACGCGCCGATCGCGGTGAGCTTGTTGCCGATGGCTGTGGCCAGGAACCAGCCGCCCATCATCAGGCCTCGCATGCGCGGCGGGGCGACCTTGGACACCAGCGACAGTCCCATCGGGCTGAGCATCAGCTCGCCTAACGAAATGACGAAATAGGCGAGGATCAGCCAGAACGGCGAGACTTTCCGAAGAGCCTCCAGCTGCAATTGCCCGTTCGGCGACGACACGCCGACGAGGTCGCCTTCGCGCAGGGGGACGTCGGCGCTGGCCGCCCACACTTCGACGCTGCGCGTTCCGCCGTTCCCCCTGACCGGCACGTCCACCTTCGTGGCCGGTGCCTGGACACCGAGGTTCGCGCGCAACGCGTCCGGGAGGGCGACGTAGTAGCTATTAGGCGCACCGGCAGCTTTCACCACACGTGCCGAGGGCTTCGTGTATCCGCCGCTGATCGCGGCGAAATAGAGGATCAGCAGAGACACGCCCGTCAGCAGCATGCCGATGGCGATCTTCGTCGGAGTGGAGGGCTCCAGTCCGCGCCGGTCGAGGAACCCCCAGAACCACGCCAGCGGCAACGACAGGGTGATGATCCAGAACGGATTGATGGCGTTGGAGATGATCCCGGTGACGTTCCAGTTGGTGTTGTCGTTCGCCCAGAAGGTGAGGGTGCTGCCGTTCTGGTGAAAGATCATCCAGAAGACGATCACGATCAGGAAGATCACGATCAGCGCGAAGATGCGCTTCCACTCCGGAATCGCTTCCATGGCCGCGCTGGCCGCGTTCGGCGTCTCCTCTTTGGCCCGCGGACGGTTTGCGCCCGCGGTGGCACGACGGAATCCCCAGAAGATCGCCAGGCAGATCAGCATCCCGAATCCCGCGACCGAGAACGCGCGGTTGAAGCCGAAGCGCCCCCGCACGAATTCGGCGCAGATCGGCGCCAGAAATGCGCCGATGTTGATGCCCATGTAGAAGATCAGGTAGGCGCGGTCCTTGAGGTGGCTTCCTTCCTTGTACAGGTTGCCGACCATCGACGAGACGTTGGGCTTGAAGAACCCGTTGCCGATGACGAGCAGCGCCAGCGAGAGGAAGAAGACGGGCACGTTCTTCGGCACGGAGAGCATCAGGTAGCCGGCCAGGAAGAACAGGCCGCCGACGGTGATGGCGTTGCGGTAGCCGAGGAAGCGGTCGGCCAGCCAGCCCCCGATCAGGGGCGAGGCGTAGACGCAGGCCTGGTACCACGAGTAGACGCCGGTGGCGTGCGCAGTCGACCATCCGAAGCCTTCGCCGGCGTCGCGCATGTAGAGAGTGAGCATGGCCAGCATCGTGTAGAAGCCGAAGCGCTCCCACATCTCGGTGCCGAACAGGACGTAGAGACCGCCGGGATGCTTTTCGGTCGCCGGCGGCGCTCCGACGCGCTCGGCCGGGAGCGCGGCTGCATGAGGAGGAGCGGTGGAGACCGTCATATCGCTTCCTTTCGCTGGACGGGACGAAGTTCTGCGGAGGATAGGCGGTGGGGAGGAACGGCGTTGTGCGAAGGCGCACACGAGGGGTTGTGTAGGGACGCGCAGCAGCGCGTCCGCAGCTCTCGTCGGCCTGGGTTGCGGACGCGCTGCTGCGCGTCCCTACCTGGAAAACCAATGCGGCGGGCACTTGGCCCGCCGCATTCGCATGGATCGTTGATCCGGGATCTACTTCTTCGGCGTCGTGCTCGGCGCTTTGCTGTCCTTCGCCGCCGTAGGCTGCGTCGGCGCCTGCTTCAGGCCGCGCTCGATCAGCAGCGGCTCGACGCGCGGGTCGTGTCCGCTGAAGGCGCGGTACATCGCCGCCGCGTCTTCCGTTCCGCCACGCGACAGAACCATGTCGCGGAAGCGCTGCCCGTTGGCGCGCGTCATCCCGCCGTGCGCCCGGAACCAGTAGTACGCGTCGTGGTCCAGCACCTCGGCCCAGAGATAGGCGTAGTAACCCGCCGCGTAGCCGCCGCCCCAGATGTGCGAGAAGTACGTGGTGTGGTAGCGCGGCGGCACCTCGGTCATGGCGACGTGGTACTTCTTCAGCGCCGCCGGCTCGAAGGTGTTGACCGGCTGCAGCGGCGATCCGGGCGCCAGCGTGTGCCACGACATGTCCAGCAGCGCCGCGGCCAGATACTCGGTCAGCGCGTAGCCCTGGTTGAAAGTACGCGCCTTCTTGATCTTGGCCACGAGCTCCTTCGGCATCGGCGCGCCGGTCTGGTAGTGCTTCGCGTAATTGGCGAAGACCACGGGGTCGAGGGCCCAGTGCTCGTTGAACTGCGAGGGGAACTCGACGAAGTCGCGCGGGACGTTGGTCCCCGCCAGGGTCGGGTAGCGGACGTTCGAGAACATGCCGTGCAGGGCATGGCCGAACTCGTGGAACATCGTCGTGACGTCGTCGAAGCTGAGCAGCGCCGGTTGGCCGGGGGCCGGCTTGGTGAAGTTCTCGACGTTGAAGACGACGGGCTTCGTTCCCATCAGGCCGCTCTGGTCGACGAAGGAATCCATCCAGGCGCCGCCACTCTTGTTCGAGCGGGAGAAGTAGTCGCCGTAGTAGAGGGCGAGCGACTTGCCGTCGGCGTCGAACACTTCGAAGACGCGGACATCGGGGTTGTACACGGGAATGTCGTGGCGCTCCTTGAACGTGAGGCCGTAGAGCTTGTTCGCGGCGTAGAAGACGCCGTTCTGGAGGACGTTGTCGAGCAGGAAGTACGGCTTGACCTGCGACTCGTCCATCGCGTACTCGGCCTTGCGGACCTTCTCGGCGTAGAACTCCCAGTCCTGCGGGCCGAGCTTGAACCCGCCCTTTTCCTTATTGATGATGCGCTGCATCTTCGCCGCTTCCTCGCGGGCGCGCCTGGTGGACGCCGGCACGATGCCGGTCATCAGCTTGATGGCGTTGGCCGGGGTCTTCGCCATCTGGTCGTCGAGGCTGTAGGCGGCGTAGGTCGGGAACCCGAGGAGCTTGGCTTTTTCGGCGCGGAGCTGGGCCAGGCGCTCCACGAGGGCCTTGTTGTCGTTCGGGCCGCCGTGATTGCCGCGCTCCACGGAGTTGGTGAAGATCTTCGTGCGCAGGGCGCGGTTCTGCAGGGTCGACAGCGCCGGCTGCTGGGTCGTGTTCTGCAGCGTGATCACGTACTTGCCGGGGAGGTTGCGGTCCTTCGCCTTCTGCGCGGCGGCGGCGAGGTCGGACTCGCTGAGGCCGGCCAGCTCTGCCTTGTCGTCGACCACCACGGCCCCGGCGTTGGTCTCAGCCAGGACATGCGCGCGGTAATCGGTGGTGAGCTTCGATTCTTCCTGGTTGAGGGCGGCCAGCTTCGCCTTGTCGGCGTCGTTCAGCTGGGCGCCGGCGCGGACGAAGTTGCGGTAGTACCGCTCCACCAGGAACTTCTGTTCCGGATCGAGGTTCGAGGAGCTGCGCGCGTCGTAGATGGTCTTGACGCGTGCGAACAGCTTCGGATCCATGTAGATCGCGTCCTGGTGCGCGGCGAGCTTCGGCGCCTCCTCGGCCTCGACCTTCTGGAAGAGGTCGTTCGTGTTCGATTGGGTGAGGTTGAAGAAGATCTTCGCGGCGCGGGTCAGCAGCTGTCCGCTCTTCTCCATCGCCACGATGGTGTTGTCGAAGGTCGGCGGCGCGGTGTTGCTGGCGATGGCATCGATCTCGGCGCGCTGCTGCTTCATCCCCTCTTCGATGGCCGGCTGGTAGTCGGTGTCCCGGATCTCGTTGAAGGGTGGAGCCTGGTACAGGAGAGTGCTGGCTGTGAAAAGCGGATTCTGGCGCATGGGTGGTGGAGGTGGTGGAGGCGGCGGAGGCTCAGGGGCCGGCGGTGGAGGCGGAGCGGGCGCGGCGACTGGCGCAGCTGCGGGCTGTGGTGCCGGCTTCGGTGCCGGCTGCGTCGAGCACGAGATAACGACGAGGCTCAGCGCGAGGGCAATCGAAAGGCGTCTATTCATCGTGATCCTTCCCAAGAATTGAGGCCCGTGGATCAGGCCGGTTGCGCAGGCGACACGAAGGGCCGCGCCGTTCCTGCGGTGCGAACCATATCGCGTGGCTCACCGGCGACACAAAGGGAGGCGCCTTGCGAAGCCGGGTCGGTGGCCTGAGAGCTGAGAGCCAAGAGCCCGGAGCACTACTCCAGAACCAGCAACCTTTGCTACTGTCCGCCTTCATGCGACGCCTGGCCATCATTCTGATCGCGCTCTTCGCCACTCCCCTTCTTGCCGCCACCCGACTTCCGCAGACCGTGATTCCCAGTCATTACGCGATCCGTATCGCGCCTGACCTGGCCAATGAGACCTTCAGCGGCAGTGAGACGATCGACGTCGACATCACCGAGCCGGTCGACTCGATCACGCTGCACTCGGTCGACCTGACCCTCGGCGACGTCTTCGTCGAACGGTCCTTTCAGACACCGTCGTCGGGCGGCGGTCAGAGCATGCGGCCCACCGTCACCGCCGACGTCCCAAACGAGACCGTGACCTTCAAGCTCGGGCAGACCCTCCCGCCCGGCCCCGCCACGATCCGCATCGACTTCAACGGCAAACTCACCAAGCAGCTGCGCGGGCTCTACCTCAGCACGACCGCCAAGCGGAAATACGCCGTCACGCAGTTCGAGTCCACCAGCGCACGCCGCGCCTTCCCCTGCTTCGACGAGCCGGCCATGAAGGCCACATTCGACATCACTCTCGTCGTCGACAACGGCGACACGGCCATTTCGAACGGTGCGATCGTCTCCGATACGCCGGAAGCCAACGGCAAGCACGCCATCAAATTCGCGACTTCGAAAAGGATGTCGACGTACCTCGTGGCCATGCTGGTCGGCGACTTCCAGTGCATCAGCGGCGCGGCCGGCAACGTCCCGATCCGTGTCTGCTCCACACCGGGGCTGCAGCAGCTCGGCGGCTTCGCTCTCCAGGCCGCGCAGGCCTCCGTGTCGTTCTTCGAGCAGTACTACGGGATTCCGTATCCGTTCGGAAAGCTCGACCTGATCGGCATCCCCGACTTCGCGGCCGGGGCGATGGAGAACGCCGGTGCGATCACCTTCCGCGAGACCGACCTGCTGTCGGATCCCAAGACCGCATCCGTGCTCCAGCAGAAGCGCGTCGCCGAAGTCGTGGCCCACGAGATCGCGCACCAGTGGTTCGGCGACCTCGTGACCATGAAGTGGTGGAACGACATCTGGCTCAACGAAGGCTTCGCCACGTTCATGTCCGAGAAACCGATCGAAGCGTGGAAGCCGGAGTGGCGCGAGGATCTCGACAAGCCGGTGGCCACCGACGAAGCGCTGTCCATCGACTCAACGCTGTCGACGCAGCCGATCCGGACGCCGTCATCCGGTGAGAGCGGGTTCGGCAATGCGGGCATCATCTACGGCAAGACCGCTTCGGTGCTGCGCATGGTCGAGCAGTGGATCGGTCCCGACCAGTTCCGCGACGCCATCCGCACCTATCTGAAGAAGTACTCATGGAGCAATGCGGCGGCCGAGGATTTCTGGGCAACGATGAAGGCATCGACGAACCAGCCGACCGACGTGGTGCTGGCGTCGTTCATCGACCTCACCGGTGTTCCACTGCTGCACGTTTCCGATACGTCGTCAGGCAACACCAGGCAGGTGACGATCTCTCAGGAGCGCCTGCTGCCGACCAACCAGACGGCTCCGGCCGCCCAGGTCTGGACGATTCCCATCTGCGCCGACATCGTCGGTCTGAAAGAGATCGCTCAGGCGCCCTGTCGCATCGTCACGAAAAGCCCAGAGACCCTGACTTACACCGTCGCGCCGAGCCAGGCGCTGTTCCTCAGCCGGATCGGTTCCGGCTATTTCGCGGTCGACTACTCGCCCGCCGAGCGAGAGGCGATCCGTGTGCGTCTGGGCGATCTCGTTTCGCAGGACCGGATCTCTTTCAACGGAAACGAGTGGCTGCTCGTCCGCACGGCGCACCTCGACGTTGCCGAATATCTGCGGCTCCTTCGCTCCATGCCGCGCCCCGCCGAGCGGCCGCTCGTCACCACCATCGCCGACAACCTCGTCTACCTTCAGCAGCGGCTCGTCAACGACGGTAATCGCGCGGCGTGGCAGAAGTTCGTTCACGAGGCGCTTCGCGGATACGCACCCTTCAGCTGGGACGCGCCGGCCGCCGAGAGCTCCGAGCAGCGCATCGCCCGTGCCTCGGTTCTCTGGGCCCTCGGCTACGCCGGCGATGCTCAGGTGATCGCCGGCGCGAAGAAGATCGCCGTCGAGTCCATGCGCGATCCCTCGTCTGTCGATGCCGTGATCGCCGACCGGGCACTCCGCCTCTCGGCGACGTACGGTGACGAGGCTTTCCTCAACAGCGTTCTCGAGCACCTGGCCAACGCGCCGACGCCCGAGCTCGCGCTCCGCTATCGCAACCTGCTTCCGTTGTTCCGCGATCCAAAGGCACAGCAGCGGGCGCTCGCCTACATCTACAGTGACAAAGTGCGCCTGCAGGATCTGCCGGTCGTCGCGGCCGCAGGGCTTTCCGATCCGTCGACCCGGCCCGCCGCCTGGGCCGAAGCCAAGCAGCGCTGGAGCGCGCTCGAGAAGACGGCGCCTGGCGCGATCGGCCGCGTCGCCGGGGCCACCTCGTCGTTCTGCGATCCTGAATCGAGGAAAGACGTGGAATCGTTCCTGTCCACGCATCCGATGCGCGGCGGTCAGCGCACCGCCACCCGGACGCTCGAGGCCATCGACACCTGCATCGCCTTCCGCAACGCCCAGCAGGCCTCCTTCGACAAGGCTCTCGGCACGATGTAGTCCCCCCACCGCCTTTCACCACAGAGGCACAGAGTTCACAGAGCAGGCTCGCGAGGCTCGCCCGCAACCGAAATGCTGTCGGACGCTACGCGCCCTCAATCATTTAATACGGTCCCGGTTCGGCGGCCTGACGGCCGCCGCTAAAGGATGTCGCCGGCTTCGCCGGCTTTGACCGTGGCCGACTCTTCGGTCATGGCAAGAACAGGCGGCGTAGCCGCCGAAACAATTTAGCGGCGGCCGTCAGGCCGCCGAACTCGCGTTGTTCCATCAGTGTTGAGGGCGCGGAGCGCCCGACAGAATCTCTTCGCGGCGCGAAGAATTTGGAGTTTAGTAATACAGAGAGCTCTGTGCCTCTTCGCCGGAGAGCCTGTCCTACACCGGCCGGGACAGGCTGGAAAGCCTGTCCTACACGAAGCCCCCTCTGCCTCTGATTACCAACGACGTGTGAGCAACAACATGGCTCATCCTCCTCTCCGCGGACCACGATGTTGCAAACACTCAGAAGGAGAGGCCATGAGCATCAGTCAACTCGCTCGATCGATCAAAGCCTCGCCGACGTTGAAGCTCAACGAAACGGCGGCGAAGCTCCGCGAAAAAGGCGAGCCAGTCATCCACCTCGGTGGCGGCGAGCCAAAGAGCAAGGCGCCACTCGATGCTGTCCTCAACTGCGCCACCCAGCTCAACACCGGCGAGATCCGTTACGCGCCGGCCGACGGTCTGCCGGCCATGAAGAAAGCCGTCATCCGGTATACCGAGGAGTACTACGACAGGAAAGTGGCACCGGAGAACGTGCTGATCTCGAGCGGTGCGAAGCAGGCCATCATGAACCTGCTCTACGCGGTGCTCGAGCCGAAGGACGAGGTGATCTTCCCGGCGCCGTACTGGGTCAGCTACCCGGAGATGGTGAAGCTGGCCGGCGGCATTCCGGTCGTGGTCGTGCCCGAGGACGGAACCTTCCAGCCGACGCTGAAGGAGATGGAAGAGAAGATCGGCCAGTACACAAAGGCCGTGATCCTCAACAGCCCGAACAACCCCAGCGGCGTCGTCTACTCGCGCGAGTTCATCGCCGGCATGGTCGAGATGTGCGAGCGGCACAACCTCTGGCTGGTGATGGACGACCTCTACAACCGGCTGGTCTTCGACGGAGTAACCGTCGCGAATCCGTACCAGTTCGCCCGCGACCTCGGCGAGTCGTCGAAGCTCGTCGTGGTGCAGGGCGTGTCGAAGATGTACGCGATGACGGGCTTCCGCATCGGCTGGGCCATCGCCAACCGCGAAGTCGCCGAAGCGATGGCCAACATCCAGTCGCATCAGACCTCGGGACCGGTGACGGTCTCGCAGTGGGCGGCCATCGGGGCGCTCTCGGGCGTGCAGAACGCCGTCGAATCGCTGCGGCTGACCCTGGAGAACAACCGCAACGTGCTCGTCGACCGGCTGCGCACGATTCCCGGCATTCACGTGACCAGGCCGAGCGGCACCTTCTACTGCTTCCCCGATTTCAGCTCCTACAGCTACGACTCGCAGAAGCTCGCCGAGTTCCTGCTCGATCGCGTGCGGGTCGTGGTCGTGCCGGGGAAAGAGTTCGGAATGGAAGGCCGCCTGCGCATCAGCTTCTGCGGCACGATCAAAGACATCATGGACGGCGTCGAGCGGATCAAGTGGGCGCTCGATCCGGCCGCACCGAATGAGTTGTTCCTCGGCGACCGCAAGCTCGTGAGGGACTGGCAATGAACATCTATCTCGACGTCCAGTCGCCCGCCGTCAAACAGGCCACCGCGCTGGCCAGCCTGTATGGGCTCGAGAATCACGGGCTCACGCAGCTCCGGCGCATCTACTGGAACCTCCCCGCTCCGGCGCTTTACGAAGAAGCGATCTTCCGGTCGGAAGGGCAGATGGCGCATGAGGGTCCGTTCATCGTCGACACCGGCAAGCACACCGCCCGCGCGGCCTCGGACAAATTCGTCGTGCGCGAGCCGTCGACCGAAGAGAACGTCTGGTGGGGTCAGTACAACCGGCCCTTCAACCCGCTGAGCTTCAGCCAGCTGCACTCGCGGCTCGCGGGATACGTGCAGGGGCGCGACCTGTTCGTGCAGGACGTACACGCCGGAGCCGATCCTGCGCATCGCATCAGCGTCCGCGTCATTACACAGAAGGCGTGGCACAGCCTCTTCGCGCGGACGATGTTCATCAAGAACACAACCATCGACCAGGCGCGGAAGCATGTCCCTGATTTCACCGTCGTCGCCGTACCGGGATTCAAAGCGGACCCGATGGTGGACGGGACGCGCAGCGACACGTTCATCGTCCTGAACTTCCGGCAGAAGCTGGCCATCATCGGCGGCACCGGCTACGCGGGCGAGATCAAGAAGACGGTCTTCACGGTCCTCAATTACCTGCTGCCAACCGACGGCGTGCTGTCGATGCACTGCTCGGCGAACGTCGGAAATACCGGCGACGTGGCCATCTTCTTCGGTCTGTCGGGAACAGGAAAGACGACGTTGTCGGCGGACCCGAAACGACACCTCATCGGCGACGACGAGCACGGCTGGGGCAACAATGGAGTCTTCAACATCGAGGACGGCTGCTACGCGAAGATGATCCGCCTCTCGCCGGACGCCGAGCCCGAGATCTACGCCACCACACGCCGATTCGGGACGATCCTGGAGAACGTCGTCTACGATCCGGTCACGCGCATCCTCGACCTCAACGACGAGCGGATGACCGAGAACACGCGCGGCGCCTACCCGCTCGACTTCATCGCCAACGCCATGCCGGCGAAACGCGCCGGGCATCCGAAGAACGTGATCTTCCTGACCTGCGACGCCACCGGCGTCATGCCGCCGATCTCGCGGCTCTCACCCGAGCAGGCCATCTACCACTTCGTCTCCGGCTATACCTCGAAGATCGCCGGGACCGAGATCGGCCTCGGCATCGAGCCGGAAATCACCTTCAGCGCCTGCTTCGGCGGCCCGTTCATGGTCCATCATCCCTACGTCTACGCCGATCTGCTGCGCCGGAAGATGCTCCAGCACGGAGCGCAGTGCTGGCTCGTCAACACCGGCTGGACCGGCGGCCCGTTCGGCGTCGGAAAGCGGATCAGCATCCGCCACACCCGCGCGCTGCTCAACGCCGCGCTCTCCGGCGATCTGAACAGCGTGCCCTACCGCAAGGACCCGATCTTCGGCTTCGACGTGCCGATGCAATGCGAAGGCGTCCCTTCCGAGATCCTCGATCCGGCGAACACCTGGGGCAGTCGCGAGGAGTACTTCAGGAAATACGACGCCCTGGCGGCGCGGTACATCGAAAACTTCAAGATCCTGGCGTCCGGCTGTCCGGCCGATGTGGTGAAGGCCGGGCCGAAGCGCCTGGAGTCGGGAGTGCCGGAACCTGTGACCGTGTAGCTCGTTTCTTCTTTCATCGATCAGACGGCCGCGCGATTGCGCGGCCGTTTTCTTCTCCCCCGTCAGAGTGACGGAGGCTTTCCGCTTGTTTTCCGATCGCTGACGACCCCGCAACAGGGCCGCTCGTATGATCCACGGACATCGAAGAGGAGGACCTATGAATCGATCCCGCACGCTCCTGGCGGCGCTCTGTTTCGGTCTCGTGGCAGTCTCGGCGAATGCCGCCTCGCTGACCCTGCCCCGCGACAGCCAGGCTGCATCCGTCTCCCGGATGATCGGCCTGGTGAAGGTCTCGGTCGACTACAGCAGCCCTCGCGTCCATGCGCCTAACGGCACCGACCGCCGCGGAAAGATCTGGGGCACGCTGGTCCCCTACGGCATGGTGAACCTCGGCTTCGGCACGTGCAAGGAATGTCCGTGGCGCGCCGGCGCGAACGAGAACACGGTCTTCACCACCTCCCATGACATCGACGTCGAAGGGCAGAAGCTGGCCGCTGGCTCCTATGGCCTGTCGATGATTCCCGGCCCGAACGAGTGGACGGTCATCTTCTCGAGGAACTCCACCGCCTGGGGCAGCTTCTTCTACGACCCCGCCGACGACGCGCTGCGCGTGAAGGTCAAGCCGTCGAAAGCGGATTACCAGGAGGCGCTCTCCTACGACTTCACCGATTCGACGAAGGACCAGGCCACCCTCGCGCTGCGCTGGGAGGAGCTGCAGATCCCGATCCGCATCGCCGTTCCCGACAGCGACGCGGTTTTCATGACGGCCCTTCGGAACGAGATGCGTGCTGAGCCCGGATTCATGTGGCAGAACCTGGTGCAGGCTTCGCAGTACGCGCTCCAGAACAAGCACAACGAGGATGCGCTGGAATGGGCTCAGGCCGCGGTGAACCGGGTTTTTGTCGGACAGGAAAACTTCACGACGCTCAGCGCCCTCGCTGACGCACAGGAAGCGACCGGCAAAGTCGCCGAGGCGAAACTGACCCGCGACAAGGCAATCAGTGTGGCTGGCCCGCTCGATCTCCATCAGTACGCGCGCACCCTGCTCGCGAAGGGCCAGAAACAGGAAGCGCTGCGCATCTGGCAGATGAACGCGAAGAAGCATCCCAACGAGTGGCCGGTCAACGTCGGGCTGGCCCGCGGCTACTCAGCGACTGGCGACTACAAGCAGGCCCTCAAGTACGCCAAGCTCGCCGCCAACGAGGCGCCGGATCCCATCAACAAGAAATCGATGGAAGACGCCGTGAAGAAGCTCGAGCAGAACCAGGACATCAACTAGTGGAGTGGAAAGATGCAATTGGGACCAGTAAACTGTTGTTCTCAATTGCATGGAGAAGCTGGAACTCAAGAAGTCGGATCGGGAGGAGTTGGAGAGCCGAGCCAGGAGCCGGGTGGTTCGAGC
>JAJXWV010000081.1 GCA_021781455.1 Acidobacteriota bacterium | reverse complement strand
TTCCAGCGGTGGGTGCTGTGGGAACGTCGGGAATCGCGTCGTCTGCGATTTCCGAGGTTTCCATAGCACTTCCTGCTTGACTTTCAACGGAGTATCTCATCCGCCCCGCTCTGCGGGGAGAAGGGCAACGAACTTCACAGCCCGCATGAACCCTGATGTGGAGTGAGGTGAACTTGCGGGCTTCCAGCCGGCGACCGGCGGGCAGGCCTCCGGAACGCGGAGCCGGCTAGACCGGCACCTCGTCGCGGAGAATCCGCACGAGGTCCTCGCACGAATTCACGACTGTGACGCCGGGCGGCGGGACGCACTCGTCGCTGCGCATGAACAGGCCGCGGCCGTGTTCGACCGCGAACTGCAGCGCTCCGAAATCGGTGACGTCGTCGCCGGCGAAGATGACGCGGCCGGCAGCCGTTGCGCTCGAGACCCAGCGCAGCGCGGCGTCTTTGCCCCAGCCCTGCATTCTCGCCTCGACGACGCGCCGGCCGTCGATGACGTCGAGGCCATTGGACGCCGCCCAGTGGCGGAACTGCTCCACGACGGGGTGGGCCGGGTGCAGGGACCGCACGCCGCGCCAGTGAAGCGCGATCCCGTGCGTCTTCTTCTCGATTCGAAGTCCACATGCCTCGGCCGCACGCCGGATCGATTCATCGAGCTCGAGTGCGAGCGGCCTGGCGCTTCGAATCGACCGCCCGTAAGGTCCGCGGATCTCCAGGCCGTGCGAGGCGATCAGATAGACGGGGAGGCCATCCAACCGCGAGGCGAGGTCTTCCGAGTCGCGGCCCGATGCAATGGCTACGACCACGCCCGGTGCTCTGGCGGCCTCCGCAAGGAACTCCGCGGCCGCGGGGTCGAGCACGACCCGGGCCGGATCATCCTGAATGGGTGCGAGCGTGCCGTCGAAATCGAACGCGAGAAGTGTGACGCAGTCCCGGCCGGTGCTCCTGGTCGTCATGCCACCCCGGCCGATCTCCCCGCGCTTTGAAGCGCGCTCCACACGTGGCTCACGGCTGCGGCCCAGCCGGCAGCTCCCGGCGCAGAGGCGATCATCACGTTCGGCAGATCGGCGAGCAGTTGCCGATCGGGTTGGCCGTCGGGCCGCGGAACGGCAATGGGGATGTCGGTCAGCGACAGGAACCCCGCGTCGATGGGCGAGCCGCCGACACCGATGGCAGTCCCGCACCGAATCTCTTCGCGCAGCCGATGAAATGCCCGCCCGTCGCAATCCGTACGAGTGAGGTAATAGAAACGCTTTCCACGATGAACCGAGAAGCCGAGCGACGCGGCGGCCCTGCTCACCGCGCCGATCTCGCCTCGCTCGATGAGGAACGGTTCGCTGAACCGGCGCTGCATCGAGGCGTGGAGCATGGCGCCCCTGCGGCCCGAAAGGCGGGCCGACTCGCTCTCCGAAAGCGCCGAGTAAACCGCCAGGTGAGCGCCGGTGAGCGCCTCGATGTCGCAGATCGCCTCGAGCAGCGTGTCCGAAGCGGCACCGACCGCCTCGACCTGCCAGGCACCGTGTCGCCAGCGCGCAATCGCGCCACCGCCTTCGATGATCATCGGATCACGCATGAAGAGATCATCCGCAACCTGCTCCATCTCCTCGAGGGTCATCACCGTCACAGGAATGACCGGCACACCGGCGGCGTGGAGCGTACGAACGAGCGGGCGCGCCGCACTGCCGTCGAACGTGTCGAAATCGAGCAGCGTTCCCTCGATGGCGGTGAACACTGCGTAGTCCGGAAGAGCGTCGCGCTGCTTCAGCCCTCTGATCGGCTGCGCATCCATTTCATGGCGACTGCTTCTCGCGACTGATTGCATGCTTCTCACGGTAGGGCGGTCGGCGACGCCACACCATCGGGCAAAGGGGGGAGCGCTTCCTCATCCTCCCCTGTCGACCGGATTTACGCGATCCGCGCTCGGCCCTACCGTGGCATCGGTGCACGATACAGGTCAACAGTCGCGTCCGGTCGCGCAACGGACCATCTCCGGCGCGAAGAGGCGTCGTTCGCTCGTTGGGGATGAGCATTCGCCCGATCACGTCGCCGTGGTGGCGAATCGGGAGCCGTATTCGCACCAGCGGCTGGAGGATGGGCGCATCGTCGTGGCGCGCCCGCCCAGTGGCCTCGTCACCGGAATCGAGCCGTTGCTTCGCGAATGCGGAGGAACGTGGATTGCCGCGGCCACCGGATCTGCAGATCGGGAGTGCTCGGATCGCGACGGACGCCTGCGCGTCCCGACGGAAACGCGCGAGTACACGCTGCAACGGCTGTGGTTCGACCCGGAGCTGTACGAACGCTACTACTCGGGACTGTCGAACGAAGGGCTGTGGCCGCTCTGCCATACCGCTCACATCCGTCCGTCGTTTCGTGCGGCCGACTGGGCGGCGTATCAGAGCATCAACGACTCGTTCGCTCGCGCGGCCGTGAGGGAGACCACGAGGAACGGTCTGGTCCTCGTGCAGGATTACCACTTCGCGCTCGTGCCGCGTCTCATCCGCCACCGGGCTCCGCACGCCGTGACGAATCTCTTCTGGCACATTCCCTGGCCCAATGCAGAAGTCTTCGGCATCTTCCCCTGGAAGAACGAGCTGCTGGAAGGGATGCTGGGCGCGGATGTGGTCGGCTTTCACACGAGACAGTACTGCCTGAACTTTCTCGATTCGGCGCAGCGGTACCTGGAGTGCCGCGTCGATCTCGAGAAAATGTCGATCTCGTTCCGCGGTCACCAGACGCTCGTCCGCGCGTATCCGATCAGCGTCGAGTGGCCCTATCCGTCCGCGTCCCGCGCGCAGGGCCGCGAGCTTCGCCAGTCGCTGGGGATACCCGACGACGTGCACGTCAGCGTCGGGGTCGATCGTGCCGACTACACGAAGGGCCTGATCGAGCGGGTCGCCGCGATCGAGCTCATGCTCGAACAGAACGCGGCGCTGCGTGGACGATACGTCCACGTGCAGCTTGCATCGCCCACGCGAATGCACATCCGGAAGTACCAGGAGCTCGCCTCGGATCTCGAAGAAGCCGTGGCGCGAGTGAACGAGCGCTTTGGTACGGCCGGCTGGGCTCCTGTCCTTTTGCACATGAGGGCGTTCAGTCCGGAAGAAGTCAGAAAACATTACGCGATGGCCGACAGTGCGCTCGTTACACCGCTGCACGACGGGATGAACCTGGTGGCGAAGGAATACGTCGCGTCCTGCTCCGACGGTGATGGCGCACTGGTGCTGAGCACCTTCGCAGGCGCCGCGAAAGAGCTGGAGAGCGCGCTGCTCGTGAATCCCTACGACTCACAGGAGACCGCCGCCGCGATCCTTCGCGCGATTCGCATGCCCCGGCAGGAGCGCTGCGCACGCATGCAGGCCATGCGCGACCAGGTGGCAACACATTCGATCCACGACTGGTCGGCGAAGATCCTCCATGACCTTCGCGCCGTCAGAGATCAGGCCAGGAGAGTCCGTCCGGTACAACCGCTCGCGGGTGCCGCTGTCTCGCGATTTGATACGCATGAGTCCGCTTCCTTCCTGGCGGAGGAAGCGGCCTCCTAGCGGCGCGCGTTGTGGTGGATCGATGAGATTCAGCTCGTTGTGGCAGCGGAAGGCGCTGACGACGTGGCCGGTGGCGGCGGCCGCCCTCTTCGGGCTTCTGGTGCTGCTCGCCACCTCCATTCTCTCGACCTCTCGCAACGCGGAAGAGATCTACGCTCAGATCGATCAGATCAACAAGCATCACCGGGAGGTGGAGGGAACGCTGCGGCGCCTGCGCGGGGACGTCCAGCTCTCAGGCATCTACATCCGTGACTACCTTCTCGACACGGACAGCAGGCACGCGCCGGAATACCGTCAACACCTGACCGACCTGCGGCAGAACCACGTCCAGACCATCAAGCAGCTCCGCTCACTGCTGCCCGCCGCATCGAGGCCGCAGATCGACACGCTGGAGACGCGCGTCGACGACTACTGGCAGACGTTCGAGCCGCTGTTCGACTGGACGATCGTCGAGAAAGTGGTCAACAGCGCGAGATTCCTGAGGCGTGACGTTCTGCCGCGGCGCGACGCGGTCCTGGCCATCGCCACGGACATCGAGAAGCTGAACGACGCGAACCTGGCCATGCAGCGCGCGGAGGTCGCCCGGCGAGAGTCGGAATTCCGCGAGGATCTTCATCGCGAGCTCTGGCACAGTTTGCTCCTCGGGTCGATCGTGGCCCTGATCGCGGTGCTCCGGTTGCGAAGCCTCGAGCGGCGGTCGATCGAGCAGCGGGTGCGGGCGGAAGAGGCCGAACAGGAGATGCGACTCCTTTCCCAGCAGCTGGTCGCCGCTCAGGAGGAGGAACGGAAGAAACTGACCCGCGAGCTGCACGATCACGTCGGGCAGATGCTCACCGCGCTGCGCATGGAGATCGGCCGCGCCGTGCGCGCCGGCACAGCGGCCGGCGACGGCCGCGTCTCGGAAGCGCTCGCCGAGGCGAAACGCCTCCTCGATACGATCCTGCGCTCGGTCCGCGATCTGGTCATGGGGCTCCGCCCGAGCATGCTCGACGACTTCGGCCTGCAGCCCGCCCTGGAGTGGCACGTCCGCGATTTTCGGCGCCGGTTCAACATCGCCGTCGACTTGAAGCTCCGCGGAGATCTCAACGCATTGCCCGATCAGTACCGGACCTGTGTCTACCGCATCGTCCAGGAAGCACTGACGAACTGTGCGCGGCACGCGCTGGCAAAGCGCATCGAGATCACCCTTCAGCACGTGGACGGATCGCTCGAGCTGATCGTGTCGGACGACGGTGTCGGCATCGACGAACGCCGCGCACGGGGCATGGGACTGATCGGCATCGAGGAGCGCGTCCGCGAGCTGCGCGGTGTCTTCAGTGTCGCCAGACGAAATCCAAGCGGGACGGAGCTGCACGTGACGCTGCGGCTGCCCCAGAAAACGGAGGACCTCAGCCTTGCGCGTGCTGCTGGCTGACGATCATGCCATCGTCCGGCGCGGCATGCGTTCGCTGCTGGAGACGGAGCCCGGAATCGAAGTCGTCGCGGAAGCTTCCGACGGTCTGGAGGCCCTCCGGCTGTCCGAGGAACATCGCCCCGATCTGCTGATCCTCGACATTGCCATGCCGAAGCTCAACGGGATCGAGGTGGCGGTCCGCGTCCAGAAGCTCGACCCGCCGCCGCGCGCGATCATGCTCAGCATGCACGCCGACGAGTCGTACGTCATCGAATCCCTCTCCGCCGGCGCCCGCGGCTACCTTCTGAAGGACGCCACCGACGAGGATCTCCTCCCGGCCATTCGCGCCGTCGCTGCTGGAAAATCGTTCTTCAGCCCGGCCGTGTCCGCGCTTCTCGCCGAGGAATATGTGCATCAGCTGCACGAGCGCGGCCTCTCCGATTCGTACCACCTCCTCACCGATCGCGAGAAGGAAGTGCTCCAGCTGCTCGCCGAGGGGCGCTCCAACAAGGAGGTGGCATCGACGCTGGACATCGGCCTCTCCACGGTCGAAACGCATCGCGCCAACCTCATGCAGAAGCTCAACCTGCACAGCACCGCCGAGATCGTGCTGTACGCGGTGAGGAAGCGGCTGGTCGCCTGACGAAGTGGCACCGGAAGGGGACTTCCCCCCAATGGCTCTGAGTTAACCCCGATGAGACAACAATCGAAGGGCGATCCTGTCATTCCTCGCTAACGCTTCCAAAAAACTCCCAGTGTTTATGCGGGCTCTGGCGTTCGTTGCCCTTCTCCCCGCCGCAGCGGGGAGAAGGTGCCGAAGGCGTACAAGGGGTCTCCTTTTGAACCAGAACGAGACCCCTCACCCCGGGGGACCATCGAACGTTTCTTCGCTCCGGTGTCGCGCCTGCGCGATTCGAGTGCTCGGAACGACAAGCGTCCTGCACACCTCCGCGTGCGCGGCCGAAGATGTTCCCGCGGACACCGGGCTCAGTGATAAAAAAGAAAAGCGGCTCGCGTTACTCTTCGGTATTGTCCATTGTGCCCGGCAGCGTTCGCTGGAACGGGCCGAAGGAAGGACGCCACGTGACCCGGACAGCCGTCATCGCCATCGGCGGGAACTCGCTGATTACCGACAAGCAGCACCAGGGTGTGCCGGACCAGTACCACGCCTGTGCCGAGACCTGCCGCCACCTCGCGCCGCTCCTTCAGGACCCGGAGCTGCGCCTGGTGATCACGCATGGAAACGGTCCGCAGGTGGGCTTCATCCTGCGTCGCTCCGAGCTCGCCTCGGGCGAGCTGCACACCGTGCCGCTCGATTCCTGCGTCGCCGACACCCAGGGTGCGATCGGATTTCACATCCAGCTCGCTCTCCTGAACGAGTTCCGCCGGCTCGGTATCAGGAAAAGCGCGGCCACGGTGGTCACGCAATGCCTGGTAGACAGGTCCGACCCGGCCTTCGCCACGCCTAACAAGCCCATCGGAACCTTTCTGTCGAAGGAGCAGGCCGAGCACCACCGCGCGGTGGACGGGTGGAACGTCGTCGAGGATGCGGGGAGGGGATGGCGTCGCGTCGTCGCTTCGCCGGCCCCGACCGCGATCGTCGAGCTGGGCGCCGTGAAGAGCCTTCTCGATGCCGGTTTCGTCGTCGTCGCGGCAGGTGGAGGCGGCATCGCCGTCGTGGAGAACGCCGTGGGAGAGATCACCGGCGCGGCCGCGGTCATCGACAAGGACCACGCCTCCAGCCTCCTGGCGCGCCAGCTCGGCGCCGAGCTCTTCGTCGTCTCCACGGCCGTCGAGAAAGTCTGCCTCGGCTTCGGCACACCGCAGCAGAAGGACATCGACCGCATGACGGTCGCCGAGGCCCGGCGCTACATGGACGAGGGGCACTTCAAGCCGGGGAGCATGCTCCCGAAGATCCAGGCCGTCATCGCCTTCCTCGACGGAGGCGGCCACGAAGCGATCATCACGGACCCCGCCCACGTCGGCCTGGCACTGGCCGGGAAGGCGGGCACGCACGTCGTGCCGTGACCTGTCATTTCGAGCACTCGAAATCGCGCAGGCGCAAGCCGGAAGGAAGAAACGCTCGATCGTTCCCCCTTCTCCCCGCTGCGGCGGGGAGAAGGGGGCTGGAAAGCCTGCCCCACACGAAGGGCGTTCAGCGCAGCCGGTCCCAGTTCACGATCGCGTTCGTGATCAGGGCGTAGGTTCCCTGCGTGGAGCCTCGCCACATGGGGTTGCTCGAGAACAGAAGGATGTGGCCGCGGCCGCGGGGCGAATCGATGACGGCCGGTTTTCCCGCCAGCTCGTCCGCTCCCGCCAGCATTCCGGACAGCAGCAGCCTGTCGGCCGGCTTCGCGAACGCGACAATCACGCGAGGGCGGTCCTCCGGCCGCGGGATGAGGTACTCGGTGTTCCACGGCGCATCTTCCGGCTTCTGGAAGCCTTCCTCTCCTGGCGCAGGCTTCGGCTTCTCCGGCAGCGGAACATAAGCACGACCCTGCGGCACATCGGGGTCGTTCTTGCCTCCGCGGCCGCTGGGGCGTGAATCGCTCTCCCGAGCCGTGAACAGTCCCACGCGGAACAGCGGCGAGCCGTCGAAGTACACCGGCACGCTCTCGTCGTATCCGGCCACGATGGGGCTCTTCTTGTCCACGACGGTTGCGGCCACGAGCGTTCCCGGCGCCTTCAGTCCGTGTGCGTCGATGATACGGACCCACCGAGCAAGCCCGTACTGCACGGCGAACACCGATGTGTCGAGAGCCGTAATGAGAAGGCCGCCGTTATCGACGAAGCTGGACAGGCGATCCACACCTGTTAGACCAAGGCCGGGGCGCATGTCGTCGGTCTGGTCGACGCCGAGGTTAGGCGTAAGGTCTGTCTTCTTCCAGGGGAGTGGCGGGCCGGGCGGCATGCCGTTGACGATGTCCTGGGGAGAGACGCCGCCCGTGGGCGGAAAGATGATCACGTCGAAACGGCTGCGCAGATCGGGAATGCGCGCGATCTCCTGCGTGGAGATGTAGGTGTAGGGAACGCCCATGGAGTCGAGGGCGATGCGGTACCACCCCTCGTCCTGTGTGCGCTGCCAGGTGTGCAGGACGGCGATGCGCGGCGACTTCCAGTCGTGCGCCTTCACGACCAGCGACGAGTCGAGCACGAGGCTGCCCCTCGGATACTTGTGGCCGTCGATCGTCGCTTCCTCGTCCGAGATCCTGGCGTTCGTCGCCGCGAACAGCGCGCGTGCGAATTCGGTCTCGGCGTCGTTGGCCAGGATCCGCGGCGCGGCTTGTGGACTGTCCGTGTTCCAGCGGTGCATGGGCACCTTCAGCACTTCGGGGTTGACGATGCGCTTGAAATCGACGTTCCGCGCGTAGCCGAGGGTCCATCCGGTGTCGTCGTAGAGCTTTTCGTCGCCGCGCACGTACTGGACGTCGATCATGGCGTCGGCGAGGCGGCTGTAGGGCTGGTCCATGCGGACGATGAACGTTCCCTTTGCGAAGGAGACCGTGTCGTCGGCCGGCTTCGCGGGAGTTTTCGCAGTGGCAGTGGGTTCCTTCGGCGGCGCCGATGGGGCCTTCTTGTCGTTTTCCTTCTTCGGCTGGGGAGGAGGCCAGCCGGCTTTGAGGGTAAACGGCGCGTCGGCGACGTTCACCTCCACGCCCTGCTCGACCAGGAGCGCCATCAGATCGCGCAGCTGGTGCTGCCGCTTCTGTGCGCCGTCGAAAACCCAGGCCGTGGGGCCCTCGTTAGACGCCTTGGCCACCGCTCGTTTGCCGATCGCATAGAAGTTCTCGAGGAAATGGCGCCGGTTCTGGGCCATGTCCGTGAGCGCGAACAGGACGCCGCTCTCCTGGTAATTGACGTTGTCGCGGAAGGACCACTTCACCTGCGGGAGGGGAGGGTTGGGGCGGTACCACTCGCGATCGCTGAGTCTGCGCACCACGCGGTCGGCGGTGATCGGCCAGCGGTTGCCGAAGGTCTCGTAGAAGCGGCCGATGGCGTTGTGGCCGGTGCCGGCCCAGAGCATGTAGTTAGGCGCCCATCCGTCGTAGAAACCGTGCAGCCACACGCCCGGCATGCCCCGGCGGGTCATCTCGTCGACCTCGTGATAGGCCATGCGGTGCCACTCGTCGATCATGATCGGATCGAGCGCGGGATTGAACGGACCGGTGCCGCTCATGACGTACATGAACGGAACCGACTCGTGAAGGTCGTGCATGACCGTCGGGTGGAAGTCGAGAACGGTCTTCAGGATGTTGCGGCTGAGGGCCAGCGTCAGGCCGATGTTGTCGCGATTGTCGTCGTGAGCGACGTAGTGGCCCCAGTAGACGAGCGGAGGCGTGGGGAGGTCCGGATGGGCCTGCCGATAGCGCCACAGGTCCACCTGCCGGTCGTGGCCGTCGACCTCGACCACCGGCGTGATCATGACGATGGTGTTGTCGCGGATGCTGCGGATGGCCGGCGATTCGTCGACGACCAGCCGGTAGGCGAGCTCCATCAGCATCTCCGGGCTGCCCGTCTCCGGTGAATGGATCGTGCCGGTGAGGTAGTAGATCGGTTTGCCGGTCTCGATCAGCTTCTGCGCCTGCGCTTCGTCGAGCGTGCGCGGATCGGAGAGCCGGCGCGTGATGTCCCGGTAGTGATCGAGGTTGGCGATCGTCTGCTCGTCCGAGACGACGGCCACGATCATCTCGCGTCCCTCCTCGCTCTTTCCCATCGACATCACCTTGATGCGCGGTGATGCCGCCTCGAGAGCGCGGAGATAGCGCGCCACGTCCTCTGCGTACGTGAGGTGGCCGTCCGCGCCGGCGATGTAGCCGTTGAACTTCAGCGGCGTCGGAACGTGGTCCGAGGCGGGGAGATGGTCGACGAGCTCGGTCGTGAACCGCGGGTCGGTGGTGAACTTGCGGATCTGGGCCGTATAGGCGTCGTCATTCGGCTGCTGGGCGAAGGCGGCCGTCGCGGCGAGGAGCAGGAGCGCGGCGAGGCTGGCGAGCTTTTTCATGGCCGCCGAGTGTAAATCGTTTGGAGCGGGTGGATCTCGATTTTGAATTCACCACAGAGGCACAGAGAACACAGAGGCTGCACAGATTCCTCTGTACTACTGGCTCGAAGTTTCTGCGCGCCACGCGAAGATTTCCTTGCACAAAACGGCAGGGCGAACCGGTCCCCTCGCCCCGCGGACCTTCGATTCGACTGGTTGATGCATCGCGCCGCGGGGCGAGGTGACCTATGCGGCGATCTTCGGTTGCGGGCGAGCGGAGCGAGCCTGCGCTGTGTCCTCTGTGTCTCTGTGGTGAAACGGTCACGCCGTGATGGCGTGTGCGATGAAGTCGAGGTCGGCGAGGCGGCCCGACTGCAGGGCGTACACACCGGGCAGGTCGGCGGCCGTGCGGAACTCCTCGAACTTGCCCGCATCGAGCACGCCGGACGCGCTGAACAGCTTCAGCAGCCGGGTCGGCACCGACAGCGCCACGTCGCTGGCCCAGACTCGCGCCTGCGCCTTCGAGAGAGGGTCGCCGGAGAGACCAACCGCCCGCACCAGCGCGACCGCCGTCTCCACTTCCACGATCGCCGTCGCGCACTCGAACAGGGCGTACTGCTGCCGGCCGAGCTTCTGGTGAAAGAGGTGATCGAGCGCCGTCGACATTAACCGCGCCGCTTTCGCCGCGGCCGGCCCGCCCGCGTCGGTGAACGGCTCGACCGAGTCGGCCATGGCGCCGTAGAAGAGCCCCTTGCTCCGGACGCTCTCGCGCATCCGGTACAGCCCGACGATGTTCTGCAGGATCTCCGACGTGCCTTCGTAGATGCGCAGGATGCGCGCGTCGCGGCGGATCTTCTCCACTTCGAACTCCACGCAGTACCCGTATCCGCCTAACGCCTGCACGGCGTCGTCCGCAGCGATGTTGCCGGATTCCGTGGCGAAGATCTTGGCGATCGCCCCTTCGATCTGGCGGTCCTTGTTGCCGGAGTCGAGCAGGTCGGCCACGTGCTCGATGTACGCCTGTGCCGCGGCCAGGCGGACGCTGTTAGGGACGAGCAGCTTGTGCGTGTAGCCCTGCTTCTCGCAGAGCAGCGTTCCCATCTGGCGGCGCTGTTTCGAATAGGCGACGGCCTTCCTGAGCGCGGCGATGCCCGCGCCGAGTCCGAAGCCGGCCACCATCAGCCGCGTGAAACCGAAGACTTCGTTGGCCTGCTTGAGCCCCTCGCCTTCGACCTCGCCGACCAGCTGATCGGCCGGAACGACGACGTCGTCGAACAGCACCTGCGCCGTGTCCGAGGCCCGGATGCCGTGCTTGATCTCGTGCTTGCCCGGCGTCAGGCCCGGCGTGCCGCGCTCCACGATGAAGAACGAAGGACCGCCCGGCGCCTTGGCCAGCACGGTGTAGAGATCCGCGATCGAGCCATTGGAGATGAACTGCTTGACGCCGGTCAGCGAGTAGTGCGTGACCTTGCCGGCCGCATCCGTGATCGGCCGGGCCTGGGTCTGCACGTTCTGAACGTTCGATCCCGCTTCCGGCTCGGTCACCGCATACGCGACGATCAACCCCTCGCTTGCGATGCGCGGCAGCCAGCGCTGCCGCTGCGCCTCTGTCGAGCCGACGCGAATCGGGTCCGTGCCGAGCGCCACTGCCAGCATCGACGTCGCCAGCCCCAGGTCGATCTGCGCGAACTCGCACGACAGACGATAGATGTCGTAGGCGCCGCCGCCCATGCCGCCGTACTCCGCCGGCAGAAAGGGGAGGTGCAGTCCAACCTCCGGGCCGAGCATCGCCCGCACCACGTCCTCGGGACAGGTGTCGCTGCGGTCCCACTCCATGCGGCGCTCCAGCGGCGCATTGCGCTCCGTGAAGTCCTTCAGTGTGTCGACGATCAGCTCGAGATCGCCGGCTTCGAGTCGCGCCAGGGTCATTACGCTCTCCCTTTCGATTTCCTGGAGGGTGTGGCAGCCGTCGAACGCGCGATCGTTGCCGCCGCGCGCTCCTTGGCGATTCGGGCGCCTGTGAGGCATCCGTCCAGCTTGTTGCGGAGCCGCATGAACGTGTCGACGCCGTCGAAACGCACGCAAGGCCCTTCCTTCGACGGATGCGATCCGTCGGCTTCGATGACGTCGGAAGTCATGCGGGCGCCGCCGGCGATCCCGGGCATGACGGATTCGAGCGCGTCCAGGGCGTCGCCGGCATAGCAGGTCGCGCAGCCCGCGGCATCCCACACCAGGTGGCGCCGATAACCGAACACGAGCTCGGCGCAGACGCTGCCGGCCGTCGCGGAAGCGTGGGCGGCGTACACGTGGCAGAGGTCGCGGCGCAGCTCGACTGCCGGCGCTCCGGCCGTGACCTCGAGCGCCAGACAGCGGGCGGCGAGCAGGGGACAGAGCGCTTCGGCCAGATCGTCGAGCGCGTTGGAGGCCGATTCCGCCCGCGCCCCTTCGCCGGTGCGGAAGTACTTCGCCGTCCACGACCAGAGCTCGAGCGCCGAGGCGACCGTGCACGCGCCGAAGTCGGGCCGTGACGAGGCCACCCCGCGAAGCTCGCGGACCCAATCGGGAAGGAGCGAGAGGAGCTCGATGGATGTCGCCGCCTCGCGCAACCGGTCGCGCGCGCCGGCATCGCCGGCCGTGCGGTCCGGCAGACCGCCGCCGAGGACGACGTCGGCCGACTCGAGGAGACGGGCGACGACGCCGTCGTCGCGAGTTCGCGCGGCCGCGTCGTGCAGCGCGGCAGCCGCTTCGGCCATGGCGTGGAGATCGATGAGGCGGTGCAGCTGGCGGTCGCGCCCCGGACCTTTCGCAGGCAGCGATCGCAGGTCTTCGGCAAGGCTCGGAAACTCGATGGTTTGGATCACAGGACGACTCCTCCCGGTTGAACCAAAGCGTATACAGGGTGGACACGTGAGCCAGTGAGGCCCGCGTGCTCTCCCGGTGAGCGCGATCACCCGCCGACGTGTAATGTCTTCAGGAGTGCGGGGTTCCAGCCCCGCCGCAGCCTTGTCATCCAGCTTGTCGTCCCGAGCGTGAGCGAGGGATTCGGGTGTGTGGGGCGGCAGGGCTGAGCGGGCTGCAACGGCTCATGTTTGGGCGCCACCCAACCGCCCGGATCCGTTGCTCAGGCTTCCAGAAAACTCCGCTGTTGATGCGGGCTTTCGTGTTCGTTGCCCTTCTCCCCGCCGCAGCGGGGAGAAGGTGCCCCGCAGAGCGGGGCGGATGAGATACTCCGTTGAAAGTCAAGCAGGAAGTGCTATGGAAACCTCGGAAATCGCAGACGACGCGATTCCCGACGTTCCCACAGCACCCACCGCTGGAAAGAGCTTGCTGCCGTCGTAGGC